>JBDTRG010000025.1:0-7253 GCA_039931775.1 Betaproteobacteria bacterium | reverse complement strand
CGGATGCACTGCAGCATAGCAGGCGGCCGCCGGGTCCTTCCTGGCCGACCTTTCCACCGCCGCGGCGTTGTCGTATTCTGTTGCGCAAGGGTCACGGAGGATTCGAGTGGATGTCTTTCAGGAAGCGGAAATGCTGCGCCGGGTGCCGTTCTTCGGCGGCCTCGATTCCGCGAAGCTCAAACTCCTGGCATTCACCAGCCGCGCGCTCAAGTTCGCGCCCGGCGAAGACCTCATGCGCAAGGGCGAATCCGCCGACAGCGCCTACGTCATCCTCGACGGCGAGGTCGAGATCATCGGCGAGACGAGCGCCGGCGAGTTCGTTGTCGCCGTCGTGGGCCGCAATAATCTGCAGGGCGAGATGGGCGTCATCATGAACGCCCCGCGGGGCCTGACCGTGCGCGCCAAGACGGCCGTCGGAGCCTTGCGCATTTCCGGCGACATTTTCCTCCGCCTGATCACTGAAAATCCCGAGTGCGCGCTAGATGTCATGCGGCAGTTGAGCGCGCGCGTCACGGCGTCGAATGCGCGGTTGTCAGCTGCGCAGCGGGAATTGGAGTCGCTCCGGGCGCAGGTCCAGAGCGCGGGGGCTGCCTCGTTACCCGATGCGTCGCCGTAATCGCCTCGCCGGACCTGCGGATGCGCCGCGCGGCCGGGAGCGGCACAACGCGAAGGCCGTCTCGAAGCCCGGGGCGGCGCGCTTCGAATCGCTGTGGCAGCGGTGCGTATCCTCGCCGCCTTCGCCCGACGGCAAGGCGGTTTACGCGCATCTGTGGCGTCTGTTCAGCGCATCGTTTCGCCGCTATCACACGCTTAATCACATCTTCGATTGCCTGCGCCGCCTCGACGAGGTGGCGGATCTCCTCGACGATCCGGACGCGGTCGAACTCGCGCTCTGGTTTCACGACGCCGTATATGAGATGGATGCGCGGACCAACGAACAGGCGAGCGCCGACATGTTCGTCTCGCTTGCCGGGGGAGCGCGCCCCGCGCTGCGCCGCCGGGTCTGCGGGCTCATCATGGCAACCGAGCACGCGGGCCGCGAGCGCGACAACGACCGGCGTTTCATCGTCGACATCGACCTCGCCGGCTTCGGCGCGCCTTGGAGCGAGTTCATGCGCAACGGCGCGCTGCTGCGCGAGGAGTCGCCGGACAAAAGCGATGCGCAATACCACGCCGGGCAGCTCTTTTTCCTGAGCCGGCTGCAGCGCCGGCGCCGCTTTTTCTCGACCGATTATTTTCGCGACAAGTACGAGGCGAGGGCGCGCGAGAATCTGCGCCGATTGCTGGGCGACCTCGCGGGCAAGGGCCACCGGAGCGCTTCCGGGGCGCCTTCCTAGTCGACGCGGTAGATCCGGGTCGGCGTCGTGCGGCCGCGCACCAGCGCCTCGTCGAGCATCTCGCATGCGAAGCGGTCGGGCCCGGCGCGATTGCGCGTCTGCTCCGAGACGATGATCGACGTCCCGTACTGCTTGTTGAGCGCCTCCAGGCGCGAGGCGATGTTGACCTCGTCGCCGATGACCGTATACCCCAGCCGGTCCGGTGTGCCGATGAGTCCGTGAATCACGACCCCGGTGTTGATCCCGATGCGAGCGCGCAGCACGAGGCCGTCGCCGAACGTCCGGACCTTGAGAAGCGCCTGGATCTCCAGCGCGGCACGAATGGCGTTCGCCGCGTGCTCCGGATTGAGGCGCGGCGCATTGAAGGTGGCGAGGATCGCGTCGCCCTGGAATTGATTGATCACGCCATCGTACCGGCCGAGCGGCTCCGCGACGGCCGCGTAGAACTCGTTCAGCGTGCTGACCAGGACCTCGGGGGCGAGCCGCTCTGAAAGCGCCGTGAAGCCCTCCAGATCGAGGAACAGGATCGTTGCCTCGCGCGGCTCGCCGAATCCGAGCTGAACACCGTCGTCGGACGTTTTGATGAGGTTGGCGACATCGGTCGGCACGAATCGGGCGAGGTCCTGGTTGCTGGCGCTTTCCGTGACGGCATAAGTGAGCAAGCGCCGGTTGCGCATGATCGCGTAGCCCAGGATCAACGTGACCACGATGATGGAGATCACCTTGTCGACCTCGGCGCCGATCAGGATGCTGTTCGAGGTCAGGTAGTGGACGTAGTTGTGCGTGATCATCGAGTCGCGCGGATCGACGGTGATCACGTAGGCGACCAGCAACAGCCAGCCGATGACCGCCACGAGCCCGGCCGTCAGGACCTTGCGGGGATCGAAATTGAGCGTACGCAGCGCGATGAAAATGAAAATGTAGAGGACCGTCGGCGCCTTGAGGTAGAACGACGGCGGCTGCTCGTACTGCAGGTGGAAGCTCCAGATGAGGCCGAGCAAGAGCGTCATGTCGACGACGATCGACAGGTAGCGCATCCACTCCGACAGGCGTTTTCGATAGGCGAGCGTCAACCGGAGGACGGTGAACGCCAGGTACGTTGCAAGCGCCCAGGGCACGGGCTGGAAAGGGGTATCGGCACGAAACGTCTTCGGCGAAATCAGGTAGACCATCGAAAAGCCGATGACCACGGCGAGCTGCACCCATCCGACGAGAATCTCGCTCGCCTCCTCCTGCGCGCGGACGCGTGTGGCAATGCGCGCCGGAAGGGGTATCCGGCGCGTCCATCGGACGAGCCTCTTCTTCAACGGGGTCGAGAGCGCTGCGGTCATGGCGGGTTCCCTGTCGGGTCGGGTGGACTGATCGGGTCCGTGACGGTTAGCTAAGTCGACCGGAGCCCGGCAACGCTTACGACGCCAGCGTTTCCTGCCCGGAAGCGAGCGGGATGTTGCACGACGCCACCGCGACGTGCCCGCGCGCGTCCACCGAAAACCGGTGCAACGCGTCGCCTTGCAGCCGGATCGGGGGCTTTCCCGCCATGTCCCACCCGGTCGCGAGGCTCAAGACCGCCCGCAGGACGCCCAGGTGCGTCACCGCAACGACCGGGACGTCACTTTGGGCGACGCCCAGCAGCCAGGGCCGCAGGCGCCCGAGCACCTCGCGCGGGCTCTCGCCGCCCGGAGGCCGGAAATCGAGCCCCTGCGCCTCCCGTCGCGCGAGTTCGTTCCCATTGCGGTTGCGAAGATCGTCGATGCGCCATCCCTCCCAGTCGCCCCAGTCCATTTCGACCAGTGCACTCTCCTGGGGCGGTGCGCTTCCGTTGAGGAGCTCCGCGGTTTCGATAGCCCGGCAAAGCGGGCTCGACACCCAGCGTGGGGAACCGCCGGAATCGACGGGGATGCGCCACGCTCGAACCTGAGCGCGGCCGCCCTCGGACAGCGGAATGTCGCGCCGTCCCTGGATCCGGCGTTCTTCATTCCAGCTCGTGCTGCCGTGCCGGATCAGCGAGAGGATCATCGGGCCGCCGGGACGGCATATCCGGCCGCCGTGACCGAGTCCGCAAGCCGCCTTGCCAACCGATCGGCGCTGGCGTCCATCGCGAACGCGCCGGTCGCGCGTGCGTAGCCGGCCTCGCCGAGACGCTCCCGCAACGCAGGGTCGGCGATCAGCCGGGCCAGGGCATCGGCCAGCGCCGCAGGCGCCCTGGGTTCGACCAGGAGGCCGTTGCGGCCGTCGTCGATCAGCTCGGGGATTCCGGAAACGGTCGTCGATACGCAGGCGAGCCTCTGGCTTTGCGCCTCGAGCAGCACGTTGGGCAGCCCGTCGCGATCACCGTCGTCGCTGATCCGGCAGGGCAGAACGAAGATGTCGGCGCTGCGATAGGCGGCGAGGACCGCCGCTTGCGATTGTGGCCCGCGCCACTCGATGCGCTCGGAAAGGCCCAGCGCGCGCGCCGAGGCCTCCAGCGCAGGAAGCAGCGGCCCGCCACCGATATGCGTGAGTCGCCAGTGCCGATCGGGCGGCAGGAGGGCGAGCGCTCGGAGGAGGTCGTCGAACCCTTTCTTGTCGACGGCGCGTCCAATGGCCAGGAGCGCCACCGCCGAGGCAGAACTATGGCCGTCGTGCGGCGTCTGCCGGAGCGTGGACGGGGGAAACCGGCGGGTGTCGATACCGTGATAGTTGAGATCGACCCGGTGCGAAGGGCCGGCGAGGTCACGGAGGTGCTTCGCATTGACGCCGGTACAGGTGGTGATCCACGCGGAGGCGGCGAGCTTTTCCCGCTTCTCCCATTCGGGGAGGGTCCAGATGTCCTTGGCATGCGCGGAACAACTCCACGCGAGCCCGCGGACGAGGGCCGCATAGCGCGTGACCGACGCCGGCGTATGCAGGAAGTGAGCGTAGAGATGCGCGATCTCGGCGGGCATTTCTGCGGCGAGCACCAGGGCCTGGCCGAAGCGGCGGATGCGTCCGCGCGTGCGATCGCGCAGGAAGTCGCGCCACCACGTCGCGCGCGCTGCGCGATAGCCGGGCAGGCGGCGCACGCGGCGCCAGCCTCGCCATACTCGCGCCGGCTCGTCGTGCAGATACTCGGGCAGGTAGGTGACCGGCGCCCTGATTTCGGCGTGGATCGGATGCGCGTCGTCGTCGGTGGGGTGGCGCAGCGAATAGAGCGCGAGGCGCAGACCGCGCTGTTCGAGCGCAAGGATCTCCTGAGCGATGAAGGTTTCCGACAGCCGCGGATAGCCCTTGAGGACGACTGCGATGACGCCGGTGGCACGCGAACCATCCATCCGGATCCCGTTCTGCTCGATGCCCTCGGCCGCGCGGCGGCCGGACGCGCCGGACCTGGCCGCCGACGCGCGAGGCAAGTCCATGATGTTAACATCGAATCCGACATCTCCCTCGCTGCCGGCGACCGCCCGCAATCGACGCGCGGCACCGCTGTCGAGACATCGCCCGCCGAGCCAGCCCGCGCATGGAACGCTCCCTTTTCCGCTACATCATCCACCACACGTGGCGCGACCAGATCTGGCTGCTCGTGGTGACGGCGATCAGTTTTCCGCTGATCTACATCAACCTCGAGATTCCCAAGCGGATCGTCAACAACGCGATCGGCGGCAAGAACATCCCGGCAACGTTCCTGGGCTTCGACGTCACGCAGGTCTCCTACCTGATGGCGCTGTCGATCCTGCTGCTCGCGCTGATCACGATCAACGGCGCGATCAAATACTGGCTCAACGTATTCCGCGGCATTGTCGGCGAGCGCACGATGCGGCGCCTGCGGCACGATCTCTACGAAAAGGTGCTGCGCTTTCCTCTGCCGCAATTCAAGACCATGTCGGCCGGCGAGATCATCCCGATGATCGTCTCCGAGACCGAGCCCGTCGGCAACTTCATCGGCGAGTCGATCAACCTGCCGGTCTTCCAGGGGGGGCTGCTTCTGACGTACCTGATCTTCATCTTCAACCAGAATCCGTGGCTTGGCCTGGCGGCCGTCGCGCTCTACCCGCCGCAGGTCTATCTGATTCCCCGCCTGCAACGCAAGATCAATGCGCTGTCGAAGGAACGCGTGCAAACCGCGCGCGCGTTGTCGGATCGCATCGGCGAGTCCGTGTCGGGATCCGCCGAGATCCGTGGCAACGACACGTTCCACCTCGAGGCGGCCGACATCAGCGACCGGCTGGGAACGATCTTCGGCATCCGCGTCGATATCTACAAGCGCAAGTTCTTCGTCAAATTTCTCAACAATTTCCTGGCGCAGGTCACGCCGTTCTTCTTCTACTCGGTCGGCGGGTATTTCGTGATCAAGGGCGACCTTTCGCTGGGCGCGCTGGTCGCCGTGCTGGGGGCGTACAAGGACATTCTCGATCCGTGGAAGGAGCTCCTTGCCTGGTATTCGACCAAGGAGGACGTGCGGATCAAGTACGAGCAGATCGTGTCGCAGTTCGAGCCGCCGGGCCTCCTCGACGCGAAGTTGATCTCCGATGCGCCGCCGAAGGTCACGGCGCTCGGCGGCGAAATCGCGACCACGGCGCTCGTCTACAGCGAGGACGGCGTCATCAATCGCGTCGATCGCGTGTCTTGCACCATCGCCGCCGGTGAGCACGTGGCGCTGGTCGGCGGCGGGCACAGCGGCAAGGACGACGTTGTGCACCTCGTCGCCCGTCTGACCTTTCCGAGCGGCGGACGGGTACTCGTCGGCGGCTTCAACTTCACCGACGTGCACCAGGCGATTCCCGGTCGGCGCATCGCCTATGCCACCCAGAACGCCCACATCTTTTCCGGAACGATCGCGCACAACCTCTTCTATGGCCTCAAGCACCAACCGATCAAGCCGGCCACCTACGACGCGGCAGGGACGCACCAGCAACAGGTGCGCCGGCGGGAGGCGCTGGCCGCCGGCAACAGTGTGCACGATGTCCGCGCCGACTGGATCGACTACGAGGCGGCGGGCGTCGCAGATGAACGCGAGCTGACCGATTCGGCGCTCGCCACCCTGCGACTGTTGGAAATGGATCGGGAGGTCATGCTCTTCGGTCTCGCGAGCACGGTCGATCCGGTGGCAAATCCCGTTCTCGCCACGATGGCCCTCGCGGCGCGCGCGCATATCCGCGAACGCGTGCACCGCGAAGGCCTGGAGCCCTACATCGAGCTCTTTGACCGCAACGCCTTTCATTCCAATATCAGCATCGCGGAGAACCTGCTGTTCGGACTACCGCGACGCCCGGACTTCCAGCCCGCCAACCTCGCCAGCAACCGCGAGGTCATCGAGCTGCTGCGCGACGTCGGATTGCTCGACGACTTCTACGCCGCAGGCGCCAAGGTGGCCGGCTTGATGATCGAGCTGTTCGCCGACGTTCCGTCCGACAGCCCCATGTTCGACCAATACAGCTTCATCAGCGCGGACGACCTGCCGGATTTCCGGGTGCTGGTCGCGAAAATAGATACCGAGGGCATGTCCGCGCTCTCGGACGAGGAGAGCGCGCGCCTGCTTGCGTTGACATTCCGGATAGTCGTGGCCCAGCACCGTCTCGGCGTGTTCAGCGACACGGAGGGCGCCACGATGAGGGACAACATCGTCGCGGCGCGCGCGGAGTTCCGCCGCAGATATGCAGACCGCGGCGACGTCATCGAATTCTTCGAGCCGGAGCGCTTCAGCTCGGGCCTTTCGATCCAGGACAACATTCTCTTCGGGCGGGTTGCTGTCGACCAGGCCAATGCACTGGATCGCGCGAAGACCATTTTCCGCGAGGTCGCGGCGGAAGTGGGCATGGAACCGGAGCTCCTGCGTCTGGGACTGCAATACGCAGTGGGAAATGCAGGAACGCGGCTTTCCTATTCGCAGCGACAACGGCTCGCCATCGCCCGCGGGATCATGAAGAATCCGGATGTCATCGTATTCAACGAGCCGACCTC
>JBDTRG010000024.1:0-13273 GCA_039931775.1 Betaproteobacteria bacterium | reverse complement strand
GGCTGACGACCGGCCGATTCAACGACGCCTTCGAGCAGCGCCTCGCGACATTTCTGGGCGTCAAGCACGTCCTCACGACCAATTCCGGCTCGTCGGCAAACCTGCTCGCGTTCTCGGCTCTCACGTCGCCGAGCCTCGGGGAGCGCGCTCTGCGCGCCGGCGACGAGGTCATCGCGGTAGCGGCAGGATTCCCAACGACGGTCAACCCGATTCTGCAATTCGGCGCAGTGCCTGTGTTCGTCGACGTCGACATTCCGACGTACAACATCGACGTTTCGCGCATCGAAGCCGCCATCAGCCCAAGGACGCGAGCCATCATGCTGGCGCACACGCTCGGCAATCCGTTCAACCTGGGCGAGGTCAGGCGGATCGCCACGAAGCACGGCCTATGGCTGATCGAGGACTGCTGCGACGCCCTCGGCTCGACCTACGACGGGCGCCTGGTCGGCACGTTCGGAGACATTGGTACGCTGAGCTTCTACCCCGCCCACCACATCACAATGGGCGAGGGTGGTGCCGTATTCACGAACGACGACGACCTTCGACGTGTGATGGAATCGTTCCGCGACTGGGGGCGTGACTGCTACTGCAAGCCCGGCATGGAAAACACGTGCGGCAAGCGGTTCTGCTGGCAACTGGGCAGGCTTCCTTTCGGTTACGACCACAAGTACACGTATTCGCACATCGGCTACAACCTCAAGATCTCCGACATGCAGGCGGCGTGCGCGCTGGCGCAGATGGAGCGCCTCGAAGGCTTCATCGCGGCGCGCAAACACAACTTCGCCTACCTCAACGACCGATTAAGGTCGGTAGAGGAATTTCTGATCCTCCCCGAGGCGACGGTGGGAACGGACCCGTCCTGGTTCGGATTCCTCCTCACGCTGCGCGATCAATCGAGTACGCGGCGCGTCGAACTTCTAGAGTATCTCGACCAATACCGGATCGGCACGCGGTTGCTGTTTGCAGGCAATCTGACCCGGCAGCCGTCGATGGCGGACCGGAAGTATCGCGTGTGCGGCGATCTCGAAAACACGGACCGGATCATGAACGACACGTTCTGGATCGGCGTCTACCCCGGCCTAACCGAAGAAATGCTCGATTTCGTCGCTTCGAAGATCGAAACGTATTTCGGCGTGAATTTCTAACTGCGATACAGCGAGGATGCAATGATTCAACAGCGCGACCGCGACATCTTCGAGAACCTCTTCGTTCTCGAGCTCGCCAACAATCACTGGGGCAGCGTCGAGCGTGGCCTGAAGATCATCCGCGACCATGCCGTCGTCGCCCGCTACAACAACGTGCGGGCGGCCATCAAGCTGCAGTTTCGGGATGTGGACGAGTTCATCCACCCCAGCTTCAAGGGTACCGACACATTGCGGTACGTGAAGAAGACGGAAGCGACTCGGATGTCCCGCGAGGGCTTTGCCCAGATGGTGCAGGAGATCCGGTCGTTGAGCTGCATGCCGATGGCGACGCCGTTCGACGAGCCGTCGGTGGATCTCTGCGTACAATTCGATTTTCCGATCATCAAAGTGGCGAGTTCCGATCTCAACGACTGGCCGCTGCTCGAAAAGGTCGCGTCGACGCGCCGCCCGGTGATCGTGTCTTCCGGCGGCGCGTCCGAAAAGGACCTCGACGACCTGGTCAATTTCTTCGAGAAGCGCAACATCCCGCTGGCGATCAATCATTGCGTGTCGCTCTACCCGTCGGAGGACGATCAGCTCGAGCTCAATCAGATCGACTACCTTCGGCTTCGTTATCCAGAGCACGTGATCGGCCTGTCCACGCACGAATTCCGCGATTGGCACTCGTCGATGCTGATCTCCTACGGCAAAGGCGCCCGCACCTGGGAGCGTCACATCGATATTCGGCACGGCGACAAGGAAGTGGCGCCTTATTGCTCTCTGCCCGAACAGATCGACGAATGGTTCAAGGCATTCCAGAAAGCCCGCGAGATGTGCGGTGGATCGGGTGGGGGCAAGCGCGTGATCGGCCGCAAGGAGGTCGAGTACCTCGACGCTCTGGTACGCGGCGTCTACGCGCGGCGCGACATAGACGGCGGCTATGTCTTCACGCGCGAAACCTTCGCGGACGATTTCTACCTGGCTGTTCCGCTGCGCAAGGGCCAGCTGTCCTGCCGGGAGGTCATGAGCGGGGAACGCCTGGTCACGCCCATCAATGCGGACGAGGCGTTGACGATCGGCCACATCGCCGGCCCTTACAGCGAAAATCCGGCGCTGCGCTCGCTGATCCTCAATCGCGGTCTGTGACGCTCGCGTTCACGCTTCCGCTGTGGATCAAATGCCCGTCGCTCCCCACAAGACGGTGCTCCTGACCGGGGGCACCGGATTTTTCGGGAAGTCGATCCTCGATGCCCATCGACGCGGCTTGCTGCGCCCCTTCGGCGTCGATCGGATCGTCGCCGTCGCGCGCAACGCCAGTCGCCTGCGTATCGACGCGCCCGAGCTGTGCGACCCAGGGGTCGAGCTGATAGACGCCGACGTTCTGCGGCTCGACTCGACGTTCGGCGCAGATGTCGTGATTCACGCCGCAGCATCCTCGGATGCGCAGCGCTACCAGGCGGACCCGTCCGCGGAGGCGCGGATCATCGTTGATGGGACGCGCCGTGTGTGCGAGGTCGTTCGCGACGCAAAACTTCGTCCGCGCCTGCTGCATGTGAGCTCGGGAGCTGTGTACGGCCGCCAGCCGCCGGGGATCGCGGCGCTGGCCGAGGACACTCCCTTGTTATCGAGCGCCGATCCCCACAAGGAAGCCTATGCGCAGGCCAAGCGGGCCGCCGAGGCGCTCGTAGGTGAATTCGCAGCGGGCTCCGGAATTTCCGCGCGCATCGCGCGCTGCTTCGCGTTTGTCGGATCATGGCTGCCGCGAGACAAGCATTTCGCGATCGGCAACTTCATCGGCAACGCGCTGCGTGGCGAACCGATCGAGGTCAAGGCCCGGCACCCTGTCATTCGGAGTTACCTGCACGCCGATGACCTGGCGATCTGGCTGCTGCGCCTGGCGACGGCGGATGCCGATCGTTGCGCGATCTTCAATGTGGGCTCGGACGAGGCCGTTTCCGTACAGCACCTCGCATCGATGGTGGCGGAGGCCGGCGGGGTTGACGTCTTGCTTCCGGAGGCGGCGGGTCGAGGGGAGGGAGGCGCCCCGGTCCAGGCGGACCGATACGTGCCGGACGTTTGCAAGGCGCGCCGCGAGCTGGGCCTTACGGTGACGATACCGCTCGTCGACGCGATCGAACGCACGCTGCGAGCCCTCACGCCCGCGGCGTCGCGAGGAGTGGAGGGCCCATCGTACACGCCAGTCGGTGTCCGCCGATGAGTCCGCAAGCGTACGCGACGATTCGTGCGTGTCCGATTTGCGGCGGCCACGAGGCCGTCGCGTTGCACGGGCAGTGCTTCGTGCTTCCCGAAGGCTCACCGCTTCCGTCTGCCTACACCGTGGCTTCCTGCGAGATCTGCGGCACCTGCTTCGCCGATACCAGCGCGCCTCAGCGCGCCTACGATCTTCACTACCGGCAATTCTCCAGGTACGACGACCGGTCTTTCGGAACCGGCGGGGGAACGTCCGAGCTTGACCGCGAGCGGCTGGCGGAGACTGCGGCGCTCATCGCACAGCAATCGCTGCCGCGCGGCATCGCTAGCCGTGTGCTGGACATCGGGTGCGCAGGCGGCGGCCTTCTGCTGGCGCTGCGAGACTGCGGGTTCGAGAACCTCGCGGGCATGGACCCATCGCCCGCATGCGTCGAGCGTGTCAGGAGGCATGGGTTCGCCTGTCGGCAGGGCATGTTCTCGGACATTCATCAGGCGCCGCCTGAGGAAGCGACCTGCGACGTCGTGATCCTTTCGCACGTCGTCGAGCATTTGGTCGACGTGCGCAAAGCCATGCTCGCGGTGCGTAACCTGCTGGATCAGGACGGCGTCTGCTACGTGGAAGTTCCCGACGCCAGCCGTTATGTGGCAGACAAATTTGTCCCGTTCTATTTCTTCGATTCGGAGCACATCAATCACTTCGATCGCGCGACGCTCCACAACCTCGCACGGGTCACTGGATTCGATGTCCTGTGCGACGGCGAGCGGGATCTGCGCGTGGACGGCGACAATCTCTACCCTGCGGCGTGGGCGCTCTTGCGGAAGAGCGCCACCATTCGCAAGCCCGCGCCAGAGACTGCGCTGCGCACGGCGCTCGCCGCGTACGTCGAGTCCTCGCCGAATGCGCTCGATTGGTCTGGGCTCGATGATCTCGCGGAAAGGGGCTGCCCGGTCCTGCTGTGGGGGGCCGGTTCGCATGCGCAGAGGTTGCTGCAGGCCTCGCCGCTCGCGCGCTGCAACCTCGTCGGCGTCGTCGATCGCGATCCCGGCAAGCAGGGACTCGCGCTGCTCGGACACAGCATCCACGCCCCGGAAGATGTCCTGGAAGATCTCGACCCGGACGTTACGATCGTCATCGCTTCGGTCCTGCACGGCGATCAGATCGCCGCGTCGATTGCCGGTTCCGGGCTTCTTAATCCCCTGGTGGTGGCTCGCTGATGAACAGAAAGACGATCTCGATTCTGACGCCGTGCTTTAACGAGGAACCCGGCATTGCGGAATGTCATCGGCAGATCAGGGAGCTCTTCGAAACCCGGCTCGCCGGCTACGACTACGAGCATGTCTTCATCGACAACTGCTCGGCGGACCGCACGGTGGAAATCCTGAGGGACCTCGCGGCCAACGACCCGCGCTTGAAGGTGATCGTGAATTCGCGAAATTTCGGCGCGGCGCGTTCGAGCTTCCACGGGCTCCTGGCGACGAAGGGCGACGCGGTCGTCCCGGTCCTCGCCGACCTGCAAACGCCACCCGACATCATTCCCGAGATGGTGGCAAGGTGGGAGAAGGGGTGCCGGATGGTCGTCGCGGTGCGGACCGGCGCCGAGGAGGGCTGGTTCCTCCGTCAGTGTCGCAAGATTTTCTACAAGCTGATGACGCGCTTTTCCGGCGTCCAGCAGATATCCAACTTCATCGGGTTCGGCCTCTACGACTCGTCCGTCGTCCAGGTCATGCGCGAGCTGCACGAGCCGGACCCCTACTTCCGGGGCATGGTTGTCGAGATCGGTTTCGAGAAGGAGTTCATCGAGTACCACCAGCCGTCGCGTCGCCACGGCAAGTCCAGCTACACGTTCGTCAGCCTACTCGACTACGCGGTCCTCGGCCTCACGAGCCACTCGAAGGTCCCGCTGCGCATCATGACGATTGTCGGGGTGACGCTCTCCGCGCTGAGCATGCTGATCGCGCTGTCGTACCTCGTCATCAAGCTCGTCCGATGGCAGACCTTCGAGCTCGGCCTCGCGCCGCTGCTGATCGGCACATTCTTCTTTGCTTCCGTGCAACTGCTGTTCGTGGGTCTCATCGGCGAATACGTTGGGGCAATCTACGCACAGGTGAAGGCCCGCCCGCTCGTCATCGAAAGGGAGCGCATCAATTTCGAAGAATCCGATGCGCGCCTTCAGTCGACCGCGCCTTCGACGACGGCGGATGCCCTGCCTATGCGGGACACGCTGCCAGGGAGGGCGGGATGAAGAATCGGGGCGCCGACTACATCGCCAGGCGCATGGCGGGCCAGGGACTGACTCACGTGTTCGGAGTCACGGGGGGCGGGGCGATGCACCTCAACGATGCGTTCGGCGCCGAGCCCGGGCTGAAAAAGGTGTACTTCCACCACGAGCAGGCGGCCGCAATGGCCGCCGAAGGCTACGCGAGGATTGCCGGCCGCCCGGCAATCGTCAATGTGACGACCGGCCCCGGCGGCATCAATGCGTTGAACGGCGTGTTCGGCGCCTACGCGGACTCGATCCCGATGGTCGTCGTTTCCGGGCAGGTGAAGAGGGAAACGCTGCTCGCGCTGAACCCGATCCCCGGCTTGCGCCAGCTCGGCGACCAGGAGGTCGACATCATGGCGATGGCGGCGCCGGTCACGAAGTGGCGCCGCCTCGTTCGCTCGCCCGAGGAGATTCCCGACGCGGTCGACTCAGCGCTCGTCGAAGCGGTCACCGGTCGTCCCGGACCGGCGTGGATTGATGTTCCGGTCGACGTGCAGGGTGCGCCGATGCCCGAAGGGATTCGTGCTGACCTGCCGCTCGCGTATCCGTCCCCGCTTGTCCCGGACGCGCAAAGGTGCATTTCGATTCTGGCGGAATTGAGCCGCGCGAAGCGGCCGGTCATCCTGGCTGGCTCCGGCGTGCGAATCGCCGGCGCCGAACGGACCTTCCTCGAGGTGGCCGAGCATCTCGGCATACCGGTTGTCACGGCGTGGACGCACGATCTCATCCACGACGACCATCCCCTTTATGCGGGCCGGCCAGGAACCATCGGTACGCGGGCCGGAAACTTCGTGGTGCAAAACGCGGATTGTGTCCTGGTGCTCGGATCCCGCCTCAACATTCGCCAAGTGAGCTACAACTGGGCGAGTTTTGCGCGCAACGCCCGGAAGATCTGGGTGGACATCGATCCCGCCGAATTCGACAAGCCCTACGTGCGCGCCGACCTCGTGGTCGCAGCTCACCTTGCGCCATTTCTCGACCAGCTGCGCGCAGCGGCCTCGGCCGCGAACTGGGCGCCGAGGCATGAAGGCTGGCTGCGCTGGTGCCAGTCGATTCGCCGGAAATATTCGCCGGTGGCGACAGATTATCCGGTGTCTCCGGACGCGATCAATGCGTACCACTTCGTCGATGAGCTGTTCCGGCAGCTCTCGGAGAACGACATCGTGGTGTGCGGCGACGCCACGGCCACCATCGTCCCGTTCCAGATCGGGCGCTTGAAGCCGGGCATGCGCCTGTTCAGCAACTCGGGAAGCGCGTCCATGGGCTACGATCTGCCGGCGGCGATCGGCGCCGCGATTGCACGCCCGGATGCGCGCGTGGTCTGCCTGGCTGGCGACGGCAGCATCATGATGAACATCCAGGAGCTGCAGACGCTCCGCGCGCTGGGTGCCAACGTGAAGGTGCTGGTGCTCGACAACGGCGGCTACCTGTCGATCAAGCAGACGCAGTGGAATTTCTTCGGCCGCGAATTCGGTGCGTCGCCTGAGTCGGGCATCACGTTTCCAGACTTTCCTCGGATCGGCGAAGCGTTCGGATTGCCGTCGTCCGAGCTCACGCGTGACGGCTGGCGCAAGGAGCTCGGCGAGGTACTTGCTCGCGACGGCCCCGTCGTCTGTTCGGTGCCGCTCGACCGCAGGCAGGAGTTTCAACCCAGGCTCAAGTCCCGCATGGTCGACGGGGTCATCCGCACGCCGGAGCTTGAGGACATGTTTCCGTTCCTGCCCTCCGAGGAGATCCGGGCAGTGCGGCAAAGCGCGCAGGCCATCGATTGAACACGGAATTCCGCCTTCCGAAATGCTCGCTCCGCGACTTGCTTGGCTGACTGCGATGAATGCGGAGATCGACGAGCTCATCCGGACGCCGTTCGCCGTTGCGCCACTGTCACGCGAGGTCGTCGTGTATGGCGCCGGCAATTGCGGAAGGGCGGTGAGCGCGTACCTTGGCAAGACCGGCCATCGCGTGGTCGCATTCCTCGACGCTGCAGCCGTTTCGGGGCAGCGCCTCGATGGAATCCCCGTGCATCGCCCCGCCGAATGGCCCGGACGTTGGCCGGCGGGCGAGCTCGACGTCGTAGTCGCGGTTCACAACTACGCCGTCGACATGGTCCTGCTGATTGCGCAGGTACGCGGCCTCGGCTTTCGCCGCGTCCTCAACATGGTCGACTTCCATAACCACTTTCCGGACGGGCAGCCTTATCGCTTCTGGCTGACCGCACGCATCTTCTATCGCGGACGTGAGCGCGAGATCGAGGCGGCGATGGCGCTGCTGGGCGACGCGACCAGCCGCCGCTGGTTCAGCGATGTGCTCGCGTTTCGGCTGAGCGGGGACTACTCGCGCTTGCCGGCGCCCTGCACCGCCGATCAGTATTTCCCCGCCAGCCTGCCGCGATGGTCGAATCCGATTCGCTTCATCGATTGTGGTGCCTTTGACGGTGATACTGTCGAAGCGTTGGCTCGCGCCGGCTACGGTTTCGACGCGATTGCGGCCTTCGAACCCGACCCCGCCAACTTCGTGGCGCTCGCCGCCCGCGTCCGCCGCCACGGTGCCGCATCCTGCTTCCCATGCGGCGTCGCGGATTCGACGCGGATCGTTCGGTTCGCTTCGGGTGCCGGAATGGGGAGCCACGAAACGCCAGACGGCAACGCCGTGATCCAGTGCGTCGCGATTGACGAAGCGTTACCCGGATTCCGACCGACGCTCCTGAAGATGGACGTCGAGGGAGCCGAACGCGATGCGCTCGAAGGCGCGCGCCGTACGATCGCGGACGCACGCCCTTCTCTCGCGATTGCGCTCTACCATCGACCTCAGGACCTCTGGGAAATCCCGCAGCAGATCGCCGGCTGGAATCTTGGTTACCGGCTGGAGATCCGCGGCCACGGGCACGGCAGCTTTGATACCGTGCTCTATGCGCTGCCGGGCGGCGGCTAGGTCAACCAGATGTGTCGCTCCCGCCATTGCTCGCAAGACTCGGACTCGAAGTTTCTCCTGCTGCACCGTAGAACGCACCGTGCAGAACAATAAACTCGGTCTGCACTCGGAAATCGTCTTCGCATTGCTCGCCCGGGGGGTGCAGGGTGCCACAATGCTCGCCGCGGCACTGTGCGTGGCGTGGCGTCTCAGCGTCGAAGAACAAGGGCTTTTCTTCGTCTTCATGAGTCTTGGTGCGCTGCTTCAGCTCAGCGACTTCGGAATTTCCTACGCGGCCCTGCAGACGGCAAGCCATTTCAGGTTTGCCGATCAGGCGGGGCGGTTGGGTGCCTTCCGGAATCAAGCCAACCGGATAAATCGGCTGGTCCTTTCCGCCGCAACCATCATTGTCGGCGCTTTGGGAGCGTTGATCGTGTCCGGAAGACCCGACGCCGGTCAGGTTGCGATCGGTTGGGCGGGACCTTGGATCGCCTTCATCATTGCGGTGTTCGTTTCGCAATTGGTCAACTTGGAAGTCGTTCTCGTGGAAGGGGGGCGGTCGGCCACGGTGGCATGGCGATTCCGACTCTTGCAGGAGGCGCTGGGGGGAAGTGTTTTTATCGCCGCGTTGGTTGGCGGAGCCGGATTGTGGAGCCTTTGTGCCTACTGGAGCGTGCGTCCCGCCCTTGCGGCACTCTGGCTCCGGCAAGTCGGAGATCACACCAGGCCACCGGCCGAGTCCGTCCCCGCACATTTCAATTGGCGACAGGAGGTCTGGCCATTCCAGTGGAGAATCGGGCTCAGCGGTCTTAGTGGTTTCCTGATCTTCCAGTCCTTCAATCCGATCGTACTCATCGAACAGGGGACCTCGGTCGCCGGCAGATTCGGGATGTCCCTCGCCATGATGAACATGATGCTGCTCGTCACGACCGTCTGGCCGTTGAGCCAGGTGTCTCGTTATGTCGGACTGATCGCAGAGCGGAAGTTCGAGGAGACGCAACGCGCGTTCTGGCGGATGCTGGCCGGGTCGACTGCGCTTGCGGCGCTCCTTGCTGCCGGCTCGCTCGTTGCGCTGTGGTGGATGGACGAAAAGGGGGTATCGTTCGTGGGCAGGCTAGCCGACCTGACGACGACAGGCACACTCTTCTGCGCTGCCGTCGTGCATCACGTTGTCAATTGCTTCGCCGTGTTTCTGCGGGCCGAACGACGGGAGCCGTTGTTGACTGCTAGTGTCCTCGGCGGCTTGGTTACCGTAGTGGCCGTCTGGCTTTCTGCCCGCTATGGCGCGCCGCGTGACATCGCCCTGGCGAATCTGGGCTGCGCCCTGGTCGGGATTCCCATCGTATTGATCTATTACAGGCGTCTTACGGCAGCAATGCTTGCCAATGAGGCGGACGGTCTCTCACGGCCGACATGATGGCCAGCATGGCGAGGTCCCGTCCATCACTGACCATTGTCATTCCGACGTTGAACCGTGCTCGCCTCGTGGCGCGGGCCGTCGAGAGTGCGCTGGCGCAGACAGCCCCCGATATCGAGATCATCGTTTCGGACAATGGTTCGGCGGACGAAACTCCGGCGGTCCTCGCCAGATATCGGGACGACCGATTGCGCCACATCCGACATGAATGCACCATCCCTGCAACCGACCACGGCAATTTCCTGCTCGATCAGGCTTCGGGCGAGTTCTTTCTGGGGCTCTCCGACGACGATTACATCGAACCGGAATTCGTCGACCGGGTGCTCGAGCACTTTCGCCGCCACAAAGGGCTGGCGTTCGTCTATACCGGTTGCATCACGCATTACGGGAGCGTTGCCGTCCCCGGTATCACAGGCCCGGAAACGGAAGGTGGTTCGGATTTCATCTCCGCGTTTTTCGCCGGCAAGCGCGAGGTGTGTTGGTGCGCGTGCGTCGCCCGGATGGCCGACCTTCGCGCCATCGGTCCCATTCCGGAGCGCCGGGTGTTCGGAGACATGTTCTTTTGGACGAAGCTGGCGTTCCGGGGGAGCGTTGGCTGTGTCGCGACTCACCTAGCCCACTACACATTCATGACGACCGACAATGTGTCGAGCGGCACCCCGGTGCTGACGTGGGCGCTGGAGACGCGGATGCTTGCCGACGAGGTGCTCGCCGCCTACGGAGATCTCGGCGGCGACCTCGTGCCGGCGGGCTTGCGTCGGGACTGTGTCCGGTTCGTGGCTCGCTCGACGGCGAACCAATTCGTCTGGAACGCAATCCGCGGATCGGGGAAACCCGCGTTGCTCGCGGCACTTCCGGCTTGCCTGCCCTATGTTTCCGGCGATCCCTCGGTCTGGCCCCGCATCGCCGGTGCCCTCGCGATGCCGCGCCGAGTTATCAGGGACCTCATACTGAAGGCTGCGGCAAGACGGGCCTCCTTGCATCAGAGGCTGCAGCGTCGGTGAGTGCCGGTCTATCGCGGGGCCATCAGGATCGGCCGCGGGTAGTGGTCTAGTTTGACCCGCTAACCGGCCGCGTAAACGCTTGATCGGGGACCGGAAATTCGGTTATAATCTTCGGCTTTGCGCATACGCAGTTTTCGAACCCGAAGGAGCGAGCCATGGCTCGAGTCTGTCAGATCACCGGCAAAGCCCCGATGGTGGGCAACAACGTTTCACACGCCAACAACAAGACCAAGCGGCGGTTCCTGCCCAACCTGCAGCGGCGCAAGTTCTGGCTGGAAAGCGAGAACCGATGGATCCGCCTGCGCCTCTCCAACGCCGCACTGCGCACCATCGACAAGAACGGCATCGAGGTCGTGCTCGCTGATTTGCGCGCGCGCGGCGAGCGTATCTGACCGCACCCCAGGAGCAATGTCATGCGCGAAAAAATCAAGCTCGAATCGTCGGCCGGCACCGGCCATTTCTACACGACGTCGAAGAACAAGAAACTGATGCCCGAAAAGATGGAGATCAAGAAGTTCGATCCCGTCGCCCGCAAGCACGTCATGTACAAGGAAATGAAGCTGAAGTGACCGCGATGCCGGCGACTGGCGCGCGGTGCGACCCGCGAACGAAAAGGCCCGCCGGTTCGGCGGGCCTTTTCTCATTGTGCCCCTCACCACCGGCATGACCGCTTCAACGGGGAAAGCGCTCGCCGGCGTCTATGTGGCAATGCTGGCCGCGTTGTCGGCGCTGATGGGCGCTGTGTACTCGATCTACAACAGCGACGCGCACCATTGGGGATTCATCCTCGGAACCGCGTTGGACTTCATCCGCGGCCGGAGCCTGTTTTCCGAGGTATTCATCCAGTATGGCGCAGGTCAGCCAATGCTCTACAGCGTCCTGAGCCATGTGATGCCGATCAATTTCTCGACGATCGGATTCGTCGTGTCGGTGGCCTATGCGCTCACCTTCGCCGTCCTCTTCCTGGGCCTCCTGGAACTGACCTCGACTGTTCGTGCTGCGGCAATCACGACGATTGCTTTCCTCGTGCATCCGTTCCCGAGCTATCCATGGCCGGACTATCTTGCCGGACTGTGCCTATGCGTTGCCTGCTACTGCATGATCAAGCGCGGCGGGGGGTCCGCGATCGCCGCCGCAGCGTCGGGACTTTTCCTGTTCCTCGCATTCCTGTTCCGCAACACCTACTTCGTGAACGTCGTGGCCGCGATGGCCGCGTATGTCGGCTTGGCGTCGATCAGCAGCCGCGCGAGGTCCAGGGAAATCGCCGTCGCGATCGGCGTCTTCGCCTTGCTGACATCGGGCTACTTCGCGTTCCTCTACCTGCAGGGGAATCTGGGTCCGTGGTACCGGCAGAATTTCGCCCTCGCCACCGCGACGTACGGGGTGGGCGCCGTAAGTGTCAACACGGTACTCGTGTCGGTTCTGATTCCGCAAGACCTCAAAGCGTGGATATTCACGAGCCTGATTGCAAGCAATCTCGCGGTCTTGTGCATGATGACTTTCGGCAAGGACGATCGCTCGATCGGAGGACGCGCGCTGCCGCCCGGGGTCGTTATATTCGTTGCGCTCCTCGGCATGGCCGGTATCGTGCAGGGTTTGCAGCTCTACGAGACATTCAGGCTTCAGAATGCCGGAATATCCATGTACCTCGGATTTGCCTGTCTCGTTTCGCTCTGCGTTCCTAGTGATGCGCCGGCTCGTCGGCAGTTCGGCGCGAACCTTACGCTGGTAGCGCTGGTTGCGTTCCTGCTCGCGAACTTTCCCGCACGGCTCGACGGTGAAAACTGGTCGATCGTCTGGCCGATCGTCGAGGCCCCGCCCGAAGGCCCGGAACACCGGTTTTCGACGGCGAACCTGCTCGATCGGCACTCGACGCTCGAAATTCCGATATTCAGAGGTCACCGGTTTCAGGCAGACGTCAAGAACTACTACGAGGAGCTCACGAAGTACGTCTGCGATGGGCGCAGGCGCATCGTGAATCTGACTTCGGACTCGACCATTCCCTACCTGTGCACCGGCCAAGAGAACGCCCTCAACATGCCCTTCTACAACTCGGGCTTGTTGGCGACGATCTCGCCGCGGAATGCCGAAGCGATCAACAAGGGTCAATTCGCAGCCGATGAGGTCGTCGTCTGCGATACGAATCGCGGTGTATTCGCTTCTCCGTCGTCCGCCGGTCTGGAGTTGATCGGGACCGCCAAACGACCGGCGTCGATCAGGTTCTTAAATCCTCGAGAAGTTAGCGTCTATCGTGTCCTGCGCGGCCAATGATCGGCAGGGCGGCCGGATAAAAAAAGCCCGCCAACCAGCGGGCTTTTTCGTCACGGCAGACGCGGCGAGCGCTAC
>JBDTRG010000023.1:0-9555 GCA_039931775.1 Betaproteobacteria bacterium | reverse complement strand
ACTAAGCCTGCGAACGGGGCCACCATACCCTTACGAACGGACCTGGCAGGATCGAATGACGGCAACTCCGTGTTCGGTTTCGGCGTGGGCGCGCCCCTGACCTCTTCATTCACGGCTTGAACGAGTTTCAAATGTCCGCTCGGAAAACAGCACTGGTCACCGGATCGACCAGCGGCATCGGCCTAGGCATCGCCACCACGCTCGCCAGCGGCGGCACCAACGTGATCCTCAACGGCTTCGGCGACGCGGCGCAGATCGAGAAGCTCCGCGCAAAGCTGGCCGCCGATCATGCGGTGCAGGTCTCCGAAGTGGCTGAGATCGCCGCCTTCCTTGTGAGAAACGATGCCGCCTCCATCACCGGTGCGGTCATCCCGATCGACGGCGGATGGACCGCGCAGTAGACAATGCGCCTCACCCTGAAGCTCTCCCCGCCGCGGGGAGAGGGAAACGCACCGACCACGAAATCAAGGCGACTCCCATGGCAACGAAGACGACTCAAACCGGCAAGGCCGGCAGCAACGGCGCCCACCCCGTCGCAGGCCAGCAAGGCCTTCCCGGGCAAATCGTGCTGGTGCTGCAAGGCGGCGGCGCGCTCGGCGCCTATCAGGTCGGCGTCTACGAAGCCCTGCACGAGGCGGGCATCGAGCCCGACTGGGTGATCGGGACATCGATCGGAGCGATCAACGCCGCGCTGATCGCCGGCAATGCGCCGGAATACCGGCTCGAACGGCTCCGCGAGTTCTGGGCGCGCATGGAACAGGGGTCGAGCACCGATCTCCTGAGCCTTTTCACCGGACTGTCCAACATGTCCGCGAACATGGCAACCGTGACCCGCGGCATCCCGGCGTTCTTCACGCCGAACCCCATCGCGTGGCTCAGCGCCCATACGCCGCTCGGCATCGAGAAGGCGGCGTACTACACGACAGCGCCGCTGCGCGAAACGCTGTCCGACTTGGTCGATCTCGAGCATTGCAACGAGCATGGGATCCGGCTGACGGTGGGTGCCGTCAACGCCAGGAATGGCGAAATGCGCTACTTCGACAGCCGCGACGAGCACGTCGGCATCGATCACATCCTGGCGTCGGGCGCGCTGCCTCCGGCGTTTCCCGCCATCCGGATCGACGGTGACCCGTACTGGGACGGGGGAATCTACTCGAACACGCCGATCGAGGCGGTCCTCGACGACAAGCCGCGCCGCGACTCGGTGATCTTTACCGTCCATATGTGGAATCCCGACGGCCCGGAGCCCGAATCGCTGTGGCAGGTCATGGGGCGCCAAAAGGATATCCAGTACGCAAGCCGCTCGAAGAGCCATATCGCCCGCCAGCAGCAGATCCATCACCTGCGCCACGTCATCCGGGAGCTGTCGAAGGAGCTTCCGGAGAAGCTGCGCAACTCGCCGAAAGCCAGGGAGCTCGCATCCTGGGGGTGCGGCACGACGATGCACGTCGCGCGACTGGTTGCCCCGAAGCTCGTTGGGGAAGATCATACGAAGGACATCGACTTCACGCCGGCCGGAATCCGCGCGCGCTGGAAGGAAGGCTACGCGGATACCCGGCGGATGATCGAGCGAGCGCCGTGGAAGGCGCCGGTCGATCCGACGGTAGGTGTGGTGATCCATGACCCGGTTGCGCACGGAAGGCGCGGCGCGATCGGCAACGCGGGCAACAAGATGCGTTAGCGCAATCTCACGATGCAAGGCGGGAACATGACCGAACCGTACGACGCGATCGTCATCGGCACCGGACAGGCGGGCCCCGCGCTGGCGGTCCGGCTCGGGGCATCGGGACGCAAAACCGCCATCCTCGAGCGCAAGCGGGTCGGCGGAACGTGCGTCAACGTCGGCTGCATCCCCACGAAAACGCTGATCGCGAGCGCACGCGCCGCGCATGTGGCGAGGACAGGCGCCGATTTCGGGGTTCGCATCGACGGTTCCGTCAGTGTCGACATGGCTCGCGTGAAGGCCCGCAAGGACCAGGTCGTCAAGCAATCGAATCAGGGGGTCACGCACTGGTTGCGCAACGCCCCCAACGTGACGCTCATCGAAGGCCACGGCCGCTTCGCGGGGCCGCACGCGGTCGCCGTCAACGGGACGACGCTCGAAGCGCCCGAAATCTTCATCAACACCGGCGGGCGGGCCACCGTGCCCGACATGGGCGGGCTCGCCGACGTCGCGTACTTCACCAACACCGGCATGATGGACATCGATTTCCTGCCGAAGCACCTGATCGTGGTCGGGGGCAGCTATATCGGGCTCGAGTTCGCGCAGATGTACCGGCGCTTCGGTAGCAAGGTCACCGTCGTCGAGATGGGACCGCGCCTCGTCGCGCGCGAAGACGCCGATGTGTCGGCGGCCATCCAGACGATGCTCGAGGGCGAGGGAATCGCCGTTCGCCTCAAGGCGGAATGCCTGTCCGTGAGCCGCCGCAGCGACGGCATTGGCGTCCATGTGAGCTGCGAACAGGAGCCGCGCGAGATCGTCGGCTCGCACCTGTTGTTAGCCGTCGGACGCACGCCCAACACCGGCGACCTGGGACTGGATCGTGCCGGGGTTCGTACCGACGCGAAGGGCTTTATCGGTGTCGACGACGAGTTGCGCACGAGCGCGCCGGGTATCTGGGCGCTAGGCGACGTCAACGGCCGGGGTGCCTTCACGCACACCGCGTACAACGACTACGAGATCGTCGCCGCCAATTTGCTCGACGGGGAGCCGAGGCGCGTCAGCGACCGCATCCCGGTTTACGCGCTCTTCGTCGACCCGCCGCTGGCGCGCGTCGGGATGACCGAGCGCGACGTGCGCGCGTCCGGCCATCCGGCACTCGTCGGCAGGATGATGATGACGCGCGTCGGCCGCGCCCGCGAGCGCGGCGAGACCACCGGATTCATGCAGGTGCTGGTCGACGCCGAAACGAAGAAGATCCTCGGCGCGGCGCTCTTCGGCATCGAGGCCGACGAGGCGATCCATGGGATCGTCGACGTGATGAACGCGGGCTTGCCCTATACGGCCATCACGCATGCGGTCCATATCCACCCGACGGTGTCGGAACTGATCCCGACGCTGCTGGGCAACCTGCGTCCGCTCGCCTAGGACCTGTAAGGTTCCGGCCGCCTGTGCGACCCTAGGATGGGCGGGTATGATTCCCGCCGCCCCTACCCACCACCCCAGGAGACTTCGATGAACTACCAAGCCACCATTCAAGCCGCAATCGCCGGCGCCCTCGCTCTGGGCTTCGCCGCGTCCTCCGCCACCGCAGGTCCCGTGACGCCCACGGCAGGCCAGGAAAAGTGCTACGGCATCGCCAAGGCCGGCCAGAACGACTGCGGCACCGCGAAGCATGCCTGCGCCGGATTGGGTGCCAAGACCGACAAGGATCCGCTCGAGTGGAAGTACGTCAACAAGGGCGAATGCGAAAAGATGGGCGGCAAGATGGCGGCGCCGAAGGCCTGACCCAAAGTGCCGGCGCTCCCCCCTCTCCCGCTCGCGGGAGAAGGCCGGGGTGAGGAATCCTGTTCCACCGACGCGCCGCCGGCCCACCGCCCACCGGTTGCCGCGCTGCGCGCCGCGGCAGGCGTGGGTCTGCGGGCGCCGCACGTCCGCGAGATCCTCGCCGGGCGACCTTCCGTCGCCTGGTTCGAAGTCCATAGCGAAAACTACTACGCGGACGGCGGACCCGCGCTCAAAGCGCTCGACCGCATCCGAGCAGACTACCCGTTGTCGCTGCACGGGGTCGGGATGTCGCTCGGCTCATCGGATCCGCTGGACCGCAATCACCTCGGGAAGCTCGCGCGCCTCGTCGCGCGGACCGAGCCGGCGCTCGTCTCCGAGCACCTGTGCTGGAGCGGGGTCGGCGGGCGCCACCTGAACGACCTCCTGCCGCTGCCGTACACCGAGGAAGCGCTGGATCACGTCGTCGCGCGCGTCGGACAGATCCAGGAAACGATCAACCGCGAGCTGCTCGTCGAGAACGTCTCGACGTATCTCGCGTTTGCGGACGCGACGATTCCCGAGTGGGAATTCGTGGCCGCCGTTGCGGAGCGATCCGGCTGCAAGCTGCTGCTCGACGTCAACAACATCTACGTCAACGCGATCAACCACGGCTTCGACCCGGACCGTTACCTCGCTGCCATTCCCGCGGCCGCGGTCGCGGAAATCCACCTCGCGGGGTTCGATGCCACGGGGCCGTGCGTGATCGACACCCATGGCGCGCGGGTGGCGCCGGCGGTGTGGAGCCTCTACGAACGAGCGGTCGCGCGGCTCGGTCCGCGGCCGACGCTGATCGAGTGGGACGTTAACCTCCCCGAGTTCGCCGTGCTGCAGGAGGAAGCCGCGACGGCCCAATCGATCCTGGAATCGCACGTTGCGATCGCTCGCTGAGCTGCAGCGCGACTTTGCGAAGGCGATCGTCGCGCAGGACGGCGTCGCGCCTGCGGTCTTTATCGGCGGCGCGGACAGCGTCATCGAGCGAATGGCCATCTATCGCCGTGCGGTATTCGCGAATTATCGCAACGCGCTCGCCGCGACCTATCCGGTTGTCCGTCAGCTCGTCGGCGCGCCGCTCTTCAACGCCGCCGTCGACGCCTTTGTCCGCGCAAGACCCTCGACAAGCGGCGACCTCAACGATTACGGCGACGCCTTCCCGGCGTTCCTTGCAACCTGTGCGCTGCCGGACGGACCGCCATTCCTCGCCGACGTGGCGCGCCTCGAATGGGCGATCGACGAATCGCACCGCGCCGCCGACGCCGCGGGCACCCCCGATCTCGTGCTCGCTTCGCTGGCCGCCGTCCCCGCCGACCGGCTTCCGAAAACGACGCTGCACCTCGCGCCGTCCTGCCGACTGCTGGCGTCGGATTACCCGATTCTTGCGATATGGAAAGCGAACCCGCCCGGCAATGCCGGCGATGCCACACTGGCGTTCGACGCCTGCGCCGACGCGCTGCTCCTGCGTCGCGACGCGGGCGGGATCGGCATCGAGCGGCTGGCGCCAGGCGATTACGCGTGGCTCGCGGCCGTCGCCGCGGGCGCAACCTTTGCCGCGGCCATCGAAGCGGCGTTGCGAGCCGATGCAGTATTCGATCTCGACCGCGCGCTGCATACCCATATCGGCGCCGCGACGATCGTATCGATCGGCGTTCCTTGATGTCAGGTCCGGCTCGGATGGGCGACTAATCGCTGCCCCCAATCCAAGATGGAACCGCCGACCATGATTTCCACCGCCGCGACCCTGTCGCACCGATTCGCGCATCGCTACGCCGGCTTCGCCGCGCTCGTCGACAAGCTTCAGCCGATCTTTGCGCTCGCGCTCAGGCTCTATGTCGCTCGCGTGTTCCTCACGTCGGGCCTCATCAAGCTGCAGAACTGGCCCTCCACGCTGGGACTTTTCGAGAACGAATTCCACGTCCCGGTGCTGTCGGCGTCTTCGGCCGCCGTGATCGGCACGGGCGCCGAGATCTTGCTGCCGGGATTGCTGGCGCTCGGCCTCGGCACGCGCCTTTCCGCGTTCGCGCTGTTCGTCTTCAATATCATCGCCGTAATCTCGTATCCGGACTTGAGCGACGCGGGGCTGAAGGACCACATCCTCTGGGGCGCTTTGCTGCTGGTGACGCTGATTTACGGCCCGGGCAAGATTGCCGTCGACCGCCTGTTCGAACGCCGTAGCACGCCGTAACGCCGTAGGGTTCGACGCGCAGCATCGACAAACCGGGAGAGCTGGCGCCGGCAGCGCCTAGGGCGTGTGCACGCCGGGGTAGCCTGGCGCAGAGACCGTGGCAGCTCTTGCCTTGGGATCCCACGTCGACTCCGCCCGGGGCGGAAACACGTTCATCAGGTCGGCGTAGGCGACTTCGACCTGAAACACCTCGTCGCTTTCGCGCGTCACTCGATAGCGAAGTTCGGCCACACTGCGCCGGTTGGTGTCGAGATCCGGGCCCGGTGCGTCGACGACCACCCGGGCCACACACGCCAGCCGCCCGGTATTCGCGTCCCACTCCAGGAGTTTCGTCTCGCCCGGAGTCACCCGCGTCGCCTTGTGCAGGACGGCTCGCCGCGCGGCATTCACCGTCGCCGGGTAGGAATCGTCGGCGACGCGCAGCACACGCTCGCGCACCATCGACGACAACGTTCCGGTGATGGCGTCGGTCCCGCACTCGACCTTCGTCTCGCCGTACAGGAGCGACAGGCAGGCCAACAGGGCGAAGAGCGCTACCCAGCGGGTCCGTCGCACGGGAATCTCCCAGGGCAAGCCGCTCTACGCTCATCCCATCGCAGGAGGTGATCTCCGGCGCGTTCTGGGCCATGACGCTCGACGTTCCTCGCGTTCCGCCGACCCAGCGCGACGCCGTCGAGAACGTCAACGCGCAGTTTCACAGGATCAGGATCTTCTTGATCCCCGGGATCAGCCCGCGTCGAGCGAGCGCAATCGGCCGAGGACGCCTTCCTCCTCCGCCGGCGAAAAGCCGTGCCCGTACAAGTTGCGCGCCGTGGTGGAGCGTGGTGCCTTGCCTCCGTGGCTGTGCAGCCTGCCGGCGATTTCCGCAAACGCGACGCCCATGAGAACCGCGGGTGCGTTCACGCGCGGATTGTGGCGCTTGGCGCCGATCACGTCGAAGCCGAGCGCGCGACGGTAGTAGCCGACGTGACGCGGATTCACTTCGATGATCGCGAAGTCGAACCCACGCAACTTTTGCGCAAACAGGAACACCGTGTGGAACAACGCCGCGAGCACGGGAGGCGAGACGTGCGACGGGTCGGCGGCCAAGCGGACGAATTCACAGATCCGGTGGCCTTTGGCACGTAGCTCGTCCGTCTCGACGGCATACAGCTCGTCGGTCGCAAGACCGTCCTTCGAGTCGAGGCGAAGGCTCACCGTGCCGGCGAGCCGGCCGCCGTCATACGCGGAAAACGTGCACGCGTTCGAATTGACCAGCGTGGCCGACGTCAGGTACCCGCGGCTCGCATAACGCTTGCGAACGAGCGTGCCGGCCTCGTGGCGCGCCTCCAACGACCCGGCGAGCCGGATCTTGAACGCGCCGGCTTCGATTTCCGGGTCGCCCGGCCTCGACTCGCGCTCGTCGATGGCGAGCTCCTTCAACCTCAGCGCGACATCGCGGTGAACGGTCCAGCCGGTGCGACCCACGGGCAGCCAGGCAAGGTTATCGTTGACCCGGGGTACGGACCACGGCCATCGCATCGACGGCTTGCGACGGACCCTGTCGATCAGCTTGCGCAATCGTTGTTTCACTGCCTCGTGCCCGTTCGAATGGACCAGTGCATTTCCCGTAACCGGTGAGCCGCAAGTGCGAATTTTACCGGGCGATCGCAGACGATGGTACGCTGTATCGTCGATCGAACGCGTACGAAGTCCTGCGCACAGGATACGCCCGCGTCTCACCGGCGAACCCCGCAACCTTACTGTGGTCTACACTTTCGTCGAGTAGTCCCGACATGCGCGAAAGGGTCCGTATTGGAGCTTAGCCGACATTCGTGCCCGCGATGCGGTGATGCGCTCGAGACCGGCGCGGAGCGCTGCGAATTGTGCGGAACGCCCGTTACTGTCGGCGGCATCGTCGATTCCACCGAAGCGACGGGGTTTCTCGACACGATCCATCTGCAGCCGGGCGAAGGCGAGCCGGACGACGAGCCGGTCGTTCGCCCGGCGCTCGCCATCCTCTTCCGGATCGCTGTCGGCCCCGCGGCCGATCACTACGCACCGCGCTTCCTCGAGTACGAGCGGACGGGCCGGAGTTTTCCCAGTTGGAACTGGGCGGCGCCGTGGGTTCCTACGGTGTGGGCGTTCTATCACAAGCTGTGGGAGGCGGGACTCGCGTTCGCGCTGTGGCCGGTCGCCGCGATGGCCATGTTCGGAGTTGTCGATCCCTATCTCGGCGACTCGGCGTTGGCCTCCCTCGCATGCGCGGTGCTGCTCCTCTGGGTCGTGCCGGGCATCGTCGCGGCGCTCACCGCCGATACCCTGCTCTATCGCAAGACGCGAAGCCTCGTCCGCGAGGCCGAAGCGCAAACCGTCCGGCCCGAGGAGACCGCGCGATTGCTCGGCGAACGCACGCCGATCGCGCTCGGTTCCGCCGTGTTTCTGGGCGCCGTGGCGATGCTGTCGTCGATGATGGTCGCCATGCCCGAACTGCAGACGGCCGTCGCCGATCGCGTCGTTCGAACCCGCGTCACCGAAGCGCTGGCCTCGCTCCATCCGCTGCAGCGGCAGATTGAGGAAGCCTGGGGATTCGCGCGATCGTCGCTCATCGCGCCGAACGCCGAAACCGTGGGACCGCAACGCGGCACCGAACTCGCCGGCTCGGTCACCGTCAACCTCGACAGCGGTCGCGTTCGTCTGGCGCTCGGTCCGTCGATTCCGGAACTCACAGGCCGGTCGATCCTGCTCGCGCCGTCGATCGATCGGCAGGAACGCGTCCGGTGGATCTGCGTGCCGGTGGACATCCCCGCGAGGTATCTGCCGCACGAGTGTCGTCAGACCTGACGCCGATCGCGCGGCGCGGCGACGACGCACACGCCGTCTACCGCAGGGTTCGGAAGACTTCTTGCGTGGCCCTGCCAGCGGGATTACAGTCCCGCCGACGCGGACCCGGGAAAGCTTCCGCCCCCCCGATGCGCCGCAACCCGCCCAAGCCACTCATGAAGGACTTTGCTTTGAAGTTCCTGGCAGCGATCTTTGTCGCCTTCGCAACACTGCATGCGGCGATGCCATCGGATGCCGCGGTCGTCGCGCCGATTCTCACCGGAGCGGCGTCGCGCAAGATCCACGGAGCCGGAGGCGGAGCCGCGACCTTCGATCTGCCGCTGTCGCTGGTCGCGACGAATCCGACGACCGAGCCGCGTTCGGGGGGCGTCGGCGGAGATCACATGATCGTCTTCACCTTCGACAAGCCGGTGACGGGCGGCGCCGTCGTGGTCACCGAGGGCATCGCGACCCCGGGTGCGGCGAGCTTCGTCGGCGCCGAGATGCGCGTCCCGATTTCCGGGGTGACGAATCAACAGTATGTGAGTCTGTCGGTGAGCAGCGTAACTGCGACGGACGGCGGAACGGGGGGCGTGGGCGCGGTTCGCGTCGGCTTCCTGTTAGGCGACGTGAACCAGAACCGCGTCGTCGCGCTGTCGGATCTGGGCCTCGTGAATGCGCAGGTCGCGCAACTCGTGACGGCCGGGAATTTCCTGAAAGACGTGAACGCGAGCGGCACGATGTCGCTGGCCGACAAGGGGATCGCCAACGCCCAGGTAACGAAGGGGCTGCCGGCGGTCGCGTGCGACTCGCTCGGTTGCGTGATTTTGGCGGCGGGGGGCTTCCAGAATCCGAAGCTCACCGTTCCGCCCGGCGCGATCGCACCGGGTTCGCCGGTCGCCGTCACCATGATCGACCTGGGCGGCGATGCAAGCGACGCGTCGGTCTTTCACGTCTACCTGTTCGGCCCCGCCGGCACCACCTTTGCGACGCCGGCAACGGTCGACCTGCCGGCCCCGCCTCTCCTCGAAGGCGAGGAGGCGGTCATCGAGGTCAGCGACGACGGCGCGAACTGGACCGAGATTGC
>JBDTRG010000022.1:0-9901 GCA_039931775.1 Betaproteobacteria bacterium | reverse complement strand
ACCGTGCCGCCGGCGGGGAGATCGATCCGCACCTGCAGGCGGCCCTTGAGCACCAGGAATAAATCGTCGTCGGCCGCTCCCTGCCGCATCGCGACCTCGCCGGCACGCAGCGTGACGTGGCGCAGGACCGATAGCAGGTCCTTGACGCCCTCCGGCGTGAACGGCTGGTGAAAATGCTGGCGCACGAGCGCCGAACGCTGCTCGTCACCCATCGGTTTTTCAATCATCTGACGTATGGTAGCAAGGATTCGCGCGAGCGCGAACCGCGCGGCCGGCCGGTTGCGGGCCGTGCGCGCGAAGGTGCCGGCCCCCGACGGGGCTTCGAGAGTCAGCCGAGCTTGCGCCGCAGGAACTGCACGACCGGTCCGATCACCGGCAGTTTGGCGTAGAGCTCCTCCCCGGTATCCCAGTAGTCCCGGTGGTAGGCGACTTTTCCGGCGGAATCGAACCTGAGGTGCGACGCGCCGTGAATCGTCTGCACGATTTCGGGTTTCCACTTGCGGATCCGGAACGTCATGTCCCAGGTGAGGAGGGCACCGCGCTCGTCCACGACAGTTTCGAGGAACTTGAAGCGCGCGTCGGCGAGGTTGACGAACATGTGGGCGAATATCTCGCGCAGTCGAGGCAGTCCGCGAATCTCGTTGAACGGGTCACGGAAGTAGGCGCCCTCGGCGTAGATCTCGGGAATGCGGTCGAGGTCGTCGACTGACAGTGCTTCGTAGAACTCGACGACGCGTGCGAGCGCCGTGCGGGTGGCGTCGGTGGTCATGATCCGGTCATCCTGTGCACCAAGGCAAAATAGAGGCGATACGGCAACAGGCGAAGAAGCTTCAGCACGTTCGTGAAGCGATGTGGAAAGTGAATCTCGAACCGACCGGCTTCGATGCCTTTGATCGTCGCGGCGGCCGCTTCTTCGGCACTGATGAGCGCAGGCATCGTGAATTCGTTCCTGTCGGTGAGCGGGGTTTTCACGAAACCGGGATTGATCAGGTAGACGCCGAGCCCCTTCGGATGGAGGTCAAGGTAGAGCGTCTCCGTGAAGTTGATCAACGCTGCCTTGGACGCGCCGTAGATGAGCGCCTTGGGCAGGCCGCTGTAGCCAGCCACCGACGAGACGACGCCGATCGCGCCAAAGCCCTGCGCGAGGAGCGCCGGCAGCACGGCCGCGATGGTCGCGATCGGTCCGTTGAGGTTGACTTCGAGCAGCGCGTCGGCGTCGGCCTCCGTCAGGTCCCACGCGCGGATTTCCTTGTGCGTCCCGGCAACGACCAGCACTAGGTCGCATCCGCTCCACGCCGAGCGCACGCGACCCCACGCGGCGGCAACCTCGGCGCCCCGCGTGAAGTCGAGTGGTTCGATCAGCGCCTGACCGCTCGCGACCGCCACGCCTGCCACGGCTTCGAGCTTGCCGGTCGATCGCGCCGACAGCGCAACCCGCGCGCCCGTCGCGAGAAGCGCTCGCGCAATTGCCGCCCCGATGCCCGACGACGCGCCGATCACCCAGACGCGCGACGAGGGCCACGGCGGAAGCGCTGGATTGAGGCGCGGCAGGAAAGGCACGGGCTCAGCGCCGTCGAAACGAAAGTGTCACTTCGCCGGCGCGGAGGCCGAACTTCGACATCGTCGTTCGGTTGAGGAGGGTCCGCTCGTCGACGAGAAACATCCAGTCGTCCATGTCCATGTTCCACACGCTGCCGTCGAATGGAACCGCCAGCACATAGGTCCAGTGCAGCGCGTTGCCGGCCGCGCTGCCGCGTGCGTCGCCGACGACGTCCGCTGCGGTCCCTGTGTACCGCTCGCCATCCTTGACGATAGTCCAGACGCGGCGTTGTCGGAACCCATCCGAATACTCGAAGTGCTCATCGAACGTCCCGGTCGCGCCGCGCCACGTCGCATCGATGCGCACGTAGAACCGCTTGACGACCTTGCCCGAGCGGTCCTGGAACATGCCCCAGCCGTCGATGGTTCCGTTGAAGTATTGCGCCAGGTCGAGGGCGGGACCTTCGGTGCGGTATTCCGAGACATCGGTCGTCGCGCAGCCGACGAGTCCCCAGGCGGCCAGCGCGGACAGAAAGGTTTTCAACATCATGGTCATCGACTCAATCGTGGATTCAAAGGTGGGCGATGGCGCGGTAGCCGACCCGCGGGCACTCGTACCGGCCGGCGTCGCCGGCGGTCGAGATTCAATTTTCCTCGCCGAGCAGGCGCCGGCGAAAATCGGGACGCGACGTGGCGGGGTCAAGCCAGATCCCGAAGAACGCGCGCGCGAAGTCGCGATCGTCGATCTCGCCGATCGCGCGGCCGTTGTGAAAGAAGCGCACCGTGCCCGGCGGCAGCGAGAGACCGGTCAGCCGATCGCCCTTGGCGACGTCGGGAAAGATCCGGCGCATGAGCTCGCCCCATCGGACGCGCTCCTCGGCCGTGCCGAGAGCGAGCTTCGTGATCTCCTCGACGCTGCGCGCGGCGATGGCCTTGCCTTCGAGGTTGCGCTTGTACTCGAGGTCGAGTGCCAGCGGATGCTGGATCGAAAAGCCACGAATCGGGCTCCAGTACCAGCCGTCGTAGATGGCGAACCCGAAGAATGTCATCTCGCCGCCGCCCTGGAACAGGAGACCCGGCGCGAGCGCGGTCACGGCGCTCGGCAACGGCGGCGCAGCGGTTGCGACGAAGGAGGTCGTCGCTGTCACGGCGATCGCGGCGCAGACGAACGCGCGCGCCGCAACGCGCGCTGCGTCACCGGGCGACGAGGGTGTACTGCGCGACATCGGTGGACCCGCTCTCGAATCCCGCGATGCAGTACGCGAGATAGAATCGCCAGCAGCGGATGAAGCGCTCGTCGAAACCCTGCTCGCGCACGGCGCCGACGTTGGCGTCAAACGCGGCGAGCCAGCGCGAGAGCGTCTCGGCATAGTCGCGGGCCGCCGGGCGAACGTTTGCGGTCTCGAATCCGGCCGCGCGCGCCTCGGCGGTGAAACGCGACGGCGACGAAAGCATGCCGCCGGGGAAGATGTGCTGCTGGATGAAGTCCGACTGCGTCCGGTAGCGTTCGAACCGTTCGTCGGCGATGGTGATCGTCTGCACGCAGGCGCGTCCACCGCGGGCGAGCGCGCGCCTCGCCGTCGCGAAGTACGCGGGCCAGTACTTCTCGCCGACCGCCTCGAACATCTCGATCGACGCGACGCCGTCGTAGACGCCGCGTTCGTCGCGATAGTCCTGGATCGCAAGCGTCACGCGGTCATTGAGCCCCGCGCGGGCGATCCGCTCCCGCGCGAACTGCGTTTGCGCGCTGGACAACGAGAGCCCGGTGACCCGGTAGCCCGCGCGTGCCGCGGTCTCGGCGAAGCCTCCCCATCCGCAGCCGATCTCGAGGATGTGCGCGCCGGGCGGCAGCGCCAGCTCGTCGAGAATGCGCTGGTATTTCGCCTGTTGTGCCGTTTCGAGCGACTGCGCGAAATCGCCGTCAAAGAGGGCGGACGAGTAGGTCATCGTCCGATCGAGCCACAGCCGGTAGAAATCGTTGCCCAGATCGTAGTGCGCGACGACGTTGCGCTTGGCGCGGCGCACGCTGTTGGCGTTGAGCCAATGCTTCAGCCTGAAGAGGGCACGTTGCCAAGCATGGCCGTAGAACGCGCGCTCGAGCACGGCCTGGTTGTGCGCGAGCACGGTCATGAGCCCCGGCAAGTCGGACGTGTCCCAGCGGCCGTCCATCCACGCCTGCGCAAATGCAACATCGCCGCCGGTCAGGATGTCGCGAGCGAGCCGCCAGTCGCGGAAACGCACTTCGCCGCGGCCGAATCCATCGCCGCCGGCACCGAAGCGGTGCGCGCGGCCGTCGGGATCGGTCACCACAAGTTCGCCTCGCGCCAGACGCGCCAACAGCGCGAAGAGAATTCGCACCGTCGGCGGCGCGCCGGCTGGAGGCATCGACAGGGTCGGGTCGAGGGAGCGGAGCTCGGCGTTGTCGAAGCTTGTCATCATGATGATCGTGAGAGCGGCGAATCGGGAGGCGAAGGTTTGGTGAAAAACGGCACGCGCTTCGTCCAGAGCTTCAGTGCCTGCCAGTGGATTCGGGCGATCACCGCGAGCGTGAACAGCGGGTAGCGCCACGGGAGGCCGCGCGCCGCGCCGGAGGTGACCGGAACCGCGTCTCCCGAGATCCACGTCTCGAGGAGCGGCTCGGCGTGATCGCCGTCGAAATAGTCGACGCGAGCGAGCCAGCGTCCGTCGCTGAAATGGAATCGAAACGCGTAGCGTCCGGTCACCGCGCAAAACGGCGAGACGTGGAAGACCTTGCGCGCTGTCAACGTCTGACCGCTCGCGAGCGGCGCGCCGTCGTCGCGGGCGAGCAGATACAGATGCCGTTCGCCGAACGTGTTGCGGACCTCGCACAACACGGCACGTACGGCACCCGCGCGGTCGAAGCACACCCAGAAGCTGATCGGGTTGAACACGTAGCCCAGCATTCTTGGAAACGCGTGCAGCACGATCTCGCCATCCGCGTCGACGCCTTCGCCGGCCAGGAGTCCGCGGATCCAGGGGAGGAGCGGTGTGCCGTCGCAGGGGCCGTGGTCGCGATCGTGGAAGGACACGATGCCGCGCCGATTGCGCGCGATGCCGTTGCGCTCGAGCGTATCGAGCCGCGACAGCGGGACTCGAAGGCAGAACGCGGGATACGTGAATTCGTGCCGCACGGGACGCGTGCGCCGATGCGTCACCTGACCATGAATGACTGCCGCCACGCCCTGCGCGGGGCTGCAGGTGTCGGTCACTGCCGGGACGGAGTGTGCGACTTCGGTGGCGCGAGCAGCGAGCATTTCCACGGTCCGATCAGGCGGCGACCCGCTCGCGTTCGCGATGCGTCGTCGCGACAAACGGCAGCCGAGCGATCCCGGCGGCGACCGCGTGTGCCGAAGCGAGCCCGTCTTCGTGGAACCCGTAGCCGAGCCATGCGCCCGCGTACCACGTGTGATTGGCGCCCTGGAGTTTCGTTATTTCCATCTGGGCGTCGACGGCCGCGGCGTCCTGCAGCGGGTGCGAGTACTCGAATTCGCGGATCGTGAGGCGGGGATCGGGATCGAACGGCGGATTCAGCGTCACGATGACGGGCTTTGCGAACGGCAGCGGCTGCAGCTTGTTGATCAGGTAGCTAACCGCGATCGGTCGCGTGCCGTCGGCATCGGTGTCCGCGAGGTAATTCCAGGCTGCCCACGCGCGGCGCGATCGCGGCAGCAGGGCAGGGTCGGTGTGCAAGACCACCCGGTTGGGCTGGTAGCGGATCGCGGAAAGGAGCGTCAGTTCGGCGGGCGTCGGATCGGCGAGCAGCTGCCGCGCCTCGTCGCCATGGCAGGCCAACACGACCTCATCGAAGCGTTCGGTCCGACCCGCCGCGTCAAGGTCGATGCCGTACGCGCCGCGTCGGATTCGGCGGACCCGGGTGTGGCACCGGATGTCGGGCAGCCGTGCGGCGATCCGGGCGACATACGCGCGTCCTCCGCCCTTCACCGTTCGCCATTGTGGACGATCAGTGATTTGCAGCAGTCCGTGGTTGTGGCAGAACCGGACAAACGCCGCCAGCGGAAAGTCGAGAATGTCCCGCCGGGGCGACGACCAGATCGCCGCGGCCATCGGCAGCAGGTACCAGTCGCGAAACGGCCTGCCGAAGCGCCGCTCGTCGAGAAACTCGCCGAGCGAAATCGACCACACGAGGTCGCGGCCGGCCTCAACCGTCGCCTCGCGATTGAAGCGCGCGATGTCCGCGAGCATCCGCCAGAAATCCGGACGCAGCGCATTCGACGGCTGTGCGAAAAGGGTCGCGACGCTGGCCCCGGCCCACTCGAGCCCGGCCGCGTCGATGCGCACCGAGAACGTCATCTCGGACGCCACGCTCGCCACTCCCAGTTCGTCGAACAACGCGACGAGCTTCGGATACGTGCGGTCGTTGAAGACCAGGAATCCGGTGTCGACAGGCGCGGTGACGCCATCCTGCGTCACGTCGACGGTATGGGTGTGTCCCCCCAGGTACTCGTTGGATTCGTACAAGGTGACCGCGTGCCCCGCCTTGTGCAGGAGCCACGCGCTTCCTAATCCGGCGATGCCGGCCCCCACGATTGCGATGCGCAAAGTCACGCTCCTGTTGCGATGCTGCGGATTGATCTGCCGACGGGCGCGGCGTCCGTCCGGAAGTTGCTCTTGGCGCCCGCCCCCGGACATACGCGAACGATGGAAATGTGGATTCAGACACGGCGAACCGGAGTAGCACCAACCATCCAACAGATGTTAATTGTCTAGGACACAATGGCGATATTCTACTATATTTGGCCTTTATACACAAATATTTTATTGAATGTCATGGACAATAACGGCAACGCCAGGCGACGAGACGTTACGGCTTGCGCGCGTCCAGGTCGGGCGCCGGTCCGTATCGGGCAGGAATCCGGCGCATGCCGTTCCGGCGCATCCAGCGGAACCAGGCTCGCCGCTTCGGAGGAACCAACACCCGTACAATGCGCGGTCCCCATGGAAACGACGATGCTCTATCCGGAACTTTTCCGCGCCCTCGAGGAGGTGCGCTGGAGCCTCGACGCCGACGTTCCGTGGAACTCGTTCGACGCAACGCTCTTGTCCGACGAGCAGGCGCAAACGATCAAGATGAACGCGATCACCGAGTGGTCGGCGCTGCCTGCGACCGAGATGTTCCTGCGCGACAACCGGCACGACAGCGACTTTTCCGCGTTCCTGTCGATCTGGTTCTACGAGGAGCAGAAGCATTCGCTCGCGCTGATCGAGTACCTGCGGCGGTTCCGCCCGGATCTCGTTCCGACGGAAAAGGAACTCCATGCCGTGCGTTTCGAGTTCGACCCGGCACCGCCGCTCGAAACGCTGATGCTGCACTTCTGCGGCGAGATCCGGCTCAATCACTGGTACCGCCGCGCCGCCGAATGGCACGCCGAACCCGTGATCAAGCGGATCTACGAGCTCATCGCCCGCGACGAGGCGCGCCACGCCGGCGCGTACCTGCGCTACATGAAACGCGCGATCGAACGCTTCGGCGACGAGGCGAAGCGCGCGTTCACCAAATTGGGTGTGCTGATGGCGAGTCCGCGCCGCGCGGGCAAGGCCCTGCACCCGACCAACCTGCACGTCGCCCGAGGACTCTTCCCCAACGATACCGTGCAAAGCAGGCTGCCCGATCCCGCGTGGCTCGAGGTCTGGCTCGATCGCCAGATCCGGTTCGACGGTGAATGGGAAAAGCGGGTGATCGCGATGATCCTGCACAACATGTCATCGCTGTTCGGGCAGACCTTCGCGTCGGCGCAGGAGCTCAACCGCTTCCGCAAGTCGCTCGCGATCGCCTGAGCGCGGTCACCGCTTCCGGCGCCGCCGGTCCTTCTCGGGTGACATGGCAGAATAGGCGATTCGAGGCCGCTCGCGCACTTGGCGCCTGGCGGCATGAACGTGGGGAGGGCACGACGATGAAAGAACGCCTGTGGCGATGGTTTCGGATCGGCATGCTCGCGGTCGGTGCGGCGCTGCCAGCATTCGCCGCGGCGCAGGAGTACCCGACGCGGCCAATCCGGTTCATCGTGCCGTACCCACCGGGAGGCGGCACGGACGTCGTCGCGCGCATCATGAACGAGCCGCTCGCGATCGAGCTGCACCAGCCCATCATCATCGACAACCGCGGAGGCGCGGCCGGCAATGTCGGCACGGACCTGGCGGCCAAGGCGCCCGCCGATGGCTACAACATCCTGTTCACGCTCTCGTCGCACACGATCAATCCGAAGCTCTACGACAAGCTGCCGTTCGACGTCGAAAAGGATTTCGTGCCGATCAGCCTCGCGGCGCTGATTCCACAAATCCTCGTCGTGCATCCGTCGGTGCCGGCCAACAACGTCAGCGAGCTCATCGCGCTGGCCAAGGCCAACCCCGGCAAGCTCAACTACGCATCGGTCGGCACCGGATCTCCGGGCCACATCGCCGGCGAGCTGTTCAAGCTCAAGACCGGCGTCGACATCGTGCACGTCCCCTACAAGGGCGGTGGGCCCGCCGTCACCGACACGATCGGCGGCCAGGTGCAGCTCTTGTTCGTCTCGATGCCGGCCGCGTGGCAGCACGTGAAAGCCGGCAAGTTGAAGGCGATCGCCGTGACGAGCGCCAAGCGCAGCGTCGCGGCGCCCGACGTGCCCACCATCGCGGAGTCGGGGATTCCCGACTACGTCGTCGACTCGTGGTACGGCGCGTTGGCACCGGCGAAGACCCCGCCCGCCGTCATCACCCGCCTCAACGCCGCGTTCGCGAAGGTGCTCGAGAACCCGCAGGTAAAGGAGCGCTTGCTGGCGCAGGGCGCGGAGGCCGCGCCGTCGACGCCGGCCGAGTTCGACCGCATCATCAAGGATGAGCTGCACAAATGGGAGTACGTGATCCGCGCGGCGAACATCAAGCCCGAGTAATGCGGATCGTTCGCGCCACGTCATGAGCGCTGCCGGGCCGCCCCAAAGCGCTCGCCCCCTGGGGGGAGAGGAGCGCAGCGACGCTCGGAGGGGGCATACAACCATCGCCGTCGTCGACGCGACTGAATCCGCGGTGGCAGCGTTGGTCGACCGCGCTCGCGCCGCGCAGCGCGTTTTCGAGGCTTGGTCGCAGCGGGAGGTCGACGAGGCAGTCACCGCTGCCGCGTGGGCGATCGTCGAGCCCGGGAGGAATCGCGCGCTTGCCGAGCTTGCCGTGCGCGACACCGGATTGGGTAGCGTCGCCGACAAGATCGCAAAGAACCGCCGGAAGACGATCGGCCTCCTGCGCGATCTCGCCGGCGCAAAGTCCGTGGGTGTCATCAGCGAGGACCGCGAGCACGGCCTGATCGAGATTGCCCGGCCCGCCGGCGTCGTCGCGGCGATCACGCCGTCGACCAACCCCGCGGCGACGCCGGCGAACAACCTGCTCAACGCGCTGAAGGGCCGCAACGCGATCATCCTCGCGCCGTCGCCCAAGGGCCAGTCGACGCTCACGCTGCTGCTCCAATTCGTGCACGCCGAGCTCGATCGCGTCGGCGCGCCCCGCGACCTCGTGCAGCAGCTTCCTGCTCCGATCACGCGCGAGCACACCTACGCATTGATGCGCGCGGCGGACCTCGTGGTCGCGACCGGCTCGCAAACCAACGTGCGTGCAGCCTATTCGAGCGGGACACCGGCGCTCGGCGTAGGTGCGGGTAACGTGAGCGTGATCGTCGACGAAACGGCCGACGTACCGACCGCAGCTTTGATGATCGCGCGCTCGAAAACCTTCGACCACGCGACGTCGTGCTCGTCCGAGAACAGCGTGATCGCCGTCGCCGCGGTGCGCGACGCGCTCGTCGCCGCGTTTGCCGCCGAGGGTGGCGTACTGCTGAACGCGGACGAGGCGCGGCAGCTCGAAGCCGCGATGTTCGGCGGCGGCAAGCTCGCGCCGCAGTTCATCGCGCAATCGGCCGGCGCGATCGCCGCGCGCGCGGGGCTCGATCGGCCGGCGGCGCGCGCCGCGAAGTTCCTGATCGTCGCCGAGAGCGGCGTGGGTGCCGCGCATCCGTTCTCCGGCGAAAAGCTCTCGCCGGTCCTGGCCCTGTACGCCACCGACGATTTCACCGGCGCCGGAATGCTTGCGGAGCGACTGCTTCGTTACCAGGGCGCCGGGCACTCGGTCGGCCTCCACACGGCGCTGCCGGAGCGCGCGCTGCATCTGGGCCTGACCCTTCCGGTGTGTCGCGTCATCGTCAACCAGGCGCATTGCTTTGCGACTGGCGGAAGCTTCGACAACGCGCTGCCGTTTTCGCTGTCGATGGGTTGCGGCACCTGGGGCGGCAACAGCCTCTCGGACAATCTCAACTACCGGCACTTCCTCAACATCACGCGCGTCGTGCATCCGCTGG
>JBDTRG010000021.1:0-51689 GCA_039931775.1 Betaproteobacteria bacterium | reverse complement strand
GAAAATGACAACCCGGCGGAGTATTGGCGGGGTCGGCCACTTCGCCCTGCAGCACTATCCGGTCGGAACGAAGGCGCGGATCCGGCTTGGGGACCGCAGACAGCAACGCCTCGGTATACGGATGTTTCGGCGACGCGAACAGCTCTTCGGTCGGCGCGGTCTCCACGATCCTGCCGACATACATCACCGCGACCCGCTCGCTGATGTGCTTGACCACACTCAGGTCGTGCGCGACGAACAGATAGGTGAGCCCGAGCTTTTCCTGAAGGCCGAGCAGGAGATTCAGTATCTGCGCCTGGACCGACACATCCAGCGCCGAGACAGGTTCGTCGGCAACGACCAGACGGGGGTTCAAGGCAAGGGCCCGGGCGATGCCTATGCGCTGGCGCTGGCCGCCCGAGAAGGCGTGCGGGTAGCGCCGCATGTATTCCGGCCGAAGGCCGACGAGGCTCAGCAGCTCCACGACGCGGTCGGTTCTCTCCTGCACGTTGCCAACACCGTGGACGAGCAGCGGCTCCCCGACGATGTCGAAGAGCGTCATTCGCGGGTTGAGCGAAGAGAACGGGTCCTGGAAGATCATCTGCATCTGGCGCCGCAGCGCCGAAAGCCGGCTCTTCGGAACGGTCGCCACGTCCACCACGGTTCCGTTGTCGGAAAGGAGAACCTGACCGGCGGTCGGCGTAATGGCGCGCAGGATGCAGCGGGACGTAGTGGTCTTCCCGCAACCGCTCTCGCCGACGAGCGACAGCGTCTCTCCGCGATTGAGGAAGAAGGTCACGTCGTCCACCGCCTTCACGTGGCCGATGGTCTTCTGGAGAAGGCCCCGTCGAATGGGAAAGTATTTTTTTAGCCCTCTGACATCGAGGAGCACGGACTTTCCCGGGCGGGCGACGCCGCTCGTCATGCTCGCCCGCTTCCGGTGGATTGCGCCGCCATACCCCCCGAGGGGACGGACCGATGCAATGGGCCGGCCGCACTTGCCTGGTAGAGAAAACAGCTCACCTTCCGTCCTTCTCCGACGGGCAGCAGCGCAGGCTCCTCGGTGTCGCAGCGACCGGGCATGAAGGACGCGCAACGGGGATGAAAAGGGCAACCCGGCGGCCGGTTGAACGGGTGGGGAATCGTCCCGCTGATGGTCGGCAGCTTCAATCGCGGCACGGATTCGATGCTTGGAATGGACTGCAGCAGCGCCTTGGTATACGGGTGCTTCGGATCGTGAAAGATGTCGTCGACGTTGCCCCGCTCGACCACCCGGCCCAGGTACATAACGACGACGTCGTCGGCCATCTCGGCGACCACGCCGAGGTTGTGCGTGATCAGCATGATGGCCATCCCCCGTTCCCGCTGAAGCTTTCGCAGCAGGTCGAGGATCTGCGCCTGGGTCGTGACGTCCAGCGCAGTCGTCGGCTCGTCGGCGATCAAGAGGCGCGGATCGCAGGAAAGCGCGACCGCGATCATCGCCCGCTGCCGAAGGCCGCCGCTCAACTCGAACGAATATTCGTCGATGCGCCTCTCCGGGTTGGGGATGCCCACGCTGCGCAACACTTCGACGCCCCTGCGCCGCGCCTCCTTCGGACTGACCGCGTTGTGGAGGAGGATCGCCTCGATGAGCTGCGCGCCGATCGTATGGACGGGGCTGAACGAGGTCATCGGCTCCTGAAAGACCAGGCCGATGTCGCCTCCCCGGATCGAACGCATCTCCTGGCCGCTGGCCTTGAGCTTGACGAGGTCGGTTTGGGTACCGTCGGCGCGCGTCAGCATGATTTCACCCTCGACGATGCGTCCGGGACGATCGACGATGCGCAGGATCGACTGCGCGGTGACGCTTTTGCCGCAGCCGCTCTCGCCGACGATTCCAAGCGTCTTTCCCGGCGACACGTCGAACGATGCGCCGTCGACGGCTTTGGTGATTCCCTCATCCTGGAAAAAGCTGGTCCGCAGATTCCTGACCGAGAGAAGCGGCTGCGCGTCGTCCCGCATGATGAAATCGTCGGTCTACAGGTACGGATCCGCGGCATCGCGGATTCCGTCGCCCATGAAATTGAACGCGAGTACCGCAACGATGACGGCAACGGAGGGAAGGAGCAGCCACGGCGAAATAACGAGCGCCTGGATGTTCTGCGCATCCTGCAGCAGGACGCCCCAGCTGATCGCCGGGGGACGCAAGCCCAACCCGAGGAAGGAGAGCGACGTCTCGCTGATGATGATCGCCGGAATCGCCAGCGTCGTCGCCGCGATGATGTGACTGATGAAGGAGGGCACCATGTGGCGGAAGATGATCCTCGTCTTGCTGCAACCGAGCAGCTCGGCCGCCATGACGAAATCCTCCTGCTTGAGCGAGATGAATCGCCCGCGGACGACCCGGGCGAGTTCGGTCCAGCCGATGAGCGAGATGATGATCGTGATGGCGAAGTAGATCTGTACGACGCTCCAGTCGTTGGGAACGGCGGCGGCAAGGCCCATCCAGAGGGGAATCGTCGGAATGGAGCGCAGGATCTCGATGATGCGCTGGATGACCGTGTCGATGACGCCGCCGAAATAGCCGGATATTCCCCCCAGGACGACGCCCAGCACCAGGCTCAATGCGACGCTGACCAGGCCGATCGTCATCGACGTTCGTGTTGCGTACATGAGCCGTGACCAGAGGTCGCGTCCGTGGGTGTCCGTACCCAGCAGAAAAAGTGACTCCGCGGGCTTGGCGCCTTCCACCGCAATCAGGTGGCGATCGGTCGGGATGAAGCCGAACAGATGCCACGGCTCGCCGTGGCCGAAGAGGGTGACAGGTATCTTGTTGCTTGTATCGGGCACATAGACTCGTTTGAACGTCTTCGGGTCACGCGTCCCCTTCAACGCATACACATACGGCCTGAAGCTGCCTTCATCGATCCAGTGAATGGACTGCGGCGCCATCAGCGATCGCTGGGCTTCCGACTCGGTCGGGTCTACATAAGCGAAGAAGTCGGCGAACAGCGCGACCAGGTAGAAGGCAACCAAGATGAGGGTCCCGCCGACGGCGAGCTTGTGCTTCCTGAAGCGCCACCACATGAGCTGCCATTGCGTGGCGACGGCAATCCGGTCTTCTGCGCCGACTGTCCCGATCGGTACCGCGACGGCCGCCTCCCCCGCCATCACTCCCTCCCCAGCCTGATCCTGGGGTCGACCCACATGAGCAGCAGATCGGAAATGAACGTACCAATGACGGTCATCACGCCCAGCAGCAGGATGATGGTCCCGGCGAGGAACATGTCCTGGGCGATCAGCGCTTTGAGCAGCAGCGGGCCCACCGTCGGCAGGCTCAAGACCAGCGACACGATGATGCTTCCGGACACCACGTAGGGCAGCAGATAGCCGATCGTGCTGATGAACGGATTGAGCGCCACGCGTACCGGATAGCGCATGACGACCCGGTATTCCGAAAGTCCCCGCGCCCGGGCCGTCATCACATAGGGCTTGCGCAGTTCGTCGAGCAGGTTCGAGCGCATGATGCGGATCAGCTGTGCCGTGCCCGCGACGCCGAGGACGATGGCCGGGATCGGCAAGTGCTTCGTGAGATCCCACACCTTCGCCATGCTCCACGGCGCCTCGATGAAGTCGGGCGAAAAGAGGCCGCCCACGTTCGCGCCGAACCAGGCGAAACCGACGTACATGACCACCAGCGCCAGCAGGAACCCGGGAATCGCGAGGCCGATGAAACCGATGAACGTGAACAGATAATCCAGCAACGAATAGGGGTAGACCGCGGAGTAGATCCCGATCGGCAACGCAATGCCCCAGGTGAATATGATCGCCGCCACGGAAATGACCATGGTCAACAAAAGCCGGTCGCCGATGACGTCGGAAACGGGGCGTCCCCATTCCATCGCCATGCCGAAATTTCCCTGCAGGATGAGGCCCATCCACTTGGCGTATTGAACCGTGATGGGCTTATCCAGACCCAGCTGCTCGCGCAGCGCTTGCGCCTCGCCTTCGGAAACCGCGCTGCCCGAGGCGGACATCGACGCGATGTACGACGTCACGTAGTCGCCAGGAGGCAGGTGAATGATGATGAACGAAAGGACCGAAATGGCCCAGACCGTGAGCACGGCCAGCACCAAGCGACGAACGATGTAGGCGATCATGGCGACTCCGTCACGTCATTCCCGCGGAGGCGGGAATCCAGCGGCTGCAGCAAGAATGACGCTGGGTCCCCGCCGCCGATTCCCCGACTCGGGGCAGGCTCTTCGCGGGGACGACCAGCCTGTCGCAGCTCTTTTCCTACTTGAAGTAGAACGTGATCGGCATCGACGAATGGGGGGTACGCGCGTGTTGTGCGTTCACCTGACGATCGGGAACGTTGCCCATGTTGTTCTTCACGATGCGCACGCCCATCACGGCCGGCGACTGGCCGACGGTGCCGATGCTCCACATCTGTTCGACCGCGATCCTCCAGATCTCTTTCGCGTTCTTCACCCGGTTCTCTTCCGACGCGCCAAAAGCTTCGCGGAAGAGATCCATCGCCCGAAGCATTTCCGGATCGTCCGGCTTCTTACCGGCGGTTCCGCGCGAGGCATACCACTTCGCGTAGGCCATCCCCATATGAGCCTCGGCCGCGTCCACCGGCAGCGCATGGCGAGGGAACAGATAGAGCTGCTCCGAGCCGTCGTTCGCCCAGGTGATCATCTGGTTTTCGTTGTTGTTGTCGCGCGTGAAGGCGAGGTTGCGCTCGAGCTCCTTGACATCGAGGTCGATGCCGATCTTCTTCCATTGCTGCTTGATCATTTCGCCAACCGGCGTGTACGGCACGAACTGGCCGCCGACGGTGACGAGCTCGAGACGCAGGCGCCCCTTCCCATCGGTGCGTAGCCGATATCCTTCGCTATCCTTCTTGGCGAGGCCGACCTTGTCGAGCAGCTCGTTGGCCTGCTTCAGGTCGAGCGTCGCGTACTTCTTGTTCCATTCGGCGCCAGGGCTGTAGACCGTATCGGGCGCGGGCGCGATGGATCCGGGCGTGCCGACGCCGAGCCAGAACGCCTCGTTCAACTGGTCGCGGTCGATGCCGAGCGAGAGCGCATGCCGGAAATCCTTGTTCTTGAGAAACTTCGCGATCTCGGGATCACCTTCGTACGCGTTGCCGATGTGCAGCGTCGCGTCCGACCCGTTGAGCGCCGGGTCGAGGTGAACCGTGTAGTTGCCCTTCTTGGCGTTTTCGAGGAAGACGGGCAGCTTGGCGAGACCCATGTGGCGTTCCTGGATGTCGTACTCGCCGGCGATGGCCCGCAGGTTGGCGACCTCGATATTTTCGGCGAGCGTCATCGTTATCCGGTCGATGTACGGAAGCTGGTTCCCCGCGGTGTCGACGGCCCAGAAGTACGGATTGCGCTCCATCGACCACGTCGGCGTGTTTATCGGGGACACGGTCTTCCACGGCGTCATCACGGGCAGCTCGTTGTTCAACGCCCAGCTGTAGCGGTTCTTCAACAGCGACACCCAGCTGTCGAAGCCGAGATCCTTGGCCTTCTTGGTCACCGCTTCTTCCGACGAATACTTTGGCAGGAACTGCTTCAGATAATGCGCCGGCGCATAGGCGCCACCGAAGTTCTGGAAGCCTCCGCGCGTCGCCAGGCCGCCGCCGATCGCCGTGCTGCCCGCGAGCTGGGAAACGAAGAACGAATAGGGTTCGGGGAATTCGAAGGCGACCGTGTAGTCGTCGATCTTTTTCATCACCCCGTCCTTGCCGTTGATCTGGAATTCGAAGAACGGCGCAGGGGTGATGTTCTTGTTCAGATAGATGTCGTTGTACCAGAACATGAAATCGTTCGCGGTAAACGGCGTGCCGTCGGACCACTTGGCCCCCTTGCGCAGGAAGATCGTCGTCGTCTTTCCGTCGTCGCTGACCTTCCAGCCGCTCGCGAGACTCGGAATGATCTTGGTGCCGGTGTAATCAAAGGTCAGGATCTTGTCGAGCGAATTGATCCGATTGCCGTTCTCGTGGTCGGCGGGACCGGTAAACGCCCGGCGCCAGTTGCCGCCGTATTTTCCGATTTCGTGCAGCGGCTTCACGACAAAGAGTTGCGCGGTCTCGGGAAGGCGTTTTGCGACCGGTGGCAGCTTGCCGGCCTTGACCTGCGCGGCAAGAATCGGGGCTTCCTTGAAGGTCTTCGGATAGGCCTTGACGTCGAGGATGACCTCCGGCCCTTCGAGTTTGCCGATCAGCGTGGAGCCGATCTTCGCGGCCGGCGTCGCCGCGGGCGTTTGCGCGCCGGCGTCACCCGACTGCATCGCAAGATGGCCGAAAATACCGAGGCCCGCCAGCGCAAATACGGCTTGCATCAATTTCATACACTCCTCCGTTCCGTTTGCTTTTGTGGGTCCCCGCATGCTACTGCACTTTAGCCCGGTCGACGAGTTGCGTGGATCAAGGTGGGTGGAGTAAAAAGACCGGGCGGCTCGAGTTCGGAGCGATCCTTCAGCGCCGTGCGCGATGAGCGCTGCGCTGCAGCAAATCCATTGTTCCAACCAAGTCAAGGAGATCAGATGACGGCGATTCTCGGCCGCGGCGAGCACCGCTACCGCGTGGTGGAGAACTGGGCGAAGCTGCCCGAGGGGTGGGAGTTGAAGGACGTCGCGTCGGTCGCGGTCGACAGCAAGAACCGCGTCTACGTATTCAATCGCGGCGAGCACCCGATGATCGTGTTCGATTCGGACGGCAACTTCCTCTTTTCCTGGGGCGAGGGGACGTTTCCGCGCGCCCACGGCCTCTACATCGACGCGAACGACATTCTTTACTGCACCGATGACGGCGGTCACTTCGTGCGCAAATGCACGACCGACGGCAAGGTGCTCCTCGAGATCGGCGTTCCGGGCAAGCCCTCCGCCTACATGAGCGGCCTGCCATTCCACCGCTGCACGCATACGGCGCTTTCTCCCAAGGGCGAAATCTACGTGAGCGACGGCTATGGCAACGCGCGCGTGCACAAGTACGCGCCGGACGGAAAGCTGTTGCTCTCGTGGGGCGAGCCGGGCACCGACCCCGGCCAGTTCAACATCGCGCACAACATCGCCACCGACCCCGAAGGCTGGGTGTACGTCGCCGACCGCGAGAATCACCGCGTGCAGGTGTTCGACGGCAACGGCAAATACGAAACGCAATGGGTCAACATGCACCGGCCCTGCGGGCTGTATTGCTGCCGCGGGGCCAAGCCCCGGTTCATCATCGGCGAGCTGGGCGCCATGGGGCCGGTGAACCGGAACCACCCGAACATCGGGCCTCGACTCTCGATCGTCGACGGCGGCGGCAAACTCATCGCACGGCTCGGCGGCGAAGCGGGGCCGGGACTCGAGGCGGGAAAGTTCATCGCACCGCACGGACTCGCGGTCGATACGCGCGGCGACATCTATGTCGGCGAAGTCAGCTACACGGAGTATCCACGCCTGTTTCCGGACCATACGATCCTGTGGCGGATGCGCTCGCTGCAAAAGCTGCAGAAATTGGACTGACGCCTGTCCTGGCACCGTGCGTTTCTGCATCAGCGCTGTTGATGTCTGCTCGCTGATGCGTCGACCCGAAAAACCGACGCCCTCATGAAAATCACCAAGATCGAAACGATCAGCCTGGCCGAATTTCCGAACGTCATCTGGATTCAGGTCCACACCGACGCGGGTCATGTCGGGCTGGGTGAGACCTACTTCGGCTCGCAGGCGATCCACGCCTACGTCCACGAGACGCTCGCCCCGCAGATGCTGGGCCAGGACGCGCTGCGGATCGAGCAGCACTCGCGCAAGCTCTTGCAGAACTACGTCGGATTCAAATCGACCGGCGCGGAAATTCGCGGCGCGTCGGCGTTCGACATCGCGCTATGGGACATCATGGGACAGGCGGCAGGCATGCCGCTCTATCAACTGCTCGGCGGCAAGTGTCGCGACAGGATTCGCGTCTACAACACCTGTGCCGGGTATCGCTACGTGCGGGCGCGACCCAACTGGGGCACTAACGACTGGGGGCTCGAGAAAAGCGAAGGCCCTTACGAGGATCTCGACGCCTTCCTGAACCGCGCCGACGACCTGGCCGAGAGCCTGATCGCCGAGGGCTATACCGGAATGAAGATCTGGCCGTTCGATCACGCGGCGGACGCGACCGGCGGCAACGACATTTCCGTCGCCGATCTCAAGAAAGGCATGGCGCCCTTCGAGAAGATCCGCAAGCGCGTCGGCGACAAGATCGACCTGCATGTCGAGATGCATGGACTGTGGAACCTGCCGAGCGCAATGAAGATCGCCCGGGCGATGGAAACATTGGAGCCGTATTGGTTCGAGGATCCGATCCGACCGTCGAACATCGACGCGCTGAAGGCATTCCGCGAATCCACACGGATATGGACCACGGCCAGCGAAACGCTGTCGTCGCGCTGGTCGTTCCGCGAGGTGTTCGAGAAGCAGGCGACCTCGGTCGCGATGCTCGACGTCGGCTGGTGCGGCGGATTGGGCGAGGCAAAGAAGATCGCGACGATGGCCGAGAGCTACGAGCTTCCGGTGGCGCCACACGACTGTACGGGCCCCGTGCTATTGACCGCGTCGGTGCATCTGGCGATGGCTTCGCCCAACGCGCTGGTCCAGGAAGTCGTCCGCGCCTTCTACTTCGGCTGGTACCGGGAACTGGTCGACGACCTGCCGCCGCTTTCGGGCGGCTTCATCGCGCCGACCGAGGCACCCGGTCTCGGCATCAAACTGAAGCACGGCCTGGCTGCCCGGCCCGACGCAACGATCAAGGTATCGTCGCTATGACCGGCATGGGCCCGAAGGGCCGCCCCGGGAGCGAATACCGGAGCGCGCAGCACGAAGGCAGTCCCGTGGCCGGGCGACACCTCGCCATCCTGGCCGGCACCGCCGTCCTGCCGTTTCGCGACGGAATTGCTGCGGCAGTCACGACACCGTGGGATGTCGTGGCGATACCGGACGACTTGTCGACCTCGGTCGCGGTGATCGCCCGCGCCGACGCGGCCGTTACGGGTCACTACGACGCAACGTGGCCAACGGCGCCGCGGCTGAAGCTTCTCCAGGTGGCGGGCGCGGGATACGACCGCATCGACATCAAAGCGATTCCGCCCGGCGTCACGCTGTGCAACGTCTTCGAGCACGAGCCCGGCGTCTCCGAATACGCGCTGCTCGCGATGCTGGAATGGTGCCACCGGCTTGGGCCCGCCGATCGGCAGATGCGCACCGGCGTGTGGACCCGCTCATCGCGCTTCGGCGGCGCGCCCGACGAGGACCTCGCCGGCAAGACTCTGGTGATCGTCGGGCTGGGACGGATCGGGGCGGCGGTCGCGCGCCGCGCCCGAGCCTTCGACATGCGGGTGCTTGCCGTCAACCGCAGTGCGGGCAAGACCGACCCGAATGTCGAGCGCGTCGTCGGCCTCGACCAGTTGAACCAGACGCTGAGCGAAGCGGATTTCGTGGTGCTGGCGTGCGCGCTTGTACCGGAAACCCGCGGCCTCATCGGCACCGCCGAGCTGGCTTCGATGAAACCCGGCGCGCTGATCGTCAACCCGGCTCGCGGCGCCGTGATCGACGAGGCCGCCCTCTTCGACGCGCTACTGCACCGGCGCATCGGCGGCGCCGCGATCGACACGTGGTGGGACTATCCTTCGAGCGCAGCGCCGCGCGACCCGTCGACGCGCTTTCCATTCCACAAATTGGACAACGTGCTGCTGAGCCCGCACGTGGCTGGCTGGACGACCGGCACCATCGTTCGGCGAAGCCTCGAGATCGCGCGAAACCTGGACCGGCTGGCGCGCGGCGAGCCGCTGAGCAATACCGTGGTGACCGGTTGATCTTCAGCTCGTCCGGAATTTTGCCGCGGCATCGGCCTAGGGACCGCCACGGAAGTCCAACGACGGTCGACGATTCCCGGCGGGAGTATCAAGGCCGACTCGAGGAGCAGGAATAGCGTGTACCGAGGCATCGCATTTGCACTAGGCTCGGCCGTGCTATTTGGTATGAGTACCCCTCTTGCCAAGTTGCTTGTAGGCGTCGTATCGCCGCTGCTTCTGGCCGGATTGCTTTACGGTGGGTCGGGCGTCGGGCTCCTGATCGTACTGGCCGTGCGCCAGCTATGGGCGCCTCCGGGCACGTCCATAAGTCTGCCGCGACGCGAAGAGTGGCGATCGCTCGCCGCTGCCATATTTTTCGGTGGCGTTGCCGGACCTGTTGCACTGATGTACGGTTTGGTGACCACCGCCGCGTCGACGGCGTCTCTGTTGCTGAATCTCGAAGCCGTATTCACGGCCATGTTTGCCTGGTTTCTGTTCCGCGAGAATTTCGACCGCCGCGTGGTGATGGGCATGCTGGCGATTGTGGCTGGCGGCCTGCTGTTGGCATGGACGCCACGCGAGCCCGGTCAAGCGTCGCTTGGCTCCCTGCTGATTGCGGTAGCGTGCCTCTGCTGGGCATTGGACAACAACTTGACCCGGAAAGTCTCCGCCAGTGATGCGGTAGCGATTGCCGGACTAAAGGGATTGGTTGCGGGTGCGGTCAATCTCAGCCTGGCAATGCTGCTTGGCGAGACGTTGCCCGCAACGCGCGTGATTGGTGCCACCACGGTTGTTGGATTTCTCGGCTATGGTGTAAGCCTTGTCTTGTTCGTACTTGCGCTCCGCCAACTCGGAAGCGCACGGACTGGCGCTTACTTCTCGGTCGCCCCCTTCTTTGGTGCTGCGCTGGCGTTCCTGCTACAAGGGGAGGCCATTACCTGGCAACTCGTCCTTGCCGGGGCGCTGATGGCGTTGGGCGTTTGGCTGCATCTCACCGAACATCACGCCCATCGCCATGTGCATGAGCCACAGGAACACAGCCACCCACACTCGCACGACGAGCACCATCGCCACACTCACGACAGCTGGGACGGCAGCGAGCCGCACGCCCATACTCACATCCACGTGCCGCTGGTCCACTCGCATGCGCACTACCCCGATTTGCATCACCGTCACCCACACTAATGGCAGTTGTCCGGACTCCAATTGCAAGTCCTCACTGGAAGAAACTTCTCAGGCACAATCAGCATGAGACAAACGGATGGATGAAAGTTCATGGACTCGAAGCTGCACTGGGAAAAGGTCTATCAGACAAAGGAGCCGACCGAGGTCAGTTGGTATCGCCCTCACTTGGAGGTTTCGCTCCAGCTGATCAAGGACGCTGCTTCGAATCGCGACGCTCACATCATTGACGTGGGTGCGGGCGAATCGACTTTGGTCGATGACCTGCTGGCCTGTGGTTACAGCAATCCTTACGCCATGGACCTTTCATCGACAGCATTGGATGTTGCAAAAGCACGGCTCGGTGCCAGCGCAAACAAAGTCACCTGGCTTTGTGGCGATGTGCGGACGTTTTCTTTTGGCGAGCGTCAATTCGACGCGTGGCACGACCGGGCGGTCTTTCACTTCCTCACGGACCCAAACGATCGAATATCGTACGTGCGACAAGTCGCTCACGCAGTTAAGCCTGGCGGCCATGTCATCGTTGCGACATTCGGCCCCGAGGGGCCGATCAAATGCAGTGGCCTGGATGTCGTTCGTTACGATGCTGATTCGCTTCACGACGAATTCGGGACAGCCTTTAGGCTGGTGAAACACCGCACCGAGCTGCACCAAACCCCGACGGGCTCGACGCAACAGTTCACGTACTGCTACTGCAGGATTTCAGAGGGAGGCAGCTAGCTCACCAACAGCACTCCCGGTCGCAGTTTTCGGCCAGATCGGCTCGCTTGGATAAATTGCCCGACGACCGCTCGTTGGAGCACAGGGCCATTCGTGAACAGGTGTCAGCCGAGCTCGGGGATCAGCGTCGGCAAAGGCTTGCCCGCGAACCAGGCATCGAGGTTCGCCTTGCAAAGGTCGCCCATCGCCTGGCGCGTTTCGCGCGTTGCGCTGCCGACGTGCGGCAACAGCACGACGTTGTCCATCGCGAACATCGGCTGCGGGATCTTCGGCTCGTCGGCGAACACGTCCAGGCCCGCGCCCTTGATCGTCCCCGCCACGAGCGCCGCGACGAGTGCCGGTTCGTCGACGATGGAGCCGCGCGCGATGTTGACGAGCGTCCCCTTCTTGCCGAGCGCCGCAAGCACTTCCGCGTTGACGATGTTCTTGGTCTCGGCGCCGCCGGGACACGCGACCACCAGGAAATCCGACGCCGCGGCGAGCGCCTTGAGGTTCGGGACGAACTGATAGGGCACGTCCTGCGGCTTCCTGCCCGTGTACGCGATCTTCATTCCCATCGACGCGAGCCGCCCCGCAATGGCCTTGCCGATGCGCCCGAGCCCGAGGATGCCGACGGTCTTGCCGCCGAGCTTCGTCGTCAACTCCGGCCCGCGCTTCAGCCATTCTCCTGTCTGCACAAAGCGATTGAGCCGGACGAAACCACGGCCGGTCATCATCACCAGGGCGACGGCAACGTCGGCGACATCGTCGGTCAGCACATCCGGCGTATTCGTGACCTTGAGGCCGCGCTTCCTGCAGTAGTCGACGGGGACACCGTCGTAGCCGACGCCGAACACCGAGATGATCTCGAGCGCCGGCAGCGCGTCGAGCAGCGCCGTCGGCGTCACGGTACCGCCGCCCTGGACGAGACCGCGTATCGATCCGCCGGCTGATTTCAGCAGGCCAGCCTTGTCGCTCGCCTGGGCATGGTCGTGGCAGCGGTAGTCGGCCTTGAGCGGATCGTAGAGAAACGGCGGAAGCGGTGCGGTGATGATGATGTCGGGCTGCATGGGATCAACTCTTCTTTTGAGGTTGCGCGGCCGACCATTCTAGCAATCCTGCGACGAGGCCAGCGTCCCCGCCGGCCGTTTCGACGACGGACAGGCCGAGGCCGCGCGCGTGCGCGGCGATACGCGGGTGCGGGACGAACGTCGGGGACGCCCTCCACGAAGCCCGGATCGCTTCGTCAGCGAGCGTCCACAGGTTGTCGAGACCTTCGCTCGAAGTGATCGTGACGGCGTCGATCCGCCCGTCGCGAAACGCCTCGGCGAGCCCTGTGACTCCCGATCGGGGCTTTGAACGTCGATAGCACGCGACATGATCAACCTCCGCGCCGCGCGCGCGCAGCGTGTCGCCCAAGTGCTCGCGCCCACCGTCGCCGCGCAGGATCAGCACGCGCTTGCCGCGCACGTCGATGAGATCGGGCAAACCAAGCAATCCCTCGCTGTCGAATGTCGTCACTGGAGTGTGCGCGTCGGGAATGCCGACTGCCGCGAGCGCTTCCGCCGTTCCCGGACCGGGGGCGAAGACCGCAATGCGCGCGGGCCATTGCCGGGGGTCGGGAGCACCATGCTCGACAGCATTGGCCGAGACGAAGATCGCGATGTCGTACGTCGCCAACCCGGCGTGCACGCGCGAAAGCACTGAGGGATCGGCCGGCGGCAGGATCGCGATCGCCGGAAAGATGACGGGCGTTCCACCGAGGGCTGCGACCTTCCGGGCGAAACCCGCGGCCTGGCGCGCCGGCCGCGTGATCAGGATGCCGAGGCCCGCGAACGGTCCGGTGGATGCCCCCGGCAGCGTCGGCGATGGAACCATCGCGACGGACCGTTCAGGCGGCGGCGAGCCGCGCAGCACCGCGTGCGAGAAAATCGGTGGCCAGCGCCTGTCCGAGCGCATCGGCGGCGCGCACATCGCCCACCGCGGCGCTGCGGTCGCCGCGCAACACCTCGCTTCCGTCGCGGCTGGCAAGGAGCCCGCGCAACCAGAGTTCGCCGTGCCGGAAAATTGCGTGGGCCGCGAGCGGGGTGTGGCAGCTCCCCGAAAGCGCGCGCGCGAACGCACGCTCGGCGATCGTCGTAAGCGTCGTATCGCGGTCGGCCAGCGGCGCGAGGGCTGCGATGATCTCGGGGCGATCGGTGCGGCATTCGACCGCGAGTGCCCCCTGGCCCGCGGCCGGAAGGCTCTCTTCCGGATCGAGCAGCGAGGCGATTCGCGCGGCAAAGCCCAACCGCTTGAGGCCTGCGGCTGCGAGGATGATCGCGTCGTACTGCCCTTCGTCGAGCTTGCGCAGCCGCGTGTTGACGTTACCGCGCAACGGAAGGATCGCGAGCAGCGGGTCGCGCTCGCGAAGCTGCGCTTCCCGGCGCAGGCTGGACGTCCCGATGCGGGCACCCCCGGGCAGGCCCGCGAGATCGAGATAACGATTGGACACGAAGGCGTCGCGCGGGTCTTCGCGTTCGCAGATCGCCGCGAGCGTGAAGCCTTCGGGCATGTCCATCGGCACATCCTTCAGCGAATGGACGGCAAGATCCGCGCGACCTTCCGCCATCGCGACTTCGAGCTCCTTGATGAACAGACCCTTTCCGCCGATGTCGGCGAGAGGCCGGTCGAGCACGCGATCGCCCTGCGTGGTCACGCCGAGAAGCTCGACGGAGCTTTCCGGATGGCGCGCGGCGAGGCGCGCGCGGATGTGCTCCGCCTGCCACATCGCCAGCGCGGATTCGCGCGTGGCAATGGTGATCCTTCGTGGCACTGATGCGCTCACTTGCGTCCCCCCGATGCGCCGCTGCGCGTCGCCTCCCCCCGGGGGGCAGCGCCTTGAGGCGGCTCTGCGGCACTCACTTCGCGTTCGCGTCCATCTGCATCATCCCGAACAGGTTGCCTTCGGTATCCTTCGCGTAGGCGAGCCAGCCGATGGTGGGGATCGGCATCTTGGCGAGCGCGATCGACCCGCCGACCGCGGTGACGCGTTTGACGGAGGCGTCGAGGTCCGCGACATCGACGGTGCAGACGAATGAGTTGACCGGTTGCATGTCGGCCGGGCCTGGCCCCCGACGCGGCAACAGCCCGCCATCGATCCCGGGGGTACCTTTTTCCCCGGTCTTGACGAGCCAATAGGGCTCGGTGCCCCACTGGCTGAATTCCCAGCCGAGCAGTTCGCGATAGAACTTGATCGCGCGCTCGGTGTTCTCGGCGTGAATCTCGAAATGGATAGGACGCGGCATGGCGGGCTCCTCGAGCTTCGCTGCGCCGTTGGGTTGCGGCGCGCAGCCTATTATCATAGCGTCCTCTAGCCTGCGAAAAGTAGGGTCAGACTCGACTTTCTTGTGTGATCCACTTTTGTTCGTCGCGTCGAAGAAAGTCGAGTCTGACCCTACTTTTCACTACTTTTCAAGCGTAGACCGGCTCGACGGCGGCCAGCGCCTCGTTGAAGAGCTCCGGTCCCGCGTTACGCAACTTTGCCGCGTCCGACAGGATTTGGCGAAAGCGGCGGCCGCCGGATTGGCCGTGATAAAGGCCCAACACGTGCCGCGCGATCGCCCGCATCGGGATGCCTCGCGTGAGCTGATTCTCCGCGTACGGGATCATGGACCGTAATACGTCGGCGCGCGACCGGGCCGGCGCATCGTCGCCATACACGCGACAGTCCGTCTGCGCGAGGAAATACGGATCGTGGTACGCAACGCGTCCGAGCATCGCGCCATCCACGTGCGCCGCTTCGCTTTCGATCGCGTCCCAGTCGGTCAGCCCGCCGTTCAGTACGATCGTCAGCGCAGGAAAGTCGCGTTTCAACCTGCGCACGACGTCGTAGCGCAGCGGCGGGACCTCCCGATTCTCCTTCGGCGAGAGCCCCTTCAGCACCGCATTGCGCGCATGGACGATGAAGACCTCGCATCCGGCGCCGGCGACCGCGCCGACGAAATCGCGGACGAATCCGTAGTCCTCGCCATGGTCGAGGCCGATCCGATGCTTGACGGTGACCGGGATCGCGACCGCATCGCGCATTGCCTTGACGCCATCGGCGACGATCGCCGGGTCGGCCATCAGGCAGGCGCCGAAACTGCCGGTCTGCACCCGTTCCGACGGACAACCGCAGTTGAGGTTGATCTCGTCGTATCCCCAGCGCGCGCCCAGCTTCGCGCAGGCGGCGAGTAGCGCCGGATCGCTGCCGCCGAGCTGCAGCGCGAGCGGATGCTCGGCGGGATCGAAGTCGAGATGGTGGGGGACGTCGCCGTGCATCAGCGCGCCGCTCGTGATCATCTCGGTGTAGAGCCGTGCCCGGCGCGAGATGAGGCGCAGGAAGTACCGACAGTGGCGGTCGGTCCAGTCCATCATCGGGGCGACGCAAAGGCGATGCGACAAGGCCGTCATTGGCTTGAAGTCGTTCCTCTCGGACGGAACGATACCCGATTGGAATGACTTGCCGTTGTCGCGCGGATGGATTTCCCACTCGATCGCAAGTATCGTTCGAAGGGAGCGATGATTGACTGGTCGGAGATTAGAATGAAAGCGGCGTGTTTCATGGTCAGGCTTTTCGCGAACTCGAATTGTGCCCGGCACCCACTGCTGCTGGCGTTCCTGCTGGGTATATCCGCTCTGCCGGATGCAAGCCTCGCCCAGACGCCCGCATGGCCGACCAAGCCCGTGCACATCATCACGGGCTGGTTGCCCGGAAGCAATGCAGACACCATTTCGCGCATGCTGGCCGAGGACATCGGCAAACGGGTCCCCCAACCCATCATTGTCGAGAATCGGCCCGGCGCGGCAGGCACCATCGGTGCGCGGACGGCAGCACGTGCCGACCCGGACGGACACACGTTGCTGGTCGCGACCATGGTCGAAACGACGGTCGTGCCGCCGATGACCGTGCAATCCCTGCAGTACGACCCCGAAGTCGACCTTCAGCCGGTCACGCTGATCGGCAAGTGGCCGCTTATCCTTGTGGTCAATTCCAGCTTTCCCGCGAACACGATGGCGGAGCTCGTTGCGTACGCCAAGGCCCGCCCCGGCAAGCTCAACTATGGCTCGCTCGGCACCGGCACGATCAACCACTTCCTCGGCGAACTGTTCAAGATTTCCGCCGGCATCGACGTCGTCCACGTACCCTACAAGAGTGGAAGCCCCATGCTTACCGATCTCATCGGCGGACAGATCGACTTCGCGTTCGATTCCTACGGTTCGTCGCTGCCGCTGGTCCAGGCCGGCAAGGTCAAGATACTCGCGGTCACCGGTCCGCAGCGCTTGCCGAGCTTGGCCGCGGTGCCCACAACGGCAGAAGCCGGTTACCCCGCCGTGGTCGCCGGAGTGTGGATGGGCGTGTTCGTTCCGGCGAAGACGCCGAAGAACATCGTCGATATCGTGCACGCGGAAGCGGTACGTGCGTTGAATGGTCCGATGCGCAAGGCGCTCGAGGAACGCGCGATCCACCCAGTGGCAAGCACGCCCGAGGAGTTCAAGCATTTCATCCAGGCGGAAACGGCGCAGAAGCGCCAACTCGCGGCGCGCCTCGGCATCAAGGCGGAGTAAGCGAGGGCGTCCGGCGTTGAAATTCGAGCGCGGCGTCGGCGGCAGGCCAAGACTGAACCGCCGACAGCGCAACGGCCATGGCGCGGACGGTCGCGCAATCGAATAGTTCGCGCGGCGAAAGCCTCGCCCCGAGATCGCGCAGTACGCCGGCAATGATCCGCGCCGCGTCCATCGAATCGCCTCCCAGCGCGAAAAAATCGTCGTCGACACCGACCGGCGCGATGGGCAGGACGTCTTCCCAGATGCGCACCAACTGCGTTTCGAGCGCAGTGCACGGGGCAACATATGAGCTTGCCATCTGCGGGCGCTCGCGCGAAGGCTGCGGCAGCGCCCTCCGATCCACCTTGCCGCCCGGCGTAAGCGGCAGCGTCGGCAGGAAGATGAATGCCGAGGGAATCATGTAGTCGGGCAATGTCTGCGACAGCGTGGCCCGGAGTTGCGTTGCCGACGGTGGAGTTTGGCCCTCCGCTACCAGGTAGGCGACCAGCCGTTTGTCCCCGTCCGCTCCATCCAGGGCGACCACGACGGCTTCGCTGATGGTACCGAGGTCGAACAGGCGCTGCTCGATTTCGGCGGGCTGCACCCGATAGCCGCGCACCTTCACCTGGAAGTCGCGGCGGCCAAGCACCTCCAGTTGTCCATCGTCTCCGATACGCCCGATGTCGCCGGTGAAATAGATCCGCTTGTCGCTGCCGTCCGGGTCGGGACGTATCACGGCGGCGGTCAAGCGCGGGTTGCGCCAGTAACCGCTCATCATGTAGCGGGTGCGCACCGCGATCTCGCCGGTTTCACCGGGCGCGGCCCAGTGGCCCTCCTCGCCGACGATCAAAATTTCCTTGTCCAGATCGGCATGACCCACGGACATGCGTTCACCGCGAAGCGGTGTTGCGCGTCGAATGTTCGCGTACGCGATGCGCCCGCATTCGGAGGTTGCGAGCGAGTGAAACAGCACGCAGGTCGGCGGAAAATTCTGCTTGAATCTTTCGACATCGCGCCGCGATAACGGCTCGGCCCCAACGGCCACGAAACGCAACGCGGGGTACCGAGATTCGTCGGCGTCGGGCAGCACGTCCATCCACTGGCGAAAGAGACTGCACGTCATCGGGAAGTGCGTGATGCCTACGCCAGCAATCCATTCGGCCATCCGCGGCACGCCCATCGTCCTGATATTAAGGGGGCACAGCGTTGCGCCGGCCAGGAGCGCCGCAAATACGATGGTCGCCGACCAGCTGTTGTCGCATTGAATGTAGAGCGCCTGCCGGACACCGGGCCGCGTTTGCGTGCAAAGGATCGTCGTGAAGATCCGATGCAGCAGCGAACGCTGGTCGTAGTAGATGCCTTTGGGCTGGCCAGTCGAGCCGGTCGTGAAGAAGATGGCGGCCAGCCGCGAAGGAGGAATGGCGAGCGCTGGATTCGCGTCGGACTGGGTCCCGTCAAGGGTGTCCACGTTGACCACGGGGCGCGTCGGTCCGCCCAACTGGACGGCCAGCGCCAGACTGCGCGACGGGGTGAGGATCAGTCCCGGTTCGGCAACGGCGCAGACGGCCTGCAGCTGCGCCACCGGCAGCGCCGGGTCGAGCGCCACGTAGGTCTTGCCGGCTTTGAGGATGGCGAGCAGACAAACATAGGGCGTCGCCCCGCCGTCGGAAACGAACGCGACGGGCTGCTCGCGTTCTGCGCACTGGGCAAGAATCGCATGCGCAAGCCGGTTGGCAGCCCGGTTCAGCGCGTCGTAGGTCAGCCTTTCTGCCCCCGTCTCCAGCGCGACCGATTCGCAATGAAGCGTCACCGTGCGCTCGAAAGCGCTGGCGACCGATCCTTCCAGTTGGGACAGATAGGAACCCGAAAGCCCTGCCAATGCCGTATCTCCTGCGTTCGGTGGAAGTGCGCGGTCAGGGTGCGCAGCCGACCGCACTGGTGTTTCGATCCCGCCACTTCGAGTATTTCGACTAGGGCAGGCGACGTCAATCGAGAACCGACGAACGCGCCCTATCGACTACCAGGCGCGACCGATCAAGTGATCGACAACGGCTCCCGATCGAGGCGGACGAGCGTGAACTGGATCACATCGATATAGCCGGAGCGGAAGCGCTCGGCGCAACCCGTCAGGTATTTCATGTAGATGTCGAAAGCCCCCTCGCCGGTCAACGCGATCGCCCTTTCGCGCGCTGCCGCGAGATTGACTGCCCAGGTATCCAGCGTCCGGGCGTAGTGTTGTTGCAGCGAATGTTCTCGCTCGACCTCGAACCCCGCCGCCCGGGCGTAGTCGCGGATCACCCGCGGCACGACCAGCTGCCCGCCGGGAAAGATATGCTTGCGGACGAATTTGGCGAACAGCACGTTGTCGTGGTCGAGCGCGATCCCCCTCGCATTCAGCGCCGCTTGGTCGGCGAACACGATGGTGTGCAGAAGCATATGCGCATCAACGGGCAGCAGGCGGTGGCATTTTGCGAAGAAATCCGCGAAACGCGCTTCGCGAAAATGCTCGAACGCACCGATGCTGACGATGCGATCGACCGGCTCGTCGAATTCCTCCCACCCCTGCAACCGTATTTCCACCGGCAACCCCCGCGTCATCCGGGCGGCATACGCTTGCTGATTGCGGCTCAAGGTCAGGCCGACCACCCTCACGCCATGGCGTTGCGCGGCGCGCCTGGCGAGCGCACCCCAGCCGCAGCCGATGTCGAGCAGTCGCATGCCGGGCTCGAGTTCGCATTTGCCGAGGGCGAGGTCGATCTTGGCAAGCTGCGCTTGTTCGAGCGTCAACTCGTCGCGCTCGAAGTAAGCACAGCTGTAGGTGCGCGACGCGTCGAGGAACAACGCGAAGAAGTCGCCGGAAAGGTCGTAATGCGCCTGGACGTCCCGATAGTTCGGCCTGAGCTCGGTCATCCGGATCGATCCGCGTCGGGAGATGGGTTCCGGGTCGGCAACAGGCTAGGCCGGCGACAACCCTTCGCGCTTCAGGCGGGCGCGCAACCGCTCCAGCTCCTCGACGAGATCGACGACCAATCCGGCGAGTTCCGGATTGGCGTCGAATTGGCGCTCCAGTGTATCGAGTTGCCGCGCGCGAATCAGGTCGCGGCTCGCGAACAACCAGTGGCTAGGGTCGGGCTGCGCGCGTTCCAGCAGCACCCCGGCCTCGACGTGCTCGATGATCCACTCGCGACTGACCGTGCAACTGCTGGCGAACTCGTTCAGCCCGATCCGAACCTCGTCGATAAGCAAAGCGGCGATCGCATCGGTCATGACTCCGACTCCCTGGGGTTGAAGGCGAGATCCTTCGCCATCGTCTCATAGACTTCGCGCGCCTTGGCGCTGTCGGCCGGAGGCAGTACGACCTCCAGCATCAGATACAGGTCTCCCGGCGGCGTTCCGGGAATGCCGCGCTCCCTGAGCCGCAGCTTGCGACCCGTCTGCGAGCTTTCCGGGACGCGCACTTCGACGGCCCCGACAGGCAGCGCGACCTTCACGGTGGCGCCGAGCGCCGCCTCCCAAGGTGCCACGCGAAGCGTCGCGTAGACGTCGCGTCCTTCGACGCGGAAACGCCGATGCGCGTTGAAGTGGATCTCGAGGTACAGGTCTCCCGGCGGCCCGGCGCCGAGGCCGGGGCTGCCCTTGGCCGCGAGGCGCAGAACCTGGCCCTCGTGCACGCCTTTCGGAATGCGCACGTTGAGGCTGTGCTCCTTCATGGTCACGCGGCCCTCACCGTCGAGGTCGGGTGTGCGCAGCGTCACGAGCCTTGTGGCACCTTGATAGCCATCCTCGAGATCGATCGCGATCTTGGCGTGCCGGTCCTCGCCACGGGCATCGAAATGCGCGCCGCGACCGCCCCCGCCCTGCTGGCGGCCGAACAGCTCGGCAAAGAAATCACTGAAGTCGGCACCTCGCGCGCCCGAAGGTCCGCGGCCGGAAAATTCGAAACCGGCGTCCCAGTCGGGCGGCGGGCGGAACTCCTGTCCCGCGTGCAGTCCCTGACCCACCTGGTCGTAGGCCGCGCGCTTTTCCGGATCGGAAAGCACCGCATTGGCCTCGTTCACCTCTTTCATGCACGCCTCCGCGTTCGCCTCCTTGGAGACGTCGGGGTGGTACTTGCGCGCCAGCCTGCGGTACGCCTTCTTGATCTCGTCCGCGGTCGCTTCGCGCGCCACGCCGAGCGTCTGGTAGTAATCCTTGAATTCCAACTAGATGCCCTTTCGGTCGTTCGGCTCGTCGCCGCGATCAGTGGAGCGGCGGGACGTCCGCAATCTCCAGTTCGAACTGCTTGCGCCAGTGACCCGTTGCGGGAAATCGCCACACGGGCTGCGCGCGTGGCCGCGATCCACCCCGAGCGAGCGATGCCAACAGCGCGCGGGCGTCGGCCATTTTCACATCGACGTATTCGCGGGAGAAGCAGTGCGCGAACCGCACGGGATTCGCTTCCCCGGCGATGTCCGAGGCGTGCCGTTCGAGCTCTTCGGCGTTGCGTCGGGAAAAGTGCAGGTCTTTCATGCGCCGGACCAGCGCCTCCTCGAGCGAGGCATCCAGCATGCCGAGTCGTCGCAGTCTGCGCAACGTGAAACGGATGTTGGCCAGGGACAGGGAAAGCGGCGCAAAAGCCAGGTTCTCGGGCGCGTGGATGACCGCGACCTCGTCGTCGTCGGTCCATAGCCCGCGGCGATAGAGACGATAGATGCGTCCAATGCCGATCATGCCGAACGCGTGCAGTTCGGCCGCCCGCAATGCGCCCATGCTGGCGGCACCCCACACCTCCACGCCAGCCGACAACGCAAACAGGACCTCCTTGTGCCACACCGAAGGAACGTTGCCGAAATATCCGTCGACGATGCCGATGCGCCGATAGCCGGCCTCGACGGCGCGAAACACCGACCCCATCGCCGCCGGGCCGAAGCGCTCGATGCCCGGCGGAATCGGCTCGCGATGCAGCGTCGGCCCGACGAACAGGCACGTCGTCATAGCCGCCCGGCGAGCATTGCCTGCATCCGCGGCCCCGGCGTATATCCGTCCTTCATGATCGGGCCCTCGAGGCCCGGGACGCTGACGTGGACCACCGGGATCCCGATCCGGCTCTGCGTGAGGTCGACGACGACGGCCTGCGCAAGGCCGCCGGCTGCGAGCGCATCGAGAACCCAGGCGAGCAATGCCTCGATCGACGCGAGCGCCGGGGCCTCCCGCACATCCTCGAACTCGACCAGCGCGGGTTCGCCGACGAGCGCATCGCCCCAGGTGCGCCCAGCCTCGTCGTCGACGCGCAGCCCGTCTTCGTAAAGCGACCAGTACATGTCGTCCCGCCCGCCGGCGATGAGCGTCAGCCGGCTTTGCAGCGCCTCGGTGATTGCCCGTGACAGCGCGATTCGGCGATAAGGATGGCAACCGGATCCCGAGGCGCGCTGCGGATAATAGGTGTTCGCATGCCGATCGAACAACGTGCACATGAAACAGGGTAACGTCAGGTCCTGCGCCGTGGACCAGACGACGACTTCCAATCCGGCCTCCCGACAGCGGTCGAGAAGCCATCTGCAGTTCGGGTCGGTCACGGAATCGAGGCGCAGTCGGCTGTCGCGCTCGTCGATCGAGAGCTGTTTGCGCGCAAACCAGAACGACTCCTGATCGCGCTCGATGACCTCGCATACCGCGTGGAGCATCGCCTCGCTGCGCGTGTTGCCCGAGGCAAGACCGTTCGACGAGCCAAGGAAGAGCGGTGTCCGTTCACGCGCGGACGAAGTGTCGACGTCGATGCAGTCGCGCGGCACCCACCGCGCACATTCCGCGATGAGGTCGTGCCCCTCGACCCATTCGACCGCGGAAGCTTCGTCGATCGCAGCGCTCGGGTGGATGGGCAACAGCAACGGATCCACATACCGCGGATCCTCGTCGGCTGCGCCCAGCGACTGCAAATGCCCCCGCGGCACGAAGTGTTCCGCATGGTGCAATTCGATGCATTCCATCAGCGCGGAGACCCGTGCGAGGTCGTGCGTCAGCCCCTTCCCCTGGGAGACGCTCAAAGAACGGGCAAGCGGCCGCACGGCCATCCAGGTGGGAACGCCGATGTGATCGAGCCCGGTGACGTTGGCGAGCCTGGTGATGCCGACCGCGCGCATGACCTCGCGCGCCCTCGCGAGCGAATTCGCAACGCCGTCCGCCCGGACCGTGCCGCCGAGATCGATGGCGCGGACGCCGTCGGCAGCGGCCAACCGCACGCGGTCTACTTCTTCTTCTTGCGGCGTTTGGGTGGATCGCCGGTTGGATAGACGACGTTGGTGTGGCTATGGCCCTGCACGGCGAATCCGGCTTTCTCCAGCTCGTCGGTCAGTTTCTTCCCGAGCGCCTGGCGCTGCTCCGCCATTTGCATCAGCTTGGTGGACAACTTGCCCGGTCCAAGCATCGAGACCTTGCCCTTGCTGGTGCCGACGGCGACGTTTCCGTCGCTACCGACGATGATGACATTCTCGCCCTTGGCCATCGCATGCCTCCCGGTTTTCTCCGATGGGCTTCACGCTCGAAGCGATTTTCTGCCGATTTGCATGCAAATGCTGCGGACAATGCCATCGTTTGTCAACCATAGGGCTCACGCGCGGGAAAACCGTTCGCCTGCCACGTCGCCCGACGCGACCAACGCACCGGCCGTGCCGACCGCATCGTTGCGCGCGACCGTTTCCAACCAGGCGAGACCGTTACCGATGACAGACTCCGGCGACTGGCCCCGCCCGATGGCCTCGGCAGCAGAATACGCGGCCTCGCCAAGCGCGACGCGACATCGTGACCCGCGGCGATCGGAGCTCTCCGATTCGGACGGCGTGGCCAGGACGCCGGTGATCTCTCGCAGTCGTTGACAGGCGCCCTGAAAATGGCCCGCTCTTTCATGCGCGGCGACTTCGATCGCCAGGCCGACCATGTCGTCAAAGCACTTGACGATGCTGCCGCGAAAACCAAGGTCCCTGCTCGTGGCCAACGCTTCGTAGAGGTAATGCGCGGCAGACGCCGGCTCGCCGCACGCGATGCAGACACCCGCCAGCATCCGCATCTGCTCCACCTCCTCGGCGGGGGAACCGAGCTCGCGGTAGATCGCGAGTGCCTGCGTCAACATTGCGCGCGCTTCGCCATGGTCGCCGCGCCGCTCGGCGAGCCGGCCGAGGCTGCTCAACGCCATCGCCTCCAGCGATTCGCTGCCGATCTCGCGGCTCAGGGCCAGCGCCTGTTCGAGCGGTGCCTGCGCGGCCACGAAATCCCCCTGGTCGGCATAGAGCTCGCCGATGTTACCCAGATTGATCGATTCCCAGGCTCGATTCCCGAGCTCGCGGTTGATAGCGACGGCTTCTTCCAGCATTCGGTGCGCCCGTCCAAAATTGCCGTGGTCGGAGAGGACGGTGCTGAGGCTGTTGAGGGCGCTTGCTTCCAGGACCCGATTCCCGGCTTCGCGCGCAAGGGCCAGCGCCTGTACGGCGAGGGCCTCGGCCGCCGACGTTTCGCCCAGCCGGGCGTTCATCATGGCGGCCGAGAGGAGTGCCTTGGCACGCACGTCGTTCGGGCTCGCGCCGGCGTCCTTCCGCAATGCGTCGGAACACCAATCACGCCCCTCCCGCCAGTGTCCACGCACGCGCCAGAAGTGGCCCAGCGCTCCGCAGAGGCGCACGGCATTCGCGACAAGGCCCGGCTGCTCAATGCTCCAGTGCAACGCCGCCCGCAGATTCGCATGCTCGGCTTCCAGCGAACGAAGCCAACGCAGTTCGTCGATCCTGCCGCGCCAGGACGGTTCCGCGGCCTCGGCGAGCGCGAGAAAGTATCGGTGATGCCGAGCGCGTAGCGGCTCGGTCTGTCCTGAGTCGGTCAGGCGGTTGCGCGCGTAGTCGCGTATCGTCTCGAGGAATCCGTAGCGCTCTTCGGCCTCGTGAACGACGACCAGGGACTTCTGGACAAGACGATCCAGCACGTCGAGGACATCGCTTTGTGCAAGCGCCCCGTCGGCGCATACGGCTTCGGCAGCGTCCAGCGTCCATCCGGACGCGAATACGGACAGCCGCGCAAACAAGGACTTCTCGGTGGCGTCGAGAAGATCGTAACTCCAGTCGATCAGCGCCTTGAGGGTCTGCTGGCGCGGCATCGCCATGCGATCCCCGCGCTTCAGCAGCCCGAATCGGTCGTCGAGGCGCGCCGCGATCGTCTCAACCGACAACGTGCCGACGCGGGCAGCCGCCAGCTCGAGGGCGAGCGGAATCCCGTCCAGCCGAGTGCAGATCTTTGCCACGGCCGGCAGGTGCTGGGGGGACACCGCAAAGTCGGGTTGCTGCAGGCGCGCGCGTTCGACGAACAGCCGCACCGCATCGGCGCGGACAAATGTCGCGAGGTCGGACTTCGGGTCGGGGAGATGCAGGGCGGGCAACATGTAGGTCCGCTCGCCCGCGGTGCGCAACGGCTCGCGGCTGGTCGCAAGTATCCCTACCTCGGGACCGGCGCGAAGCAACGCATTGGCAAGACCTGCGCAGGCGATCAGAACGTGCTCGCAATTGTCGAGCAACACCAGCGTTTGCTGTGACCGCGCGTGCTCGCAGATCGTTTCCAGGAGCGGCGCGCCGGCGACCTCCGTAAGGCCCCACACGCCGGCGAGCGCACTCGGCACCAGCGCCGGATCGTCGATCGGTGCAAGATCGACGTACCAGACACGATCACGGTACCGGCCGACGAGATTGGCCGCGAGCTGCAGCAGCAGGCGCGTCTTCCCGATGCCCCCGGTCCCGACCAGCGTGAGGAGCCGCGTCTGCGGGAGCAGGCGCCCGATTTCCTCCAGTTCGCGCTCCCGGCCGATGAACGAGGTCACCTGCTGAGGCAAGTTGGTCGGCGCCGCTTCGAGCGATCGCAGCGGAGGAAAGTCGAGCCGCAGCTCTCGATGCATCACCTGAAAGACATGTTCGGGGCTCGCCAGATTGCGCAGGCGCACCTCTCCCAGGTCGCGCAGTGCAACGCCGACAGGGAGCCGGTCCTCGACCAGGGTCGCCACGGCGCGGGACATCAGGACCTGGCCGCCGTGGCCGGCATCCATGACGCGTTGGGCGCGGTTGACGACGCTCCCGAAGTAGTCGTTGTCCCGCTGCTCCACCGCCCCAGCGTGCATTCCGCAGCGCACCCGAAGCACCACGCCGTTCGTCGCCGACGGGTCCGCGATCGCCTTCTGGAGCGCCACCGACGCGAGCAGCGCATCGAGGGGATCGGCAAAGACGGCGTGAAGTCCGTCACCGAGCGTCTTGACCACCGTTCCGCGGTTCGCCTCGACCGCCGCACGCGCCAACGCATCATGGCGCTCCAGTGCCGCCGGCATCCGGGGTTCCCGCTCCCATAACCGGGTGCTTCCCTCGACGTCCGTAAAGAGAAACGTGACGATCCCGGTTCGAATGCCTGTGTTCACTGCGTTCCTGAATGACGGCGGGAAGGGATTGCCGCCCGTATCGTCACGCAGCGTGAACGTTCGGTCAACTTCCGTCGGGAGCGCTTCCTGGCCGACGCAAGGTGAACTGGATCAGGTCGGCGTGACCGGACCGGAAGGTCGCGGCGCGCACGGTCGGGTACTTCATGCCGACGTCGCAGGTCGCCGCGCCGTCGCCACGCCGCGGGGGAAAGGCAAGGTCACCCTGCCTCGGAGGGTTCCTCGACTCGCCATCGGCGTGATCATGGGCGCGTCGGGAAAGTTGCTCGGGCGCAGCCGAAACACCTGGACCTACGGGTCGTCCTTGTCGGCGGCGTCGTGCGACACGGCGGCCGTAGCGGGTCGAACTTCGCGTGTCGGGTTCGGCGCGACCATCGGCCTGTAGACGATCGACGCCGGGGACAACGCCTGCACCATGACTTCGTCGACGTGCGGAAAGGACATCCGGGTTCCAAGGAGTGCGATCGCAATCGCCGCCACCACGATCGCCGCGACCTTCGCGCCCGCCAAGCCCCGGGATTCCCGCTTCGTGTGCTTGATGGCGTCCAATTGCGCTTCTTCCCAGATCAGTCGTTCGATCCTGCCCATCTTGTTGCCTCCTTCCGGACCGCTATCCATCGCCTGCGACTCCTTGCGCAGGGCGCCCCATCGGAGCCGCCCTGGGCCCGCCGTGGAATCACGCCGGGCTCGAATGGAAGTCTAGGCACCCGCTCATCGCGGCGAGACGGAGGAATGCGCGCCGGAATTGCAGAAAATTCACGCTCCGGCCTGCCACTCGGGAAGCGCGGATCGGGCCTTTCAGCAAGGCCGCCGCCGCAACCGCATCGGTGGCGTGGGTGACGGCTGGCGCCGTGCCCGGAGGACTACCAGGCGGGCGGAAGGCGCTTCAGGATCACGATCGTCCGATCCTCGAGCGCGAGATAGCCGCCGGCGACGAGATCCTTCATCAGGCGGCTGATCATGTCGCGCGACGCGCCGACCCGGTCGGCGATCTGCTGCTGCGTGAGCTTCTCGGAGACGACCCTCGCGCCGTCGACATCGCGTGCGAGCTGGTCGAGCAGGCGCGACACCCGGCCGTACACGTCGGAGAGCGCGAGACTCTTTACGTTCTCCGTCGCCCGCCGCGCGCGCTGGATCAGCTTGCCGATCAGATACATCGCGAAGTCCGGGTGCTCGCGGACGAATTCGCGGAACTGCACGCGGCCGACGATGGCGCAGGTGGTCGGCTCGGTCGTCACGACCGACGCGGACCGCGGTTCGCCATCGAGCGACATTTCGCCGACGCACTCGCCGGGACCGTGAAAGTCGATGACGATTTCCTTGCCGGCTTCGTTGCTTGCGTACACCTTGAGCCGGCCCGAAAGCACGATGAAGAGCGAATCGCCCTGTTCGCCTTCGTTGATCAACACGGCGTTTTTCGGGAAGCGCCGCGTGGTTGCCGATGCCGCCAGTGCGCGCAAGGCGTCCGGCGGCAGCGGGCAGAGCCCGTCGTCGGATTCGGAAGCGGGGGCGCGGGGCGCGGACACCTGAGTCGATTTCAAGAAACGTCGACCGAAATGCTAGCACGCGGGTACTTGCGCTAGTATTGACCGGCCCTTCCGGATTGAGGCTTTCGCCGATGACAGTGGAACGACCCGACGGCGTCCGTGCGTTCCGCAATCCTCGGGGCGTCGCGCGCGCGGTGCCGTACGAGGGCGCGCGTGAGCGGGTCCTCAACCGCCCGGGTTTCGAAGCCGCGGAACGGGAGATCGGCCTCTGGCCCGGTTACGCCGAAACGCCGCTCCACCGTCTGCCCGCACTTGCTGCCCGATTCGGCGTGGCTTCGCTCTGCTACAAGGACGAAAGCGGCCGCTTCGGCCTCGGAAGCTTCAAGGCGCTGGGCGGCGCGTATGCGGTTTTTAGGATACTAAAAAGTTCGATCGAGGCGCAAAACGGCGACCACGCAGTCCGCTCGCGCGACATCATCGCGGGCGACTGGCGCGAAATCGTGGAGGCGATCACCGTCACCTGCGCGACCGACGGCAATCACGGGCGCTCGGTCGCCTGGGGAGCGAAGCTCTTCGGTTGCCGTTGCGTGATCTTCGTCCACGAACACGTCAGCGAAGGGCGTCGCGCGGCGATCGCGAAATTCGGCGCGGAGGTAATCCGCGTGTCGGGTAACTACGACGACTCGGTGCGCCATGCCGCGGCGCAGGCGCGCGAGCAGGGATGGACCGTGGTCTCCGACACGACCTACGAGGGCTACCGCGAGATTCCGATCGACGTGATGCACGGCTATGGCGTGATGGCGCGCGAGATCGTGCGCCAGATGACGGACGGGCCGCCGACACATGTATTCGTCCAAGCCGGCGTCGGCGGACTGGCCGCCTCGGTGTGCGCGTCGTTCTGGATCGCGTGGCAGGCGCGCCGTCCCGCGCTCGTGATCGTCGAGCCGATCGAGGCCGACTGCCATTTCCAGAGCGGCCTCGCCGGCCGGCCGGTGGCAGTGCCGGGGAAACTCGACACCGTGATGGCGGGCCTCGCGTGCGGCGAAGTGTCGCCATTGGCCTGGGAGATCCTCGATGCCGGCGCCGCCGCCTACGCCGTCGTCGACGACCGATTCGCGATCGACGCGATGCGCGTGCTGGCGCGGCCGTCCGCCGGCGATCCGGCAATCGTCGCGGGCGAAACCGGCGGCTGCGGGCTCGCGCTGATGCTGGCCCTCGAACGACGCGACGAGCTGCGGGACACGCTGGGACTCGACGAATCGTCGTGCGTATTGCTGATCGGCAGCGAAGGCGATACGGACGCGCAGATCTACCGGCGGATTGTCGGCGGTGCGGGTGTCGGGGTGCCCTCGTGAGCGCCGGCGAATTGCGCGTCGATGGCGGGCGCCTGATGTCGCGGCTCGCCCGACTCGCCGAGATCGGACCCATCGAAGGCGGCGGCAGTTGCCGGCTGGCGCTGACCGACGACGACAAGGCGGGCCGCGATCGCGTCGTGGGCTGGATGGGCGAACTCGGCCTCGCGATCGCGATCGATCAAATCGGCAACGTGTTCGGCCTGCGCGCCGGGAGCGAATCGCTTCCGCCGGTGATGACGGGTTCGCACATCGACACCGTGCGCACTGGCGGGCGCTACGACGGAAATCTCGGCGTGCTCGCCGGGCTCGAAGTCGTCGAGACGCTCAATGCGGCCGGCATTGCGACGCGACGGCCGCTGGTCGTCGCGATCTTCACCAACGAGGAGGGCGCCCGCTTCGCGCCCGACATGCTGGGCTCGCTCGTCTACGCGGGCGGCCTGCCGCTCGCCGACGCGCTCAAAGCGACGAGCATCGACGGCAAGGTGCTGGGCGACGAACTCGCGCGCATCGGCTACGCGGGTGACGCGCCGCTCGGCATTCATCGTCCGTACGCCTATGTCGAGCTGCACATCGAGCAAGGCCCGGTGCTCGATGCCGAAGGCATCACCATCGGCGCCGTCGAAGATCTGCAGGGCATCTCATGGCAGGAGATCGCCGTCATCGGCCAATCCAATCACGCCGGCACCACGCCGATGCGCCTCCGGCACGATGCGGGCTACAGTGCGGCGGCGATCGCCCACTTCCTGCGCGAGCTCGCGCGCGAGATGGGCGCGGCACAGGTCTGCACGGTCGGCAGGATCGACCTCGTCCCGAACCTCATCAACGTGATCGCCGCGCGCGCAACGCTCACCGTCGACCTGCGCAACACCGACGAAGCGCTGCTAAAAGAGGCCGAAGCCCGGCTCGACGCGTTTCTCGACGCGCTGCGCCGCGACGAAGGCGTGACGATCCGCACGAAGCGGCTCGCGCGCTTCGCGCCGGTGATCTTCGATCCGACGGTGATCCGCTGCATTGAGGGCGTCGCGTCGCGGCTCGGCTTCAGCCAGCGCCGCATGACCTCCGGCGCCGGCCACGATGCGCAGATGCTGGCCCGCATCTGTCCATCGGCAATGATCTTCGTGCCGAGTGTTGCGGGCATCAGCCACAATGCGGCCGAGCACACCGAGCCCGCCGACCTGGCTGCCGGGGCCAACGTGTTGCTGCATACGCTGCTCGAGCTCGCGTCGAAGGAGGCAAACTGAATGTCACGCATCGTCACCGTCGGCGCCGCGCAGATGGGCCCGATCGCTCGCACCGAGAGCCGCGCGCAGGCTGTGGAGCGTCTCATCGTTCTGATGCGCCGGGCGCACTCGCACGGCTGCGACCTCGTGGCCTTTCCGGAATGCACGCTCACCGCGTTCTTCCCGCATTGGTTCTACGAGCGCCAGAGCGACATCGACGCCTGGTTCGAGCGCGAGATGCCGAACGTCGCGACGCAGCCGCTGTTCGACCTCGCGCGCGAACTCTCGATCGGCTTCTACCTGGGCTTCGCGGAGCTCGCGATCGAGGAGGGTGTCACGCGGCACTTCAACACGTCGATTCTCGTCGACAGGGGTGGCCGGATCGTCGGCAAGTACCGCAAGGTCCACTTGCCCGGGCATCGCGAACACGAACCGTCGCGGCCGTACCAGAATCTCGAGAAGCGCTACTTCGACGTCGGCAACCTGGGCTTCCCGGTGTTTCGCGCGTTCGGCGGCATCGTCGGCATGGCGATCTGCAACGACCGCCGCTGGCCCGAGACGTACCGGGTGATGGGCCTCCAAGGGGTCGAGATGATCGTGCTCGGTTACAACACGCCGGTGCACAATCCGCCGGCGCCCGAGCACGATCACCTGTCGCACTTCCACAACGAGCTCGTGATGCAGGCGGGCGCCTACCAGAACGGCTGCTGGGTGGTGGGGGTGGCCAAAGCCGGAGACGAGGACGGCGTGCGTCAGATCGGCGACTCGATCATCGTCGCGCCGTCGGGACAGATCGTCGCGGCGTGCACCACGGAGGGCGACGAGCTCGCCATCGCGCGCTGCGACTTCGACCTCACGCGGTCGTACAAGAACACGACGTTCAACTTCGCGCTGCACCGGCAGACGCAACACTATGGATTGATCGTCGAGCGCACCGGAGCGATACCGCCACCGCAGAAATAAGTAGGGTCAGACTCGCATTCTTTTTGCGTTTCCAAAAGAATGCGAGTCTGACCCTACTTATTTAGGATTGAGCGGCGCGTGGAGCCGGCGATGACCACGTCCCGCCGACGACCATCCCCTTGAGGCGGAACCGCCGGTCGGCGGCGAGACTCTCGCCCTGCGTGTCCTGAAACTGGAAAGTGCCGCGCTCGATGTCGAGTATCGTCGCATCGCCCTCGGTTCCCTCCTTGAGCGTGCCGAGCGACGGTCGGCGGATCGCCGCGGCCGGCGCCGATGTCACGGCCGCCACCAGCGCGGCGAGGTCCATGCCGAGGACCAGGAATTTGGACATCGTCGCGAGGAGATCGAAGGCCGGCCCGTCGAGGTTCAGCACATGCACGTCGCTCGAGATCGCATCGGGGTGAAATCCGGCCGCGAGCAGGCCGCGGCAAGCGTGGAAGCCGAACGATCCCGCGCCGTGCCCGATATCGAAGATCACGCCGCGTTCGCGGGCGATCAGCGCTTCCTCGCGCACGCCGCCATCCGCTCGCAGCAGCGAGTTCGGAAAATTGCGATAGCAGTGAGTGAGGATGTCGCCGGGACGCAGCCGTTCGAGCACCTCCTTTCGCGTCGGCGGCGGATGATCGATGTGCGCCATCACCGGCAAGCCAAGCTCCTCGGCGACTTCGAGCGCCATGTCGAGGGGTGCGACGCCGCTCGACCCGCCGGCGCCGCGGCCCACGCGCACCTTGATGCCGACGATGAGATCGGGATTCTCGCGCGCGACGCGCACGCACTCGTTGAGATCGAGGAGCCGCAGGTCGGACGCCTCGCCGACCATCACCGTGCGGCTGAACGCATAGATACCGGCGAAGGAAACGTTGAGAAAGGCGAGGATGCGCACCGGCGACGGTTCGATGACGTGTCGCCGGAAGCCGGGAAAATTCGCCGGCCCCGCAGTACCCGCATCGATGAAGGTCGTCGTGCCGCTGCGCCGCGCGATCGGCTCGGCGTCGACGCCGATCGACGTGCCGCCCCAGTAGACGTGGGTATGCAGGTCGATCATCCCGGGAATCACGATGGCGCCGGCGACGTCCCGCTCCTCTTTGGCCTTCTCGGCGATCCTCGGCGAAACCGCCTTGACGCGACCGTCGGCAAATCCGACGTCGCACGTTTCGTCGAGGCCGGACGCCGGGTCGATTACGCGCCCACCACGCAGGATCAGATCCATTTGTTGAGTCTCCATGATCGAACAATGCGCCGACGTATCATCCCCTCACCGTAACCGTCCCCGCAAGCGGGGCGAGGGAACATGCTCGCACGCGGCGAGGGGATACCTCCGTCTTCCGCCCAGCGGGAGAGGGTCGGGGTGAGGGCACGCCACTCCATCAACGCAGGTGGCACGCAACGTGATGGCCGGAGGCTACTTCCCGCAACTCGGGCGACTCGATCTTGCAGCGATCGACCACGTACGGACAGCGCGTGTGAAAGCGGCAGCCCGACGGCGGATCAATCGGGCTCGGCACGTCGCCCGGGAGGATGATACGCGCGCGTTTCACGGCCGGATCGGGGTCGGGCACGGGAACCGCCGACAGCAGCGCCTCGGTGTAGGGGTGCTGAGGACGCGCGAACAGCACACGTCGCGACGCGAGCTCGACGATGCGGCCGAGATACATCACGGCGACGCGGTGACTGATGTGCTCGACGACCGCGAGGTCGTGCGCGATGAACAGATACGACAGACCGAACTCCGCCTGCAGGTCCATCAGCAGGTTGATGACCTGCGCCTGCACAGAAACATCCAGCGCCGAGACCGGTTCGTCGCAGACGATCACCTTCGGCCCGACTGCGAGCGCGCGCGCTATCCCCAGTCGCTGGCGCTGCCCGCCGGAGAATTCGTGCGGATACTTGCGCATCTGGTCGGGCCGAAGCCCGACGCGCGCGAACAGTCCCGCGATGCGCTCGGCGCGCTCGGCGCTCGTTCCGATACCGTAGTTGGAGAGCGGCTCGCCGACGATTTCCCCGGCAGGCATCCGCGGGTTGAGCGACGCATACGGATCCTGGAAGATCACCTGCAGGCGGCGCCGATGCGGGCGCATCGCGATCCGGTCGAGCTCGGTGATGTTTTCGCCGTCGAGCTTTATCGTGCCGCTCGTCGGCTCGGTGAGGCGCAGGATCGCCTTGCCGGTTGTCGACTTTCCGCAGCCGCTCTCGCCGACGAGACCCAGCGTCTCGCCGGCCGCGAGGTCAAACGACACGCCGTCCACCGCCTGCACCTTGCCGACCTCGCGCGACAGCAATCCACCGCGTACCGGATAATGCTTGACCAGCCGATCGACCTCGAGCACGGCCCCGCGCGGGTTGGCCGACTCAAGCACGATCAGTGCCCGCCCGGCCGCCCGAAGGGCACTGTGCGCCCCCTCGGGGGGCAGCGAACGCAGTGAGCGTGGGGGTCGTTCATCCGATCTCCGGCAACGCTTCGGCGTTCCAGCACGCGACGAAATGGCCAGGCGCGGCCTCGACCTCCGGCGGATAGGCGACGCGGCATTGCTCGGTTGCATGCGCGCAGCGCGGCGCGAACGTGCACCCTGCGGCCATGCCTATCAGCGACGGCACCACCCCCGGAATCTCCGTCAGGCGCGTCGTTCGCGCGGACTCCTCGAGCTCCCGATTGAGCCGCGGTATCGACGTCATCAGCCCGCGCGTGTAGGGATGGCGCGGCCGCGCGAAGAGCGCCTTCGCCGACGCCTCCTCGACCTTGCGCCCCGCGTACATGACGACGACGCGCTGCGCGGTCTCGGCGATCACGCCGAGATCGTGGGTGATCAGCATCACCGCCGCGCCGGTGCGCTCCTTCATCTGCAGCATCAGGTCGAGGATCTGCGCCTGAATGGTCACGTCGAGCGCCGTCGTCGGCTCGTCGGCGATCAGGATCGTCGGCGTGCAGGCCATCGCGATGGCGATCATCACGCGCTGGCGCATGCCGCCCGACAATTGGTGCGGATACTCGCCGGCGCGCCGCGGGAATGCCCACCAGCGCGAGCATCTCGATCGCGCGATCGAGCGCCGCGCGCCGCGGCAGGCGCTGGTGCAGCGCGACGGTCTCGGCAATCTGGCGGCCGACCGTCATCACCGGATTGAGGCTCGTCATCGGCTCCTGAAAGATCATCGAGATACGGTTGCCGCGGATCGCGCGCATCGCGGCCGGTTCGAGCGTCAGGAGTTCGGCGCCGTCAAAGCGGACGCTGCCCGACACGATACGCCCGGAAGGAGGCGGCACGAGCCGCATCACCGACAGCGCGGTGATCGACTTGCCGCAGCCGCTCTCGCCGACCACACCCAGCGTTTCGCCTCGCTCCAGCGACAACGACACCCCGTCGACAGCCTTCACGACACCGTCGCGCGTGTAGAAGTGCGTGCGCAGATCGCTGACGGACAACACGGGCGCGTTCAATGGCCCCCCCACGCTTGCGGCTTTCGCCGCGGCGCTGCCCCCGAGGGGGCGCAATGAACACCTTGGGACGTCCCTGCGGCGTTCATGTCGCCATCACATCTTCCGCGCGAGACGGGGATCCAGCATGTCGCGCAACCCGTCGCCGACCAGGTTGATCGCGAGCACCGTCACCGCCAGGAAGAGACCGGGAAGCAGCACCATCCACGGCTTCAGCTGGAAGTACGGCCGGGCCTCGGCCATGATGTTGCCCCAGCTCGGCACCTCCGGCGGCGTGCCGGCGCCGAGGAAGCTCAACGCGGCCTCGATCAGCACCGCCGACGCGCAGATGTAGGTCGCCTGCACGATCAGCGGCGGCAGGGCGTTGGGCAACAGGTGGCGCAGCATGATGCGCGGCAGGCTGGTACCGATCGCCGTCGCCGCCTCGATGTAGGGTTGCTCGCGGATCGTAAGCACGATCGAGCGGACCAGGCGCACCACGCGCGGGACCTCGGGCAGCGTCACGGCGACGATCACGACGATGACGCTCGCCTTCGACAGCGCGATCAGCGCGATGGCCAGCATGATCGCCGGGATCGCCATCATGCCGTCCATCACCCGCATGATCACGGCGTCCACCCCGCGAATGAAGCCGCTGACGAGACCGATGGTCAGTCCGATGACCGTGGACAGCGCCGCGACCGACAGGCCGACGATCAGCGACACGCGACCGCCGTAGATCACGCGGCTGTAGAGATCGCGCCCGAACCGGTCGGTGCCGAACCAGTGGTCAGCCGACGGTCCGCGCAAGCGCTCTGAAGGAGCGATCGAAATCGGATCGACCGTTCCAAGCCAGGGCGCGGCGATCGACGCGAGGACGATGACCAGCAGCAGCGCGCCGCCGATCACCACGGTCGGGTGGCGCCGCAGAAATGCGCCTGCGCCCGACGCGCGCGCAGGCGGCGCGATGGTTTCGTCGGTGATCGCGGCCGCGCTAGCCACAGCTCAATACCGGATGCGCGGGTCGAGGACGGTGTAGAGCATGTCGACCACGAGGTTGACGACGACATACGCACCCGAGAAGACCAGGATGATGCCCTGAATCACCGGATAATCGCGACGCAGGATCGCGTCGACCGTCAGCCGACCCAGGCCCGGTATCGCGAACACGCTCTCGGTGACCACCACGCCGCCGATCAGGAGCGCGACGCCGATGCCGATCACCGTGACGATCGGCACCGCCGCGTTGCGCAGCGCATGGCCCATCAGCACGCTGTGCGTCGCGAGGCCTTTTGCATGCGCGGTGCGGATGTAGTCCTGCGACAGTGTCTCGAGCATCGCGGCGCGCGTGATGCGCGCGATCAGCGCCATGTACGCAAGCGCCAGCGTCACGCTCGGCAGGATGATGTTGGACAACCACGGCCAGAACCCTTTCGCGAGCGGCGTGTAGCCCTGGACCGGCAACCAGTCCAGTTCGATGGCGAAAAGCCAGATCAACACGTAGCCGATCACGAATCCGGGCACCGAGAATCCGAACACCGCGAATCCCATCACGCAGCGATCGATCCACGAGCCGACGCGCCATGCCGCGATCACGCCGAGCGGCACCGCCACGATGACCGAGATGACGAGCGTCATCACGGTCAGCGTCAGCGTCGGCTCCAGGCGCTGGCCGATGAGCTGGGACACCGGATGGGCCGAGAAGATCGAATTGCCGAGATCGCCGTGAAGGAGCTGGCCCACCCAGGTAAAGAACTGGACGAGCAGCGGCTGGTCGAGACCGAGCTTGGCGCGGATCTTCGCGACGTCTTCGGCGGTCGCGAGATCGCCTGCAATGATCGCGGCCGGATCGCCGGGCGCCAGGTGCAGCAGCGCGAAGACGAACACGGTGACCACGACGATCACCGGAACCGCCGCCAGCAGCCGGCGGATCAGGAAGAAATGCATTCGGCCTGCGCCGCTGAGTCCCCGTGTGCGCGAGGACGGCGAACATCGTGCCTCGTCATTCCCGCGAAAGCGGGAATCCAGCGTCGTATGACGTGCGCCGCTGGGTCCCCGCCTTCGCGGGGACGACGGCTGAGCGCGATCACGCCGACGACCTGGAGCGCTCGCCGCCTACTTCTTCTCGATGTTCCAGAGGACAAGCCGTGGCGTGTCGAGGATGCCGGACAGGTTCTTGCGATAGGCGATCGGCGCGAAGAATTGACCTGCCGGGATGTACGGCACGACCTCATAGAAGCGCTTCTGCAGCCGCTCGACGACCTCCTTCTGCTTGTCCGGCGGTGCGAGCGGGAATTCGAGCCGGATCTTCTCGAGCTCCTCGTCACAGGGCCAGCCGAACCAGTTCTTCCCGTCGCAGGGTGTCGGCGTAGGCGTGTTGGACAGCGGGCTGTTCATGGCGAGACCGCCGCCCCACGTGTGGAAGATGTTCCACGCGCCGGGATTCTTCTCCGGCGGGTCCTTGATCTGGCGCCGCGCGCTCTGCGTGCCCCAGTCGATCGCCTGCAGGTCGACCGTCATGCCGATCTCGCGCAGCTTCTGCGCGGTGACCACGGCCTGGGCGTGCGCGAGCTGTGTCTCGACAGGATCGAGGATCACGACCTTCTCGCCCTTGTAGCCGGCTTCCTTCAGGAGCTGCTTGGCCTTCTCGATGTTCGCCTTCTTGTCGCCCTTCGCCCAGTCGCCGACACCGGCCTGGGTTTCGAACGGCGTGCCGCAGACGAACACCGCCCAGCACGGACGCTCGTAGTCGGCGTAGCCGATCATCGACGCAAGGTAATCCTTCTGATCGCCGGTCGCGTACAGTAGCGCCTGCCGCGCCTTCGCGTTGTTGAACGGCGGGATCAGGTGGTTCATCCGGTAGATCGCCTGCGTGCCCACGCGGTCGATTACTTTCACCACGATGTTCGGGTCCTTGCGTATTAACGGCAGCAGGTCGGTCTGCGGGATCTCGATGATGTCGACCTCGCCCTTGATGAGCGCCTGCACGGCGGTGTTGGCGTCGGGGATCACCAGCCATTCGACGCGATCGACCTTCGCGAGCTTGGCGCCGGCGAAACCGTCCGGCGGATCGCTCCTCGCCTTGTAGTCGGGGTTCCTTTTGTAGACGACCTTGCTGCCCGGCACCCATTCTTCGCGCACGAAAATGAATGGCCCGGAGCCGATCGCCGTCGTCATCGCGGTGTTGGCGTCGAGCATCGCGTCGGCTTCGCGCGTGATGAACAGCGGATTCTCCGGCCCGGCGAGCGTCTCCAGCACCAGCCCGAACGGTTTGTTCAGACGGATTTCGAACGTGTCGGGGCCGGTCGTCACGATTTCTTTCGTGAACTGCATCATCGTCACGCCGGCCGGAATGCGCTTCGAAAAGCGCAGGATCGACGCGACGACGTCCTTCGACGTCACGGGCTGACCGTCGTGGAACTTGAGCCCCGGGCGCAGCTTGAACTTCCAGAGGAGGCCGTCGGGGCTCTTCGAATAGCTTTCGACCATCTGCGGCTTCGGCACGAGCTTGCTGTCCAGCGAGAACAGCGTGTCGTAGATCATGTAGCCGTGATTGCTGGTGATGTTGTTCGTCGTCTGTACCGTGTCCAGGATCTTGAGATCCGCCTGCGGAACGAGGCGCAGCACCGACTGCGCGTTCACTGTCCACGGAGCGGCCAGGATCAGCGCCAGCGCGGCGGCCGAGGTCGCTCCCTTCCAGCTACGTCGATTGACACCCATGATCCGGCACTCCCCCGTTTTGCCGTCGCCACCGCGGCCACGGCCGACTTGTCCGCTATTGGTAGCACACGGTAGGGCCGGCCGCAAGCGACCGACACGGGCGCGGACTTCGCCGCGCGCGACCCGTCGTCCCCGCGTGCGCGGGGACGACGACCTTCGTCACGCAATTCCGCATTCGTCAGTAGAATTCCAACCACCTTGTGCGATATTCCGCTCGCAGCGCGAAGGACACCTATGCCGAAGTCACCGAACGAGTTGACCGCAGTCGAAGCACTGATTGAGATGGCCGCCGGTCGCCTCACCGCCGAGGCGTTGACGCAAGCCTGCCTCGAGCGCATCGCGCTTCGCGAGCCGGTCGTGCATGCGTTTGCGTGGCTGGAGCCGGAACGCGCGCTCGCCGAGGCGCGCATGCACGACCGCGCCGGCGCGCGCGGTCCGTTGTTCGGCCTGCCTTTCGGCGTGAAGGACATCATCGACACCCATGACATGCCGACACAGTGCGGCTCGCCGATCTACGCCGGTCATCGTCCGCCTGACGACGCGGCCTGTGTCGCGCTGGCACGCGAGGCCGGCGCCGTGATGCTCGGCAAGACCGTCACCACCGAGTTTGCATTGCGCCATCCTGGTCCGACCGCGAACCCATACAACCCTGAGCACACGCCCGGCGGATCGTCGAGCGGATCGGCGGCCGCCGTCGCCGATAGGATGGTGCCCGTCGCTTTCGGCACGCAGACTGGCGGATCGATCATCCGACCCGCGTCGTATTGCGGCGTGGTCGGTTACAAGCCGTCGTACCACACGATCAATCCAACCGGCGTCAAGCCGCTCGCCGGGAGTTTCGACACGGTCGGGCTCTTTGCGCGCTGCGTCGATGACTGCGCCTTCGTCGCGGGTGTGCTATCCGGCGAGACGCGCTCTGAGCTCGCGCTCGATGCCGTCCGGCCGGCGCGCATCGGACTGTGCCGGACTCCCGCCTGGCCCCACGCCGAACCCGCGACCGTGCGTGCCGTCGACGACGCAGCGGCCACGCTCGCACGGGACGGCATCACCGTCGACCAAATCGAACTGCCGATGGAGTTCGAAAGCTTCCTCGACGCGCAAAGCGACGTGCTGCGCTTCGAAGCAGTGCGCGTGTTAGCGTTCGAAAGGACGCAGCACGGCGACCAGCTCTCGGCGTCGAGCCACGACGAATTGGAGGCGGGCCTGGCCATTCCTCGGAAGCGCTATCTCGACGCTCAGGCGTTGATCGCCCGCTGCCGCGCGCTGTTCGCCGGGACGATCGCACCGTTCGATCTGCTGCTGACGGCCAGCGCCCCCGGCGAGGCGCCGCGCGGCCTCGACAACACCGGCGAGGCGATGTTCAACCGATTGTGCTCGGGCCTCCACGTGCCGTGCCTCAATCTACCCGGGTTCACCGGCCCGAACGGATTGCCTGTCGGCATTCAGGTGATCGGCGCAATCGGGGACGACGCTCGCCTGCTGCGCGCGGCGAAGTGGATCTTCGGCCGCCTCGGCGAAGCAGGCCACGGGGAATAAAGGCATGCGGCCATTCGCGCTCGTTCGGCGCCTACCGCAAGGCCGGCCTTCCGTCGTGCGGCCTACTCCTCGGAGCGACCCGTGGCGTCACGATCGCGCTCGTATCGTCTCGTGAGCGGAAACGGCGGCAACCAGGACTCGCGACGGACGATCCAGCTTTCGTAGGTTGGCATCAGTTGGTCAGGGGCATCCAGGGATCCCAGATTCACTTCGATTTCGTCTGCGGTGCGTGCGAAAATGGACGAGCCGCAGCGGGGGCAGAAAAACCGCCCGGCGTAGTCGCGTGTTTCGCCATCGATCGTCACCGCATTCTGAGGGAACACCGCGGAAGCGTGAAAAAGGGCCCCATGATGCTTGCGGCAGTCGAGACAGTGACAAAGGCCGACCCGGTATGGGAGTCCCGACGCCACAATTCGGACGTTGCCGCACAGGCAACCGCCCGTGAATCGGTCCATGCTGCGTCTCCCGTGAAATCAAGCGGTCGGAATGTTAACAACGAACCCCGTCGGGCGTCCATGACGACCGGGGGTCGAAAGCCGAAAATGAATCGCCCCATGTAAGATGTCGGTGGACATCGACTTGATTGTCCAAAATCAATGACAGCACGGTTTCTCCTTCCGCGTCCGCAGACCCGGCGATTGTGTGCCCTGCTCGCGATTGGCGTTGCCGCGACGCTCGCCGCGCCTGCTGCGCTCGCCCAGTCCGATCAGCGAAGGCTCGTTACCGCGGCAACCGTGACGCTGGCGTCCTTTCTCAGCGATCCGAACATGACCTGGCTGCAGCAGAACATCGGCCGTGCCAGGGCGGTGATGATCGCGCCGGAAGTCACCAAGGCCAGCATCATCGTCGGCGGTGCAGGGGGACGGGCGGTCGTCGTTGTCCGCGACCCAAAAAGCGGTCGTTGGGCAGGCCCGGCGTTTTATACGCTTGCCACGGCGAGCATCGGCCTTCAGGCCGGCGTCACGGTATCGGAAGTCGTTACGCTGATGATGACGGAGAGCGTTGTCGCAAAGCTGCTATCCAATTCATTCAGGATGGGCGGTGACGTCGCGATCGCCGTAGGACCGGTCGGCGGGGGCGCGCAGTCGAATTTCCTCGCGGACCTGGTTTCCTTCAGTCGCGCGCAGGGCGTCTACCTGGGCGCCAACCTGGACGGCACGGTCGTTTCGACCACCGATGACTGGAACCAGCTCTACTATGGCCGCCGCGTTCAGGTAACGGATATTCTGGTGCGCAAGAACGTCCACAGCGATCACGCCAAGGAGCTGCTGAACGTGATCGCGATCGCGGCCCGGAAATCGACCGAGGCCCGCGGCGGCAAATAGCAACCGTTCGGCGGCCGGGAACAGACGCGGGTGTTCGCGCCCCCTCCGCCGAGCTACTGGATCACGTCATCCGCTCGCAGCAACAGCGACTGCGGGATGGCGAGCCCGAGCGCCTTGGCGGTCTTGAGGTTGATGCTGAGCCCGAACTTCGTCGGCTGGTCGATCGGCAGATCGGCCGGTTTGGCGCCGCGCAGAATCTTGTCGACATACTCTGCGCCCTTCCTCAACGCGTTGTTGAGGTCCGGTCCGAATCCGATGAGGATCCCGACGTCCGAGTAGGCCAAGCCGCCTACCACAGGCAGCCTCCGCAGGAGCGCCGCATCGGCAATCCGCACCCGTTCGCGGTAGATCACCGGGTCGCCGACGGCCAGAACCGCGTCGACGCGTCGCGCTTTCAGCGTTGCGAACGTCCTGTCGATGTCGTAGGGGGAGGCGAGTTCGACTTTCTCCAGCTGCAACCGCAATCGCGACGCCGCGGCTTCAATCGGCGGGAGCTGATCTGAAGAGAAGTTTGTCCATAAAACGCCCACACGGGCGGCGCTAGGGATCGCCTCGTGAAGCAACTCCAGTTGCTTGGCCCCGACCTCCGGATTGCGGAAGAAGACCCCCGTAATGTTGCGTCCCGGTCGCGCCAGGCCCTCCACGTAGCCCTTTTCCACCGGGTCGTAGTTGAGCGCCACGATCACGATGGGAATCGTCTTCGTCGCGCCGCTCGCCGCCTTTACACCCGCCTCCGGGCCCACGGCGAGAATGAGGTCGACGCTGCGTCCGACGAAACGTGCCGCAGCATCGGCGAGTGGCTCGCGTGTTTCGCCTACCGAAAAGTCGACCATCAAGTTCCCGCCATCGGTCCACCCCAACTCGTGCAGCCGTTGTTCGAACGCGACATAGAACGGTGCCGTGCGTGGATTGTTGCCGGCCGAGATGATGCCGATGCGGTAGGCTTTCCCCACCGGTTGTGCCCTGCCGACGCGTGCGCACAGCAGGGCTGTCGCGGCGCCGAGAATGAATCCGCGCCGGTCGATCGCGCAACGGCCTCGACAAGGCATCGCGCTACCGCTTTCCAGGATGGAATTTCGATTGGACAGAGAATTGCTCCACGGTTGCATCGAGCGTGCCCAAGACCGGTATCACAGCAACGCTTGCATGATCCACCCGAGCGTCACTACGCGTCTCTCACCCCAGGGGGCTAGCGCCTTGGGACGGCCCTGCGGCACTTGCGCAGTATTGCACAAGCGCCCGGTTCGAGTAGCCCTCGGAGAGTGGGTTCCCGGAACCCGGCACGCAAGGCCCGCCGCTCTCCCATGACGCAGCCTCGACCCCAAGCGCGCGTCGCGCTAAGCGCGCTGAGGCTTGCGATTTACTGCTGCTCGAATCAACTGCCGCGTGAATCCCGCATGCCCCTGCGGATCCTGCGCAAGGCAGAGGTCCGCGCTCCCGGCGTCCTTCGGCAGATAGTAGACGCCACAGTTCGGATTGATCTCGAGCATGAACGGCGCGCCATGGAGATCGACGCGCAGATCGCATCGGCCGAAGCTCGCACCTTTGAGCGCGACGAAAAATCGCGCGCAGACCTCGCGCAGGCGGGCATCGAGAACCGGATCGCCGACGGGGAAGGCCATCACCTTTCCGAAGTCCACCCACTTCAGCTTCGAATGCTTGAACGTCTCGCCTTCGGGGAAGCGGTATTGTATCGGCGTATACGTCGTAGGCCGCGACGGATCGTCCGGGTTCTCGGCGACGAGGACCGTGCATTCGGTGCCTTCGATGAACTCCTCGATCAGCGCCGCCCCATGCCGCCGCATGATCTTGCGCGCCTGCTGGCGCAGCCCGGCCGGCGATGAAACGCGGGAGCGCCGCGACAGATCGACGCTCGAATAACTGCTGTAGTGCTTGACGAAGAGCGGAAAGCGCAGCGTTTCGGCAGCCCGCTCGACATCCGCCGCGCGGCGCGCCAGCACGTAGTCGGGCGTGTCGATGCCTTCGGCCCTGCACGCCGCCTTCATCGCCTCGCGCGACGGCTCGTAGAATTCCGATGTCGCGCCGGTAAAGGCGACGCCATGTTTCTCCAGCGCCTTCACGACTTCGATCCCCGGAACGCTTTCCTGGTCCGCCGCGCCGTCGCAAAGATTGAAGTAGACGTCGAAATCCTGCCGGATCCGCTTCTCGACCTGCTCGATCGACGTCGCCTTCCGGAGGTACTCCACCTCCCATTGCGCGTCAGGATAGAAGGGCCTCGGATCGCAGGGCCAGTCATCGGACGGAAACGGGTCGGCGAGAAGGTCCTGGTTGGTCAGCAGGCAGATGCGCATCATTGTTGAACGGTGCGGAGTTTCGACGAGGGCACGCGTTGCTCAGAAAAATGTCCTGATCGCCCCCGTAACGGCGTACTCATCATCGACCAGCGGCAGCCATCGCCACTTGTCGAACGTGGTGCAAGGATGGGAGATGCCGCAACCGACGAGATCGCCGACGCGCGCATCGCCGCCGGCCGGAATCTGCAGATACGCGTGCTGATCGTTCATCTTGGTGATACACCAGGTCGCGTCGAGATCGCTTCGAACACCGTCGCGCACCCGCGCGAACGGCATCGGCAGGTCGATGTCGAACGACGCGTCGCGCCTTCCCATCGCCAGGATCGCGAGACCGGGCTCGGGCTGTGATTGAATCTGTGTCCACACCTCGACCGCCGGCTTCAAACCCGGACGCTCGCCGCCCAGCCGGGCGATGATCTGCCGCTGGAAGTTCTCGTAGAACTTCGAATCGTGCGTCACGTAGCAGCCGCTGCGCAGGATCGTGCGCACCGGCCGCGTCAACTCCATCGGCAGGCTCTTCGCGACGAGATCGAATACCGCCGAACCTCCGGCCGAGAGCGTGACTTCGGCGGTGCCGAACAGCCATTCCTCGTCGCAGCGCTTCGCCACCTCGCGCAACGTCTGCATCCAGCGCTCGACTACGACGCGGTCGGCGTCGCTGTCCCCGGTGACGGACAGGCCTTCGAAGCACTCGACGCCGGACAACCTCACGTGCCGGCTCGCGGCGATCGCGCGCGCGACGCGCATGGCCTCGTCGACGCTTCGACAGCCGGTGCGCCCGCCGGGGACGCCAATCTCCAGCAGCGCGGTCAACGGCCGCGTTGCGCCGCACCGTACGCCTATCGATTCGACCCATTGGAGCTGCGCGATGGAATCGACGAGGGAATGCAGCTCGAGATCCGGCGTCGCATCCTGCAAATGCATCGCCTGCAGGATGTCCTCCTCACCGACGAGCTGATTGGCAAGGATGATCCGACGCAGGCCGGCGGCAACGGCGAGGCTCACCTGCTGCATGTTGGCGAATGTGATGCCCCACGCGCCGGCTTCGAGCTGTCTCGCGAACAATTGCGGCGCCATCGTCGTCTTGCCGTGCGGCGCCAGCAGCATCCCGGTCGCGCGCGTGAAATCCGCCATCCACGCGAGGTTGTGCGCGAGCGCACTCGCTTTAAGCAGCGCCACCGGGAACGGGAGGTCGCCGCGCATGACGTTCCAGCCCTGGCGGCCGATCTCCTTCACCGCGCACGGCGGCGCCCGGTGCGGATATCCTTTGAGGCGGTTGTCGAGCTTGGAGTCCTCGATCGCGCGAACGTCGATCATATCGGCGCGTCCCACAGCCGCTGATCCGCCAGCGCGTCGGCGACATCGCGGGTGATCGCTGCCAGCAGCTTATGCCCTTTCTCCGGTGTTGCCGCCCATGCCGCACCCAGGATGCCGATCTGCGATCGCGTCTTCAGGTGCTGCCAGCGGAAGACCCCGGGATTGACGCCGGGAATCGCCGACATGCCGGGCACGAGATTGCCACGCAGCGAATCGTCGAGCGGCGCGACCAGTTCCGGCGACAGCGCCTGCATGATCGAGGTCTCGGCCTCGCAGGCGTGGATCAGCTGGGACTGCTGTTCGAGGATTCCGCGAATCGACGCGGCGGCGATGTACCAATAGGTGCCACCCGCTAGCGGCAACTTCAATTCGATCGTGAGTTCGGTGATGATGGTGTCGAGCGCAGCGATATTGCCGCCGTGGCCATTCAGCACGAAGATGCGCTCGAACCCGTGCCGCGCCGCCGAGCGCACGACGCAGCCGACAACGGCCGCCATCGTCGCGTAATCGAGCGTCAGCGTTCCGCCGAGCGACATGTGATGCTCGGACATGCCGAATGGAATCGCAGGCGTGACCAGCGCCCGCTGGCGCCCTGCCATCAGCCGCGCGGCGCGCAGCGAAATCTCGTACGCCGAGCGCCAATCGACCTGCGTCGGCAGATGCGGCCCGTGCTGCTCGGTGGCGCCGAGCGGAATGATGACGACGGTCTTGTCCTTGACGGCGTCGCGCAACGCCGGCGCCGACAGGCGGTCCCAGCGGACTTCGGGTTCATCGGTCATGGTGGGCACTCCGGGTTATGCAGTCGCGTTCGATTCGGGTCGCTCGACCCATACTTCAGTGTAGGATGTCCGCGCGGCGATCGCCGCCATTTTTACGCTCAGGATACCCCACGATGCCCGCGAATTTGACGTCCGACACGGCCGGCGCCCTGTCGATTGTTCCCGTGACCACGGCCACGCTGCCTGCGTGGCTTGGTGCTCTCAACCCGCACGAACGGGACTGGCTCAAGACCACCGCGTTTGTGGCAGATCCGGGGAGCTTCGCGTTCCTGCCCGCGCGCGACGGCAAGGAGGCGCGCGTGATCGCGGGGATCTCGCCTTCCGAATCCGTCTGGGCTTATGCAGGATTTCCGGCGTCGTTGCCGGAAGGAAAGTATCGGATCGATTCCCCGCTCGATCGCAACGCTGCGACGGACGCGGCGCAGGGCTGGGCGCTCGGCAGCTACGCGTTTACGCGGTACAAGGCAGCGAAGCGTGCATTCGCCACGCTCGTCTGGCCCCCCGAGGCCGATCGGGCCGAGGTCGAGCGCGTGACGCGCGGCGTCTTCCTCGCGCGCGACCTCATCAACACGCCCGCCGAAGACATGGGCCCCGACGAGCTTGCCGCTGCGGCCCGCGAACTCGCGCGCGACGCCGGCGCCACATGCACAGTGATCCGCGGCGACGACCTGCTGCGCGCGAACTATCCAACGATCCACGCGGTGGGCCGCGCCAGCAGTCGTCCGCCATCCCTCATCGATATTCGATGGGGCGATCCGAGCGCGCCGAAGGTGACGCTCGTCGGCAAGGGTGTCTGCTTCGACAGCGGCGGGCTCGACTTGAAGCCCGCTGCGATGATGCTGAACATGAAGAAGGACATGGGCGGCGGCGCCGTCGTGCTGGGCCTCGCGAGCGCGCTGATGTCGGCCGGTGCGCCGATTCGCCTGCGCGTGCTGGTACCGGCCGTCGAGAACGCGGTGTCGTCGAACTCGATCCGGCCGCGCGACATCGTCCGCACGCGCAGCGGCAAGACCGTCGAGATCGGTAACACCGATGCCGAGGGCCGGCTCATCCTCTGCGACGCGCTGACCGAGGCGGACACCGAAGCGCCCGCGCTCATCGTCGACTGCGCAACGCTCACCGGCGCCGCGCGCATCGCACTCGGACCCGAGCTGCAGGCGCTTTTCTGCAACGACGATGCCGTAGCCGAGGGGTTGCTACACGCCGGCGTCGCGGCGGGCGATCCGCTCTGGCGGATGCCGCTCTGGCAGCCGTACCGCCGGCTGATCGACAGCAAGGTCGCCGACTTCAACAACGTGTCGGACGCCGGATATGCGGGCGCCGTCATCGCCGCTGTGTACCTCGCGGAATTCGTCGGCGCGGCGACACCGTGGGCGCACATCGACATGTTCGGGTTCAACGCGAAGGATCGGCCGGGCCGTCCCGAAGGCGGCGAGGCAACCGGGCTACGCGCCGTGTACCGGTACCTTCGCGAGCGCTTCGGGTGACGGGGTCGGGCTGTGCCACCCACCGTCAGCGCCAGCGCCGCGCCATCAACAGCATGACGCCGACGAGGATCACCGCAACGGCCTTCCACTCGTACGCGGTAACGACCTCGCCGGCCAGCCAGATGCCGAGCAGCATCGCGATGACGGGATTGACGAACGTATAGCTCGTCGCGACGCCGGCCGACGCGCGCGCCAGCAGCACCATGTACGCGTTGAACGCGATCAGCGAGCCGAACACCACGAGGTACAGCCACGCCAGCACGGCCTCGGTCTGATACGGCCAGTTCGCCACGACGGTCGACGACTCGCCCGCAGCGACGGACATCGCCATCAGCACGATGCCGCCGCAGAGCATTTCGCTCGCGAATCCCATCGCGCCCGGTGCGAGCTCGAAGCGGCGCTGGGAGAGCACGCTGCCGGCCGCCCACGTGGTGGTCGCCAGAATCATCGCGACGAGACCGACAGGCGAACCGCGGAATCCGGCGCCCTGCGTCAGCATCAACACGCCGACCATGCCGACGGCGATCCCCGCGGCTTCCAATCGCGACGGGTAGATTTTCCACAAGCTGTTGAACGCCGCTTGCAGAATCGGGCCGACGCCGATGAACGCGACGACAAGCCCCGACTCGATCGACTGCTCGGCGTAGGCGGTAAAGCCCATCCCGCCGCCCAGGAGCAGCGTACCGATCCACAGCGCATTGCGCCATTGCCGGGGCGAGGGCCATGGCGCCTTCCGGGCGACGCGCATCCAGGCGAGCAGCAACGAGCCCGCGACAAGGAATCGTGTCCCCATCTGGAAAAATGGAGGCAGGCTGACGAGCGCGAACTTGATCGCGAGGTAGGTCGAGCCCCAGACCAGCCAAGTCGCCGCGAGGCAGGAGAGAACGAGCGGATCGTGCCCCGCCGAGCGCGTCGGGTGCGCGCCCGTCAACGATGCCGCCTACGCACTGACCTTCTCGCCTTGCGCGACGCGCTCGCAGATCCGTGCGTAGTCGTCCACCGTGTCCATGTCCATCGTGTAGAGGTCGTGGTCGACTTCGAAGCGGCGCGACATGGCCGTAAGTCTAAGAATACGCCGCCGACCTGTCCAGCACGCCGGCGATCACAGGGAAGGGTACTTGCGGCAATGCGATAATGGTGCAGGACGTCGGCTCGAGCGACGCGTCCCGCACCACTCCTGCCTCCAATGACTTGACCGACCATGGCCATCAATGTCGCGCGCGAGACCCTCGGACGGGTCTTCGGCCAGCGGTGCTTCTACCTGTTCGTCGTGCTGCTCGCGATGATCGGGGCCGTCCCGTTCATCGAACCCACGACGTTCGGGCGGCTGGCCACCAATCTCGTCAATCTGTTCGTCATAGTCGCGACGGTCGCCGCCGTCGGACGGACCACGCTGTCGTTCGTCATCGCGTTGCTGCTCGCGGCGCCGGTGTTCGGATTCCAGTGGATCCACCTGTCGACCGGCGACGCGGAGTCTCTCGCCAAGTCCTGGGCCTTCGGCGCGGTGCTCTACGCAGGAGCGATCGCATACCTGCTCCGCTATGTGTTCCAGCGCGATGTGATGACGGCGGACAAGCTTTTCGGGGCCGCGGCCGCCTACCTGATGATCGGGGTCTTCTGGGCCTACGTCTTCGCGATCGTCGGGCACCTCTATCCGGGCGCGTTCGCCGTCTTCGGCACCCCGACGCCGCTCGCCTACTACGACTGCCTCTACTTCAGCTTCACCGTGCTGACGAGCACCGGCTTCGGCGACGTCACGCCGCTCATTCGTCAGGTTCGCGGGCTGTGCGTCATCGAGCAGGTGATCGGAGCGTTGTTCCTGGCGGTCCTGATCGCGCGTCTCGCCGGCGTCTATCCGCCAGCAGAGCGCGAAACCGGCTGAATCGAGGCTGCGTCGGGATTGCGCGGCTTCACAGGCGCGACTTGCGCGACTCTCGCTCGCGTCAAAGGCGGTGCCGGCGATCGGCGATCGAAAAGCCCGGCCAGGCGATCGCCTCGGATTTCGCAAGGGCGAGCACCTTGAAGAGTTCGCCCATCTCCGAGGGCGCGAGCAGCTTCTGGACCGCCGCCGCGGCGCGGATGTACGCGAGGCTCTCGGGCGAACCGGCGGCAGCCAGCGCGTCGAGGATTCCGCATCCCATCAGGAAGGGCGCCTGGCCGGTGAAGCCGGCGACGTCCAGACCCGCGCGCTCGCCCGCTTCGGCCATCGCCGTGAAGTCGACATGCGCCGTGATGTCGGTGAGACCGGGCCACGCGAAGGGATCGTCGTGCACGCGATGCCGGTAGTGACATCGCAGCGTCCCTTCGCTGCGCTGCGGATGGTAGTACTCGGCGGCGGGAAATCCGTAGTCGATGAAGAGCGCAGCGCCCGCGATCATCCGCCGGCCGATGCCCTCGACCAGCGCTTCGGCGGCTGGGTTGATCTCGCTCAGGTAATCACCTTCCGCGGGGATCCTCGCGGCCGCGAGCCGGGCGAGGCGCGCCTCGGCCGGACGCTCGGCCCACGCGAAGGTGCGTGTTTCCTCGTCCCATGCGACGCCGCGCTCGGTGTATGCGCCATCGCGGCGCGCAACGACGTGGGGCGCGACGGCGTCGAGCACTTCGTTGGCGATCAGCGCGCCGCCGATCGTCTGCGGAAGCGCATCGATCCAGGCGACGCGGTCGAGGTGCGCGGCGGCGTTGCACGCGAGAGTGGCGCGCTGGCGCGCCGCAAGGTCCGGGCTCACCTCGAGGATTGCGTAGCGCGACGGGAGCTCGTTGCGCAGCGCGAGCGCGTTCAGCAAGTCCGCGGCAAGCCGGCCGCTGCCGCCGCCCAGCTCGACGATCTCGCGGCGGCTCGTGACGGCAAGAATCGGCGCGATCTGCGTTGCAAGCGCCGCCGCGAAGAGCGGTGTCATCTCCGGAGCGGTGACGAAATCGCCGGAGGCACCCAGCTTTATCGCGCCGGCCGCGTAGTAGCCGAGCCCCGGCGCGTAAAGGGCAAGATCCATGTAACGCGAAAACGGGAGGTAGCCGCCCGCGTCCGCGATTGCAGCGCGAATCGCGGCGGCGACCCGCTCGCTGTGCGCGCGCGCGTCGTCATCGGGTTCGGGCAGGTCGATCACGGATGAGGTATGCGCACGGCGGCCCCTTCGCATCGAGCGGTGCGGGGGGCGTTGTGCTAGATTCCGGACAAGTCTAACGCGGAAGACGGGAGCGCTCTTTGCAAGGCAAAGTCGTTCTGATCACCGGCGGCGCCCGACGCGTCGGCGCAGCGATCTGCCGCAGGCTGCACGCGGCGGGCGCCAGCATGATGCTGCACTACCGCGAATCCGCGGGCGAGGCGCGCCTGCTGCAGGCCGAGCTCAACCACGTCCGGGCCGAGTCGGTCGCGCTGATCCAAGCCGATCTGCTCGACCTCAACAAGCTCCCCGCGATGATCGACCAGACGTTGCAGACGTTCGGGCGCCTCGACGGGCTCGTCAACAACGCGTCGTCGTTTTTCCCGACGGGAGTCGGCGACATCACGTCCGAGGCGTGGGACGACCTGATCGGCACGAACCTGCGCGCGCCGCTGTTTCTCGCGCAAGCCGCAGCACCGGCACTGAAAAAGACGCAGGGCGCCATCGTCAACATCACCGACATCCACGCCGAGCGTCCGCTCAAGAATTTCGTCGTCTACTCGATCGCCAAGGCCGGGCTCGTCGGCATGACGCGCTCGCTCGCTCGCGAACTCGCACCCGAAATCCGCGTGAACGCCGTCGCGCCGGGCCCGATCCTGTGGCCCGACGACACGTCGTTCGATGAGCTGTCGCGCCAGCGCATCATCTCGCACACACCGTTGAAACGCGAAGGTGAACCGGACGACATCGCCAAGGCCGTCTACTTCCTGCTCGCCGAAGCGACCTATGTGACCGGAGACACCATCAGCGTGGATGGCGGGCGGCACGTCGCGATTTGACGGACAAGCCCGAGCGAACTCGTCGGTCAATCTCGCCAATACCGGCCGGATCGCGTGGGAAGCGCGAGCCCATACGCTCATTCGGTTGCGGCGCTGGGATGCGGCGCTTTTCGCAAACCCTTCATGCGCTGCGACGCACGGCAAGCCCGGTTGCGAGAGTTTCCAG
>JBDTRG010000020.1:0-2994 GCA_039931775.1 Betaproteobacteria bacterium | reverse complement strand
CTTCCCATCCCGAACAGGACCGTGAAACGGCGGCGCGCCGATGATAGTGTGGATTGCCCATGCGAAAGTAGGTCATCGTCAGGCACCCTCAATGCGAAACGCCCCAGCCAGCCGGTTGGGGCGTTTTGCTTTGTGGTAGGGTTGATCTCCGTCGGTACGACTACCTTCGCTGGCGAGATTCCCCGTGCCCGAGCCGCGTTCGCCGATCCGCGCCCTGGTGGCGAGTTTCCTCTTCATCGACCTCGTCGGTTTTTCGAAGGGGACCGTGGCCGAGCAGTACGCCGCGAAGTCGGTGCTGTCGGCGATCCTGCGCGACAACCTCGCCGCATTGCAGGAGTCCGACTACCGCGTCAAGGATACAGGCGACGGGGCGTTGATCATCTTCCTGTCGAACCCCGAGCACGCGCTGTACATGGCGCTCGCGATCACGCAGGATTTCGCTCGCGCCTCGTCGACGCCGGGCGTCGCGTCGAAGAGCCTGCGTACCGGACTTAACATCGGGACCGTCAAGGAGCAGATGGATCTCGAAGCGCGGCCGAATTACATCGGCGACGGCATCAACGACGCGAAGCGCATCATGGATTTCGCGGACCCCGGACAGATCGCGGCTTCGCGTTCGTTCTACGAGTCGGTGTCCTGTCTCGATGCGATGTACGCGCGCTTGTTTTCGCATCTGGGCGCTCCCGACGACAAGCACGGCCGCGCGCACGAGTTGTACGGCGTGACGTCCGATCCCGCGGTGCTGGAGAAACTGAAGCGCGACTTTGCTACGTCTTCCCCGGAGTCGATGTCCGTGCCGGTGGAACCACCGCGATCGACTGGGCAGTCAAAGCTGTCCGGATCGACCGCCGGCGCGAATTCCGGCGTCGCGACGGGCGAGCCGAGCGCCGCCGATCGCGCACCGGTACGCCCACGCGCTACTTTCTTGAAGCCGTCGATGTTGTTGGTCTCGCTCGGCCTTGTCGTTGTCGCGGTCGTGGTGGCCAGCGCCTATGTTGCGCTGAAGGGCTGGCGTGCCGAACCCGTGACCGGCGCAGCATCGCCGACCGTCCGCCCGTCGTCCTCAGGGGTCGCGCCGTCGACGGGTACAGCATCGCCCTCACCCGGGTCGGAAGGCAAGGCAAGTCCCGCGCAAGGGGGCGTCGCAGGATCCGCGCCCCCGCCCACCAGCGCTGGACCGTCTTCGGCCCCGCCAACCGCGAAGCCGGACGTCGCCACGGTTGCGCCCGCGGCGAAGGATGTGCAGGATGCAAGCGCAACGCGCAATCCGCCGCCCGTCGCCGCGCTGCCCGCCGCAACCAGCGTTGGCGTGGGCACCCCGGTCAAAGTCCCGCCTCCTCCTGCTGCACGCCAACCGGCAATGTCCGCAACCGGCGACCAGGGTGCCGCGCGTTGCCGGCGGATAATCCAGAAGGCCGAATTGGGTGAGCCGCTGTCGGCGGAAGAAAAGAAGGAGCTAGCCAACTCATGTCGCTGAACGATCGATCTTCCGTTGCGTCGGCCCGCCTCGCGACGGTCGCTCTCGCGTTGGCTCTGCTGTTCGCGGCCTGCGCGACCCCGCCGACTCCCGCACCGTTGCCCGAGCGGCCGCCGGCGCCCACCACCGATCTCGCCTTCGACAATGGCGTCGACTACGCGGTCGACGACCTGCTGATCCAGGTGCAGCGCCTGCCGGCGTTCAATCCGCCGCCGAAATCGAGCGGGGGTATCGCGGGCCTCGGCAAGAAGGAGGACGCGCCGCCTCCCCGCGGCGTGATCGCCGTCGATCCGGTGATCGACGGGACCACGGGGCAGCAAACGGCCTCGTCGAGATCGCTCGACAACCGCCTGTTGCAGCGCGCGTCGGCGAAGTTCACGCAGTTCGACGTGGTCCCGGTGAGTGCGGCCTCGCTCGGCCAGGCGCAATACTTGCTAGTCGGCACGTTGTCGCTGATCGCGGTCGCCAACTCGGCAAGCGGCTCGTTCCGGATCAACCTTTCGCTCACCGACATCAAGACCGGATTCGTCGTCGCCCAGTCGGCGGCGCGGGTACGCGGAGACGCGGTGGATACCACACCGACCGCGTTCTACCGGGACAGCCCATCGCTGACCAAGGACCGCATCGTCGAGGGACAGATTCGAACTGCCGAGGCGCCGACCGGCGCGCAGGCCGACGAGATCTACCTGTCACGCCTTTCAATAACCGCCCTCATCAACGAGGGAGCGAAACTCTACGAGAGCGGCGACTACGCGCAGGCGCTGCGACATTACGAATCAGCGGCCGAGCGACCGGAGGGCCAGCAGCTGCGGGTGCTGAACGGCATCTACCTCGCCAACATCCAGCTCGGGCGCGCCGATGGCGCCGAGAGGGCGTTCGCGAGGATCGTCGCACTAGGCCTCGCGACCAACAGCCTTTCGGTCAAGTTCCTGTTCCGCCCCGGCTCGCTCGAGTTTCTCGTCGACGCGAAAGCGAACACGCCTTACGACATGTGGCTGCGCACGATCGCGCGCGGTATTGCGTCGTCCACTGCATGCCTGACGATCGTCGGGCATACGAGCAAGACCGGCACGGAGCAGTTGAACGACCGGCTCTCGACGCAGCGGGCCGTCGCGATCCAGCGCCGGATCGAAGCGCTGGCCCCGGAGACGGCGGTGCGCCTCAAATCCGTCGGGATGGGTTTCCGGGAAAACCTCGTCGGGTCGGGCACCGACGACCTGCGCGACGCGCTCGACCGCCGCGTGAGCTTCACGATTCGCGATTGCAGGGCTTGACATCGGGCGAGCGACCGCGCCCCAATCGCGTCAGTGACGCGCGCGCCGCGCCATTTCCGCCGCGAGCAGCAGCGCGGCCCGGGTTGCCCCGAGATTGGCGACCCCTTTGCCAGCGATCTCGTAGGCGGTCCCGTGAGCCGGTGTACAGATCGGGAACGGAAAGCCGCCCAGCAGCGTGACGCCGCGATCGAAGCCCATCAGCTTCATCGCGATCTGGCCCTGGTCGTGATACATCGTCAGCAC
>JBDTRG010000019.1:0-76379 GCA_039931775.1 Betaproteobacteria bacterium | reverse complement strand
TCGCGTTCGCCGATCTCTCGGACAATGCCACGCTGGCCGAGGCATTGCTGAAGCACGTCTTCAGGACGGTGCTCGCCGAGCGTGCCGACGACATGGCGTTCTTCGAGGAGCGCATCGAGCGCGGCGTGATCGCGAAGCTCGGTGGCATCGTCGACTCGGAGTTCGTGCGGATGGACTACACCGAAGCGATCGGCATCCTCGAGCGCGCGAAGCAGAAGTTCGAATTCCCGGTCAAGTGGGGCATCGACCTCCAGTCCGAGCACGAGCGCTACGTCTCCGAGAAGCACGCGGGGAAGCCGGTGATCCTGATGAACTACCCGAAGGAGATCAAGGCGTTTTACATGCGGTTGAACGACGATGGCCGGACGGTCGCCGCGATGGATGTGCTTGCGCCGGGCATCGGCGAAATCATCGGCGGCAGTCAGCGCGAGGAGCGGCTCGACGTGCTCGACGCGCGGATGGGCGACACCGGGCTCGATCGCGAGCACTACGCCTGGTATCGGGACCTGCGCCGCTACGGCACGGTGCCGCACGCCGGATTTGGCCTGGGTTTCGAGCGCACGGTCGCCTATGTGACCGGTCTGTCCAACGTGCGCGACGTCATTCCGTTTCCGCGGACGCCCGGAAACGCCAGATACTGACGCGCGGCACGTCCATCTACCGGCTACCAGCGATCACGGTCGTCGCGCACGGCAGCGCCGCGGCGCCGAGGAGACCAAGTAGTACGGCCCCGCCGCTGGGCGGGGCCGTACTCCGGTGAAAGTCGAAGGTGCCCGGCTCGCTCAGCGGCCGTGGCCGTAATCGTACGGCACGGGTCGCCCGTGCACGGGGTAGCGCGCGTATCCGTACCCCCAGCGTGGCGCGACGTAGCGCGGCGCCACGTAGACGACCGGACGCGGGCGGTAGACCACGGCCGGAGGCGCGTAGTAGACCGGCGCAGCCGGATAGTAGCTTGCTGCCGGCCCATAGTAAGCCGGCGCGGGTGCCGCATATGCCGGCGCTGGGCCGTAGTACCCGTTACCGTAGTAGCCGCCCGAATTGGCGGCGATGGTCGCACCGGTGACGGCGCCAAGTGTCCCGCCGACCCAGGCTCCATTTCTCCCGTTGATCGAGTGGCCGATCGCCGCGCCGATACCGGCGCCGATCAGGCCGCCCAGAACCGGGTCACCTTGGGCGGACGCGTTCGTGGAAAGGGTTCCCGCCGCCACCGTGGCGCCGAGGACTGCGATCACCAAGCTTTTCTTCAGCATTTTGGTCTCCTGACGTTGCGGCGCCGCGTGGGTCGACTCCGACGGTTTTTCGGCCGGGTGGGCGAATTCGGCGCCTGTAGCCAATAACGCGCCATCCGGCGAATTGGACGTCAATCCACGCAAATTGTTACAACTTCCCTTGCGAGGCCATTCCACTACAATCGAATCTCCCGCGCCGTCGCGCGCCACAGGGTTCGATTGCGGCACATGGTCCGACTGCTCGCGCCTGACGATTATCGATCAATGCCGTGGAAAGACGGAGGCGGGCGCACCACGGAGATCGCGGTGCGCCCGGCCGGCGCCGCCCTCGATGATTTTGCGTGGCGCGTGAGCATCGCTGACGTCGATCACGACGGCCCGTTCTCGCGCTTTTCCGGCATCGACCGCACGATCGTCCTGCTCGAAGGCGCCGGGATGCGGTTTCGCGGCGGCGCGCGCGAAATCGAACTGCGCACGCCGTTCGAGCCGTACTCGTTCGCCGGCGAGGAGACCGTCGACTGCCAGCTCGTCGATGGCGCCATCCGCGACTTCAACGCGATGTTCCGGCGCGGCCGCGCGCGCGGGACGCTCGACGCGCTCCGCGGTGATGGCGCGAGGATCGCCGCGGCCGAGGTTCGGCTCGTCTACGCGGCAAAGGGCGCGCACGAGTGCATCGTCGCGGGCCATCCGCCGATGTCGCTACCGATGGGACATACGCTCATCGTCGAGCCACCCGTGGGCGACGAGGCGGCGCCGATCGCGATCAGGCCGTTGACGCCACATGGGGTCGCCTTGGTCGTTTGCGTCGAATGTCGATGAATCTCTTCGCTGCCGATGCATTGACGCCCGAGGGCTGGCGGCGCGACGTCCGGATCGACATCGATGTTGACGGGACGATCGCGGCGGTACGGCCCGACGCCGATCGGAACGGCGCCGAATGCGCGGCGGGACCGCTGATCCCCGGCATGCCGAACCTCCATTCGCACGCCTTTCAGCGCGCGATTGCCGGTCGGACCGGACATGCAGGCGCGGAAGGCGACAGCTTCTGGACGTGGCGGCAGGCGATGTACGCGTTCCTCGACCGCGTCGACGCGGACGCGTTCGAAGCGATCGCCGCGCAGGCCTATGTCGAGATGCTCAAGGCGGGCTACACGAGCGTGGCCGAGTTCCACTACGTGCACCACGACCCGCGCGGAAAGTCGTACGCCAATCCTGCGGAGCTCGCGCAGCGCATCGTCGCCGCGACCCGCGAGTCGGGCATTGCGCTCACGCTGCTGCCGGTGTTTTATGCGCACGCGGGATTCGGCGGCCTGCCCGCTACCGAGGGTCAGCGGCGGTTCGTGCATTCGGTCGAGACCTATGCGCGGCTCGTCGACGCGCTCAAAAGCGACGCGGCGGCGGCCGGATGGAGTCTCGGCGTCGCTCCCCATAGCCTGCGCGCGGTGACGCCGGACGAACTCTCGGCGGTGTTGACGCTCGCGCCGAACGGCGCGCCGATCCACCTCCACGCCGCCGAGCAGACGAAGGAAGTCGACGATTGCGTCGCGTGGAGCGGCGCGCGCCCCATCGAGTGGCTGCTCGACCATGCAAAGGTCGACGCGCGCTGGTGCGTCGTGCATGCGACGCATATGACAGCGGAGGAGACGCGTCGGCTGGCTTTGAGCGGTGCGGTCGCGGGTCTCGCCCCGACCACCGAGGCCGACCTGGGCGATGGAACGTTCGCCGCGCGCGCGTACCTCGACGCCGGCGGCGCGATCGGTGTCGGCAGCGATTCGAACACGATCATCGATCCCTACGCCGAGTTGCGCCAGCTCGAGTGGTCGCAGCGGCTCGAAGGACGTTCGCGCAACGTGCTGGCGCGGGGCAATGCGCCGGTCGGCCGTTCGCTCTACGAGGTCGCGGCGCAGGGTGGTGCCCGGGCGTCGGGGCGCCACGCCGGGGTGATCGCGACGGGATGCCGCGCGGATCTCGTCGTGCTCGATGGGGATGACCCTGCCCTTGCCGCGCAGCGCGTGGACGCGCTGCTCGACGCGGCGATCTTCGGGCCGTGCCGCGCGCCGGTACGAGACGTGATGGTGGCCGGAATATGGGTCGTGCGCGACGGTCATCATCCCCGCGAACGCGAGGTGTTCGCGCGCTATCGCAAGGCCACCGCGGAGTTGTCGGAGTGAACGTCGGATGAGCCCGACGTTCGATCTGCTGGTCACCGGCGCGCACCTCGCGACGATGGCGGGCGACGCCCGATACGGCGCGATCCACGACGGTGCCGTTGGCATCGTCGGTGAACGGATCGCCTGGATCGGTGCGCAACGGGACCTCCCGCACGATGCGTCCGCGCGTCGGCGGCTCCACGTTCCCGGTGCGTGGGCCACTCCGGGCCTCATTGATTGCCACACCCACCTCGTCTACGCGGGCAACCGCGCGGACGAATTCGAAGCCCGCCAAGGGGGCGCAACCTACGCCGACATTTCGAGGGCGGGCGGAGGCATCAACGCGACGGTGCGTGCGACCCGCGCGGCGACGACAGACGAGCTCGTCGCGGCCAGCCGGCCGCGACTCGCCGCGCTGGCGGCGGAGGGCGTGACAACCGTCGAGATCAAGTCGGGCTACGGGCTCGACACCGCAAACGAGTGCCGGATGCTCGAAGCGGCACGGCGCGTCGCGTCGGAGATTGGCGTCGACGTGCGGACCACGTTGCTCGCCGCGCATGCGGTCCCCGGCGAATATGCCGGTCGTGCCGACGAATACATCGACCTCGTGTGTCGCGAAACGATTCCTGCGGCCGCGCGCGCGGGGCTCGCGGATGCGGTAGACGCGTTCTGCGAAAGCGTCGGATTCAGCGGGGCACAGACACGTGGCGTTTTCGCCGCGGCCCGCGCACACGGGTTGCCGGTGAAGCTTCACGCTGACCAGCTCTCGGATACCGGCGGCGCGGCGCTGGCCGCCGAATTCATGGCACTCTCGGCGGATCATCTCGAATACGCGAACGATGCCGGCATTGCCGCCTTGGCGCGCGCCGGGACAATCGCGGTGCTGCTGCCCGGCGCCTTCTACGCGCTGCGCGAGGCGCGATTGCCGCCGGTCGCGCTAATGCGGGCACGCGGCGTGCCGATGGCGGTCGCGACCGATTGCAATCCAGGAACTTCGCCCGTGACTTCCTTGCTGTTGATGCTCAACATGGCCTGCACGCTCTTCCGGTTGACGCCGGAAGAAGCGCTGGCCGGAGCGACGCGCCATGCCGCGCGCGCGCTCGGCTGCGCAGACCGCGGCACGCTGGCGCCGGGCCAGCGCGCGGATATCGCGCTTTGGGACATCGAATCGCCGGCCGAGCTCGCCTACCGGATCGGCGGCAATCCCTGCATCGGCAGCGTCCGCGCGGGGGTTCAGGCGGGAGGTGACCACGCATGAGTCCTGGCGTCCTCGTTCAAGGCAACGCGCCGCTCGTCGTCGACATTCCCCATGCCGGCACCCACGTGCCGCCGGACATTGCGCGCCGCCTGACGCCGGTCGCGCGCACGGTTCCGGACACCGATTGGCACGTCGAGAAGCTCTTCGCCTTTGCGGGCGACGCCGGGGCAAGCATGCTCGTCGCGACGCATTCGCGCATTGCGGTCGATCTCAATCGCGACCCGACGGGCGCGGCGCTCTATCCCGGCGCCGACAACACGGAGCTCTGCCCGACGCGCACGTTCGCGAACGACGCGGTCTACGCCGACGGCCGCGGTCCCGATGCGGACGAAATCGCCGCGCGGAAGGACAATTACTATTATCCGTACCACGCGATGCTCGAAGCCGAACTCGCGCGCGTCCGCGCGCGCCACGGATACGCGATCCTGCTCGACGGGCATTCGATCCGCAGCGAGGTTCCGCGATTCTTCGCTGGACGCCTTCCCGACCTCAATCTCGGCACGGCGGACGGCGCGAGCTGCGCGCTGTCGGTGCAGGCAGTGGCCGATGCCGTCCTGGCGGGCGCAACGGGTTTCACGAGCGTGGTCAACGGCCGGTTCCGGGGCGGGTACGTGACGCGTCACTACGGCGATCCGATGCGCGGTGTCCACGCGTTGCAGCTCGAGATAGCCCAGGTGTGCTACATGGACGAAGCCCCGCCTTTCCCATGGGACGAGAGCCGCGCGGCTCCACTGGTCGGGGTGCTCCGCCTGCTGGTCGAGGCGCTCCTCGGCTGGCGAAGGTAATCGCGTGTTCCGCTTCTATATCGCGCTCCAGCGCTTCGACGCCTACCTGCTCGCCGATCGCCTGAACCAGGCCGGTATCCGCGCGCACGTGTTCAACGAGCATGCGTCCAGCATCGTCGGCGACGTGCCGCCGGACATCGGGCAGCCGCAGGTCTGGCTCGAGCGCGAGGACGATCGCGAGCGCGCGCAGACGCTGTTGCGAACGATGGAAGACGATGCCAAAGTTGGCGGCACTCGACACTGCGCATCGTGCGGCGAGGACTCGCCGGCGACCTTCGATCTATGCTGGAAATGTGGCGCCGGCCTCGGCCCGCCGTCGGAATCACCCGCCTGAGGGCAGGCCCTGCAGGAATCGCGCAGCGGTCTCGGCCGTCGCGTGCGCCGACTTGATGCAGTCGCCCACCGATACGCCGCCGCGATAGTTCGCGCAGAAGTGAAGCCCGGGCAATGCGCGCTCGGCGTCGCCGATCGGGCTCATCCGCTCGCGATGCCCCAGGTTGTATTGGGGGATCGCGTTGGTCCAGCGCGTGATCGCGGTCCATAGCGGATCGCCGTTCGCGCCGACGAGCGCGGCGAGTTCGTCTCGGACGATGTCGCCGAGCTCTTCGTCGCTCCGACTCGGCAGATCGGGATTCCTGAGGCCGCCGACGAACGTCGTGAACAGAACGGTGGCTTCGGGTGCCCGTCCCTCGAACATGCTGCTGGAGAAAAGCGAGCCGAGGATCCTCCGTTCTTCTCTTTTCGGGACGAGGAACCCGAAGCCCGCAAGGGCGTGCAGTACGTCGGCGCGTCGGTACGCGGACGCCACGCTCGCGACGTGGGCGTACTCGATCGCGGCGAGTGCCCGCGTAGCCGCAGGCGCCAGCTCGCGCACGAGCAGTGCCGCTTCGCGCGCAGGTACCGCGAGAACGACCGCCCTGGCACGCCGCGCGAAGGGATCGGAGCCCCGTGTGCCGCTCACGGTCCATGCGCCTTCGCCGTCGCGCTCGATGCCGCGCACGCGCGCGTCAAGGACGACGCGGCCGATCTTTTGCGCAAGCGCGTCGGTCAGCGACTGCATGCCGCCGCGAAACGAGAAGCTGCCCGCCGTGTTCTTGGCGGTCTCTGCACTGCGCTTGCGCGCGCGCGCGCCCTGGATCTGTCCCCGGATGAGGCTGCCGTACTGCTGTTCGAGCGCGTGGAGGCGCGGAAATGCGGCCGCGACCGAGATGCGCTCCGGATCGCCGGCATAGACGCCGGAGACGAAAGGGTCGACCGCGTAGTCGAGGAATTCGGCACCGAGCCGCCGACGGACGAACGCCGCGATCGATTCATCCGCGTCGGCCGGCGCAGGCTTGATCCAGGGTTCGCGGAGCAGGCGCAGTTTTGCGCCGAGCGAGAACGCAGGCGTCGAGAGAAACGCGACGGGCGAGGTGGGCAGCGGCACCAGCTTGCCTTTGCGGACGACAAATCGCGTCGCGGCAACCGTGCTGGCTCCGATCCGCTCGGCGCGGATTCCCGCAGCGTCGAGCAGCTCGTCGATCAGCGGCGTGGTGTCGAGCGCGCTGTTCGGGCCCGTTTCGTACAGCGCGCCGTCGCGGCGGATCGTTCCGATCACGCCACCCGCGCGCGTCGCGGCTTCGAGTACCTCGACCGAGGCCCCGAGCCGCGCGAGCCCGAAGGCCACGGCGAGGCCCGAGATGCCGCCGCCGACAACGATGACGTCGACGTCCGCCGAACGGCCGGCGCTCATCGGATCCCATCGCCGCTTGCCGCGGCCGCGACGGAGAACTGCACCGCGCGCGCGATCGCGGTGGCCAGGTCACGGTGCCGGGCCGATCGCTCGGGAAGCGTCGCGAGGAGCGTACGCCAGTAGCTTGCAGCCGACGCGAACTCCCCCTGTTCATACGCGGCGCTGCCCGCCATTTCCAGCGCCTTCGGATGAGCGGGGTCGAGCGCCAGCGCATGCATGATGTGCTCGCGCGGCCGGCCGGCAAGGACGCCGCCCTGCGCCATGGCGAGCGCATCGGCGTATTCGCACCAGACGCCGGCGTCGGACCGGATCCTTGGCGCAACGGCGATCGCCTTTCGGTAGGACTCCGCGGCGTCGCCGAACCGGTCCGCGGCAAAGTCCATCCGCGCAAGCAGGACCCATCCGCGTCCGTCACGTGCGTTGTGCGCCAGGTGTCGCGCCAGATCGTCGCGGCGCGGCGCGGTGCCTGGCGCGGTGTCCGCCAGGGCAGAGCCTGGGCGCGGCGTCATATCCGTCGCCCCCGGCTCGCCAAACAGCGTGTAAAGACCGAGGGCAACGGCGGGAACCGCGATGACCAGCAGAATCGTGCTGGCGCGTGGCGCGACGCCGGGCAGCGAGGGGGCGTCGTCGTCCGCGTCGCCGAGGAGTCGCCGCTCCATCTCCTCGCGCGCTTCGGCAAACTGTCCATCGGTCAATCGACCCGCGTCGCGCTCGCGTTCGAGTTCGGCGAGGTGGCTTCGATAGATTGCGGCGTTGACGGACGCGCGTCGGCCGGGCGCCGCCGGCGCCCGCCGCGCGATCAGGTCGGGCACGACAAACGCCAGCGCGAGCACGGTCATCGCCGCGGCGATGAGCCAGAACACGAGTTCGTCGAACGCTGGCGACATGAGATTAGAGCGACCGCCGCGGCGCCTGGAGTCCGATTCGATCAGGTGCGCGCGGACCCGCGATTATCTCGCGCCGGCGATCCTTTTGGCGAGGGATGCAGCGCGCCTTCGCGAAAGCCGCCGCAGCGCTATTTCGGCGCGGCAGCGGCCGGCGCGCTCAAAGTCTGCTTCGCCTTCATCGCGTCATCGAGGATCTTGAGGCCATCCTGCGACGCCGCGACCGACTTCGCCAGCGACTCCTTGGCAAGGTCCAGGTTGTGAAACGAGGCGCCGTTGGCCGCGGTCCACCATTCCCAGTTGGCATGCGCGTCGCCATGCTTCGCGCGCGCGGCCTTCAACGTGTCCTCGGACACGCCGACCTGCTGTGCCTGCCCGAATTTGCCGACGAGTTGCGCGAGCCAGAACTCCGCGTTGCGGACCTTGCCCTGGTAGTGCGCGGCCATCGACTCGATCACGTATCGCGCCTGCTTCTCGTCCCACTGCGAGTGGCAGCGAAGGCAGGTTTCCTTCAAATAGTTCTTCGGGTTGGTTTGCCAGTGCGACGTGTAGTACTGGCCCGTCTTCGCGTCCTTGACCTTCGGCATGTGGCAGGAGGTGCAGTCGACGCCGGCCTTCTCGTGCTTCGAGTTGTAATAGGTCTCGACGTCCGGGTGCTGCGCTTTCCACAGCGCTGCGCCGGTGAACTGGTTGCGAAAGTCCCTGAACTGGATGCTGTCGTATGCCTTGAGGATGTTGTTGACGTCGACGAAAGGAAAGTAATTGGTCCTCCTGTCGGCCATCGTGATGGCCTCGCCCGTATTGGGATTGAAGCCCGGATTGCAGTTGTACTCGACGTGACACTGGCCGCACTGCAGCTTGCCGTCGTAGCGCTCGAGCAATCCGATCTTGCGCGTGAAGCCGCGAACGCCCATGTCCTTCACGTCCACCTTGGTCCTGCGCGGGTCCTGCGCGTACAGGGTCGGTGGGTCTCCGGTGCGCAGGACCGCGTCGATCAGCGCGTCGCGGACGATGCGCGGCTTCGCTGCGTGGGGGTCGTGGCAGAAGATGCAGTTGAGCGAGTGGTTGACCGACTTGGCGAGCTCGACGACCTTCGAGGTGCGGCTCCACTTCGCCTCGGGAACAGGATCGCCCATGTACGCCCACTCGAGGATGTGGTCCTGCGTCTTGCAGGAAAGGCATACCGGGTTCGCCGCTGCCGCCGTGCCGGGCTTGAAGATCTTCTGGTCCGTGTTGTCAGGGTACTGATCGAGCGCGACATCCCACACCCTGAAATCACCGGAGCCCGCCAGATAGCGCCAGGACTCCTTCGTCCCGAACCGGCCGCCGAACGAGCGGTCGACGACGTACTGATCGAGCAGCGCGAATGTGTGGCCGCGCGGCAGGTTGTGCTCGCGCGTGAAGCCGTGCGGCGACATCAGCAGGTCGTATGCGGGATCGGGCGCCGGGCCGATCGTCTGCTTCTTCTCGAAGCGCGCCGTGCGGCGCCAATCCATCTGCCCATAGGATTGATACTGGTTCTGGTGGCAGCCTCCGCAGTTCGCGAGATCGGTCTTCGTGGTCGGCCGCTTCGACGAATCGGCGAGGTGCATCGCCGTGCCGTCGTGACAGGTGTTGCAACCGACACCCTTGTGCTTGCCGCTGTCGTAAAGTGCCTTGACCGGCGCGTGGCAGCCTAGGCAGGCGGTGGCGTCGAATGCTGCACCCTTTGCCACCGGCGCCTTTGGACGCGCGTTTGCCGCCGTGGTCTGCGCGCCTTGCGCGAATGCCGGATGGGCCAGCAGAGCGAGGGCGACGACGGTCAATGCGGAAACAGCCCCTGCGGTGAGGCGAGCGATCGCACGTTTCATGGATTCCCCCTGACGGCCGTCCTGCTGCGTGCCGAAGTCTAGCAACGCGAAAGGACGCCGAGGAAGGACAGCGCATACGCACTTTGATCGATATCAAGGTCGCGCGATCACGCTCCGTCGCAGTGAGCGACTTCGGCGGGCGCGTGCGCCGTGCCGCAGGTCAGGGCAGCGCGCGCTCGATGACGACGGCGAGGCCCCTCGCGCCGACGGTAACCGCGGGCGAGAATCCTTCCAGGTCGCCGCTCTGCGGCACGGCGTTTCCGGATTTCGAAACGCGCGCACCGACCACGATCGACGCGAAATTCGACAGCGCGAAGTTGGGCGCCATTGCCATCGAATCGTCGAGCGTGAATGCGACCGGCAGGTCCTTGACCTGTTTTCGCAGGATGGCCAGCGGCATCTTCGGACCTTCGGCCGCGCGCGCGAATATGAATACGGTGTCAGTCGGCGACGCCTTCGCCGCGAGGGCCGGCGCGAGGGACACGGTGCCGCCGATCGAGGCGGCGGGTGCGGTGCCCGTCGCCGGCGCAGCGACGGGCGCTTTCGGGACCGTGGCTGCCGGTGCGGCGGCGATTGCGGAGGGTGCAGGACTACCCTTTAGGCCGCCGAGTTCGCGCGCCTCGGCGATGCTGGCGTCGATCGAGCCCGCCATCGGCGAGCCCGGTGGAACCGTTGCCTTCATCTTCTCCCAATACGCAACCGCTTGCAGGTAGTCCTTGCGCTCAAAGGCCGCGGTGCCGGCCAGCGCGAGCGCCTTCCATTGCGTGGAATCCGCCTTCAGCGCGCGGTCGACCAGCTCGAGCGCCTTGCCGCGCAATCCGCCCTGCGCCGCGCCGACCGCATCGGCGTAATCGGCAAGGAGCCCGGCATCGTCGGGGACGAGCGCAATCGCCTTGTCGAAGGCCGACGCGGCATCAGCGTAGCGGTTGAGCGCATAGTAGGTGCGCGCGAGCATCACCCAGCCATCGGCATTGCCAGGGTCCTTTTCGAGCTTGGCCGCGAGCTTCGCAGCCATCCCCTCGACCTGTTCGCGCGTCACCTCGTGATCGGCGCCGCCCTTTGCCGCGCGTTCGGCTTGAGGTGCAAACGCTTCGTGGTTGCCGAGCGTCACATACAGCAGCAATGCGACGATGGGTATCGTCCCCGCCAGGATCGCCGCAGTCCACGCGGCCGATTGCGACGGCGCGCGCGCTGCGCCGGCGACGACCTTCGAATCCTCGAGCACGCGCTGCTCGAGCTCCCGCCGCGCCTCGTCGTATTGCTCGCGCGCCAAAGTGCCCGAGACGAGATCGGCATTGAGCTCGCTCATCTGATCGCGCAATATCGCGACGTTCATCCTTTCGCGGTCGACGCCCTGCTGCATGCGGCGCTTCAGCAGCGGCACGAGCACCCAGGCCAAGGCCATCGCGACCATCGCCGCGGCGATCAGGATGAAGGCGATCATGAAGCGTCCTTCGCGCGGTCGCCGTCCAGCAGGCGCGCGGCGCGCTCGTGCTCTTCCGCCGTGAGCGGAGGCGCGTCGGATTCGGCACGGCGCGCGCGCACGATTCGGGCGAGCCCGACGAAACCCACCAGCAGCAGGAGGCCCGGGCCAGCCCATAGCAGCACGGTCGTGGACTTGACTGGCGGCTGGTACAGCACGAAGTCGCCGTAGCGCGCGACCATGTAGTCGACGATCTCGTCGTCGGTCTTGCCGGCCGCGATCTGTTCGTGGATCTGGCGGCGAAGGTCCTGTGCGAGCTCGGCGTTCGAATCCGCGATCGTCTGGTTCTGGCAGACGAGGCAGCGCAGCTTTTCCGACAGCTTGACCGCGCGCGAGGAGGCGACCGAATCCTTGTCCGTCGGCACGGCATCGGCGGCGAGCGCCTGCAAGGATGAAATCGCAAACGCCGCGACCAACAGTGCGAAGACCCGTGGCTTCATGATTTCTGCAGCTCCCGGACGAGCGGCAGGATCTTCGTCTGCAACGCCTCGACGGTGATCGGTCCGATCTGCTTGTAGCGGATGGCGCCCGCCTTGTCGATGACGAAAGTCTCAGGCACACCGTAGACGCCCCAGTCGATGCCGACGCGCCCGTCGCGATCGACGACCGAAAGGTTGTACGGATCGCCGTTCTGCGTGAGCCACTTCATGCCGGCGGCGGGCTCGTCCTTGTAGTTGAGACCGACGATTGGCACGACCTTCGCCTTGCCGAGCTCGACGAGCAACGGATGCTCTTCGCGGCACGAAACGCACCACGATGCCCACACGTTGAGGAGCCAGACCTGCCCTTTCAGATCGGACGGGCCGAGCGTCTTCGAAGGTTCGTGCAGCTGAGCGAGCTTGAAGGGGGGGGCCGGCTTGCCGATCAGCGGCGATGGAACTTCGCGCGGGTCCCGCCAGAGCCCGACCAGCAGGAACCCGCAGAGAACGACGAAGAGCGCCAGCGGGATCAGCAGCTTCTTGCTCATGGCGTCGAATGCCCCTAGCTTCGTGCCGGCGCGCCGTCGGCGACGATGGCGTCGCGCCGCGCCGCGACACGGTACCGGCGATCCGAGAGCGCCAGGAGTCCGCCGATCGCCATCAGCACGCATCCGCCCCAGATCCATGTGACGAACGGCTTGTGGTAGACGCGCACGCTCCACGCGCGCCCGGCGACGGGCTCGCCGAGCGACACGTAGAGGTCGCCGATCGGCGTGCTCCGGATCGCCGCCTCGGTCATCGAATTGCCACCCGCGTTGTACGTGCGTTTCTCCGGCGAGAGCGTCGCGACGTGCGCGCCGCTGCGACTCACGTCGAAAACGCCGCGCGCCGCGCGGTAGTTCGGGCCGGTGACATCAGTCGTGCCGTCGAACCGCAGCGTGTAACCACCGGCCGCCACGGTGTCGCCGACGTCCATCCGCACGTCGCGTTCGGTCTGATATCCCTTTACCATGGTCACGCCGACGATGAACACGGCGATGCCGAGGTGCGCGACGATCATCCCCCAGTAGCTGCGCGGCTGGCGCGCGAGCTGTGCGACGATTCCGCCACGCACGCCCCGTCCGCGCTCGCGCACATTGACGACGGTCGTCGCGACGATCCAGGCGGCGAGCAGCAAGCCGAAGCTCACCATTAGCGTCCACGTGCCGGCAACGAAGGGCAGCACCAGCGCGGTGACGACGCTTACCGCAAGCGCCCACCTGAGGCGCTTCCACAGATCGGGCAACGACGCCTGTTTCCAGCGCGCGAGCGGTCCGACGCCCATCAGGAAGACGAGCGGGGTCATCAGCGGTACGAACACCGTGTCGAAGTACGGGGGGCCGACCGAGATCTTGCCGAGATTGAGCGCGTCGAGAAACAGCGGATAGAGCGTGCCCAGCAGCACGGAGCCCGCGGCGGCGATCAGCAGCACGTTGTTGGCGAGCAACATCGTCTCGCGCGAGATCGCCTCGTATCGGCCGCCGCCGCCCACCTTCGGCGCACGCAGCGCGAACAGAATCAGCGAACCGCCAATGACGAGCGCGAGGAACGCCAGGATGAATACGCCGCGACGCGGGTCGGTGGCGAACGCATGCACCGACGTCAGCACGCCGGAGCGCACCAGGAACGTGCCCAGCAGGGACAGCGAGAATGCCGAGATCGCCAGCAGCACCGTCCAGGCCTTGAACGTTCCGCGTTTCTCGGTGACCGCCAGCGAATGGATCAACGCGGTGCCGACGAGCCACGGCATGAACGACGCGTTTTCGACGGGGTCCCAGAACCACCATCCCCCCCAGCCAAGCTCGTAGTAGGCCCACCAGCTGCCGAGCATGATGCCGCAGGTGAGGAAGGACCAGGCGAGCGTGGTCCACGGCCGCGACCAGCGCGCCCACGTCGCGTCGAGCCGGCCGCCGATCAGCGCGGCGATGGCGAACGCGAACGCGACGGAAAAGCCGACGTAGCCCATGTAGAGGAGCGGTGGATGGAACACCATCCCCGGATCCTGCAGCAGCGGGTTCAGATCGCGGCCGTCTTCGGCCGCCGGAAACAAACGGTCGAACGGATTCGATGTCAGCAGCAGGAAGAGCAGGAAGCCGAAGGCGATCACGCCCATCACGCCGAGCACGCGGGCGACCATTTCGTCGGGCAGATGCCGGCTCTTCAGCGCGACGGCCACGGTCCAGGCGCCGAGCATCAACACCCAAAGCAACATCGATCCCTCGTGCGAGCCCCACGTCGCCGCGATCCGGTACTGCAGCGGAAGCTGGGAGTTCGAATTCGTCGCCACGTTCAGCACGGAGAAATCGTTGGCGACGAACGAGTACGCGAGGCACCCGAACGCGAATGCAATGAACAGGAACTGCCCCGCGGCGAGCGGGCGCGCGAGCGCCATCCAGGCGCCGATCCGGCGATGCGCACCGATCAACGGCAGCGTGCCGAGCAGCGCCGCGAGCAGCAGCGCGAGGATCAGGGCGAAATGTCCGAGTTCGGGGATCATGTGTGTATCCTTTTCGTCACGGCTTCAGTGTCTTGGCCGCGTGCTCCATCGCGGTCCGCGCCTTCGCCTGGTCGACCGCGGCGGCGGCCTCGGGCGGCATGTAGTTCTCATCGTGCTTCGCGAGGACCTCGGTCGCGTGGAACACACCATCGGTGTCGATCTTGCCCTGAGCGACCACGCCCTTGCCTTCCTTGAAGAGGTCCGGAAGGATACCCGTGTAGACCACGGGGATGGTCTTCGAGGTATCCGTGACGTTGAAGCGCACGGTGAGACCGTCGGGCGCGCGCGTCAGGCTCTTCTCGACGACCATGCCGCCGATCCGGAAGGCACGCCCCTGCGGCGCGCGATTCTCGACGATGTCGGTCGGCGAAAAGAAGAACACGAGGTTCGACTGGAACGCGTTCAGCACGAGGCCGGCCGCGGCGGCGAGCACCACCACGCCGGCGCCGATCCAGGCGAAGCGGCGGTGACGGGCCTTCATTCGGCGGCTCCAACGGGGTCGATCGCGTCGTCGGATTGGATCAATCGCGCTTCCGCGAGCACGGACGTCCTGCGCGAGCGCAGCGCGATGACCTCGATTGCCAACGCGATCGTGGTCACGCCATACGCGCTCCAGATATAGAAACCGTAGCCGTTCATTGCGAAAAAGGTGCTCATGGGATCGGTCTCACTATGCGTTCCTGACCTCTTGAAGACTGCTGACCCACGCGCCGCTACGCTCGCGCTCGATCATGATCGTGCGAACCCGGGCGAGTGCGACGGCGATCGCGTAGAACCACGCGGCGAACGACATGACCAGCATCCCAGTCAGCATGATCGACGCCATGGCGGGGGCCTTCGTCATGCTGATCGTCGAACCCTGGTGCAGCGTGTTCCACCATTGCACCGAGAAGTAGATGATCGGGATGTTCACGACACCGGTCAGCGTCAGCACGCCGCAGGCGCGATCGGCGCGGCGCGGATCGTCGATGGCGTGGCGCAGCGCAATCACGCCGAAGTAGAGGAAGAGCAGGATGAGCTCGGAGGTCATCCGCGCGTCCCAGGCCCAGTAGGTTCCCCACGTCGGGCGGCCCCAGAAGGCGCCGGTCCAAAGCGCGATGAACGTCATCAGCGCGCCGGTGGGTGCGATCGCCTGCGCCAGCATCGCCGACAGCCGCGTATTGAAGCCCAGGGCGATGGCGCTCCAGCCCGCCATCACCACGTACAGGAACATGCTCATCCATGCGGCCGGCACGTGGATGAAGATGATCCGGTAGGCGTCGCCCTGCTGGAAATCGGTCGGTGCGACGACGAGCCCGATCCAGAGGCCCGCGACGGCGAGCAGGGCTGCCGCCCAAGCGAACCACGGGATCAATCTGCCGGCCAGCGGGTAGAACGTGGCGGGCGACGCGTAGCGAAACCAGTTGATCGACATCTCCAGAATTTCAATCGACGGCGATGCGCACGGCGGCGGCCGCGGCAAACGGCGCGCCGACGATCGCGATGAGGAGTCCCGCGCCGAGGAGTGACAGATTCGCGTCGGCGCCGAGTCCCGCGCGCGCCGCGTCGACGGCACCGGCGCCGAAGATCAGCACTGGAACATACAGCGGGAGTACCAGAAGGGCAAGGAGGCTGCCTCCCGCGCGCAACCCCAGCGTCAGCGCGGCGCCGATCGCTCCGAGCAGGGAGAGGATCGGCGTTCCGATCAGGAGCGCGGTGGTCAGCACGGCCAGCGCCTCGGCATCCATCGCGTACTCGAGGCCCAGGATCGGCGCGAGCACGACGACCGGCAAGCCGGTTGTCAGCCAATGCGCGACGATCTTGCCGAAGACGAGCGCGACGAGCGGATAGGGCGAAAGCACGATCTGCTCGAGCGTGCCGTCGGCGTGGTCACCCGCAAACAGTCGCGGCAGGGAGATGAGCGACGCGAGCAGCGCAGCCACCCACAGCACGCCGGGTCCCATCGCCCCCAACAGGTTGCGCTCGGGTGAGGTGGCGAGCGGGAAGAGCGAGACCACGATGACGTAGAAAAGCAACTGCACGCCGAGTTCCGCGCGCGAGCGCAGTGCGAGCTTCACGTCCCGGGCGACCGCCCAGCGCATACCGGGCCAGACCGCGCCGTTTGCAACGGGTGAAACAGCGGCGACGGTGGCGATCATCCCAGCGATCCGACGAGTACGAGCGGACGCACACGATCCGCGTCGATGCGAAGCGGCGCATGCGTCGCAGCGACGACGACGCCGCGGTTGGCGAGATGGCGCGCGAGGAGCCGCGCCAGGAGTTCCGTGCCTTCGGCGTCGAGCGCCGTCGTCGGCTCGTCGAGTATCCACAGCGGGCGGGGCAGCAACGCCAGGCGCGCGAGCCCGACGCGGCGGCGCTGCCCCTGCGAGAGCACGCGCGCCGGCAGCGAACGCTGGCGCGCCAGCGCGACGTCGTGCAGCGCTTTGCGCACCGCGTCGCTCGTGACCGTTTCGCCGTCGAGCGCCAGCAGCGACGCGAGATTTTCCTCGGCCGTGAGCTCGTCCTTGAGGCCGGGCAGGTGTCCCGAATGCGCGAGCACGCCGCGGAAGACCGGATCGAGAGGAGCGACCTTTGCTCCGTTCCAGCTCATTTCCCCGGAGGCGGGCGTCGACAGGCCGGCCAGGATGCGCAGCAGCGTGGTTTTGCCGGTGCCGTTCGCGCCGGTGACCACCAGCGCCTCGCCGGGATTGACGCGAAAGCCGATCCCGGTGAAGAGCTCCGTGTACCCGCGGCGCGCGGCCAGTTTCTGCGCTTCCAGCATGGGGGTCGGGGTCGAGGTCGGGGGGCGCCAGGGCGCAGGTTCGGATCTGGCCGGAATGGGCACGCGCGCCAAGAGTGAATACGAGCGCCGATTATAGCGGACGCCCCGGCGTCGACTTTGCGCGGAGTCAAAGTCATGGGGGCGCCGGCCAGTCCAGCGTCGCCGGAGTGGGTGCCGGATCGCGGACCGGGAAGGGTGGCTCGGCGCGGTTCGCGACGGGCCGACGTTGCGCCTTGGTATGATGGGGACCAGCCCCTCCCAGCCAGAGGTTTCCATGCCGGATAAGGACGTCCGCGCGGCCTCGCTCGAGTATCACCGGCAATCCCCGCCGGGGAAGATCTCGGTTCAGCCGACCAAGCAACTGACGAACCAGCGCGACCTGGCGCTGGCCTACACGCCGGGTGTCGCGGCTGCGTGCGACGAGATCGTCCGCGATCCCGGCGAAGCGCAAAACCTCACCGCGCGCGGCAACCTGGTCGGCGTCGTCACCAACGGCACCGCGGTCCTCGGCCTGGGGGCGATCGGCCCGCTCGCGGCCAAGCCCGTCATGGAGGGCAAGGCGGTGCTGTTCAAGAAATTCGCCGGCCTCGACTGCTTCGACATCGAGATCGACGAGCGCGATCCGGACAAGCTCGTCGACATCATTGCGGCACTCGAACCCACGTTCGGTGGCATCAATCTGGAGGATATCAAGGCGCCCGAGTGCTTCTATGTCGAGCGCAAGCTCCGCGAGCGGATGAAGATCCCCGTGTTTCACGATGACCAGCACGGCACGGCGATCATCGTCGGCGCCGCGATCACCAACGGGCTGCGCGTCGTCGGCAAGGACATCAGGAACGTGAAGCTGGTGTGCTCGGGCGCCGGTGCCGCGGCGCTCGCCTGCCTCGACCTCCTCGTCTCACTGGGCATTCCGCCGGGAAATATCTGGGTCGCCGACATCGCCGGCGTCGTCTACAAGGGTCGGCGCGAGGAGATGGACGACAACAAGGCGCGCTACGCACAGGCGACCGACGCACGGAAGCTCGCCGACATTCTTGCCGGGGCGGACATCTTTCTCGGGCTCTCGGCGGCCGGTGTGCTGAAGCCCGAATGGCTGGCGAAGATGGCGGACAAGCCGCTGATCATGGCGCTCGCCAATCCTGAGCCCGAGATCATGCCCGACCTCGCGAAAGTGGCGCGGCCCGACGCGGTGATCGCCACCGGCCGGTCGGACTATCCGAACCAGGTCAACAACGTCCTCTGTTTCCCGTTCATCTTCCGGGGTGCGCTCGATGTCGGCGCGACGACCGTGAACGAGGCGATGAAGCTCGCCACGGTGCGGGCGCTGGCCGACCTCGCGATGGCGGAGCAGTCCGATATCGTCAACGCGGCGTACGGCGATCACGACCTGCGTTTCGGCCCCGAGTACCTGATTCCGAAGCCGTTCGATCCCCGCCTCATCGTCAAGATCGCACCGGCCGTGGCGAAGGCGGCGATGGAATCCGGTGTCGCGACGCGGCCGATCACCGACTTCGACGCGTATCGCGACCGGCTCACGCAGTTCGTCTACCACTCCGGTCTCCTGATGAAGCCGATCTTCTCGGCGGCAAAGAAGGAGCCGAAGCGGATCGTCTACGCCGAGGGCGAGGACGAACGCGTGCTGCGCGCAGTCCAGGTGGTCGTCGACGAGGAGCTCGCGAAGCCGATTCTGGTCGGCCGGCCGGCGATCCTCGAGAAGCGGATTGAACGATTCGGGTTGCGCCTCGAACCGGGCACCGATTTCGAGGTGATCAATCCGGAGCTCGACCCGCGATACAAGGCGTACTGGACCGAGTACTTCCGGCTCACGCAACGCAAGGGGGTGTCGCAGTCGTACGCGCAAATCGAAATGCGCCGCCGCCAGACGCTGATCGCCGCGATGATGGTCCATATGGGCGACGCCGACGGCATGCTGTGCGGGATGTTCGGCACCCACAAGATGCACCTCAAGTTCGTCGACCAGGTGATCGGGCTGCGCAAGGGCGCGAAGGTCTTCGCGGCGATGAATGCGGTGCTGTTGCCGTCGCGGACGGTCTTCATCGCCGACACCTACGTCAACGTCGATCCGTCCGCCGACGAAATCGCCGAGATCACACTGCTTGCCGCCGACGAGATTCGCCGGTTCGGGATCACGCCCAAGGTCGCGCTGCTGTCGCATTCGAGCTTCGGCACCAGCGACCATCCGCAGGCGAAGAAGATGCGGGATGCGCTCGCGAAAATCAACGTGCTCGCGCCGGACCTCGAGGTCGACGGCGAGATGCACGGCGACGCAGCGTTATCCGCGGAGGTGCGCCATGCCGCGCTACCGGAGTCCCGGCTTCAGGGCGAAGCGAACCTCCTCATCATGCCGACGGTCGACGCCGCGAACATCTCGTTCAATCTGCTGAAGGTCGCGTCGGGCGACGGCGTGACGCTGGGCCCGATCCTGCTCGGCGTCGCCAAGCCGATGCACATCCTCACGCCGTCGGCGACGGTGCGTCGGATTGTCAACATGACGGCACTGACCGTCGTCGACTGCAACTCGCAGCGGACGGCGGTCCAGTAGCGCAGCCGCTCACCCCCGCCCTCTCCCCGCTCACGGGGAGAGGGCGGAAGGGCGCCCCCACCCCGGCCTTCTCCCCGTTCACGGGAAGAGGGAGTTGCGCATCTCCTTGATGTACCAGCGGATGAAGGCGTCGACGTTGTACTCCTTGAGCTGCGACAGCGGTCCCGGCTCGAAGCCGATCGAGTCCACACCCCGTTGCTGCCATTTGCAGATCTCCCAATCCTGCTCGTTGGTCATGTGCCAGAACGGCAGCAGTCGACCGAGGTCGTAATCGTCACCTTCGCGCGCCCTTCCATCGACCAGCCAGTAACTGCGCATCCGCGTCTTGCGCGGCCCCGCCGGCATCATCCGGGTGACGACCGCGTGATCGCAACTCGCATGCAGCCAGAAGTTCGGCAGGCTGCGCATCCGCAGCACGCCGACGTTCGCGTCCTCGTAGTCGCCCATCAGCGGCGCGACGCGCGTTCCGTCGAGGGATTCGGTGTCGAATCCTTCTGCAAGCGCGGTGCGGTTGCACGTGTACCAGAGGTCGTTGTCGGGATCGGGAAACGTTGCGAGGCCGCCCGCCGGATGCGCCGCCGCGTCGTCGTTTACTGCCCACCGCGACTGCGTACGCGCGAGCGCGGCGGCGATCTTCTGCCGTATCGCCTCCGGCGCGCGCGCCTCATCAAAGACGTCGAAGTTCGATTTCACGTACTGCGGGTGGCGCGCCGTGCAGTGGTAGCACTCGCGGTTGTTTTCCCAGACGAGTTTCCAGTTGGAGTCGACCTCGTACTCGATCGACTTGGCGATTCGCGCTCGATCGAAACCCTGGGGTGTGCCGGCCTGGACGAACCGCCGGCGGAAGCCGTCGAATGCCGGCGGCGCTTCGGCGAGCGACACGTAGATCAAGCCGGTCACGACTTCGGTGTGCAGGGGCTTCAGGCCCAGCGCGGATTTGTCGACGCCGTCGTGCATGCCGTGGCACGCGATCAATTCTCCCCGGCGCGAATACGTCCAGCTGTGATACGGGCAGACGATCGCGCGCAGGTGTCCGGTTTCCTCGCGGCAGAGCTGCGTGCCCCGGTGCCGGCAAACGTTGTGAAATGCGCGAATCGTCCCATCGTCGCCGCGGATCACGACGATCGGCGTCGCGTCGACCGCGAGCGTCAGGTAATCCCCCGCGTTCGGGATCTCGATCCCGAATCCGGCGAAGAGCCAGCCGTGATGCCAGATCGACCGCAATTCGGCGACGTAGAGTGCCGGTGTCTGGTAGAACCCGCGCGGCATGCCGTGCCCGTCCCGGCGCGAGTCGAGGAGGGCTTTGAGGCCGGGCGATTCCAATGCGGAGTCGAAGGTCATGGCGGAACAGGGGTCAATGGAGAGGGCGATGCGACGTGCACTCGCAGAGTATCGCATCGCGGCCAGTGGCGCCGCAGGTTCGTCAGCGCATGAACTTCACGTCGAAAGCCCGTTCGATCAACCAGAACGTGGCGATTGCGGCCACGGCAAGCGAGCCGCCTACAAGTACTCCACGCCGGTATAAAAGCGTCTTGCGCAAGGCAAAGGCACAGGGCAGAAACACCGCGACGATCGCGAGCTGGCCAAGCTCCACGCCAACGTTGAAGGCGACCAGCGCCAGCAGCAGCGATTTCTGCGGCAATCCGAGATCGGCGAGCACGCTCGCGAAACCGAATCCATGGATGAGGCCGAAACAAAACGCGATGATCCAGCGACCCGCGTAGACGATCGGGCGGACGTTGTTCAACGCGGCCAGCACGACCGATGCTGCGATTGCCGATTCCACGAGCCGCGACGGGAGGCTGACCACGCCAAGCGCCGCCAGCGACAGCGTGATCGAATGCGCCAAGGTGAACGCCGTAACCACTTTGAACACGTCCCAGAAGGCAGCCTTGAAGCTCGGTGCCGAGGCCCAGGCTTCGCCGGAGGCTGTCGACCGCACCAGCACTGCCGGCAACAGCAGCGACAGCAGGAACAGGATGTGATCGAAGCCGGTCCAGATGTGCAGCACACCCTCCTTGAGGTAGTCGGCAAACTGTTCGCGCAGGGAAAGCTCCGCCAGCACAAACTGCTGCACCGGCGCATCCACGCTCAGGATGCCGGCGCGAGTCACGCCGCGGGACGAAAGGTTGAGGAGCCCCCGGTGTTGCGGGTCGAGTTCGAAGAACAGCCGATACCCGACCGTGAGCACCTTGGGCGCCGCCGCGCAGGTCGCCGTGAAGCGCAGCACCGCATAGGCGCCGTCGCTGTGATCGTCGACGAGCTGCTCGCGGACGACTGTGACGCAAGGCGATTGGGGCGGCCCCAGCGTCAGGCGCGACAGCGCGTAGCCGGCGATTTCCGCGTGCTTCGCCTTGAGTTCACCCCAGGTGATCGCGCCGTCCTGGTTGACGTCGAGGCCCAACGCGAAATCGAGGTCGCGCAGCGCAATGTCCCACCGACCCTCGATCCTGTCGTCGTCGACGTCGAGCGTCAGATAGCTGTCCGACGGCTTGTGGGCCAGGGCGGCGCCGTGCAGCACCATCGCGACGACCATCAGGAGGGCTGCGGGGAGGCCCTTCATCTGGCGCCGGCCCGGTCGGGCTTCGCCAATGCCTCGACCGCGGGGTATTCGAGGCCGGTCGCGGTGAGCCATTCTCGAACCGTTTCCTGCGCCCGACTATCGCCGGTGGCTCGCGCTGCCTCGGCGAGGATGCGCAGGTCGGCAGGTTCGCGCTGGACGTTCCAATTCTCGAGGGCCAGGCGAAGCGCGGCCTTCGGGTTGCCGTCGAGCGCCAACTGGAAGCGTGCTTCCTCGCGCCGATGCACGGTGTCGCCGCGCGCGCGGCTCGCGTCGAAGCGTGCGCGCAGGGTCGCCACGGACGATTCGGCTTCGGGACGCTGCAATGCCTTTTGCGCGAGCGCGAGTCGGATCAGCAATGCGTCGACGCGCTGCTCGCCTTGCAAAAGCGGGATGACATCGGCGGCGCGATTCCCGTCGAGCAACCAGTCGGCGTAGGCGCCAAGGGTGTAGAGATCGCGCGAATCGGCGGCCAGTGCGGCGCGAAAATGAGCTTCGGCGGTCGGGTCCCCTTGCCGCTGCGCGATCTCGCCAAGCAGCGACTCGATCCATGCGCGGGCGTCAGGCGTTGCGTCCGGCATGGCTGCGAGCGAGCGCACGAGCGCCGCCCGCGCCGGCTGTGCCTTGCCGGTGACGGAATCGACGCTGGCAAGGCACGCCACGACGTTGATCTCCGGCGTCAATCCCTGCAATCGCCCACAGTCGAGCCGCGCCTCGTCATACTTTCCTTCCACCGTAAGTACCGTGGCGCGGAGGAGGATCGCGCGGACGTTGCGCGGCTCGCGTGCGATGGCCTTGTCGAGATCCGAACGCGCGCGCAGGAATTCGTGATTGCTCTGCAGGATCGTCGCGCGCATGACGAGCACCGCGGTGGGCGCTTCCGGATCCCTCCACCACGGCGTCAGCGCCGCCTGCGCATAGCCCAGGAATCGCGGATCGCCTTCGATGCGGGAGATCCGGTAATGCGCATAGGCGAGCGCGGTGGCGGCGCGGACGTCATTCGGAGCAGCGGCCGCCGCGGCTTGCAGGCGCTTGAGGTCGCGGTACTGCGGTGCCTGGCGATCAGGCAGGCGTTCCAGAACCTTCGCGTCGTCGGCTGGCACATAGGGCGCCGCCGTGGCGGCCACGACCGATGCCAGCGTGCCGATTGCGACGATCATTGCGTGCGCGGTCAATGCGGTGCGTCCCATCGGGAGAGTTCCTCAACCGAGGATCGCCTTGCGCTCGGGATCGTACGACGGCCGCAAAATACGCGCGGCCGAATGGCGCTCACCCATTGCCTCGACGCTGTACTCGGAATGAATCGGCTCGGTAGCGGCGATGTATGCGCAAAGGATGTTGCGTCCGCCCGTGTATCCGTACCCGGCGCTGGTGACGCGCCCCAGCACGCGCTCGCCGACCAGTACGATCTCACCGCCGAAGAGGTTTACCTCCGCGGGCGCCGTGAACCAGGTGAGCCGCTGTCGCGGTCCGTTTGCCTTGATGTCCGCCAGGGCGTTTCGCGCCAGGAAATCGCGCTTGCCGAGCGCGACGCAGAAACCCAGGCCCGCTTCGTACGGATTGTAGTCCGGCGTGATGTCCGATCCCCAGACGAGATATTGCTTTTCCAGGCGAAGGCTGTTGACCGCACGGTAGCCGGCGTTCGCGATGCCGTGCGCTGCGCCGGCCGCCCACAGGCGCTCATAAAGGTGGAGCGCGTACTCGACGGGGACGTGGATCTCGTAGCCCAGCTCGCCCAGGTACGTGACGCGCAGCACGAGCGCCGGCGCGAACGCGAGGTCGAGCTCGCGGGCGCACATGTACGGAAAGCTCGCGTTGTCGAGCGGCGCGTCGGTGAGGTTCGCGAGCACGTCGCGCGATCTCGGGCCGCAGAGGTTCAGCACCGACTTCGCCGACGTGTGGTCGACGATCGCCACGCTGCCGTCGGCGGGAAGGTGGCGCTCGAGCGTCGAGCGGTCACGCACCCCGAGCGCGCTGCCGGTGACGAAATAGAAGCGATCCAAGGCGAGGCGCGTGATCGTGACGTCGGCTTCGATGCCGCCGCGCTCGTTGCAGAGCTGCGTGTAGACGATGCTGCCCACCGGCCGGTCGAGGTCGTTGCCGGCGAGCTTCTGCAGCAGCGCGAGCGCGCCGGCGCCGCGGACTTCGTACTTGGAGAACGAGCTCATGTCGATCAGCGCGACCCGCTCGCGCACGGCGCGATGCTCGAAGCCGATCGCGTCGAATGCCGGACCGCGATCGAATGACGGGAGATCGACGGCGGCGGTTCCGGGCGGCGCAAACCAGTTCGGCCGCTCCCAGCCGAACTTGTTGCCGTAGACCGCGCCGGCGGCCTTGAGCGTTGCGTAGAGCGGGCTGCGGCGCGCGTCGCGGCCGGCGTCGGCCTCATAGGTCGGCCAGGCGACGTGGTAGTAGCGCGCGTAACTCTCGACCGCGCGCGCGTACATGAATGCCTTGACCGAATGCGGCGTGCCGAAGCGGCGCACGTCGAACGGCCACAGGTCCATTCCGGGATCGCCGTCGACGATCCAGTTGGCCATCACCCACCCGGCGCCGCCGGATGCCGCAATGCCCGACGTGAAGCCGCAGCATAGATAGAAGTTGTCGAGTTCGGGGGACAGGCCGATGACCGGTTCGCCGTCGGCGGTGATCGGAATCGGCCCGGTGATCATCTGGCGGATGCCGACTTCGTTCAGCACCGGGATTCGCGCCGCCGCGGCCTCGGCGAGCGGCGCAAAGCGCTCGAAATCCGGCTGCAGCAACTCGGGACCGAAATCCTTGCCGATGCCATTGGCCCCCCATGGCGGGGGGTTCGTTTCCCAGCCGCCGACCGCGAGCGCGCCTGGTTCCGGCTTCACGTAGAAATTGCCGTCGGGATCGCGCAGCGACGGCAATCCGTCCGGGATGCGGGCGGACTTTTCCGTGACGAAATACTGGTGCAGGACGGCGCAGGCGGGCACTCGGGTACCGACCATCGCCGCGATCTCGCGGCCCCACATCCCGGTGGCGTTGATCACGCACTCGGTCTCGATGTCGCCGTGATCGGTGATCACCTTCGTCACCCGCCGCCCGCGTCTCTGGAGCGCGCTCACGCGCACGCCCTGCATCAGCGCGATACCTCCGGCGCGCGCGCCGGCCGCGTAGGCGTTGGTGAGACTTGTCGGATCAACGTAGCCGTCGCCTTCGATCCACGCGGCGCCGACCACACCCGATAACTCGACCAGCGGGAAGAGCTCCTGCGTCTGGCGCGGCGAGACGAGCTCGATGGGGAAGCCGAAGCCCTTGGCCATCGTCGCCGAGCGCTTCAGTTCCTGCCAGCGCGTCTTTGAGGACGCGAGGCGCAGGCTGCCGGAGCGTTGCCAACCGGTCGCCTGCCCCGTCTGTGCCTCGAGTTTGCCGTAGAGCTCGGCGCCGTAACGCATCAACCGCGTCAGGTTGCTGCTGCTGCGCAGCTGCCCGACGAGGCCCGCCGCGTGCCATGTCGCCCCGTGCGTCAGCTGCAGGCGTTCCAGCAGCACGACGTCGCGCACGCCGCGTTTCGCGAGGTGATACGCGATGCTGCAGCCGATGACGCCGCCGCCGATGATGACGATGCGGCACTTTCCCGGGACTTCCATGCCTTTCGAATCTCCATAGGCCGGCGTTTCGGGCGACGCTGCCGTCTTCGCGCAACCCGCGATTCTAGGCTAACTCGACGCCGCCCCCGCCCACGCGGGGGTCGATCTGCGGCGTCCGGCGCCCTGCGGCCGGACTCAAGGCCCGGACTCAACGCTCATTGCACGGTAGTATGGCCGGATCGGATTGAGGGGGGAGTGCATGGCGATGGCGTTGCTTGTTGCCTGTCACGAGTGCGACCTGCTCCAGCGGGAACCCGACCTGCCGCAGGGCGGCAAGGCGCTCTGTTCCCGCTGCGGCGCAACGCTCTACGTGCGTCGGCGCGACACCATCGACCGAACGCTGGCGCTGGTCTTCGCGGCGGCGGTTCTGTTCGCCATCGGCAATGCGTTTCCGGTCGTGACGATGGAAATTCAGGGCCAGCGGACCGAAGCCCTGGTCTGGCAGGGCGCGTGGCGCCTGTACAAGGACGGCGAGCCCCTGGTCGGCGGCATCGTCTTTCTCACGGCGTTCGTTTTCCCGCTGGTGCAGATCGTCGGCATGCTGTCGATCCTCCTTCCGCTGCGGCTGGGGCTCACCCCGCGCTATCTGGTGCCCGCGTTTCGCACGGTGGAGGAATCGAGGCCCTGGAGCATGGTGGAGGTGTTCATGCTCGGCGTACTGGTGTCGCTGGTTAAGCTTTCGCACATGGCAACCGTGGTTCCCGGTGTGGGCATGTGGGCGTTTTTCGCGCTGATCATCGTCCTGGCGTCCGCGACCAGCGTCCTCGACCCGCGCGAAGTCTGGGACCGGCTCGACGCCACGGCCGCAAACGGCACCGCGCCCGACGATTGCCGGGAAGGAAGCACGGCGTGAGCGTACCGACGGCGGCCCGTCTGGGCTTTCTTTCCTGCCACGTGTGCGAACGGGTGACGCGCGCGGTGACGGGTGCGGCGGCACCGAAATGCCCCCGCTGCGGCGCGCGTCTGCACTCGCGCAAACCGTCGAGCGTCGCGCGCACCTGGGCGCTTCTGATCGCGGCCGCGATACTCTATGTTCCGGCGAATGCGCAGCCGGTGATGATCACCACGTCCCTCTTCGGTACCCAGCGCGACACGATATTGAGCGGCGTCGCGTACCTGTGGCAGAGCGGCTCGTGGCCGCTCGCGACGCTGGTCTTCGTGGCCAGCGTGGTCGTGCCGCTGCTGAAGCTCCTGGCGCTGGGGTACCTGGCAGCGTCGGTACATTACCGCTCGCGGCGGAATGTCCTCGGCCGGAGCCGGCTCTTCCGCGTGCTGGAATTCGTGGGTCGCTGGTCGATGCTCGACGTCTTCGTGGTGATGGTGCTGGCGGCGCTGGTCAAGCTGCAGTCGCTCGCCAATATCCAGGCGGGACCGGGCGCAATGTGGTTCGGGATCGTCGTCGTGCTGACCATGCTGGCGTCGATGAGTTTCGACCCGCGCCTGATCTGGGATTCCGTTGGAGAGGACGATGGCCGACAAGCCGGCGCAATCTGACATGGCCGATCTGCCTCAGGCGCGGGTGGCGGAAAAGCGCCGCTCGATGTTTTCGCTGGTGTGGATCGTGCCGCTCCTCGCGGTGCTGATCGGTGTCTGGCTCGCCTGGCGGGCGTACAGCCAGACGGGACCCGCGTTCACCATCGTCTTCGCGACCGCAGAGGGTATCGAGGCGGGCAAGACCAAGATCAAATACAAGAGCGTGGACGTCGGCGTGGTCGAGGCCATCAATCTTGCGCCGGACCAATCGCGGGTTGTCGTTCACGCGCGGATGGAGAAACACGCCGAAGGCCTGCTGGTCGCGGACAGCCACTTCTGGGTGGTTCGTCCGCGCGTTGCCGGCGGAAACGTCGAGGGACTCGGTACCCTGATCTCGGGTTCATACGTCGGCATGGACGTTGGCATCGCGAAGACGGAGCAGCGCGAATTCATCGGGCTCGAAGATCCGCCCATCGTCAGTCGCGACGTTCCCGGGCGTCACTTCGTGCTCAAGGCCGAATCGGCCGCATCGATCACCGTCGGCTCGCCCGTGTTCTTCCGCCGGGTCAAGGTCGGCGAGGTGGAGTCGTTCAGGCTCGAACACGACGGTGATGGTGTCAGGTACCGCATTTTCGTCCAGGCACCGTACGACCAGTACGTCACCGATCACACACGGTTCTGGGAGGCGAGCGGGATCGACATCAAGCTAAGCGCCACGGGGCTCGAGGTCAACACCGAGTCGCTGGCTGCCATCGCGATCGGAGGCATCGCCTTCCAGACGCGGCAGGACGCGCCGGCCACGCAACCGGCCGGAGAGGACGCTCGATTCCGGCTGTTCGCGCGGCGCGATGCGGCGCTTGCGCGGGCGGAACTGTCCGTCGTTCCGATGCAGATGCGGTTCAAGGAGTCGGTGCGCGGGCTTACCGTGGGAGCGCCGGTGGATTTTCGCGGGGTGACGATCGGCGAAGTGACGAACATTCGCCTCGACATCCCGGAGGATCGCTCGCAGCTCGTCATGGTCGTGCTGGTGGACATCTTTCCGGACCGGCTACAGCGCGGGCGCATTCCCACCTCGAAGGAGGACAGCAAGCCGTTCAGCGAGGGTGCGCAACTGCTGGTGAAGAACGGTGTTCGGGCGCAACTCAAGACGGGCAGCCTGTTGACCGGCCAGCTGTACGTGGCGCTGGACTTTTACTCCGGCGCCAAGCCGGCGGTCGTGAAATGGGACGCCCGGCCGCCCGAATTTCCGACGGTGCCGGGCACCTTCGTCGGTGTCGAGGAAAACGTCATGGCGATCTCGAACAAGCTCGCCAAGGTGCCGTTCGACGCGATCGGTCAGGACTTGAGGGCGTCGCTGGTGACGTTGAATCGCACGCTCGACACCGTCTCGCGGCTGGCGACGACCATGGACCGCGACGTTTCGCAGGAAATCAGGAAGGCGATCGCCGATATGCGGCAGACGTTGACGGGGGTCGACCGCAACCTCGAGGAGAGTGCGCCGCTCAAGCAGGACGTGCGCGAGGCGATGCGCGAGATCGCGCGGGCGGCCGCGTCGCTTCGACACCTGACCGACTATCTGGAGCAGCACCCCGAAGCGCTGATCCGCGGCAAGCCCGAGGAGAAACCATGACCCGCACCCTGCTCGTCGCGGCCGTGTCGGTGGTGATCGCCGGCTGCGGGTCGCCGCCGACGCCGCGCTTCTACACGCTGAGCACGCAAGCGTCGGCCAACACCGCTGCGACCGCGATGGTGGATCGACCCCGGATTCGCGTCGGCCCGGTGTCGCTGCCCGAGTCGGTGAATCGGCCGCAGTTGGTGACCCGCACGGGCGCGACTGAAGTGACGATCGCGGAGCAGCACCGCTGGGCCGGCCCCCTCAAGGACGAGGTGCCGAGGACGCTCGCGTCGGACCTGGCACGCCTGACCGGTAACCCCCAGGTCGCCGCCGATCCGTTTGCCGCCGCGGCGTCGGTCGACTATCGTGTCACCGTCGATTTCCAGCGCTTCGAGGGCGTCCTGGGAGGCGACGTGGTGCTGGAAGCTCAGTGGACGGTGGCCGCGTTCAATGGCGACATCGCCGCCGCCGGGCGTTCCGACGTACGCGAGCCGGTTGGCGCGGTGGGTTACGAAGCGCTCGCTGCCGCCTACGGCCGCGCGCTGTCGAAGGTGGCGGACGCCATCGCTCCGGCGTTGAAGGGCCTTCCCGCCGCAAAGCGCTGACGGGAGCCGTCGGCCCGCAGTCCTCACTGCGTGCGGCGCTCGCGCCGCTTGGTTCCTTCCGTTGCCCTGGCCCTCGACGTCAGTCGACGGGGCCGTTCTGTCGAACCAGCCGCAGTTTCACGCCGCGATACGCACGACTCGTCGCATCCCCGTTGAGGCGGCACTCCGCGACATCTACGATGGCTCCGTCGCTGCCATTCCCGGGGGCGCGCCCTTGCCAAAAGGGGCGAATCCGAATCCCATGGCCACCGCATCCAAGCTGCAGCAACGCCGAAACGATCAGGAGTCAGACCATGAACCGCTACCAGCCTTCCACTCCCCGTGCCGCCATCGGTCTCGCCGCGGTGGCGATGACGGTCCTCACAATTGGCGTTGCCGTGGTTCTTCCGTCCGAGGTGCAATCCGTGGGCGGGGGCGCGGCGACGTTTGCCGCCGCGAGCGTCGCCGCGCCAGCGCCGATCGAAGTCGCGATCATCCCTGCGCGCATCGACGTGATCGCGGAGCGCTCGCCGAGCCTCGCCAAGGGTACAGGCCGCCCCGCCGGCGCGACCCCGGTGAAGGCGCAGGAAAGCCAAACGCCCGGCAATCCCGTCGGTCGAGCGAAATCGACGTGAAAAAACGGTATCGGGTCCCGCGTGCGCCGACGCCGGATTTCGGAGTGGCTGTGGCCGCTTAACGGATCCGAATCACGCGATCAGTTGCCGCGCAACGCATCGCGCGCACGGAACCACCAGGTCATCAACGGACGGAACCATGCGGTTCCGTTGTAGAAGGGGACGGCGTTGAACGCTATGTCGTCGAACGCCGTATTTCCTTCCTGCCGACCGAGGATCTTCAGCGCCACCTTGTGGCCAAGGTAGGGCATCAGCGCGACGCCGGAACCGTTGCATCCGAGCGCGTACCAGATGCCGTCCTGCCGGCCGATGCCGGGAAGGTCGCTCCGTGTCATCGCGACATTGCCGGTCCACACATGGCTGACCCGCGTATCCGCAAGTGAGGGAAAGATCGCGCGCAATTCCTTCATCAGCCGGCGGGCAGCGTCATCGAGTGGGATCGGATGCAACGCGGCGCGCCCACCGAGCACCATCCGCGTGCCGTCCGGCGACGGGCGATAGTAGAGGTGCTTCTCGCGCGTCTCGACGATCATCCGGTCGTGTGGAATCAGGCTCTGGACGCGGCTTCGACCTAACGGCTCGGTGGCGATGAGGAAGCTCGGGATCGCGACCAGCCGGCGCGCGAGCCCTTTCGTCGCGCGCCCTGTGTAACCATTGGTCGCGACGACAACCTGATCGGCGCGAAGACCGCCGCGCGCGGTATCGACGACGAATCCTTCCGCGTCGCGCCGCACCGAACTCACGGGTGTGTAGCCCGCCACCAATGCGCCCGCCGAGCGGGCGCGCTGCAGCAATCCCTGCTGGAAGAGCGCCGGATGCACACCGCCATGCGCTTGAAACAGCAATCCGCCCTGATAGCAATCCGCCGCGATCTCGCGCCGGAGGTCGGCCTTGCTCAGCACGTCGATCGGCATCCCGAAATCGCGCCGCAGCGCGTCGGCGTCGCGGCCCATCAGCGCGTAGTCGGCTTCGGTCCACGCGCCGCGCAGGCGACCACACACGTCGAGTCCCGCATCGATCTTCTCGTCGGCGATCAGCGCCTTCGCATAGTCGAGCGACGCCATGCCCTCGCGGATGAGCGCCTTTGCCTTCTGCGCGCCGAACCGGTCGATGAGCATCGTGTACGAAAGGCGATGGCCGTGCCCGATCATGCCTCCGGACCGGCTCGATGCGCCGTGACCCGGCGAGCCGGCTTCGAGCACGACGACGGACCGTCCGGCACGCGCGAGCGTCAAAGCGGCCGAGAGTCCGGTATAGCCGGCGCCGACGATCGCGACGTCGCAACGCTTCGGCAGCGCGACCTCGACCGGCGCTTCGCGTGGCGCGGCATCCCACCAGTAGGGATCGAACGACATGGAGGCTGATCCGACCGACATGTTTTGCTCCTGTGCCATCGTCGTCTTCCGATTGTAAGATGGAGGACCCGATCGATCGCGCCGGCGCGTGCCCGTGCCGACCCGATCCCGATCGGAGCGAGGGTCATCGATGCCCGACATCATAGTCGTCGGCGGGGGAATCACCGGCGCGGCGGCCGCCGATGCGCTCGCGCGCGAGGGCCATGCGGTCACGCTGATCGAGAAGGGCGGCATCGCGTCGATGGCGTCCGGCTGGACGTTGGGCGGCGTCCGTCAATCGGGACGGGATCCCGCCGAGCTGCCGCTGGCGCGCGCGGCTGTCGCGATCTGGGCGGGATTGAAGGAGGCCCTTGGCGTCGACGTCGAGTATCGCCGCGGGGGCAACCTGCGGCTCGCCCGCGACGCCGCGGAGGTCGACGTCATTCGCGGTCTCGTCCTGCGCCAGTGCGCACAAGGGCTTGACCTGACGTTCCTTCCCGACAACGACGCGGTCCGGTCGTTGGCGCCGGCGCTGTCGCGAAGTGTCCTCGCTGCGTCGTACTGCCCCACCGACGGGCATGCCGACCCGCTCAAGGCGACGCACGCTTTCGCGGACTCCGCGTCGAGGCACGGTGCAAAGATTCGCGAAGGCCTGGCCGTCGATTCGATTCGCGTCGTCCGCGGCCGTGTCACCGGCGTCGAGACGAGCGTCGGATTCATCCCGACGGAACGCGTGATTGTCGCCGCGGGCGTCAACGCTCCCGCGTTGCTGGCGCCACTCGGCCTCGATCTGCCGATGTCGATCAAGATAGTCTGCGTCGTACAGACCGACCCGCTATCGCCGTGCCTCGATCAGGTGTTCGGCGTGGCTAACGCCGATTGCGCCGGCCGGCAACAAGCCGATGGCCGGCTGCGCTACACCAATGGCCTCGGCAACTGGCCCGGCGATCCGGCGCGATGGACGACCGATTCGCTTGCGCCATCGGCGAACGACGTTCGCGATCTGACGAATCTTGTCGCGCGGGTGCTGCCGATCGCCGGCACCGCGCGGACCTCGCGAACCTGGGGCGGCCTCATCGACCTCACACCCGACGCGCTGCCGGTGATAGACGCGCCCGAAGCCGTGGCGGGCCTCGTTGTTGCGACCGGCTTTTCGGGACATGGCTTCTGCCTCGGCCCGGTCAGCGGATTGCTGTGCGCCGACCTCGCGCTCGGGCGCAAACCGCGTCACGATGTTTCCGCGTTCCGGCTTGCGCGATTCGACGGGCGACCGATCGCGCCGGCGGAACTCACCTTGCATGGATAAATCATGATCGATCCCACCGGTCGCGTTGTCCTGATCTCCGGCGCCAACCGCGGCATCGGCCTCGCGCTGGCGCAGGTGCTCTACGCCAAGGGCTACACCCTGAGCCTCGGCGCACGCGACCTCGCGTCGCTGTCTCGCGTCACCGCGGCGATGGATCCGGCGCGCATCCACACCCACCGGTATGACGCCAAGGATTGGCCCGGCCAGGCTGGCTGGGTCGACGCCGCGATGCGCCGCTTCGGCCGCCTCGACGTGCTGATCAACAATGCCGGCATTGGCGAGAGCATGACGATCCGCAACGCCGAGGAGGCCGCGCTCGACGAAATCTGGGCCGTCAACTGCAAGGCACCGCTCAACATGATCCGCTGCGCGCTGCCGCATCTCGAGGCGAGCGGCAGCGGCCGCATCGTCAACATCGTCTCGTTGTCCGGCAAGCGCGTCGCCAACGACAACATCGCCTACAACATGACGAAATTCGCGGTGATGGCGCTGACGCACGGCGCGAGGAAGCAGGGCTGGGACAAGGGCGTCCGGGCGACGGCCCTCTGCCCATCGTTCGTGCGTACCGACCTGACGGCGGGGGTCACGGCGATCACGCCAGAGCAGATGATCGACCCGGCCGATCTCGCCGAACTGGCGGCGACGATCATCGCGCTACCCAATACCGCGGCGGTCGCCGAACTTCTCGTCAATTGCCGCTTCGAGGCCATGGTCTGACCGTCCGGACTTGCCCTTGATGCGCTGCCTCATTGCGGTCACAATCGCGCCAACTCACGGAGGAGCACCCAATGAAAAAAGTTGCCCTGGCGATCCTGTCGATCGCGCTGGTGTCCGCACCGCTCGCGTACGCCCAGAAGAAAAGCCTTGTTGTTGGCATGGGTTCTGCCGACGCCGGCAAGCTCGATCCGCACATCGCGTCGACCACACCCGACAAGGGCCTCTTGAGCTGGATGTTCAACGGCCTCGTCCGGATCCGTCCGGGAAAGATCAGCCCGGAGTTCATCGAGCCCGATCTGGCGGAGAGCTGGACCTCGAATCCGGCCGGCACCGAATGGACATTCAAGCTTCGCCGCGGCGTTCAATGCCATCACGGCTACGGCGAGTTCACCGCCGAGGACGCCGTCTATTCGATCAAGCGTGCGAGCAACAAGGCCACCTCGTCGTACTCGAACGATTTCTCGGCGGTCGACAAAGTTGAAGCGCCGGACAAGTACACGGTCAAGATCACGCTCAAGAATCCGGTCGCCGGTTTCCTGGGCTACGTCGCCAACGTCAACGGCGGCAACCAGATCTGCAAGAAGGCCGCCGAGGAGATGGGCGAGAACTTCGCGAAGAAGCCCATCGGCACCGGGCCGTTCATGTTCTCCGAGTACCAGCCGCAGCAGTTCGTCAAGCTCGTCGCCAACAAGCAGTATTTCCGCGGCGCGCCGGCGCTCGAGGACATCACGTATCGCTACATCCCGGCCGATTCCAGCCGCGATCTCGCGTTCCAGTCGGGCGAGCTCGACATGATCTACGGCAAGCAGGACCAGACGTGGGTCGATCGCACGGCCAAGCTGCCGGGCGTCAAGGTCGCCGCGATCGAGCCCGCCGAGCTGTCGGAGCTCTATCTCAACATCACCGTGAAGCCGCTCGACGACATCCGCGTGCGCCAGGCCATCGCGTATGCGATCGACCGCAAGGCGATCGTCGCGTTCAAGGGCGCGGGAACCTCGCGCGAAGCGGTGTCGGTGATCCCGTCGGGCTACCTCGGCACCGACCAGAAGGCGCCGCTCTTCCCGTACGACCTCGCCAAGTCGAAGGCGCTGCTGGCCGAGGCCGGCTACCCGAACGGCGTGACGATCAAGACGATCCACACGACGCTGACCGGCATGCAGACGCTGATCGAGGCCGTGCAGGCGCAGCTCAAGAAGGCCGGCATCAACCTCGACATCGAGTTGGTCGAGCACGCGACGTTCCACGCGCAGATCCGCAAGGACCTGTCACCGCTCGTGCATTACCAGGCGGGGCGCTTCCCGGTGGCCGATGTCTACCTGACGCAGTTCTTCGATTCGAACTCGATCATCGGCAAGCCGACGGCCGTCACCAACTTCAGCCATTGCAACGTCGCCGATGACGAGATCCGCGCCGCGCGCGTTTCGACCGACCCGGCCAAGCAGTTGGCGCTCTGGAAGACCGCGCAGGAAAAGATCGCCAAAGCCGTCTGCGGCGTGCCGATCTACGAGCAGCTGCAATTGTGGGCGTGGAAGGATTCGCTCGACCTCGGTTACGAGCTGTCGGGTTCGCTCAACCTGTCGCCGCCGATCACGGAGAAGACCCACTTCACCAAGTGAGCAACGATGTCGTCCCCGCGAACGCGGGGACCCGGCGTCGTATGGCGAAAGTCACTGGATTCCCGCCTGCGCGGGAATGACGTTTGCCCATGACCGCGTTCCTGGTCCGCCGCCTGGCTTTTGCCTGCGTCACGCTGTTCGCGGTGCTGACGCTGGTGTTCGTGCTGGTGCGGATCGTCCCCGGCGACCCCGCCCAGCTGATCCTGGGCGATCAGGCGAGCCGCGAAGCGATCGTTGCATTGCAGCACCGGCTCGGTCTCGACCTGCCGCTGGCGCAGCAGTACACCGTCTTCCTGACAGGCGCGCTGCGCGGCGACTGGGGCGTGTCGATGGTTTCGGGCCAGCCGGTCATTGGCGAAGTGCTGCGCGTGCTGCCGTGGACGATCGAGCTGACCCTCGTGTCGCTGGTGCTCGGCATCCTGCTCGGCGTTCCGGCGGGCGTCTACGCGGCAATCCACCGCAACCGGCTCATCGACTATGCCGTGCGGATATCGTCGCTGTTCGGGTTGTCGTTCCCGCCGTTCGTCGCGGCGATCATCCTGCTGCTGCTCTTCGCGATCGCGCTGCCGTGGTTTCCGGTCATCAGCGCGCGCTCCGGCAGCCTCATGGCCTGGTATCAATCGATCACGCTGCCGGCGGTGAGCCTCGGCCTGATCTCGGCTGCGTACGTCACCCGCGTTACGCGCTCGGCGATGCTCGAGGTGCTCTCCGAAGACTATGTGCGCACCGCGCGCGCCAAGGGCGTCCCTTGGAACGCGGTGATCTGGCGCCATGCGCTGCGCAACGCGCTGATCCCGATCATCACCGTCGTCGGCCTCTACCTCGGCATCCTGATCGGCAACTCGGTGCTGACCGAGATCGTGTTCAGCCGCCCAGGCCTCGGCAAGCTGCTGATCGGCGCGCTCAACCAGCGCGACTACCCGATGCTGCAGGGCATGATGGTCATCTATACGCTGATCGTCGTGCTGGTGAATCTGCTCACGGATCTAGCCTACGGCTTCGTCGACCCGCGGGTGAAGCTGAAATGAACACGCTGGTAAAGGCCGCGCCGACACCCCTCGCGTACTTCGCGTCGGCGACGCTGAAGGCATTCAACACCAACAAGACATCGTGGATCGGGTTGGTCGTCTTCCTGATCGTGATCGTCGCGGCGATCTTCGCGCCGTGGCTCGCACCGTTCGACCCGAACGACCAGAACATCTTCGAGAAGCTCCGCGCACCGACGTGGGAGCACTGGCTCGGCACCGATAGCTTCGGGCGCGACACGCTGTCGCGCCTTCTGTACGGCGCGCGCATCTCGCTCATCATCGGCATCGTCTCGACGTTTGCCGCGATGCTGATCGGCGCGGTGATCGGCATGCTGGCCGGATGGCACGGCGGCCGCGTAGACACCGTCACGATGCAGGCGATGGACGTGCTGCTGGCCTTTCCTTCGCTGATCCTCGGACTGATCCTCGTCGCAATGCTCGGGCCGTCGATGGTCAATATCATCATCGCGATCGCGCTGACATCGATCCCGCCGTTCGCGCGCATCGCGCGGGCGCCGACGATCGCGGTCAAGGAGCGCGAATTCGTCGAGGCCGGCCGCGCGCTCGGCTACTCGGACACGCGCATTCTCGCCGTCCACATCCTGCCCAACATCTTCCCCGAAATCCTGGTGATGGGTTCGCTGTGGCTCGCCAACGCGATCCGCACCGAGGCTTCGCTCGCGTTCGTAGGGCTCGGCGTCAAACCGCCGACGGCGACCTGGGGCGGCATGATCCGCGAGGGATTCGAGAACATCCTCGACAGCTACTCGCTGGCGCTGGCGCCGAGTGTGGCGATCCTCGTGCTGATCTTCGCGCTGAACCTCCTCGGCGACGGCCTGCGCGACGCGATCGACCCCAAGCTCAAGGGCGAGACGTGACCACCGACGCGAGGAAAGAGCCGACGACACCGGTCCCCGTCCTCGCCGTGCGCAACCTGACGACGGCATTTCGCGTCGACGGACAATGGATCACCGTCGTCAAGGGAATCTCCTTCGAGATCGGGCCGCGCGAGACGGTCGCGATCGTCGGGGAGTCCGGCTCGGGCAAGAGCGTCACGGCGCTGTCGATCATGGGCTTGCTGCCGGCCGCCAACAGCCGGGTGACCGGCGAAATCCTGCTCGAAGGCCGCGACCTGCTGAAGCTGCCCGAAGGCAAGATGCGGCACATCCGAGGCAACCAGATCTCGATGATCTTCCAGGAGCCGATGACGAGCCTCAACCCGGTGCTGACGCTCGGATTCCAGATCGCCGAAGCGCTGATCTACCATCGCGCGCTCGATCGGAAGCAGGCCGAGGCCGAGACGCTGCGCATCCTGGAGCGCGTGCGCATTCCTTCGGCGGCGTCGCGACTGCACGAGTATCCGCACCGCCTTTCGGGAGGCATGCGCCAGCGCGTGATGATCGCGATGGCGCTCGCATGCAAGCCGAAGCTCCTGATCGCCGACGAACCGACGACGGCGCTCGACGTCACCATCCAGGCCGAGATCCTCGAACTCATCAAGCTGCTGCAGGACGAGGAGGGCATGTCGGTGGCGTTCATCACGCACGACATGGGTGTCGTGGCCGAGATCGCCGACCGTACGGTCGTCATGCTGAATGGCAATGCGGTTGAGCAGGCGGGGACCGAGGAGCTCTTTGCCCACCCGCGAGAGCCGTACACTCGGGCGCTGCTCGCCGCGGTGCCGCGCCTGGGCTCGATGAAGGGCCGGCCCGATCCCCAGCGCTTCGCGATCGTCGATCCGGTCACCGGCGAGCGCGAGATCGTCCCCGAAACCGCGTCGACCGCCGCGGTAACGGAACGCCCGGTACTCGAGGTCGCCAACCTCGTGACGCAGTTCGACATCCGCTCGGGCGTATTCGGCCGCGTCAGCGCGCGCGTGCACGCGGTCGAGAACGTCTCGTTCGCGCTGTCGGCCGGCGAGACGCTGGCGCTCGTCGGCGAGTCCGGCTGCGGCAAGTCGACGACCGGCCGATCGATCCTGCGCCTGGTCGAGCCGAAGTCCGGGAGTGTGGTGTTCGAAGGCAAGGACGTGCGCGGACTCGACCGCGAAGGACTGCGCGTCGCGCGCCGGCATATGCAGATGATCTTTCAGGATCCGTTCGCGAGCCTCAATCCGCGCAAGACCGTCGGCGGCGCGATCGCGGAACCGATGCGGGTGCACGGCATGCTGAGCCGTTCGGACGCGCGCGACCGGGTCAGCGACCTTCTGCGAAAAGTCGGCCTCGCCCCCGACATGGCGAGCCGCTTCCCGCACGAATTCTCCGGCGGCCAGCGCCAGCGCTTGTGCATCGCGCGGGCGCTGGCGCTCGAGCCGAGACTCCTCGTCGCCGACGAGGCCGTGTCGGCGCTCGATGTCTCCATCAAGGCGCAGGTGATCAACCTGATGATGGACCTGCAGGCCGAAATGGGCCTCGCTTATCTCTTCATCTCGCATGACATCGCGGTGGTAGAGCGCGTCAGCCATCGGATCGCAGTGATGTATCTCGGCGAGATCGTCGAAATCGGACCGCGCGCCGCGATCATGGAAGACCCGCAGCATCCGTACACGAAGCGGCTGATGGCCGCGGTGCCGGTGCCGGAGGCGGGCCGCCGCAATCTCCGGCGCGGTCTGTCGACGACCGAAGTGCCGAGCCCGGTGCATGGGCCGGACTACGTGCCTGCGCCCCGCCTCTATCGCGAGGTCGCGCCGGGACACGTCGTGCAGGCATTCGACGCCTGACGACACCTCGGATCCGCGTCGGATGGCCGACCCTACCTGCCGGCGGCGCCGCGAACAGGCAGCGGTGCGGCGGAGCGGCTCTAACAGATCCGCGACTTCTGAGCCAGGTTGCCGCCGCGCCACACGTAGAGCGCGAGCAGCGGCTCTCGCTCCGTCCGCATTCCGTGCGGCGTGCCTGAACGATGGTGGATGATCGTTCCGGGCTCCCGGCGAATCCAATTCCCCTCGTCGTATTTCCAGCGCGCGGTGCCTGAGAGCGACAGGTAGAGTTCCTCGGCGTCGTGGCTGTGCAGCGGGTACTCGATCCCGGGCCCCAGCAACAGGAAGCCGGCAGCGATCCGGGAACTCGCCACCGGGCCGCGTAGTCCGATCAGTTCCGTCCAGCCATACCGGGCGAGAAACGACGGACCGAAGTCGTCCGGACCGTAGGTTTGCGCCCACGTCAGCGTCCGAGCGACGCCGACCAGCCGGTCGACCAACGAACGGGTCGCGGGCGCTGCGGCGCGCTTCACCGTTTCGAGCCAGTCGAGTACGGGAAGCTCCCGCGGCGACAACTGGCGATGCGCCGAGGACTGCGCGGGCCAATCGGACAGGAAAGCCGCGGCGGTCGCACTGCCGGTGGAAACCAGCAGATCGTGTGCGCCGTTGACCAGGAGCTCGACCGCACGCGGGTGCGCTTTGCTTGGAGGTCGCACGGACATGAGACGTGGAAACGCCGACGTGATTTCGAATCGACCGGCGCTTGCGCAGAATGTGGCCGACGAATCCTCAGCTCGCGTAGTCCGGATCGACGCGATCCAGGTAGCGAAGGAACGCCGGCCATTCGTACCGGCCGGGAAAGAAATCGCGCTCGTATTGCGCGCGCACGTTTGCGCAGACGTCGGGAGGCTGCAGAATGTACGGACGCCCAGTGGAAAGAACGTCGATCTGCAGCGCACATGCCATCTCGAGCATGTACATCCGCCAGAAAGCCTCTCCGACCGACTGTCCCACTGTCATCAATCCGTGGCTCCTGAGGATCATCTGATGCTTGTCGGCGAGATCGGCGGCCAGACGATCGCTTTCGGCCGTGTCGTCCGATATACCTTCGTAGGCGTGGTACGCGGTGTCGCCATGGAACATCATCGCTTCCTGGGATAGCGGCAGCAAGCCCTCCTCGAGGCAGGCGACCGCCTGTCCGCCGCGGCTGTGCGTGTGCATTACGCACATCACCTCAGGGCGCGCCGCGTAAATCCCGCCGTGAATGACGTAGGCGGCAAAATTCAATGACTCCGTCGGCCCGTCGACCACCGTTCCATCGAGCGAGACCTTGACGAGATTCGACGCCGTCACCTCGTCGTACCGGCAACCCAGTGCGAACACGAGTATCTCATCGGGAGCATCGGGTATCCGCGCCGTGATGTGGTTCCAGATCACCTTTCCCATCCGGTAGCGATCGGCAAGGCGGTAACAGGCGGCGAGGTCGACCCGCTGTTTCCATTCGGCGGGGCTGTAGCGCGCATGTGCGACGCGCGGCGCGTTGACGCTCATGCTGCGCTCTCCTGATTGCGCCAAAGGGCGTTGGGGACGCGATCGAGGACCCGCCGGACGATGGGCATGAATTCATCGAGCGGAAGGGTGTCGTAGTTCGGATCGAAGGATATGGAATCCCAGCGCGCGCAAAACTCCTCGCAGGCATCGAAATGGGGATGGCCGCGATACTTCTCTCGCGCATTTCGGTCCCGGCCGAGGTGGTGCCAGTAATAGTAGCCCTGGAAGATCGCATGATGGGCGAGAATCCAGTGCGTTCGCGGCCCGATGTAGGGACGCAGGATCTCGGCCCCGACGGTCGAGTGATTGGTCGGCGATATCCGGTCGGCGATGTCGTGAAACAGCGATGCGAACACCGTTTCTTCGTCCGCGCCGTCGCGCAGCGCGCGCGTGGCCGTCTGCAGCGCATGCTGCATCGGGGTTACCGGATAACCGGTCTGGCGGTCGGTCCCTCGGAACATCGCGACGAGGGCGTCGACGGTCGACCGATTCAAATCGTGATCGAGCGCGTCGAGGAATCGGTATTCCTCCGCCGTCCCGTCGGCCAGTCGAGTGAATCGTATTTCCATCGAAGCCCTCCGTGGTTCCCGAAACGTGAAATCAGCGATCGGCGTACGGCGCCACGGGTGTGGCGCCTATGCCGCCCTCCTGCAACCCGCGCAGCTCCGGCGCACTCCAGTGGCATCGGTAACGCCGTTCGGGCAGCTCCTGCCAAGGGGGGAACGCGTCGGCGCATTCGGGGCCTTTCCTGCGATGGCAGCGCGAGTTGAATATACAACCGAGCCCATACTTGTCCGCCTCCGAGATCTGTCCGACCAACCGCACGCGCTGCGACTTCGCCGCCGGGTCCGGCAGCTGCGTTGCCGAGAACAGGGCCTCCGTATAGGGATGCACCGGAGGCTGGTCGAAGCTCTGGGCGCTGCCCTCCTCGATCACTTCGCCAAGGTACATCACGGTGATCCGATCCGCCATGTATCTCACGATGGAAAGGTCGTGCGACACGAAAACGTACGAAGCGTGGCTGTCGCGCTGGAGATCGAGAAGCAACTGGCAGATGGCGGATTGGACCGAAACGTCGAGCGAGGAAAGCGGCTCGTCGCACAGGACGAGTTCGGGTGCGGAAAGAAACGCGCGGGCAATCGCGATCCGCTGTTTTTCCCCGCCGCTCAGCTCCCGAGGGAGGCGGTGCTGGTACTGCGGGCCGAGGCGCACCTGCTCGAGCGCTCGTTCGATTCGCCGGTCGGCCTCGCTCGAGTCGACGGGGCGAAACGACTTCAAGTGCCGCCGCAGCGTCGTGCCGATGGTGAGCGACGGGTTCAGCGTGGACTCCGGATCCTGGAAGACCATCTGCATCGTCTTCAGGATCTCCCGGTCACGCGCCGCGAGGCTGGCCGGAATGTCCGCGCCCAGGTAGGCTGTCTTTCCCCCGTCGGCGACCTCGAGGCCCGCAATGCAGCGCAGCAACGTGCTCTTGCCGGACCCGCTTTCTCCGACGAGACCGACGATCGCGCCGCGTCGAACGCGCATCGAGACGTCGTTGACTGCCCGCACGGAATTGGAACGCCGCCCGAATGTCTTGCGGATTTGCGACGCGTCGAGCACGATATCGTCGGTCGGCTGCAGGTCGGTTGCCGGACCGGAGGCCGGGGCGATCTGCGCGCTGACGGATGCGTTCCAGCACCGTACCGAATGCCCGCTCGCCATGTCACTCCACCCGGGCGCCACCGCACACGGATCGGTCTTCGCGGGGCAACGATCGCGAAAGATGCATTCGACGGCTCGTTCCTGCCGGACGCGGATTTCACCCCCTATCCATTGCAGGCTGGCGTCGCGCTTCGTTTGGCCGGCCCGCGGCCGGCAGGCCAGAAGGGCCCGGGTATAAGGATGAGCGGGCGACCGGAAGATATCATCAACCCGGCCGTATTCGACGAATTCGCCCGCATACATGACCGCAACGCGCGTTGCCACGCGGGCGATGACGCCGAGATTGTGGCTGATGTAGACCATCGCCGTATGCGTGCGGGCCTTGATCTCGCCCAAGAGGTCGAGGATCACCGCCTCGGTCGTCGCATCCAGGTTCGTGGTCGGCTCGTCCAGGATCATGAGGTCCGGTTCGAGGCTCAACGCGATCGCGATCGTGATCCGCTGGCGTTGACCGCCGCTCAATTGATGCGGATAGCGCCGGGCGATATCGCTTCCTTCCGGCAGCCCGACCGAACGCAGGCAGGCGGCGACTGCGGACCGCGAATCGACGTGCGTTGCTCCCCGGTGCTGGCGAAGGGTTTCGGCGATCTGCTCGCCGACGCGCATGGTCGGGGTCAACGAGGCAAGTGGATTCTGATGGACGATCGCCATACGCCGACCCCAGGTGCGCCGGAGCACGGCGGGTGGACAATCGAGCAGCGACACGCCGTCGAACGTCACGCGCCCCTGCAGTCTCGAGGTCCCCTTCAATCGATATCCGAGGATCGCATGTGCGAGCGTGCTCTTTCCGGACCCCGACTCGCCGACGATCCCGAGCACCTCGTCGCGCTCGAGTTCGAACGTGACGTCACGGACGGCCTGGACGGTGCCGCGCGCCGACGAGTAGTCGACGGCGAGATCGGCGACTTCGAGCAGCGCCATGGCGTTACGCGCCTCCCGGCTCAGAGATACTGTTCGGCACGCCGCTCTCCGGTGGACGCCAGCGCATCGGCCAGCGCATTCACCGCCACGACCAGAATCCCGATGGCGAGTGCGGGGAAAAGGACCGCCCAGGGGGCTATCGAGACATAGTTGCGCGCCTCGCTGATCATGAGTCCCCAATCCGGGGTCGGGGGCTGCACGCCGAACCCAAGGAAGCCCAGCGACGAAATCAACAGGAGTGCGTAGGCGAAACGCAGGCAGAACTCGACGATCAATTCGGGGAGCACGTTGGGAAGCAGTTCGCGAAAAACGATCATCGTCGTGCTCGCGCCGCGAAGCCGGGCGGCTTCGACATAGCCGTGGCCGCGCAGCGGAAGGATGGCGCTTCGCGCGATGCGGGCTGATTTCGGTACGAAGACGATGGCAATCGAGACGACGAGGTTGAGCGATGAAGGCCCGAGCGAGGTGAGAATAAGAATTGCCAGCAACAGCCCCGGCAACGCCAGAAGTATGTCGACCAGTCGCATCAGTATTTCATCGAGCATGCCGCCGCGATACCCTGAAACCAGGCCGATGCCGCCCCCAACCCCGACTCCGAAAAGCGTCGCCGCGATCGACAACAGTAGAATCGTACGCGTGCCGACAAGGACCCGGCTGAAAACATCGCGACCGAATCCGTCGGTGCCGAAAAGGTGGGCCCAGCTCGGCGCATTGAGCGGGGGCCCGGTGTTGAAATCCGTTGCGGAATACGGCGCGAGCGCTTCGCCGAATGCCGCGAGCAGCAGATAGATCAGCACCACGGCGGCGGGTACGACGAGCCGGGCGCGCCACGAACGCCCCGTCCGGCCGGATTCGACGCCGGCGGTCAACGGCGCGGCTGCGGCCTGATCGGTCATGCCGTCCCCACCCGCGGATCCAACAGGCGCTGACCGATATCGGCGGCGAGATTGGCGATCGCGTAGACCGCCGCAATGATGAGCGTTATGGCCTGCAGCAGAGGAACGTCCCGGTTGCGAATGACGAACACCAGCATTCGCCCGATTCCCGGATAGCCGAACAGGCTTTCGACGATCACGAGGCCACCGGCCATCCATCCGATGGACAGCGCGATCACCGACAACGTCGGCCCCAGCGCCACGGGAAGCACGTGGAACAGGATGACGCGACGCCGGTCGAGGCCCTTGAGCAGCGCCGCTTTCACGAACGCGCTGTCCAGAACCTCGACCGTGCTCGCGCGCATCATGCGCAGGATGTAGGCGAGGATCACCAAAGACAGCGATGCAACCGGCATGATCAGCTCGGACGCGGATTGGACGAGGGTTCTCGTCGTGCCCCCCGCACCGGCAAACGGAGGCAGCCATCCCAGCCAGGTGCTGAAGACGATGATCATCAACCCGCCGGTCACGAACTCCGGCATGGCGGCGGCGAAGATCGTGATCGAGGAAATGGCGTAATCCGCCGCCGAATTGCGCCGGAGCGCGCAGAAGAGGCCCAGCGCCAAACCAAGAGGAACGGCGAACAGGATGCCGGCCGCGCCGAGAACGAGCGAATTCCTGAGCGGAGGACCGATGATGTCGATGACGGGTCGCTGGAATCGCGTAGACGTCCCCAGGTCGCCTTGAAGGATACCCGCCAGCCAGCGGCCGAACTGAACGATGGCGGGTTGATCCAGGCCGAGCTGCGCCCGCAATGTCGCGAGGTCCTGCGGGGTCGCCTGCATGCCGAGGATCATCGTCGCGACATCCCCGGGCAGGAGCTGCGTGATCGAGAAGATCAGCACGGATACCGCGAAGAGCGTAAGTACGAGGAGCGCCAGCCGCCGAACGACAAAGCGCGCGAGCGAATTCACGCCTCGTCCGTCCGCGGCGCGCCGAAGGCGGTTCGCCGAAGGGCTCTCACGCGATCATGCCGGGGCCGGCGCACTGACCTGCCGGACGGTGCCCCGGCCCCCTCGATTTTCGACGACTGCGGCAAGTCAGGCGAGCGACGCCCGCCGGAAATCCAGCCATCCGCTCGGATGCGGCGTGAATCCCACGAGTTGCTTGCGATAGGCGATCACCGATGGGCGATGATAGGCAATGATCACCGGACTGTCTTCGATGAACATCTTCTGAACCTCGGCGAAGACCGCCTTGCGCTTCGCCTCGTTCTGCTCGCGGCGAACGAGCTCGATCAGATCGTCCATCTTCTTCGACTTCCACTGGCTTTCGTTCCACGTCGCGTTCGACTGATAGGTCAGCGCCAGCATCTCGTACAGCGTCGTTCGACCGTTCCAGTTGGTGACGAAAAAGTTGTGCTTCAGCCAGTATTTGCTGAGAAAGATATCGGAAGGCACCGTGTTCACCCGGATGCGCACGTTCGCCTTCTTGGCCATGTCCTGGAATCCCAGCGCCGACTGCACCAGGCCCGCTCGACCGGTCCAGGCCATCATCTCGATGTCGAGCCCGTCCTTGTATCCGGCATCGGCAAGCAATTTTTTTGCCGTGTCGATATCCTGCCCCAGGGGCTTCTGCTCCATGTACATCGCGCTGAACGGGGGGATCGGATGATCGTTGCTGACCGGCACGTTCAGGTTTCCCAGCGCGGTCTTCTTGAGGGACTCCCGATTGCACAGTAGCCGGAACGCACGCCGGACCTCGGGCTTGTCGAAGGGCGGCTGGTCCACCCGCATGACGATCGGCTGGTAGCCGAGGCTCTGTGCGATCGAGACGGTGATGTCCTTGTTGGACTGATAGATCGGAATGACCTCCGCCGATGGCCACCACGTCATGTCGAGGTCCCCGCTCATCATGCCGGCGATGTGCGCCGCCTCCTCGGGCAAATAGACGAAGCGGACCTGGTCGAGATACGGCTCGCCGTCGCGCCAGTAGGCATCGTTTCGAACCAGCGTGATGTGATCGCCGGCCACGAACTCGGTCAGCTTGAACGCGCCCGTTCCCGTGGGATTCTTGTTGAGGTCGCTGACGTCGCGCGGGGCGATCTTGGCCTGAAAGCTGCCGCCGACGAGCTGGGCAAACTCCGCAAACGGCGACTTCAGGGTAAACCGCACGACCTGCGGATTGACCTTCTCGACACGATCGATCATCGAAAAGACGGTACGCGCGGGCGATGCCGTGGCCGGATCGAGAATGCGATTGAAACTGAACACGACGTCGTCGGCATCCAGTTCGCGTCCATGGTGGAACTTGACGCCCTTGCGAAGCTTGAACGTCCACACCATGGCATCGGGCGTGGATTCCCAGCTCTCCGCGAGCTCGGGCCGCGCCGTCAGCGTCTCGTCGGTCCAGACCAGGTTGTCATAGACGTTGCGCAGCATTGTCCACTCTTCGCTGCCCGCTGCGATATGCGGATCTAGCTTCACCGGCGAGCCGACGAAGGCGACGCGGATGATGCCCCCGCGCTTGCGGGTCTGCGCTCCCGCCGTGGGTACGCCGAGCAGGCCCAGGGCCGTCGCGCCGATCAATCCGGCGCCGAAGGTGCGCCGGCCCGGCGACAGGAGGCTTTCATCCGCCGGAGGATGCTCTATCAATCGCTTCGTCATGCGTCGTTCTCCTCGATTCGTTGATGTCGGTCGCGCTACAAAAGTCCACGTTCAAAGGGAAACGTCGTCAGCGGCTGTGGACCGTCGCTGGTGACCAGGACCAGTTGCTCCAGCTTAACGCCCTCGCCGCCCGCCTCGTCGCCGATGAAGCTCTCAACGCACAGCGTCATGTTCTCCTCGATCAGGCCGTCGTAGCCCTTGCGCTCGAAATCCGTCGGATAGGGAATATAGGGATATTCGCCGCACAGTCCGGCGCCGTGCACGAGCGACATGTAGCGATGCGCGATGTACCGATCCGGCATCGCCCAGCTTGCCTCCATGAACTCGCGGAAGCCGACGCCGGGACGCAGCAGAGCGGTGTTCGTTGCGACCTGCTCGTGTGCCAGACCGTACAGCGTCTTCTGTTCCGCCGTCGGGCGCCCCTCGCCGCACAGGAATGTTCGCGACATATCGGCGAAATAACCGTAGGGACCGATCATGTCGGTATCGATGGCCAGCAGCTCGCCGGCTGCGATGGGTCGTTCGCTCGATTCCTGAAACCAGGGATTCGTTCGCGGACCGGCCGTGAGCAGTCTCGTCTCGATGTATTCGCCGCCACCGGCGATGTTGGCTGCGTTGAGCGTGGCGAGGAGCTGGTTTTCCGTCACGCCGGGCTTCAGCGCGTCGCGCACCTGCTGCAATCCGCCTTCGCAAACGGCAATGGCCGAGCGCAGGCAGTCGATTTCGTCCGCAGACTTGATCGCGCGCGCCCGCTCGGCGACCTCCTGCCCGTCGTGCAGGGCGATTCCGAGTGCCTGCAGCGCGGCGTAGCCCTCCGGGTTCACCCGATCGACGGCCAACCGTCGGTTGCCCCCGCCATGTTTGCCGACGAGGTCCGCGATTTCGGTCGCCCATCGCCTGGCGTGTTCGGCCATTCGGGGGCCCGAGGTAAAGTAGAACCAGCTCGTCGTCGGACGGATCTCCTGGATGGTTTCAAGGCCGCGCACCAGATGGTCGCATCCGCCGAACTCGAACATCACCGTTGGGCCTTCCGCTGCCACGAACACGTACCGTGCCGGATTGCGCAGGGTCCAGACCTGCATATTGCGGCTGCCCGTGGCATACCGGACATTGATCGCGTCGCAAAAAAGACCCGCGGCATAGTCGCGCTTGCGCAACTCGGCCCGAATCCGTTCGTTGCGGTAGCGATGCATGCGGCGGATATCCGGAGTGCCACCCGAATTCGCGCCCGCCGGCACCGGCGGCCGCGTAGCTCCAGCGGGCGCGTCGAACGTTTCCATCTATCGCTCCATGGCAGTCATCGCACCGACGATCTTACACGATGCATTGAGCCGATTTTCAAGGTCGCAGGCGGCCGGGTGACCCGGAGCGGATGGCGTTCCCACGTAAAGCCACGTCGCAAGCGGGCTAGTCGCGCCGCTGCGCCATGAGCATACTTCGATCACGCGGGCGCTGACCCCGCGTCGTCGTCGGCTGGCCCGACACCTGAACGCAGGAGTCATCATGGACGAGCAGCAGGCACCCGCGGCGGCACCCGCCACGCCGCACCATCGCGGCGGTGGCCGCGCCGCGAAGCGCGCGGCCCGCACGGCGCGCGCCGGCGCGTCGATGACGTACATCACGCGCAAGATCGGCGCCTACGAGGTGCTGGACGAGGAGGGCCTCGAGATCATCGAGCGCAACGCCGACACGATCCTTTCCGAGATCGGCATCGATTACCGCGACGATCCGGAAGCGCTGGCCGTCTGGAAGGCCGCCGGCGCGGATGTGCAAGGCGAGCGCGTGCACTGCCCACCCGGCATGTGCCGGCGCATCATCCAGGCGACCGCGCCGCGCGAGTTCATCCAGCACGCGCGCAATCCCGAACGCAGCGTTCCGATCGGCGGCAAGCACACGGTGTTCGCACCGTCGTACGGGTCGCCGTTCATCCGCAGCCTGGACGATGGCCGCCGCTACGCGACGATCGAGGACTTCCGCAACTTCGTGAAGCTCGCCTACATCGCCCCGTCCTTGCATCACTCGGGCGGCACGATCTGCGAGCCCGTCGATCTGCCCGTGAACAAGCGGCATTTCGACATGGTGTACAGCCACATGAAATACAGCGACAAGCCGTTCATGGGCTCGGTCACGCATCCGGAGCGCGCGCAGGATACCGTCGAGATGGCGAAGATCCTGTTCGGCGACGGCTACTTGGATCCCGCGACCGGCAAGCCGAAAACCGTCATCATCAACCTGATCAACGCCAATTCGCCGATGACGTTCGACAGCACGATGCTGGGCGCGCTGAAGGTTTACGCGCGCGCCAATCAGGCCTGCATCGTCACGCCGTTCATCCTGGCCGGCGCGATGTCGCCGGTGACGGTCGCCGGCACGGCCGCACAGACGCTGGCCGAATCGCTGTCGGGCATGGCATTCATGCAGCTCGTGAATCCTGGCTCGCCTATGGTGCTGGGGAGTTTCGCATCGTCGATATCGATGCAATCCGGCGCGCCGACGTTCGGCACGCCCGAACCCGCGCTGGTGCTCTTCGCGATGGCGGCGCTGGCGCGCCGGCTTGGCGTGCCGTTTCGTTCCGGCGGCGCGCTCTGCGCGTCGAAGATCCCCGACGCGCAGGCGGCGTACGAGTCGGCCAACACGCTGCTTCCGACGTGCCTAGGCGGCGTCAACTTCGTGCTTCACACGGCGGGCTGGCTCGAGGGCGGGCTTTCGATGGGTTACGAGAAATTCATCATGGACGTCGACCAGGCGGGCATGATGCACACGCTCTGCGCGGGCGTCGACCTTTCCGAAAACGGCCAGGCGATGGACGCGATCCGCGAAGTCGGCCCCGGCAAGCACTTTCTCGGCTGCGCGCATACGCAGGCCAATTTCGAGACCGCGTTCTACCGTTCCGCGATCGCCGACAACAACAGCTTCGAGCAATGGGAAGCCGAAGGCAGCCAGGACATGGCGAAGCGCGCCAACGCGATCTGGAAGAAGCAGCTCGCGGCGTACGAACCACCGCCGATCGACCCCGCAGTCGACGAAGCCCTGCTGGACTACATGAATCGGCGCAAGGCATCGTTTGCGGATTCGAAGTTCTGAGCATCATGAATGACCGTGTGACTCTGGCCGACGACCCACAGCGCCAGGCGCGACTGCAGCCGGCCCTGGGTCTCGTCGACCACCGCAACGATGTCGACATGGCGCGCCTGCGCGGTTATCGGCTCGGTCGCGTGCAGCAGGAATTGCGCGCGCGCGACTATGCCGGCTGCCTGCTGTACGACCCGGTCAACATCCGTTACGCGACCGGCACCCGCAACATGACGATCTGGACGATGCACAACGCCGCGCGCTATTGCTTCGTACCCGCCGAGGGCAAGGCCACGATCTTCGATTATCGCAATTGCGAACACCTGTCCGACGGCATCGAGACCGTCGGCGAGGCGCGGCGCGGAACCTTCTGGTTCTACTACTGTGTCGCGGACCGGCGGCCCGAACTGGTGGCGCAATGGGCGAAGGAGATCGACGACCTGATGCGTGCACAGGGCGGCGCCAATCGGCGCCTCGCCGTCGACCACGTTGACGCCGACGGCCACAAAGCGCTGGAGGGTTTGGGCCTGCAGCTCTTCAGCGGCCAGGAGCCGTTGGAGCATGCCCGCAAGATCAAATCGCCCGACGAGCTCGCTTGCATGGGCGCGGCCCTCACGGTTTGCGAAGCGGCGCTGGCAAGAGTACGCAACGCGCTCGAGCCCGGCCGCACCGAGATCGAATTGTGGTCGCTGCTCGCCGCCACCAATACCGAGATGGGCGGTGAATTCATGGAGACGCGTCTGCTTTCCTCCGGCGGGCGCACCAACCCCTGGTACCAGGAATGCAGCGAACGCCGCGTGCGCCCGCGCGAGCTGGTCTCGATCGACACCGACATGGTCGGTCCCTACGGCTACGACGCCGATATCTCGCGCACGTTCTTTTGCGGACCGGGCAAGCCGAGCGGCGACCAGCGCACCCTTTACGGACTGGCGCACGAGCAGGTGCACCACAACATCGCGTTGCTGCGCCCCGGCGTCACTTTTCGCGAGCTGTCCGAGCGCGCGTGGACCCCGCCGGACAAATTTGCGCCGCTCGCCGCCGGCGTCGTGATCCACGGTGTGGGCATGTGCAACGAGTATCCGCAGGTCTACCCGGGCGCCGCCGCCGATCGCTCGGGCTATGATGGCGTGCTCCTGCCTGACATGACGGTCTGCGTGGAAAGCTATATCGGTGAAAGAGGCGGGATCGAAGGCGTGAAGCTGGAGCAGATGGTGCTGATCACGGAGCGCGGGCCGGAGACGCTGTCGCTGTTTCCGTTCGAGGAAGCGCTGCTGGCCTGAATTCGCACGAAGGGGACGGTGTGATCGCGCTCGTCGACTACTTTGCCTCCAACTGGCCGAAGATTCTCTGGCTGACGTGGCAGCACATCACGATCGTCGGCGTGGCCGTCGGCCTGGCGATCGTCACGGGGATTCCGCTCGGCATCGCCGCGGCACAGAATCGCCGCCTCGCGGGTGTCGTGCTCTACGTCGCCAGCATCATCATGACCATCCCGTCGATGGCGCTGTTCGGCGTGCTGATACCCGTGCTCGCGCTCATCAACCGCGGCATCGGCTACGTGCCTGCCGTCATCGCGATATTTCTCTACTCGCAGTTGCCGATCATCAGCAATACGTACGCGGCGTTCCGCTCGATCGACCCCGCGATGCGCGAGGCCGCCCACGGCATGGGAATGACGCGAATGCAGCGGTTGCGCCTGGTCGAGACGCCGATGGTGCTGCCGATCATCATGGCGGGGGTGCGCACCGCGATCGTGCTCAATATCGGCATTGCGGCGATCGCCGCCTACATCGGCGCCGGCGGACTCGGCTTGCTGATCCGCACCGGCATCACGCAGACCGACACACGGCAGATTCTCGCCGGCGCGATCGCGGTCAGCGTGCTGGCGCTCCTCTCCGATCGCCTGCTTGCGCTGCTGCAGCGGCGGCTCACCTCGCCGGGTCTGCTGCCCGCATGATTCGTCTCGAAAATTTGTCGAAGCACTACGAGCGCGACGGGCGGCAAGTGGCCGCCGTCAACGGCATCAACCTGGAGGTCGGGCGCGGCGAGATTTGCGTGCTGCTCGGCCCGTCGGGCTGCGGCAAGACGACCACGCTGAAGATCATCAACCGCCTCGTCGTGCCCACGGGCGGCCGCGTGCTGGTCGACGGGCAGGACACCAGCGAATTCGACGCGATCACGCTGCGCCGGAAGATCGGCTACGTGATCCAGCAGGTCGGACTGTTCCCGCACATGACGGTCGAGGAAAACATCGGCATCGTTCCGCGCCTGCTCGGCTGGCCCAAGGAGCGGCGACAGAAGCGCGCGCTCGAATTGCTCGACATGATCGGGCTCGAAGCGCGTCAGTATGTCGGGCGCTATCCGCGCGAGCTTTCCGGCGGGCAGGCGCAGCGCATCGGCGTGGCGCGCGCGCTCGCCGCGGATCCGCCGATCCTGCTGATGGACGAGCCTTTCGGTGCGCTGGACCCCGTCTCGCGCGAGGCGCTGCAGGACGAATTCCTGGCGATGCAGGCGCGGCTTCAGAAAACGATCATCTTCGTCAGCCACGAGATCGACGAAGCGGTGAAGATGGCCGACCGGATCGCGATCTTTCGCAACGGATTGATCGTGCGGCAGGGAACGCCCGACGACGTGCTGGCGGACAACGACGATCCGTTTGTGGCGAGCTTCGTCGGCCGCGACCGCGCGCTGAAGCGCCTGCGGCGCCATCGTTGCAAGGAAATTCTGGAGCCGTGCACCCGAACGTTCGCGCCGGGCGCGCCGCACGTGGTGCCCGAGGACGATCTACGCACCGCGCTATCGTTGCTGGTCGAAGCCGATCTCGACGCGCTTCCGTGTTTTCAGCCGGATGGCAACCTGGTTGGCATGGTGCGACTCGAGCGCATTCGTGGCCTGCTGGAGAACGGCGTCGCGCGCGAGGCCGTTGCATGAGCTCAAAATACGTGCGCGTGGGTGCGATCATCGCGGTTGTGGCCGCGCTCTCCGCATGGGCGATCCTTTCGGGCGGGGTCGCGGCGATACTCAAATACAAGAGCGAGATATTGCACCTCACGCAGCAGCACATCATGCTGGTTGCGTATTCGGGGGGGCCGGCCATCGTCGTCGGCGTGATCCTGGGCATCCTGCTCACACGGCGCAGGGCGCGCCGGATATGCGAACCTGTGATGCAGGTGCTGAGCATCGCCACGGCGATCCCGACGCTGGCGATCATCGCGCTGGCCATGATGGCGCTCGGGGTCGGGCGGCCGCCGGCGCTCGTCGCGCTCTTTCTCCATGCGCTGCTGCCGATCGTGCGCAACACCGTGGAAGGATTGCGGCAGTTGCCTCCACCCGAGCTCGAATGCGCGCGCGGCATGGGCATGACGCCGTCGCAGACGCTGTTCCTGGTCGAGCTGCCCGAGGCGCTGCCGATCATTGCGCAGGGCGTGCGCGTCGCGCTGGTCGTCAACGTCGGCGTCGCGCCGCTCGCCTATCTGGTCGGCGGCGGCGGACTCGGCGATCTCATCTTTTCCGGCATCGACCTGTTCGAGCCGGCTATGATGCTTGCGGGCGCGATCCCGACCGCCGCGCTCGCCGTATCGCTCGATTTCCTGTTGTCGCGTCTGACGAGGCTGCTGGTATCTCCCGGCATTCGAAACCACGACGCAATCGTCACGCAAAACTGATCCAACGGAGGAAGCAAAATGAGCAATCGCAAGCTGACCATTCGCAGAGCATTGGGACTCATCGCCATCGCCTTGAGCGCGATCGCAACGGGCGGCGCCGGCGCCCAGGTGGTCGTGGTCGGCGGCAAGGGCTTCACCGAGCAGCAGCTGATGGCCGAGATGACGACGCAGCTGCTGGCCGCGAACGGCATGAAGCCGGACAAGCGCGTTGGCATGGGCAGCGCCGTCCTGCGCCAGGCGCTGGACAGCGCGCAGGTCGACGTCTGCTGGGAGTACACGGGCACGGCGCTGAGCCTCGTCTACAAGGACACCGAGAAATACACGGCCGAGCAGGGCTACGAAAAGATTCGCTCGCTCGATGCGGCGAAGGGCATCGTCTGGCTGAAGCCGAGCCGCGTGAACAACACCTACGCGATCGGCATGCTGCGCTCGAAAAGCACGGCGCTCGGCATCAAATCGATCTCCGATCTCGGCAATGCCTACAAGGCCGGCAAGAACATGACGATCGGCGCCAATGCCGAGTTCTCGCAACGCCCCGACGGGCTGCCGGGCGTGCAGAAGACGTACGGGTTCACGGTTCCGCAGGACTCGATCGTGAAAATGGATTTCGGATTGTCATTCCAGGCGCTTCGCGATGGGCAGGTCGACTCTGCGATGGTCACCTCGACCGATGGCCGGATCATCTCCTTCGATGTCCTGGTTCTCGCCGACGACAAGGCCTTCTTCCCGATCTACCTGATGACGCCAGTCGCGCGCAAGGAAATTCTGGACAAGAACCCGAAGCTCGCCGGCCTGCTGGAATCGCTCGCGGCCAAGCTCGACAGCGAGACGATTCTGAAGCTCAACGCCGCCGTCGACGTCGACAAGAAGTCGGTGGAATCGGTGGCCAACGCCTTCCTGAAGCAGCAGGGCTTGATCAAGGGTTGACGTTGCGCGCGGCGAGGCGGCCCCTCAGTCGGGGCCGCCGAGAAGCTCGTCGTCGTAAGGAAAACGCGAGAGGAGCTCGGTGCCCGTCTCCGTGATCAGCATCTCGTCTTCGAGCTTGACGCCTTCGCGGCCGCCCTTCTCGCCGATGTAGCTTTCAACGCTGACCACCATGCCGGGCACGAGGTGGCCGTCCCGGCCGTAGGTTGCGTAGTCCATCGCGTGCGCGATGAACGGCGTTTCGCCGTGCATGCCCACGCCATGCATGACCGACGTGTAGCGCTGCTCGACGAAACGCTCGGGGATCTTCCATGCCTTGTCCGCGATCTCGCGGAACGCCATGCCGGGCTTGGCGACGCCGATGTTGTGCTGGACCTGATCGTAGGCCATTCGATAGAGCATCTTCTGGTGGGGCGTGGGCTTGCCCGGGCCGCAGCGGAAGGTGCGCGAAAAGTCCGAGTAGTAGCCGAAGCAGCCGATGGTGTCGGTGTCGACGGCGACGAGCTCGCCCGGCCTGACCTTGCGCCCACTCGCCTCGCTGAACCACGGATTCGTGCGCTGACCGGAGGTGAGCAGCCTCGTCTCGATGAATTCGCCGCCCTGGCGGATCACCTCGTAGTACATCGTTGCGAAGAGCTCGTTCTCCGAGATCCCGGGCTTGATCGCCGCGCGCACCGCGGCAATGGCCGCCTCGGAGCCCGACATCGAGGCCTGCAGGCACCTCACCTCCTCGGCCGACTTCACGGCGCGGACGGCGAGGAGCTCGCCCTGGCAATCCTTGACGATGCATCCCCGCGTCTCGAGCGCGAGCGCGTGCAGGTGGTTGCAACGGTCGAGCCCGATCTTCATCGATCCGCCGCCGTGCGATTTCATGAGATCGGCGATCTCGTCGGCGAAGGCACCGGCCGTCTCATCGTCGCGATTCGACACCGACGACCAGACGAGCCTGGAGGGTCGCGCCTCGTCGACGGTGTCGAGCACCATCGACACGTGATAGCTCTGCGGATATTCGAAAAGGACGATCGGACCTTTGGCCGGAATGAAAAAATATCGGGTCGAGTTGCGCAGGAAGTACCCGAACATGTTGCGCGATCCGGTCGCGTAACGCTGATTGTAGGGGTCGAACAGGACCACCGCGCCGTAGCCGGCGTCAGCCATCCAGTCGCGCAATTTCCGCAGGCGTCCCTTGCGCAATGCGTCCGTGTCGACAAAGGAAGGTTCGGTATCCGACAACCACATGCCGCCCGCCGGGTCGGCTGCAGCCGGATGGCGCATGCGCGCCCCGGGGTCGACGCTGCCGGGCTTCCCGGAGTCGGAAGCGAAGCTGCTCATTCCTTGGCTCCATGCGATGGCCGATCCTGAGGCCGCCGGCCGCGGCGACGCGACGTGTCCGCACCCGGGGCGGCGCCGGCCAGGCGATCGAGGTCGCCTCCCCATTGCGCGCGCGCGCCGGTCGAAACCTCGCCCAACTGCCGAACGACCGTGTCGAGGTCGGGACGCGGGCCGCGCACATGCGTTTCGAGCGCGTACCGCATCGCACGGACGTGCTCCGGCGTCGTCCCGCAGCAGCCGCCGATGATCCGCGCGCCGGCGTCGAGCGCGAGGCGCGCGTAGTCGGCCATCAGTTCCGGCGTGCCGTCGTAGCGGATCGCGCCGTCGACGAATTGCGGAATGCCACAGTTCGCCTTGGCCACCAGCACGGCGTCGGGTCCCGCGGCCGTGGCGAGATTCAGGATGCAGGTGACGATCTCGGAGGCGCCGACCCCGCAGTTGGCGCCGCAGGCCGCGGGCCGCGGCGTGACTTCCCGATTCAATGCCGCGAGCTCCGCCGGCGCGAGACCCATCATCGTCCGGCCGTTGGTATCGAAACTCAGCGTGCATACGATCGGGAGGCCGGTCGGCGCGGCGCCAGCGATGGCTGCCTCCGCTTCCTCGCGCGACGACATCGTTTCGGCCCACAGCACGTCGGCGCCTCCGCGGGCGAGGCTTTCCGCCTGCTCGGCGAAGGCTGCGCGTGCGTCGTCGAAGGAGAGGGGGCCGACCGGCTCGAGGATCTCGCCCGTGGGTCCCATGCTGCCGGCGACCACCACGACGCGCCCGCTCGCGTCGGCCTCGCGCCGCGCGATTCGCGCGGCGGCCTCATTCAACTCGGCGACGCGTGCTTCGGACTTGTGCAATTTCAGCCGGTAACGCGTGCCGCCGAAGCTGTTCGTCAGGATGATGTCGGCGCCTGCTTCGATGAAGCGGCGATGGAGGAGGGCGATCCGGTCCGGGTGATCGATGTTCCAGAGTTCCGGTGCGTCGCCGGAGACCAGCCCCGCGGCAAACAGATTGCTGCCGGTGGCGCCGTCGGCGAGAAGCCACGGGCGGGTCTTCAGCAGTTGTGCGAGCAAGTCGGACATCGGAGGTGAATGGTATCAGGCGCTGCGATTACTTCATGGCCCGTGCTTCATTGCGCCTGGCCTGCCCGTGCCGAAAGAAAGGTATTGACTCATCGCGGTGATTTCACTCGAGGCACGCGGCAAAGGGACGCGGTACTCGGCGCTCGTCATCCACGGCGACGAGTAGGGCCGCAAGGAACACGAGAAAATGGAATTGCGCGAGGGCTGGGGGAAAGCCCTCGATCAGCTCGTTGCGCTGTTCGGAAAAAAGTAGGCGTGCGTTTGCGGCCGAATTCCGAGCGGGCATGATCGCCCGCCTCGTCGTTGCCGCGCCACCGTGTCCCGCGGCTCCGAAAGTGGGCTACGCCGGCGCGTGCCAGCCGGCGTCCGCCCACAGTTCGCCGCTCACCGCCGAGTTGGCGAGCATGAAGCAGATGGCGTCGGCGATTTCGTCGGGGCGGATCAGGCGGCTCAATTGCGTGAACGGCAGGATATTCTTGCTGATGTAGTCCTCACCCAGCGAGCGCACCATCGGCGTGTCGGTGTATCCCGGGTGGATCAGTCCGCAACGCACGCCGTAGTAGACCGCTTCCTTCATGATCGTTGCCGCCGCGCCTTCGAGGCCGGCCTTGGTGCTCGCATAGGAGATCTGCCCGCGGTTGCCTTGCGAGGACACGGAACCGATGAAGACGATGGCTCCCTGCATCCCTTCGGACGGTTGCCATCGCTTGAGCCCGCAGGCGGCGCGATTCTCGGCGATTCGCCCGATCATCTCAAGCGCCCAGTAGACCGGCGCCACGAGGTTGACGTCGAGCACCTGTTTGAAACGGTCGATCGGATAGATCCGCGCCTTGCCCGTGATCTTGTCGACGCGAACGGCGAGATCGTCGCGTGTGATGCCGGCGGCCGGCACGCACATGGTGACCGTATCGAATTGGCTGCTGATCGAGTCGAAGACCGACGCGCGGAACGCTTCGTCGGTGGTGTCCCCCCGATACGCATAGGCCACCCGCCGGCCGGCTTCGGCGTTGACCTCGGCGACGACTGCCTCGATGGTCTCGCCCATATCGACGAGCGCCAGCGCTCGTACCTTGCGGCGGGCCAATTCGGCCGCCACCGCCCGCCCGATCCCGCTTGCCGCGCCTGTAATTACTGCAACCTTGCCTGCGATTTCCATATAGACTCCCGGAGATATTGCTGCACTGCAACATCGTAGCGATTCCGGCGTCCGAAGTCACGGGAAACCTGCTGGACACCAGGAATTTGGTGGATGGCGCCGGGCCCGGATTGTCCTCGAGGCGTGCGCGCCATCAAGAAATGCGTTACCTTATGTCTTTGAATTGTATGTCTAAAAAGTCAACCAAGCTGCGCGACACGGCGTTGTTGCGTTCCGCATCGGATGCTGACGCCGCGTTGGTCGGCGAGCTGATCAACGCGTGCACCACCGCCTATCAAGGCGTCGCGCGCTCGTCGACGCAGGATGCGCTCGCACGCCTGCATTTCGGTGGCAGCGACCCGGCGCGCGACGCGTTCGTTGTCATCGACGGCGAGCGTACTGTCGGCTTCGCGCATCTTTGGCGTTTTGGTCCGGACGAGGTCCGTTGTTTCGCGCGCGCGCATCCGGACGCCCGCGGCGCAGGAATAGGCGATGCGCTGGTCACCCGCTGTCGGCAAAGGGCCGCGGAGGTCTTTGCGGAAAATCCGGCAAGCGGGGAAGCGACGATGACGGCGACGGCCTGGGCGCGCGACGCGACCGGTCCTGCGTTGCTGCGCGCTCACGGCTTCACCCCGGTGCGACACTTCCTGTCGATGGCGATTGGGACCGACGAGATTCGCGATCCCGTCGTCTGGCCTACCGGCGTCGAGAGCCGCGTGTTTCGAAGTGGCGACGAGGCGCCGCTCTTCGATGCGTTCAGCGACGCCTTTGCCGAACAGTGGGGCGCGGCGCAGGACTCGAGCTCATGGTGGCGCGAGCGCCGGGACTCTAAAGCCGACTTCGATCCGTCGCTATGGCTCGTCGCCGTCGCCGATGAAATCGTCGGCTTCGCGCTGTGCGAAATCCGGCGCGACGGAGTCAGGACCCTCGGACGCGTCGCCGAGATCGGTGTGCGGCGACGTTGCCGCGGCGAGGGGATCGGTTACGCGCTGCTAGTCGACGCGTTCAGCATGCTTCGTGGCCGAGGGGCAACGGAGATTACACTCGACGTCGACAGCGACAACGTGACGAGCGCGATTCGCCTGTACCTGAAGGCCGGGATGGTCGAGCGACCGGCGTTTAGCGTGTGGGGCCGCAAGATGGCCCCCTGACCTCGATCGACCCAACGGAAAGACCACCATGGCCCTTCAATTGTGTTCCCGCGTGAGCCGCAACGGCGAGCTGCAAATTTCGCTCGTCGACATCGCGATTCCCTCGCCGAGGGAAGACGAGGTGCTCGTCCGCGTCGAGGCCTCGCCGATCAACCCGTCGGATCTGGGGCTCCTGTTCGGCGCCGCCGACATGAGCACCGCCACCCAGTCAGGGACATCGGCGAATCCTGTGATCACCGCACGCGTTCCCGAGGGATTGATGAAGGCGATGACGCTGCGCCTCGACCAATCGATGCCGGTCGGCAACGAAGGCGCGGGTGTGGTCGTCGGTGCGGGGTCCGCCGCAGAGGCGCAGGCGCTCATGGGCAGGACCGTGGCGGCTTTCGGCGGTGCGATGTACTCGCAATACCGTTGCATCAAGGTCGCGCAATGCCTGGCGCTGCCCGAGGGCACGAGTGCGGCCGATGGTGCGTCGTGTTTCGTCAATCCGCTCACTTCGCTTGGGATGGTCGAGACGATGCGGCGGGAAGGGCACACCGCGCTGGTTCATACGGCAGCGGCCTCCAACCTCGGTCAGATGCTCAACCGCATCTGCGTGCAGGATAAGGTCGGCCTCGTCAACATCGTGCGCACGCCGCAGCAGGCGCAGATCCTCCGGGCGATCGGCGCGGTGCACGTGTGCGATTCGAACGCCCCGACGTTCATGCAGGACCTCACCGAGGCGATCGCGACCACCGGAGCGACGTTGGCATTCGACGCCATCGGCGGCGGCAAGCTCGCCGGCCAGATTCTGACGTGCATGGAAGCCGCGCTGACGCGGTCCTCCACCGAGTACAGCCGCTACGGGTCCATGACCCACAAGCAGGTTTACCTGTACGGGACGCTCGATACGGGGCCGACCGTGTTCAATCGCGGTTTCGGATTTGCGTGGGGCGTCGGCGGCTGGTTGCTTTGGCCGTTCATGCAGAAGATCGGACCCGCCGGGACGCAGAAACTCCGCGAGCGTGTAGTGGCCGAGCTCAAGACAACGTTCGCGAGCCGCTACACTCGCGTCGTGTCGCTCTCCGAAGCGCTGGATCTCGACGAGATCGCGGTCTACAGCCGGCGTGCGACCGGAGAAAAATTCCTGATCAATCCGAACAAGGGCCTCGCCCTTATCGATGCATCGCCGCCTGCAAAAGTAGCAGCGCTGCCGCCGTGATCCACGGCCCTTTCGGTGTTCGCGGTGACCTTCATTCCGCATAAGGGTTCGGTAAACGTGCGCGCGGAGTCGTTTACTTTGCAACCTCGAGGGTCGTGATCGTGTATTGCCCACCGAATTTGTCGGCGGTGAAACGAACCTTGTCGCCGGCCTTCACCTGGTCGAGCATCGCGGGGTCCTTCACACGAAAGACCATCGTCATCGTCGGCATGTCGAGGTTGGGAATCGGCGCGTGCTTGAGCGTGATCTTGCCGGCGTCCTTGTCGACCTTGCGCACTTCGCCGTCGACCACGGCGGCCGCAGCTGCCTGCGCCATGACGGTGTCGGGTTCCCGCGGGCTCGTCTGTGCGGAAGCGGCCCCAGTGATGATGAGCATCGCGATGCCGATAGGCAGGTAATTCGTCGTCATGAGTGTCCCTTTTGGTTGCGGCTGTGGCCGTCAGCGAACCGAGATGTCGCCGGCCATCCCGGCCTCGAAGTGCCCGCCGACGAGGCACCCGAACCTGAAGTCGCCGGTTCGGGTGAACTGCCAGACAATCTCTCCGGTCTTCCCCGGCGCTACGTGCGCCATGTGAGCGGCTTCGTGTTCCATGTCCGGGAACTTCTTCATCAGCTCGGCATGCTCCCGCAATTCGTCCGGGCTTCCGATGACAATCTCGTGCAGGAGCTTGCCCTTGTTATGGGCGACGATGCGCACGGTTTCCCCCTTTTTGACTACGATCCGGTTCGGCGTGTAATGAAATCCGTCGTCCATCTCGACCGTGATCGTCCGCGTCACCTTCTTTGGGTCGCCGGTCTGGCCGAATTCCGTTTCCTCGAAAATCGGAGGCGACTTCATGGCGGGCTTCCCATGCTCGTCTCCGTGCGCAAATGCCGGTCCGCCGAGCATCGAAAGCAGTGCGAACGCAACGACGGCGAGCGTCGAATCAGTGGCCATGGTGGTTGTTGCCTTTGATGACGTTAAGAATGGGTTCGCTGCCTGCGGAGCGTGATGCGCCGCTCTCGGGGGCGCCGATCACCGTCGGACGATCGCCGCTCCACTCATGCGCCGCAGTGTTGTCCGGTTGCTTGTACCAACCGGGGTCCTTGTAGTCGTTTCGCGCAAGACCGCGGCGTACCTTGACGGTGGTGAACATCCCACCCATCTCCATCGGGCCGTACGGCCCCTGGCCGGTCATCATCGGCAGCGTGTTCTCGGGCAGCGGCATCTCCATCTCGCCCATGTCGGCCATCCCCTTGTCGCCCATCACCATGTAGTCGGGGACCAGCTTGTTGATGGCGTCCAGGATGCCGCTCTGATCGACACCGATCATGGTCGGGACGTCGTGCCCCATCGCGTTCATCGTGTGGTGCGCCTTGTGGCAGTGGAAAGCCCAATCGCCCTCGTCCGTGGCGACGAACTCGACGGCGCGCATCTGTCCGACCGCGACGTCGGTCGTGACCTCCGGCCAGCGCGCGCTCTTCGGCACCCAGCCGCCGTCGGTTCCCGTCACCTCGAACTCGTGACCGTGCAGATGTATCGGGTGATTGGTCATGGTCAGGTTGCCGATGCGGATGCGCACCCGGTCGTTCTGTCGCACGACCAGCGGATCGATGCCGGGGAACGCACGGCTGTTCCACGTCCACAGGTTGAAGTCGAGCATCGTGTTGATCCTGGGCGTCGCACTGCCAGGGTCGATGTCGTACGCGTTCAGGATGAAGACGAAATCGCGATCGACCGGCATGAACTTCGGGTCCTTTGGATGCGTGACCCAGAACCCCATCATCCCCATCGCCATCTGCGTCATCTCGTCGGCGTGCGGGTGGTACATGAACGTGCCGGCGCGCCTCACAACGAATTCGTAGACGAACGTCTTCCCCACCGGAATCTGCGGCTGCGTGAGCCCCCCGACGCCGTCCATGCCGTTGGGCAGCCGCTGTCCGTGCCAGTGAATCGTCGTGTGCTCCGGCAGCTTGTTGGTGACGAAGATGCGCACGCGGTCGCCTTCGACGACTTCGATGGTCGGCCCGGGGCTCTGTCCGTTGTAGCCCCACAACCGCGCCTTCATCCCTGGCGCGATCTCGCGCACAACCGGCTCGGCGACGAGGTGGAATTCCTTGACTCCGTCGACCATTCGCCACGGAAGGGTCCAGCCGTTGAGGGTGACGACCGGGTTGTACGGGCGGCCGTTGGGCGGCATCAGGGGTGGCTGCGTCGAGGGCGTGTCCATCACCGGCGCCTCGGGAAGCGACGCGGCGCCGGCGCGTGTCACGGCGCCTGCGCCGACTACGGCAATGCCTGCATTGCGCAGAAAAGTACGGCGATCGATCGTCATGGTCGGTCTCCGAATCAGTGCGCGGCGCGCGCGACGGGGGCATCGATGTCGCGGGGCTTCATCGCCATCGCCGGCGGCCCGCCGGCGATGATCGCGTCGAGATCGGCGTCGGCGAGCCAGAAATCGCGCGTCGCTTCGAGCGCGGCGTTGACGCTCATCACTTGCTCGCGGGCATCGGCGAGCAGCTCGAACACCGAGATCAGCATCCCGTTATAGCGAAGCAGGGTTTCATCGGCGATCTTCTTGCGCAGCGGCACAACGTCCTCGCGGTAGTGACGTGCGAGGTCGTAGGCGGACCGGTAGGTGCTGTAGGCCGTGCGGGCTTCTGATTGCGCGTGGCCGGTTGCCTCAGCCAGACGGGCGACCGATTGCAGATAGATTGCTTCGGCCTTCGCGACCTTGGCATCGCCCCAATCGAAAAGCGGGACCTCGATCTCGATCTCGTAGCCCTTCTGCAATGGGGAGCCGGTGTCGCTCTTGTTCCGGTACGCGAGGTCGAACAGGCCGATGAAACGGGTGGCACGGGTCAGCTCGAGCGCGTAGCCGGTGGCGTCCAGTCCTTGGCGCGCCATCTGCACGTCCAGGCGTTGCGCGAGCGCTTGGCCTTGGAAATTGTCCATCGCACGGGGCGAGGAGGGTAACGGCGGCAGGCGCTCCGGCAACTTCATGGCGGTGGAGTCGTTGCCAAGCCCGATGAGCCGCGCCAGCCGCTCGTGTTCGGCCAGCGCGGTGTGCCTTGCTCTCGTCAACTGCGCGGTCGCGTCCGCGAGGAACACCTGTTCGCGGGCCTGCGCGAGACGGCTCCAGTTGCCGGCCTCCATCATGCGGCGTGCGAGCTCGGAGCTCGCCTCGGCCGCGAGGCGCACCTGTTCGAAATAATGAACGCTCTCGCTTGCGGCGAGCGCCATGACGTAGGCGCGACGGGTTTCAGCGGCAACCCGAACCGCTTCGCTCGCGACCGCCGTTTGCGTCGCAAGGAATCGCGCCGACTCGACCTTGGAAACGACGGGCATCATCAGCAATCCGACGACGTCGACGACGAACTTGCGTTCGATTTCGACCGATTGGCCATTGCTGATGCGCGAGAACGAAAACCTCGGATTGGGCAGGCGACCCGCCCGAACCAGCTCGGATTCCGACACACCCAGGTCCGCATAGCTCGCCTGCAGGCTGGGGTTGTTGACCAGCGCGATCTGCACGGCGTCGTCGGCGGTCAGCGGCCGAGCCAGGCGTTCGGCGACGAGGCGGTTGACGCTGTTTCGCTCTTCGTCCGTGCGAAGCCAGCGTGGCTGCGCGCCGGTACGCTGTTGAACGTTCGTGGCCACGGCCGCAAAGCCGTGGTCGTCCGACAGAATTGCGCAACCGGCCGCGGCCAGAACCGGTAAGGCGGCCAGCAAGCGGCGCGCTTGAGAAATGGAATGCAGCATGGCGTCCTCGTCGAGATGCCAAAGGGCGCCGCGAAGCCGCGCGAGGCGGACATCGCGACATGGCGCGAGCCACGGGAATGCGTCAGCCGCGCCGTCGAGACGTGGCTATCGCACGCGCACGCGGCGCGTCAGACGCGGAAGCGTCGAGGAGGTCGTTCGAGGCCCGCGAGCACGGTCCAGGAGAACCGGGCCGCGACAGCGGGGAAGGGTGATTCCGTACCGATGGACGCCGGCACGGAGAATTCGACGGGCGGGAGAAAGGCTCCGCCGACGCAGCACGCAGCACAGATGCTGCATTTCATGACGCCATGCTTCGCAAGGTTCTTGTGATCCGAAAGGCCGGCGCTCTGGTCGTGTTCGTCGCCGGCGTCACTCGCGTGACTATGCGCAGCGTGGTCATGGTGATGCAGGGACCCGTTGCCGGCCCCATCCATTCCGGACCCGGCGATGGCCTCGACCGACGTGCCCGAGTGCCCCGGCCCGCACATCACCATGCTCGACGCAACCGCGCCCTTGAGGGGGACGGCCACCATCATCAAGCAGATCAAGACGAAACGGGCGGTGCGATGCATGGCGAAAAGTATACAGGACGGAACGGTCTCGGTGATCGACTCAGCCGGCCCCGTCGAACGCCTTCCGGATCCAGCCGAGGAGTTCGGCATCCACCTCGGCGGGTCCGGCGAGACGGACCTTGAAGTTGCACATGCCGCCCGGCGGGAACGCGACGAGCCGTCCGCCTGCCGAGAGCGCCGTCGTGTTGAGACCGACCTCGACCGCCGTGTTCGTCGCAGGACCGATCATCGCGAACTGTTTCTTGCGGCGCAGGCTTACGTAGGACTTCTTCGGCGCGATCTTGAACGTGCCGAATTTCCCGATCGCCGCCATCAACTTTTCGTGAATCGGCCGCAGCGCGGCCTTCGGGCCCGAGTAGTAGCTCGCGACGCTCTCGTCAATCGACGGCGCCGCTGGCGATGCGCTCCCCGGCCCGCCGGAATCGAGCACGTGGTGCGCCAGCGTATTGGCGTCGCCATAGCCGATGCCGAGGTCCTGCTTCAGCCGGTCGCGCAACTCGCCGTGTTTCTCGAGTCCGCTCGCGCGTGCGAGCTTGACGAGCTGCGCCAGCGATTTTCCGGTACGCGTCTCGATGTTCGCGAGCTGCGTGGCAAGGGCTTTTATCGGGTCGGCCATGAGAGTCTCCTTGGGACATCGCGCCAGGTGCCCATTTTGTGCGAAAGTCGAGGCCTCGGGAAGGCCGGGAACCCGGGAGCTGCCGGGCCTGTCGCCAGGTCCAATCGCAACGGCCCATTGGGAGAGTCCGAACATGGCAGCAAAGCGACCCACGGTGACCACCACGCATCGCGTGCACACCAAAGCCCCGCGCCGAAACGTCCGATCGGTTGCCTCGGGCGACGTCGGGCCGACAGCGAGCCCCGAGGTCATCGAGAGTTTTGCCGTGTCCGAGAGCGGCGATTCCGCCCAGGAGGCGCAGGTCGCCGCGCTGCGCGACGTTCTCGCCGGGCGCTCCCCGTCGGAGTCGCGGGCGCTGGTGAAACGGCTGCTCGAGGAGCCGCGCGAACGTACGTCGGACCTGCCCGCGAATCCCGACGAGGAACTCGCCCGAAACTGGCGCAACGGCGGCTACCCGTATCGAAATCTCCTTTCGCGCAGGAGCTACGAGCGGCAGAAGTACCGGCTCCAGGTCGAACTCCTCAAGCTGCAGGCGTGGGTCAAGGAGAAGGGTCAAAAGGTCGTGATCCTGTTCGAGGGCCGCGATGCCGCGGGGAAAGGTGGCGCGATCAAGCGCTTCATGGAGCACCTCAATCCGCGCGGTGCGCGGGTGGTCGCACTCGACAAGCCGAGCGTGGCGGAGCGCGGCCAATGGTACTTCCAGCGCTACGTCCAGCACCTGCCTACGGCGAGCGAGATCGTGATGTTCGATCGTTCCTGGTACAACCGCGCCGGCGTCGAGCGCGTGATGAACTTCTGCACGCAGCAGGAATACCTCGAGTTCATGCGCCAGGCGCCGGAATTCGAGCGCAACCTCACGCACAGCAACGTTCATCTGTTCAAATTCTGGTTCTCGGTGAGCCGCAAGGAACAGGCGCGGCGCTTCAGGGAGCGGGAGTTGCATCCGCTCAAGCAATGGAAGCTGTCGCCGATCGACATGGCCTCGCTCGACAAGTGGGACGAGTACACGAAGGCGAAGGAAGCGATGTTCTTCTACACCGATACCGCGGACGCGCCGTGGACGGTGATCAAGTCGGATTGCAAGAAGCGTGCGCGGCTCAACGCGATGCGCTACGTGCTGCACAGGCTTCCCTACACGAACAAGTCTGTCGAGCGGATCGGGCAGCTCGACCCGCTGCTCGTCGGGCGTGCGCACCTCGTCTACGAGCAGGGCGAGAAGGTCTCGACGCCGCAGCTGTAGCGCGATGCCTGTGGGGCCCGTTTCATCATCGACGATCGGAGACGACCCATGCGCCTGTCCGCGTCTTTGTTCATGCTGCTTGCCGCGTTCATGAACGGCGCAGCGCCCGGTGCTGCGCACGGCGCCGAGGATGAGCGATTCGCCGAGTTCGTCGACAAGACGCTCGACAGGTACTGGCAGCTCAATCCCGAAGGCGCGTTTGCCGCGGGCTATTACAAGTACGCGGATCGCGCTTCGGTCCCCGACGCGGCCGCTCGCGCCGAGCAGCTCGAGTTCGACGCCGATTCGCTGGCGGCGCTTTCGCGCTTCGACCCGAAACGGCTTGGTACCGCAAACCGAATCGACTGGGTGCTGCTGCGAAACAAGTTCGAATCGGATCAGTGGTACACGAACGTGTTTCGCGATTGGCAATGGCAGCCGTCGCACTACAACGTCGGCGACAGCTTCGCACGCCAACTGAATGCCGAGTACGCACCGTTCGACGTCCGGCTCAAGGACATGCTGGCACGCTTGCAGAGCGTCCCGGCCTACTACGCGGCGGCCAAGGCCAACATCGAGAATCCGACGCTCGAGGACACCACGATCGCTCTCGATCAGAACCAGGGTGCGCTCGGCGTGTTCAACGACGAGCTCGTGAAGAGCGTCGACGCTTCGAAGCTCAGCCGGTCGGACAAAGCGCTGTTCGTCACCCGCATCACTGCAGCCAAGGCGGCGATCTTGGGTTACGTCGCGTTCCTCACCGATCTCAAGGCCAGGCTCGAGGTCGGCGGCGCACGCAGCTTCCGTATCGGCAAGGAACTTTACGCGCAAAAGTTCGCCTTCGACATTCAGTCCGGCTATACGGTGGATCAGCTCTATCGGATGGCGAAGGCCGAGAAGGCCGGCCTGCACGAGCGCATGGAACTGATGGCGCGCGTGCTCTGGCCCAAGTACCTGGGCAGCGCCAGGATGCCGAATGACAGGCTCGACCTGATCGATGCCGTCATTGCCGAGCTGTCCAAGCACCACACCGCACCTCGGAAGTTCGTCGAGACCGTGCGCAAGCAGATCCCCGAACTCGAGAAGTTCGTGCGCGATCACGACATCGTCGACCAGGACCCGACCCGGCCGCTGATCGTGCGGGAAACGCCGCTGTACCAGCGCGGCTTCGCCGGCGCCGGGGTGGACGCGCCCGGTCCCTACGACCCGACGGCCAACACCTACTACAACGTCACACCGCTCGACGACTACACGCCCGAGCGCGCCGAGTCGTTCCTGCGCGAGTACAACGACTGGACGCTGCAGGTGCTCAACATCCACGAAGCCGTGCCGGGACACTACGTGCAGCTGGTGCACGCCAACAAGGCCAAGAGTCTCGTGAAGAGCCTGTTCGGCAACGGTGCGATGATCGAAGGGTGGGCCGTTTTCGGCGAACGCGCGATGCTCGACGCCGGCTATGGCGGCAACACGCCGGAGATGTGGCTCACGTGGATGAAATGGAATCTGCGGGCGGTGTGCAACACGATCATCGACGTGGAGATCCAGACGGGCGACCTTACCCGCGAGCAGTTGGTGCGCTTCCTGACCCGCGAGGCTTTCCAGAGCCAGACGGAGGCCGAGGAGAAGTGGCGCCGGGCAACGCTGTCGCAAGTGCAGTTGGTGAGTTACTACAACGGGTACGCCGAAATTACCGCGCTGCGCGACGACGAGAAGGCGCGGCTCGGCAAGGACTTCAGCGTCAAGGGTTTCAACAACCGGTTCCTGTCTTTCGGCAGTGCGCCCGTGCGCTACATCAGGGAATTGATGCGCGAAGGCGAATGACGACGCGGCACTTCGAGCGCCCGCCCGACCCCTTTCGCGCGCGGGATTAGGCGAGGCTGCAACTCGTCTTTGACCGCAAAAGTCTTACCGCACTTTCATCGCGTGTCCGACCGCGCAAGGACTTGGCGCGACGTATCGTCGGCGGGGTGCGGGACGGAGTCGCAGCGCGTTTCGGCGAGAACGTCCAGCTCATGGCGGGCGCATCCGGCGTGCCGCTGGAGACTGCGAAAGGATCATCATGAATTCTCGACAATTGCTTGGAAGCATCGGTGCGGTTGCGGTCATTTCACTGGCCGCTGGTTGCTCGAGCTGGAACGGAATGACGCATCAGGAAAAGGACACGGCGGTGGGCGCCGGTGGCGGCGCCATAGTCGGCGCGGCCGTAGGCGGACCGGTAGGTGCTGTCGTGGGAGCGGGTGTCGGTGGGGTCGTCGGACACGAAACCGCGAAGCCCGATGACGCCTATGCGCGTCGCAACGATGCTCCGCGCCGCGCCGACGTGGCGCCCGTTCCGCGAACCGTCAGCGATTCGGCGTTCGTGCGCTCGGTTCAACAGGCGCTGATGGACCGCGGCTTCAACGCGGGTGCGCCGGACGGTGTGTGGGGTCCGAACACCGAAGAAGCGCTGCGGCGCTTCCAAAGCAACCAGGGCTTGCGGGCGACGGGCCTGCTTGACGCGCAGACGGTTGCGGCACTCGGCGTCTGAGGCGTGAATCGTTGCATGAACGGGCAGTCGTTCGACTGCCCGTTTCTTTGCTAGGTATTCAGACTTTCGCGGGCGCCGGACTCGCCGCGGCGAAAACGCTTCCAGGCATCCCAGCCGCAAGCGGTGAGGCATCCCGCGCAAAACCCGACGATCAACACCGCGATTGCATCCATAGTCACCCTTGCTTCGATCCACTACCCTTTGGTGGATCAGGACGATTCTCGATCCTGGACCAACGCCCTCAGAATGGCGATCGCGTGGATCAGCTCATCGTCGGCGCGCCGAATCGCTTCCGGCAGGGGCTCGGGTAGGTTCGTCCCCTCGTGAAGGGCGCTGGCCAGTGCCCAATGGGCGCCGACCAGGGTGTCAAGGCTGTTGCAGAGGTCGATGAGCGTGGTATCGGCATCGACGCCTGGCGTCTCGAGCTGGGAAAGTGAATGCATGTCGCCAAACCGAAGAGGGCTCGCCACCGTACTTCCGGACTGCAAACCATAGTAGGGCTCCCCAGGACGCGCAAATACTGTCCGGCAGCGGACTTAGGCCACTTGCGCCCCCCCATTGCGCGTATAACGGGTAGAGACGTAGCAACTGACCCTCGGCATATCCGGCATTCGTCACCGGGGACCTGATCCCCGCTCCTTGCCGCTGGTTCCGGTTTCACTGGACAGCGAAGGAAACGCAATGCCAGCCGTTCATCGCACCGCCGCGACCAATCGCCTTATTGCGGCGCTTCCCGCCAAGGATCGCTCGCGACTTCTCGCGAGCTGCGAGCGCGTCGATCTCGTGTTCCTGTAGGAGTTGAGCAAGCCGGGTGAACGAATCCAGCATGTCTACTTTCCCGTCGACGGCTTCATCTCGCTCGTCACGCCGGTCGATGACTCTGCATCCCTGGAAGTCGGATTGGTCGGCAACGAAGGCATGCACGGCGTTTCGCTTTCGCTTGGGGTCGACATTTCACCGTTGCACGCATTGGTTCAGGGGAGCGGGTTCGCATGGCGCATAGGCGCCGCGTCGTTCAAGCGCGAGTTCCAGCAAAGCCCGGCGTTGCAGAAGCTGCCTGGACACTACCTCTATGTATTGATGTGCCAGCTTGCGCAGTCCGCCGCATGCACGCGATTCCACGTCGTCGAAGCGCGTCTTGCCCGATGGCTGCTGATGACGCACGACCGCGCGCGCTCCGATGATTTCCACATCACGCATGCGTTCCTGGCGTGGATGCTGGGTGTGCGGCGAACCGGCGTGACGAAAGTGGCCAACGACCTGCAGCGGCGCAAACTGATCACCTACCGCCGCGGAGACATCAGAGTACTCGATCGTGTCGGCCTGGAAGCCGCCGCATGCACGTGCTACAAGGCCGACAAGCACGCCTACGAGCGTATCCTGGGATGACGCACGCGGGTTCAGAACCCCAGCGAGCCCAGTGCGTTCGCCAGCCTGCTCGTTTGGGTTGCGTCGGTCATCGGATAGGTTTCAAGCCACCCTCGCGCACTGAAGCCCGGCTGCAGCGCGCGGATCTCCTCCACCTCCCACGCCGCTTTCGCTTTGTCGTCGGCCAGGACGTGCGTCGCCGCGAGGTAAATGTGTGTCTCGAGGTTGACAGGGTTGCGCGACAACGCATGGTCCAGGTTGGCGCGGGCCTGCTCCAGATCGCCGAGAAACAGGTACGCCCGCCCAAGCAATAGGAAGTAGAGATAGCCTGGTTGAGGATCGAGCCGCATCGCCGTTCGCAGCAGCGGCAACGTGTCCGACGGACGGCCGATGTAGGTGTAGACGCCGCCGAGCAACGCATACCCGTCGGCGAAAGAGGGAGATAGCCGCACGGCAGTTTCGAGATACTGTATTGCCTCCGTGTGCTGGCGCCGTTCGACATGCACGAAAGCCAGCACCCAGTATGTCTCCCGAATGTCCGGGTTGATCTGGTGCGCGGTTTGCGCGATCTCGAATGCTCGATCGAGGGCCACGGCGCCGTCGGCGGTCCAGTGATTGCGGTAGTCGGCCGCATAGGTCAAGGCAAGACCGGCGTACGCACGTGCAAAGGCCGCGTCCAGCGCGATTGCCCGCCGGAACATTTCTCTGGCCGTCGCGTTGTCCGCCTGCTGCCGCACCAGTAGGGCCGTCTGCCCACGCTGGAAATATTCGTAGGCCTCGAGATTGTGGGTATAGCGGTGGGCCACGCGCCGCAATTCGGCCTCGCTGACTTTGGCCGGCAGAATCTGGAGAAGCTTCGAACCTAGCTCGTCCTGGATCGCGAAGAAGTCCGCCATCCCGCGGTCGAATCGCTCGGACCACAGTGACTTCCCCGTCACCGTTTCGGTGAGGTGGATGCGCAAGCGTAGGCGCTCGTCGACGCGCTGGACGGATCCCGTCACGAGATAGCCGGAGGCGGTCTCGGCCGGCGCCGCGGCGCCACCTTGCTCGGCAACCGCCGCGACGCTGATGACCTGAAGCCCGTCCGCCTTCGAGAGGTCGGTGACGAGGTCCTCCGTCAATCCCCGCGCCAGCAGCGTTGTCTGAGCGTCGTCGGTCAGTGCCTCGAACGGCCTGACGCTGACGACCGGTTTTGCCGAGCGCGCCGCTTCGATGCTCGCGATCGGGCTCGATGAGACCGCCTTCGGCCCGTCCAAAATCCACCAAACGCCTGCCGCCGTGGCGAGCAGCGCGGCAACACCTGACACCGCGATCCACGAGATGCGCCGGCGTTCGACCTGCGGGGTCACTGAATTCGGCCGGACCTGCGCCGGCGGGATCGTTCCAACTTTGATGACCGGGGCGATCAGCCGATAGCCCCGTTTCGCGATCGTCTCGATATACACCGGCTTGTCCGGAACGTCCCCGAGCGCCTTCCGCAACTTGATGACGACCTGCGTAAGGGAGTCGTCGCCGACCACCACATTGGGCCAGACGGCCGACAGCAGCGCCTCGCGGCTGACGACTTCGCCCGCGCGATCGGCAAGGTGGACCAGAACGGACATGGCCTTGGGCTCGACCTTGACCGTCTCGCCAGCGGAGGAAAGTCGATTCAGCGTGGGCTCGACGATCCAGTCGCCGATGTGTATCTGGTCCTTGGCCGGCGCACCGCGATTTTCGATCTCGGTAGACATGGTCCGGATCCATTAGGCCGACTGGGCCCGTGAGAAGTGTCGTCCGACACGCATCCTTCGCCACACCTTAGCCATTTCTTCGGGACTTTTCGTCGTCGCCGGCTCTCAATGGGAGGGTCGTCAACAGACACGAAGGAGCCGTCGACATGAAACCCTCGCTCGTCATGCTCGGAATTCTCGCATCCGCATTCAGCCTATCGCAAACCGCGGCGTTGGCCCAGCCGACCGCGCTAGTCATCAAGCCGCTCGCGGAAAAAAAGGTGACGCAGTTGCCCGGGGGGCCGCTTTTCTGGCGGCTGGAGAATTTTCCCACGCTCGCGCAGGCGCGGGCCGCCGAAGGTCCGACGTCGTTGGTCGCCGAATCGGGTGGCAGGGTCTGGCTCTTCACACTCGGTCCACGGGGTGGGGCGACCGCGGGTGGAACGGCAATTGCGGAAGTCGGGCCGCTCGCCCCCATTGCGGCGACGCAGTATCTCCTCCGGATCAACGAGGCGAGCGGTTCTCCGGGCAGCATCACCCCCGTGCATACCCATCCGGGCTCCGAATCTTTCTACGTGCTGAACGGTGAGACGAGCAGCCGCTCGCCCCACGGTGTGATGCGAATCGCGGCAGGAGAAACCGGCACGGGCCATGGCGCGGACTTGCCGATGCAGGTGTCGAGCAGCGGCGCGACCGATCTGCGCTCGTTGGTGATGTTCGTGGTGGACGCCACGAAGCCGTTTTCATCTCCGGCCCAATTTCCCTGACGAAGTATTGTCTTCGCCCGCGGGCACGGCGCCGAAGTTGGCGATGCCCGTGCGCACAGGGAATCTGGTCGGAAGTCCCGGCGAATGCGCCGTCGGAAAGGACCTACGGCGCCGTATCGGCCGGCTCACACGATTTTCAGCGATACCTCCCGAACTCTCGGGTCCCGTACCGATACCAGGCCCCTGCCTGGTCGCCCAAACTTGCTAGAGCTACGCACAGATCCCTCCACGTGCCCTGACCGGTCGTGGGAACGTCGGGCCTGCGACCTGCTACTACAACACCGGTGGCGGAACTCGAACAAACGGAGGCGAACATGCAATTAGGCGACCAGCGCGCGAGCGGCAACGTCGAGGATCGACGCGGGATGGGGATGGTAGGAGGCGGACTGGGCGTCGGCGGCATCGTCGTCGCGATCATCGCGTATTTTCTCGGTTTCGATCCCAACACCGCGATCGATGTCGCGCAGCAGGTCGGGGGCCAAAGGGAGACGCGCGAGGCACCCAAGGGCGCGCCCGCCGACCAGACGGGGCAGTTCGTCTCCAGGGTCCTCGGCAGCACGGAGGATGTGTGGGGCAAGATTTTCCAGCAATCGAAGGGCCAATACCATGCGCCGACGCTCGTCCTCTACGACGGCCAGGTGCGATCGGCGTGCGGAATGGCGCAATCGGCCATGGGGCCGTTCTACTGCTCTGCTGACGAAAAGCTCTACATCGACCTCGCCTTCTTTCGCGACCTGCAGGCGCGCTTCCATGCGCCCGGCGATTTCGCCGAAGCCTACGTGATTGCCCACGAGGTCGGCCATCACGTGCAAAAACTTACGGGCACGCTGCAAAAGCTGGAAGGGGCGGGGGGACGCATGTCGCGCGGCGATGCGAACCAGGTGTCGGTGCGCATGGAACTGCAGGCCGACTGCTACGCGGGGGTCTGGGGACATTACGCCGATGCGATGAAGCAGTTGGACGCCGGCGACATTGCGGAGGCGCTCAACGCCGCGACGGCGATCGGCGACGATCGCATCCAGAGGCAAACGCAGGGCCGCGTCGTGCCCGAGTCGTTTACGCACGGCTCCTCTGAGCAGCGCGTACGCTGGTTCAGGCGCGGCATCGAATCGGGATCCCCGAAGGCCTGCGATACGTTTGCCAGCGCGTCGCTCTGACATTCGCCGATCGCATGGAAAAAGGCCGATCCGCGAGGATCGGCCTTCCCACTTCATTCCCTTTACTATTGCTTCTTGGCGTCCTTCGCGGCGTCGGCTGCCTTTCCGGCGGCGTCCCTTGCGGCGTTCGCTTCCTTGTTCGCATCCCGTGCCGCATCCTGGGCGGCGCTCGCTGCCTGAGCGGCCACTGCCGCATCCGCCGGCGCGGTCGACGGAGCCGGAGCGACAATCGTCGTGGTGGCGGGCGGCGACGGAGGTGTTACGACGACGGGGGTGGCGGGTCGTTGGTCGCACGCGGCAAGCGCGAGCGTCATGACAGTCATGGTGCAGAGTAGGGTCTTTTTCATGGGTTCATCCTTGTCGGGTAGGGATTCGTATGAGTGAGCGTAAACGTCGCCGAAATCGGTCGAGGCGATGCACGGTCAGGCTACCGGGTTCGATCGCCGAAGGCTGTCGAAAGCAAGACGGTATTGGCGTAGACATTGCTCCTACGGGCGCGCCGCCGTGCTTGCGCCGCGGATTGCGCCCATTATTTGCGATCGTTTCGAACCGAGCTAGGACGCCGTGGAACCGCAAGCTTCGCCGTCAGGCTGCCTTCCGCACCTTCTTCTTCGTGAGCAGGCGATTCCTTTCCAAAGTGAATGTCGCGCCCATCGCTATCCGCTGCTCGTCGCTGAACTCCTTGCCCAGCACCGAAAAAATCTCGCCTTCTTCCTCCTTGATGTGATGCTCGAGAATTTCCTTCAAGACTGTCGCGTGAGCCTTCCATGCGTCGGTGCCGGCCAGCGTGGTCTTGGAAAGTCGAGCCAGAAGCACGTCCACGAGACTGTGTTCGACGAAGCCCTCGTTTCCGAGGTCCTTTGCATCCTCCGAACTCCGGGTGCTCAGCAGGCGGGTGTAGACGACCTGTTCTTCGGCGCGAGCATGGGCGGACAGGAACGGCTTCAGCGCATCGAAGAGCGCCGTGCGCTTGGTCGCGGTGCCCGCTTCGCAAATCTCCTTCAACAGGCCGAGAATCTGTTCGTGGTCGTCGTGCAGGAGCGAGCGAATCTCGTTCTCATCTTCGACGCCTAGATAGACTTTCATGGTTTCGATCACGCTCATGGTCATCTCATCCTTGGAAATTGGGCTGCACTTGGAAATTCCGTGGGTAGGGGTCGGGGTGGGGTCTGGCGCGAACGGCGCGCCGAATTGTCTGAGGTGGGGAGTCGCGGCGGGGCGCGACTTGCGCTCCCCGCCGCCATGCGTCAGCGATAGACGTACTCGCCGTTGTTCAGCTTCCAGTCGCGTTCGAAGTATTCGGCGTCCGCGGCATTGCGCGCCTTGACGCCCATCAGGATGCCGCCCTTCTTGATGCCCTCCTCGTAGTGTTTTACCCGTTCCTCGGGCATTCCCGCGCCGACCAGGGCGCCGATCAGGCCGCCGGCCGCCGCACCGGCTCCGCCACCCGCCAGCGCCGCGGCAATGGGGCCGGCGACGACGAGGCCGAGCCCCGGGATGACGACAGCGGCACCCGTCGCCACGACCGCGGCAATGGCACCGACCACGCCGCCAATTGCTCCGCCAACGCCGGCGCCCTTTGCTGCCTTGGTGCCTAGCTCGGTCTCGGTGCCGGCGGGGGTGAAGTGCCGCTCGCGCGTTTCGTCCGACATCACCAGATTCACGTCGTCGCTGCTGTAGCCTCGGGACGTGATCGCGTCGTACGCGCGTTCCGCGCTCGGGCGATCGTTGAACAGACCGGTCACGAGCGTCTGATTGGTTGCTGGGCTTCTCGTTTTATCCATTGTCGACTCCTCGTTGATCGCAGATGCGTCGTTTTGACGCTCATGGCGAATCGAAAGTCTGCGGCAAGGCCTACACCACTTCTTTCGGAGGGCCGCCGATTTGGAGGTAGGACAATTGCGCCACCGCGGAAAACCACGGCGGGCGCGCGACGGACATCTGCCGTCACCGGAGGGAGCGGCGATTTACACCACGTCAGCGTGGCGTTGCACTAGCTCGCGCGCCGCGCCACGGCTCGCGTCCGGCGAGCTCCGCCGCCCTTGAGTGCCTTCGGTTCCGGCAAGCTCACCGCTTCGCGGAGCCTCGCGTAGGGCGCGCTCAGGTGCGGAATCGCCATGGCTTCGACGAAAAACTCCTGGAAGCGTGGCTCCACGGCCGTCTCGACCTTCTCCACGCGGCGCACGAGCTCTTCGACGACGCCGCGCGCGCGCTGATCGAGCAATGCGATGCGGGCGCCGGTACCGGCGGCGTTGCCGGCGGAGCTGACGGCGTCGAGCGCGCAATCGGGAATCATGCCGAGCACCATCGCGAATTTGACGTCGATATGGCTACCGAACGCTCCGGCGAGGCGGATGCGGTCAACTTTTTCCACACCCATCCGCTCCATCAGCAAACGCACGCCGGCATAGAGCGCGGCCTTGGCTAGCTGGATCGCGCGGACGTCGTTCTGCGTGATGCGCATCGGCGCGCGCCCGTCGAGTCCACCGTAGAGATCGTAGGCAAACGTCCGCCCGTCGCTGTGGATGCGGGTATTGCGCAGCGCGAGACTGCCGTCGATGACGCCGTCATGGCGGATGACCCCCGCGAGATACAGCTC
>JBDTRG010000018.1:0-12043 GCA_039931775.1 Betaproteobacteria bacterium | reverse complement strand
GCGGAGATTGATCATGCCAACCGTTTTGCCGCGTCGACCCTATCTCAACGCCCGATTCGCCAGGCCGCCAGCCGATACAGGCGCTTCGGACTACGTATTCAGCGTACCGAAATGCAGGTGTCCGGTTTGCAGTGACATGCTGGTGCAGATGCCCCGTGGCCGCATCGACCGCCTTTTCAGTGTCTTCCTTCCGGTGCGCCGCTTCAGTTGCTCCAATTCGGCGTGCGGCTGGGAAGGCATCCTGCGCGACACCGGGTAAAGCTCATGACCAACGCAACAAGTTCCACCGACAGCCCGAGAATGGTTACGGGCATGTTCGAGGATCGAGACACTGCCGAACGCGCATTTCTCGCAATCACGAGTCGCGGCTACGACAAGGACGATATCAACCTCGTGATGGAGGACGATACCCGTGAACGGTACTTCCCGGCTTCCCGGGAGCACGAATCCGAGCTCGGAAACAAGGCATCCGAAGGGGAAGGCGTTGGGGGACCGCTTGGTGGAACCCTTGGCACAATCTTCACCGCAGCCGCTGCGGTCGGCACCTTCCTGTTGTTTCCTGCGTTGGGGCTTGCGGCCGCGGGACCGATGGCCGCAGCGCTGGCCGGTGCCGGTACGGCCGCCGTCGCCGGCGGCCTGGTGGGTGTGCTCCACGACTGGGGCATACCTGCTGCGCGGATCGATGCGTATCAGGCGGCGATCAAGTCTGGCGGCATTCTCATGGGCGTCACGCCACGCACGCGCGAAGATGCCGGCCATATCGAGCACGATTGGAAAACGATCGGCGCAAAGCACGTGGAAGTGTGATGGCACGTGCCTTTCCGTCAGCACCGTACCGTTGTTCGACCCTGGCGTCACCCGAGGGGTCCCCGCAGTTCGAGTCACGCGGCAGTCGCGAAAACGTTGCCGGACGAGAGAAATAGCGATCGGCGGTCCAATGATTCGCCTGTCGCCATCGGTCGGACGCTGCGTGCATGCATCGCAGGTGATGTCCGGCTACCGCAACCACGGCAAACACAAGGAGACTCACCATGAGCAAGAAGGACGAGTACTGCGCGACGATGGATTCGCAAATCAAGACATGGGATGCGGAGGTCGACAAGCTGAACGCCGAAAGCAAGCTGATGAGCGCCGAAAACCGGGCCATTTATGACGAGCATCTCAAGTTGATGCGCGAGAGCCGCGACGTCGGGTTCAAGAAACTGCACGAAATGCGCGCGGCCAGTGAATCGGCGTGGCAGCAAATGCAGGATGGGGTGGAGGCGGCGTGGAAATCGATGAAGATCGCCTTGGATAAGGCATCTTCGAAGATCTAGAGCTCAATCACCGTCGGTGTTCGATGAGCGTCAAGTGCGCACCGAACGTCGACGGTCCCCGCGCTGCGGGGAATCGGCCGCCGGATGGCGCAGAAACTGGTGGCTCCCGTCACGCCGCGCATCGAACTACCGTCGTGCGCCGCGGCAGACGGGTCGATGGCCTGTGCAAATGCGATGTGATTGCCGTCGGGGGTCGGTGATCATCATGGTCTTCACCTGGATTCCCGATGTCCTTTGCCATCGTCGTGTCATTGGACTTCGGCGCGCCGACCGCCAGGACGGGAATGCCGACCTTCCCCTTGGCCACGAAGCCGTTGTTGTCTTCGGCGTCCGGGCCGAACGCGGCGAACTGATTGAACGCGAAGCGCATCGCGCCAGGCAGTGCATAGAGCTTGGCGTAGTGCGTACGCGTCGCCTCGTCGATGGCGATCGCCGGCTACTCAGCGATCGCCGGAGGCTTCTTGGCCGGGCCCCTGCAGGTCTTTAGCTTGGCCCGGCAATGGTTTGCGCACAACGCCGCGCCTGTGCTGTAGTCGCGCGGACACGCACTCAAGCAGAGCGTATTGGATTTGGCGCAGGAAATCGTGCCGCCCGTCGTCCCCGCAGCGCCGTGTCCGCCGTCGACCTTGGCGGTTTCCGGTGCCTTGCCCGCGAGCTTGAAGCTGCCAGTGGTCGCCGATCTCGTCTGGGAGTCGTAGAGCGTGTAGTAGCCGCTGTAGCTCTTCTGCTCGCAGGTTCCTCTGAGGCGCAGGCTGATCGTCTTGCTGAGAGCCACGTTGACGGTGCATTGGCCGGAGACGTTGCCGCCCGACTCGATGGCGCCATTGCCCATGATCGGCGACGAAGTCTTCACGCTCCCTCGAAGGAAGGTGGCCACTTCTTTGACCTCGACGACGATCGGGATCGGCGCAGACCCGCTGTCCGGGACAAGCTTGCCTTCGTAGGTCTGGTCGAGTCCGAACGCGAGGACCGGATAGAGCGCACCAAGGATCAGCAGCGCGAATCCGCGGGCGAGGATGGCGAGAGGCAACCGCTGAAAACGCATCGTGTCGCCTATCAAAACCGGGCCACCAAAGTAGCGTGCCCCATGAACTTCGACGCGAGGAAACAAAAAGCCCGCCGATTGCTCAGCGGGCCGGATGAGAAATGGTGGAGACGATGAGGATCGAACTCACGACCTCCGCATTGCGAACGCGGCGCTCTCCCAGCTGAGCTACGTCCCCTGGGCCGCGAATTATAGCCGAACCGGCCCTCCAGCGTAAACTGGCGCCCTCCCGTGCCGGCGCCTTGATTTCGCAACTTCCGACGGAACCTCCCAACGCATCATGCAGCAGTTGATCACGCTGATTCAGATGCACGGGCTCTGGCTGGTGTTCGCCAATGTCCTCGTCGAGCAGGCCGGCGTACCGATCCCTGCGTACCCGACGCTGATCATCGCCGGCGCGTACCTGACCGGCGGCGAACATGCGCTGGTCTGGCTCGTGCTGGTCGGCACGCTTGCCGCGGTGATCGCCGACACGTTCTGGTACCTCGCGGGTCGCCGCTTCGGCACGCGCGTGCTGAAGACGCTGTGCCGCATCTCGCTGTCGCCGGATTCGTGTGTTCGGCAAACCGAATCGATCTTCCAGCGCTTTGGTCCCGCTTCGATGATCTTCGCGAAGTTCGTGCCCGGCTTCGCCTCGGTCGCCACGGCGCTCGCGGGCGCGATCGGCCTTCGCTACTGGAAATTCGTGTTGTTCGACTTGCTGGGATCGTTGCTGTGGGTCGGTGTCGCCGTCGGCGCCGGGTACCTCTTCCGCGACGCGATCGAGGAGGTGCTGGAAACACTGCAGTCGTTTGGCAAGTGGGGGATGGTGCTCGTCGTCGCCGCCTTCGCTGCCTGGGCCGCGGCGAAATGGTGGAAGCGCGCCATGTTCGCGAGGCAGCTTCGGATGGACCGCGTCACCGTCGACGAGCTCAAATCCCTGCTGGACGCGAACGAAGTCGGTGTGATACTCGACGTGCGCTCCGCGCTTTCTCAGGCGGCCAGCGGCCGGATTCCCGGCGCGCGCGCGATCGACATAATGCGGATTGCGGAAGGACTTGCCGGCGTGCCGACCGAAGGCGAGGTCATCGTCTACTGCGCGTGCCCCAACGAGGCAACCGCGGTCACCGTCGCGCAAAAGCTGCGCGCGCTGGGTTTCAATCGCGTGCGGCCGCTCCACGGCGGCATCGACGCATGGATCGATGCGGGGCACGAAGTCGAACGCTGACGCCCGGTGCGGCGCATGATAGATTCCCCCGGATTCGCGACGGAGAAAAACGCCATGACCAAACAAGCCATCCAGACGAAAAGCGCACCGGCCGCGCTCGGCCCGTATTCGCAGGGCATCCGCGCGGGCAACACCGTGTATCTGTCCGGACAGCTCGGATTGGACCCGGCAACCGGCGATCTCGTCGAAGGCATCGAAGCGCAGGCGCACAGGGTGCTGATGAACCTCGGCGCCGTGGCCAAGGCCGCGGGCGGCAATCTCGACGACATCGTCAAGCTCACGCTGCTGATGGCCGACCTCGCCGACTTCGCCAAGGTCAACGAGATCATGGCGACTTACTTCAAGCCGCCCTATCCGGCGCGCGCGACCTATCAGGTGGCGGCGCTACCAAAGGGCGCGAGGCTGGAAGTCGAAGGTATTCTGGTACTCGGAGGGTAACGTCGCGCGCGGCAAATCCACCGTCGCCGACCTGGTATCGCCGGCGAAGTCCGCGCCGAAGAAAGCGCAGCCCGCTGATCGGCCGAAGGCGCGCGGCCTTTCCGACCAACTCGCGCGCCTGGGCCTCCTCCGCGATCAGGACCTCGTGCTGCACCTGCCGCTACGTTACGAGGACCACACACGCCTGGTCCCGCTCGCGTCGCTCCTGAGCGGCGCGCTGCAGCAGGCCGAGGGCGTCGTGGTCAACACCGATATCCAGTATCGGCCGCGGCGCCAGCTCGTATGCCTGCTCGAGGATGGCGCCGACGACTCGGGTGCGCGCGCGCAGCTGGTGCTGCGGTTCTTCCACTTCTATCCGAATCAGCAGAAGGCGTTGGCCCCAGGCCGGCGCGTGCGCGTGTTCGGCGAGGTGCGCGACGGCCATTTCGGACGCGAGATCGTGCATCCGCAGTTCAAGGTGGTCGATCAGGATACGCCGTTACCGGATCGTCTGACCCCGGTGTACCCGACGACGGCGGGGCTCGCTCAGGAGGCTCTGCGCAAGGTGGTCGCGCGCGCGCTGGCCTCGGATCCGGCGCTCACCGATGAATCGTTGCCCGACGCGCTGGTCGCGCGCCGGCATCTGTGGAAGTTCTCCGACGCCGTCCACTTTCTGCACGCACCCCCGCCGCGACTGTCGCGGTTGACACAACACGCGCTCGACGAGCGAACGCACCCGGCATGGACGCGCCTCAAGTTCGACGAACTCGTCGCGCAGCAGCTGTCGCTGAAGGCGCATCGCAGGGCCCGTGCGGCGCGGCGCGCGCCGGTTTTGACCGGCACGGGGACGCTGACCGGCGCGCTGCGCGCGCGCATCCCGTTCAAGCTGACGCGGGCGCAGGAGCGCGTCTGGCGCGAGATCAGCCACGACTTGAAGCGCGCGATGCCGATGCAGCGCCTGCTGCAGGGCGACGTCGGCAGCGGCAAGACGATCGTCGCTGCGCTTGCGGCGCTTCAGGCGATCGAATCGGGGCGACAGGTCGCGTTCATGGCGCCGACCGAGATCCTCGCCGAGCAGCACTATCGCAAGCTGTCGCAGTGGCTCGACGGGCTGCCGGTCGAGATCGCGTGGCTCTCGGGCGGACTCCCTGCGAAGGCGAAGAAGAAGGCGCTCGCGGCGATGGCGAACGGGGACGCGATGTTCGCAATCGGCACGCACGCGCTGTTCGAGGACGAGGTCGAACTGCCGCGGCTGGGGCTCGCCATCGTCGACGAGCAGCACCGGTTCGGCGTCGCGCAGCGCCTGAAACTGCGCGGCAAGGCGATGGGCGAGGCGCACCAGTTGATGATGAGCGCGACGCCGATACCGCGGTCGCTGGCCATGACCTTCTACGCCGATCTCGACGTGTCGGCGCTGGACGAAATGCCGCCGGGACGCACGCCGGTCGCGACACGGCTAGTCAACAACAAGCGCCGCGACGAGGTGATCGAGCGCGTGCGCCGCGCCTGTGCCGAGGGGCGCCAGGCGTATTGGGTGTGCCCGCTGATCGAGGAATCCGAGAAGCTCGAACTGCAAACGGCCGTCGCGCTGCACGCCGAGTTGACCGCGACACTGCCGGAGTGTCGCGTCGGCCTCCTGCACGGCCGGATGAAGCCCGACGACAAGGCCTCGATGATGGCGGAGTTCGTCGCCGGGAAGATCCACGTGCTGGTCGCGACGACGGTGATCGAGGTCGGCGTCGACGTGCCGAACGCGTCGCTGATGGCGATCGAGCACGCCGAGCGTTTCGGCCTCGCCCAGTTGCACCAGCTGCGCGGCCGCGTCGGACGCGGCGCCGCCGAGAGCACGTGCTACCTGCTGTTCGAGGAGCCGTTGACCGACACCGCGAAGGCCCGGCTCAAGGTCGTCTACGAAAACACGGACGGCTTCGAGATCGCGCGCCAGGACCTCATCATCCGCGGGCCCGGCGAGTTCCTGGGCGCGAAGCAGTCCGGCGTGCCGCTGCTGCGCTTCGCCGACCTCGAAAAGGACGTCGCGCTGATCGAGGAGGCGCGCGATGCCGCCGACTGGCTGCTGGAGAAGGAGCCCGCCGCCGCCGAAGCCCACTTGCAACGCTGGCTCGGCGGGCGGCAGGAGTTCATCAAGGCGTGATTCCGCCGCCCTTGGCCGAAGACGCCGGCGGCGCGGCAGCCGGTGCGCGGGTCGCGTGCGCGGCAGCCGCCCCCTATCCGCGTTGCGGGAACGCCGCGTCGGCTGTGGGACAGGTGCGCGGGAACCGGCCGTTCGTGATGAACGGCACGTCATTCTGGTTCGTCAGGCCGTCCAGATTGAAGTCGTACCAGCTCGACATCGAGTTCGTCGTGTTGGCCCAGTATTTGAACTGATCGAGGTCAGTCTGATCGACGACGCCGTCGCGATTCCCGTCGCCGGGACAGGCGACCTCGGAGGCGAGCAGCTGGTTGAGTTCGCGCGTGAGCCAGAACAGCGCCCTACGCTCATTGCTGTCGAGCCGCCGATGCCGCCCGAGCAGGTTGCCGGTGGCGTCGTCGAGCCGCAGCATGGGCAGGGGCTTCTCGTTGATCGCGTAAAACTCCCTGGATTCCGTCGTTGCGCAGGCACTCGTCGATGCGTCGAAATCGGTGGTCGCTGAACGGACGAGCTTGTACTGGTCGTCGCGCATTGCCATCTGCCAATCGGGAAGCACGCTGTACGTCGCGGCTCCGCTCGTCACCCGGAAGCGGTTCACGCTGCAGCAGTCGGGTTGCGGCGCTCCGGCGCCGACGGGAGCCGTGCCATCGTCGCCCGTTCCCCACCAGACGCCGCCTTCGGAGCCACACAGGCTCTGCGACGGAAAGAGCTGGACACATGTGTCGACGCCGGCAACGACACACGGCGGAACGACGTAGCCGGCGGGCTTCAGGTTGGGCTGTGTCTGCGTGAAATTTGTCCTGCGCAGGCTCCTCTGGTCCGGGTTCGTCAGATAAGGGAGCATCGCGACCGAATCGAGCGGCCGCGACTTCGGGCCTACCGCGTGCACGTCGATGCCGGCCATTTCCCCGAACAGCTGGAATACGTCGGCGACGTTGACCATCGCGCTGACCGTGCGCCCCGGGGCCTCAACCAATGGCCCCGCGACGATCAAAGGCGTCCATACGCCGGTCTGGTATACCGTCGCCTTGGCCCGTTCGGGGTTGAACGGGAACTTCACGACCGGCGCATAGGTGCCGTTGTCGCCCAGAATGACGATCATCGTGTCGGTGCTGCGGGGATCATAGGCCAGGGTGCCGTCGCCGTTGCGTGTGGCGACACCGGTCTGAACGAGCACGCGGCCGATCTCGGCGTCCATCGCTTCGATCATCTGGTTGCTGAGCACGCGCTGGTCGGCCAGCACGAGGCAGTCGAACGACCCGGTCGGCAGCGACGCAGCGGGCAGCAGTGACGTCGGCGCCTGCTGATACGGTGTGTGCGCCGAGGAAAAGGAGACCGTCGCCATCCAGGGCGCCGCCGCCGCCTTCGCGTTGATCCAGCCGATGGCGCGATCGCTTTCGAGGATGGTCCGATAGCCGCGCCCGGCACCCGACGGATCCTCCGGTGGCGACACCGTGTACGTGCCGTCCGGACGGTTCACGACGAGCTCGCCGACGTAGTAGCCGTTTTCCAGCGTGAAGTCGACGGTGGCGGGCACCGGGGACGCGCAGGCGGCGCCGGGATTGAAAATGCCGCCGCGCTCGAGACAGGTCCGGCCCGGCGTCGGCGATAGCGGGGTGCGGCTGACCGGCGAGCACGAACCGTTGACGAAATAGCACGCACCTGCATCCGCCCCATTCGCAGGACTCTCCGTTGTGTTCGGGACGAAGCCGCACGCATGCGTGTTTTGCGGTGCGATGCCGCCTGCCGTCGTGTCGATGGGATGCGGAGCCCCGTCCTGCCAGCCCGCGAAGTCGTCCCAGCCGAGCTGGTGCACGGCGGTAAACCCCAGCGGATTGTTGTTCGTCGCCGTTTGGTTGACGTCCGAGCCCGTCAGGTGGAACTTGCCGAAAAGGCCGCTCGCGTAACCGGCTTGCCGCAACACTTTCGGCGTGGTCGTCTCGTACGGGGAGACCTGCGAGTTGGCGAGGTCGACGGAGAGGATGGCGTCGTAGACGTTGGTGCGCAGCGGATACCGACCCTCGAACAGCAGCGCGCGACTGGGCGAGCACTCGGGCATCGTCCAGAAGTTGCGGAAGCGCACGCCGGCGTTCGCGATTGCTTCGATGTTGGGCGTTCGCGGCGGGGTGGCGCCGCCGTACCCGAACGCGCTCATCTGATCGATCCCGACGTCGTCGAGGATGAACAGCAGGATGTTCGGCGGGTTTGCCGGTGCCGCGGCCGGTGCCGTCGACGCGAGACCCGCCAAGAGGAGCACAGCGCCCGCGATGTAACCAATGCCCCTGCCGCGCGAGGTCGAGCTTGCTCCCACGTTTGTCTCCAGTGCCGCTTCCGTCAGCGACGACACCGATAATACGCCTCGGGTTTGCCACGCAACCCGCGGACCGGTCCGGGATGTCGCTTCGCCGACATCTGCCCCGGATGACGCCTTCTTTGCTTGCCCGCCGGCGCTCAATGCGCGGACGGTGGCCGTTTTCTGACCGAAATCAATGTCCTGGGCTGGCTTCTTTGCCTCGCGAGGCGATAAAATATCCCCCAGGCAGAGTTTCCAGCCATGTCTCTTTACGCCCTCGGCCTCAACCACCAGACCGCGCCCATCGACGTGCGGGAGCAGGTCGTGTTCTCGCCGGATGCAATGGGCCACGCGCTGCGCGACCTCCTCGCGAGGCCGAAGGTCAAGGAAGCCGCGATCCTGTCGACCTGCAACCGCACCGAGGTCTACATCCACGCGGCCGAGCCCGGGCCGGTCGCCCGCTGGCTTGAGGATTTCCACCACGTGCCGGCGGACTCGCTTTCGCCGTACCTCTACACGCTGCCGCGCGAGCGGGCGGTGACGCACGCGTTCCGCGTCGCGAGCGGTCTCGACTCGATGGTGCTGGGCGAGCCGCAGATCCTGGGTCAGATGAAACAGGCGGTGCGCCACGCGGAATCGGCAGGATCGCTGGGGCTGGTGCTCAATCGCCTCTTCCAGCGCACGTTCGCCGTGGCCAAGGACGTGCGCACGCATACCGACATCGGCAGCGCGTCGATCTCGATGGCGGCGGCGTCGGTCAAGCTTGCCGAGCGCATCTTTCCTTCGCTCGGCGATCAGCGCGTGCTGATGATCGGCTCCGGCGAGATGATCGACCTGTCGGCGACGCATTTCGCGGCGCGTCACCCGAAGTCGATCACGATCGCGAATCGCACGCTCGAACGCGGCAGGCAACTCGCCGCGCGCTACGGCGCCGAGGCGATCACGCTCAACGAAATGCCGGATCGGCTGCCCGAGTTCGACATCATCGTCACCTGCACGGCGAGCACGTTGCCGATCCTCGGCAAGGGATTGCTCGAGCGCGTGATCAAGGCGCGCCGGCACGCGCCGATCTTCATCGTCGATCTCGCCGTGCCGCGCGACGTCGAGCCCGAAGCCGCCGACCTCGACGACGTGTTCCTCTACAGCCTCGACGACCTGATGAACATCGTCAAGGACAACCTGCAGGTCCGCAAGGAAGCGGTGGTGCAGGCCGAGGAAATGATCACTGCCCAGGCGGAAAGCTTCCTGCGCTGGCTCGAGGGCCGGACCGTCGTGCCGACAATCACCGCGTTGCACGGTCACCACGACGCGCTGCGCGCCGCCGAGCTCGAGCGCGCGCGGAAGCTCCTGGCCGGCGGGACGCCGCCGGGCGAAGTGATGGAGCTGCTCGCGCGCGGCCTCACCAACAAGTTCCTGCATGCGCCGACCCAGGCGCTGAACCAGGCCGGTGACGCCGAGCGCGCGGAGCTGGTTGCGATGTTCGAGAAGATCTACCAGATCCCCGACGATCATTAGGGAGGGGACTGCGCCAAGCCGTCACGCTGGCGGCGCATGTCTCGACGTCGTCCCGCGCATGCGGGAACCCAGCGTCTTTCGCGTCGAACGTCACTGGATTCCCGCGTCCGCGGGAACGACGTTGGCGACAGGTCGGTCGTCGCTCGGGTCCGCAACTGTAAAATCAGTAAATGAAGCCTTCGCTACGCTCCAAGTTGGAATCGCTCGCGCATCGCGTCGCCGAACTCGACGTCGTGCTGTCGTCGCCGGAGATCGCGCGCGACATGGACCGCTATCGCGCGCTGACCCGCGAGCGCGCCGAGGTCGAGCCCGTCGTGGCGCGGTTCCGCGAGTACGAGCGCGCCGAAGGCGACGTCGCTGCGGCCAACGAGATGGCGCGCGAGCCGGAGATGAAGGCCTTCGCCGAAGAGGAGGGAGTCGCTGCCACCGCGCGGATGACGACGCTGGAGGCCGACCTGCAGCGGATGCTGCTGCCGAAGGACTCGAACGACGATCGCAACGTCTTCGTCGAGATCCGCGCCGGCACGGGCGGCGACGAATCGGCGCTCTTCGCCGGCAGCCTCTGCCGCATGTACACTCGCTACGCCGAGCGCCAGCGTTGGCAGGTCGAGATCGTTTCGGAGTCGCAGGCGGAACTCGGCGGCTACAAGGAGGTGATCCTGCGCATCGTCGGACAGGGCGCGTATTCGAAGCTCAAGTTCGAGTCCGGCGGCCACCGCGTGCAGCGGGTGCCCGAGACCGAGGCGCAGGGACGCATCCACACGTCCGCGTGCACCGTCGCCGTGATGCCGGAGGCCGACCCGATCGCCGACATCGACATCAGCCCTACCGACATCCGCATCGACACCTTTCGCGCGTCGGGTGCGGGCGGCCAGCACATCAACAAGACCGATTCGGCGGTGCGCATCACGCACATCCCGACCGGGCTCGTCGTCGAATGCCAGGACGATCGGTCGCAGCATCGCAACCGCGCGCAGGCGATGGCGGTGCTCGCTTCGCGCCTGCTCGACCGCGAGCGTCGCGAGCGGCAGCAGAAAGAGGCGTCGATGCGCAAATCGCTCGTGGGCAGCGGCGATCGCAGCGAGCGCATCCGCACCTATAATTTCCCGCAGGGACGCGTCACCGACCACCGGATCAATTTGACGCTCTACAAGATCGACGCGATCATGGACGGCGAACTCGAGGAGGTGACCGGCGCCCTTGCGCAGGAACACCAGGCGGAGATGCTGGCGGCGCTGGCCGGCGACGAAAAATGACGAAGGAAAAGCTGCCGCTGCCGTGGCTCGAAACCCTGCGGCTCGAGCTGCGTTCGTTCGTCCCGGGCGATTTCGACGAGATGCTGCGCCTCGACAGCGATCCGCGCGTTATGAAGTACATCGCCGACGGCAAGCCGGCGGGTCGCGACGCCGTGGCACAACGGTTGAAGCGTTTCATCCGCTATCCGACGCTCTATCCCGACCTCGGTGTCTGGCGTGCAGCCCGGCGCGACACCGGCGCCTACATCGGCTGGTTCTGCTTCAACTATGCCGGCACTTCGGCGGACATCGAGGTCGGCTACCGGCTGCTGCCTAACGCCTGGGGCCAGGGCTTCGCTACCGAAGGCGCTACGGCGCTCGTCGACTACGGCTTCGACGATCTCGATCTCGACCGGATCATCGGCGTCACGCATCCCGGCAACAAGGCGTCGCAGCGCGTGCTGATGAAGGCCGGCCTCGAGGATCGCGGGTGGGGCCGCTATTACAACCGGCGCCTGCGCCTCTTCGTGGCGGACAACCCGTATCGATGAACGGATCGGTGGGGCGCCCGATGACCGATCAGATCACGGTGCGCCGCGCGCTGGCGCAATCGGGTCTCGTTCCGCTCGACGCGCAGGTGCTGCTGGCGCACGTGCTCGGCAAGGATCGCGCGTGGCTGATCGCACACGAGGGTGACGTGCTCGCGTTCGGTCAAGCGGACGCGTTCGAGGTACTCGCGAAGCGCCGCCGCGACGGGGAACCCATCGCCTATCTGACCGGCCTCCGGGAATTCTGGGGATTGCCGCTGCGCGTCTCGCCGGCGGTGCTGATTCCGCGCCCGGAAACAGAAACACTCGTCGAACTTG
>JBDTRG010000017.1:0-13210 GCA_039931775.1 Betaproteobacteria bacterium | reverse complement strand
GGCGTCGTGATCTTTTCCGACACGGCGACCATCACCCATCGGGGGGAGCTCGGGGTGTCGAGTTGGCCATTAACCTCCAGACCGCCAAGGCGCTCGGGCTCACGATTGCGCAATCACTGCTATTGCGCGCCGACGAGGTGATCCAGTAGTAGCCCGGACAACGATCAACATTGCCACACCTTGCGTCAGACCGTCGGCCCACGTCCCTGTGCCGCTTCCTTGACCCTCCGAGTGCAGCGGCGTAGCGTTGCTGATGACCACGATGAAACCGGCGAGCCTCGGCGCGGCGGCGCTGACGCTTGCGCGCTCCGCGGTCGAGCATGCTCCGGGCGATCCTTCTGCGCGCTACGCACTGGCGGAGCAGCTCGAGGCTGCGGGCGAAAGGGCCGCAGCGCTGGTTCACCTGCGGCAGGCTGTCGCGATCGACGCTCGTTTTGGCGCGGCGTGGAACTACCTCGGCATCCTGCTCGGGGAGAGCGGTGACGATGCGGGCGCCGCCGCCGCCTTCAAATCGACCGTGCAGCTCGACCCCCAGCGCGCCACGGCGTGGAACAACCTCGGCAATGCCCAACGCTCGCTCGGCCGGCTCGGGGAAGCACAGGCGTCGTTCGCGCGCGCACTCGCCGTGCGCCCCGACTATCCGCTCGCGGCGGCAAACCTCGCTTCCGCGCAGCGTGATCTGGGCGACGTGATCGCTGCGGAAGCCACCGCGCGTGCGGCGCTGGCGTGGACGAAAGGCAAGCCGCCGTTTCGGCCGCTGCTCGTCATCCTGGCCGGACTCGTCCGAGAGAACGGTGGCTTCGACGAGTCTGCCGAGCTCTATCGGCGCGCGATCGAGGCGGCGCCGGCGCAGAGCGGCAACGAGTGGATCAGTCTGGCGCGGGTCCACTCCGAGCGCGGCGAGAACGATCGCGCCCGCGAGGCGTATGCGCACTCGCTAGCCGTCGATCGGGGCGACTTGCGCGCTTCATTTGGATTGCATCTCACGCTGCCGATGATCTACGCCGATGCCCAAGCGTTGACCACGGCGAGGGAAATCTACCGCCAGGGGCTCGCCACGTTGCATCGCGACTTCGAAGCGATCGTCGGGCCCATGTCCGCGACGCAGGTGCTGGACGGCCTGCGCTGGACGAATTTCTTTCTGGCCTACCACGGCGAGATTGATCGCGACCTGCAGCAGGGCTACGCGGACTTCGCCGCCCGGGCGATCGACCGTGTCGAGCCACGCTGGCGGGCGCCGATGCCGGCACCACCGCGGCGAGCACGCGTTCGTGTCGGCTTCGCGTCGGCGTATTTCCACGTCGGGACGGTGGGCCGTTATTTTTGCCATTGGATCACCGGGCTCGATCGCGACCGCTTCGAGGTCTACGTGTATCACCTTTTTCCGGGGATGGACGATGTCGCCTCGGCGATCAACGAGCGCGCCGACGTGTTTCGCGTCTACGGCGGCATGCGCGCACGGCCGACGGTGGTGGCGCCCGACATCCGCGCGGACGAGCTCGACCTCTTGATCTACCCCGAGCTCGGAATGGATGCGACGACCTTCGGATTGGCAGCGCTGCGCCTCGCGCCACTTCAATACGCGGCATGGGGACATCCGGTCACCACCGGGCACGCCACGATCGACGGCTTCTTCACTTGCGCGGCGATGGAGCCCGAGGGCTACGCGGCGCATTACAGCGAGCGACAGATCATCCCGCTGCCGGGCATCGGCACGCGCTATCTGCGACCGACGATACCGGTCGAGGCGAGACGCGCCGACCTCGGCCTGCCGTCGGGGTGTCCGCTGCTCTTGTGCCCACAGTCGCTGTTCAAGATCCACCCGGACAACGACGGGCTTTTCGCCCGCGTGCTGGCCGCGATCCCTGAAGCGCGGCTGGTCCTTTTCGCCGGTCGCCATCCGGCAATCACCGACCAATACATGCGGCGCTTTTCCCGAGCCTGCGATCGTCACGGCGTGGCGATCCGCGAACGCACGCGGGTGCTGCCGTTGTTATCGCACCAGGATTTTCTGCGCGTCAACCGCGTCTGCGACGCGATGCTCGATACACGGCACTGGTCGGGAGGCAACACGAGCCTCGATGCGCTTGCCTGTGCGCTGCCGATCGTCACGCTGCCCGGCGCGACGATGCGCGCCCGACAGAGCATGGGCATGCTGTCGGTGATCGACCTGCCCGAACTCATTGCCCGCGACGAGGCCGACTACGTGCGGATCGTCGCGCGCCTTGCGGTCGAGCCCGCATGGCGAGCCGAGCTTGTCGGGCGCATCAAAGCCGGGCAGGCGAAGCTCTTCGATGTGCCGGATGCGATCGACCGCCTGCAGGATTTCCTGGAGGACGCCGCACGCCGGTTACCGGTAAATGGCGGCAACAGGCGCCCGGAAAGCTTCCCTCCTCAGACCTTCGGCGGAACGTAGCCCGACGGCATCTCGGCGCCCGCGCCGAAGAAGTGACTCTCCATCTGCGCGGCCAGCCACTTTCTTGCGCCGGCGTCGGCGAGCGACAGGCGATTCTCGTTGACGAGCATCGTCTGGTGCTTGAGCCACGCCTGCCACGCTTCCTTCGACACGTTCTCGTAGATCCGCTTGCCGAGCTCGCCGGGGTAGGGCGGAAAGTCGAGGCCGTCGGCCTCGCGGCCGAGCTTGATGCATTGGACCGTGCGCGCCATCGTGTGCTCCTATAAGTCCTTGCGGTAAACCTGCGACTTGCGCTGGTAATTGTAGAGCGATTGCTTCTGCTTCGGCAGGTCGGCGATCGTCGCCGCACGGAATCCGCGCTCCAGAAACCATTGCGACGTGCGCGTCGTCAGTACGAAAAGCGCGGTGAGCTTCAACTTGCGCGCGCGCACCTCCATTTCCGACATCAGCGCTTCGCCGTAGCCTTCCCGCCGGAAATCAGGATGGACCGCGAGTGCCGCGAGCTCGCCGACCTTCTCGTCCGCAAACGCATAGAGACCAGCGCAACCGATGATGGTGTTGTCGTGCTCGGCGACGATGAAGCGCTCTATCTCCATCTCCAACCGTTCGCGCGACCTGCGGACGAGGACGCCCTGTTCCTCGAGTGGTCCGATGATCTGCAGGATGCCGCCGACGTCGTCGATCGTCGCATTGCGCATGTGCGCGAGCGGCGCGGAGGCCACCATCGTCCCGACGCCGTCGCGCGTGAAGAGCTCCAGCAGCAGCGCGCCGTCGAGGTGGCGGCTGATGAGATGCGCGCGCTTGACGCCGTTGTCGCAGGCGCGCACCGCGCAGGGCAGGTAGTGCAGCACGTCGGCGGGCAGCTTGGCGCGGCTCCCCGCGAGCAGCGTCTCGGCATCCTTCGTCGACAGCTCGGTCATCAGCTGTCGCCGGCCGTTGCGCACGCCCTCCGTGTCCATCAGGAAGACGAGCTTGTCCGCGGCCAGCTTGACGGCGACCTGCGTTGCGACCTCCTCCAGCGCGAGGTTGTAGATCTCCCCCGTCGGCGAATAGCCGAGCGGGGAGATCAACACGATGTCGCCGTCGTCCAAGCGCTGGTGGACGGCGTCGGTGTCCACGCGCCGCACCTCGCCAGTGAGCTGCATGTCGATGCCCTCGAGCACGCCCAGCGGCTTCGCCGTGATGAAATTGCCGGACGAGACGCGGATGCGCGCGCCGGCCATCGGCGAATTCGCGATGCCGAGCGAGAGCAACGCCTCGATGCGCGAGCGCACCTGGCCGTTGGCCTCGAGCACGCAGTCCATCGTAGGGGCGTCGGTGACGCGCAGCCCGAACGCGTAACGGCTCTCGATGTCCTGCTGCGCGAGAATCGCCTCGATCTGCGGCCGCGCCCCGTGCACGACGACGAGATGGATGCCCAGGCTGTGCAGCAGGTTGAGATCGTGGATGATGCCGAGGAACGTGTCGTCGGCGACCACCTCGCCGCCAAAAGCGATGACGAAGGTCCTGCCGCGGAACGCGTGAATGTACGGCGCCGCCGAGCGGATCCACTGGACGAACGCGCGCGTCGTCGCGGAATTTGCGGCTGGTGCGGCGTTGGGATTCGGAGGCATCGAAGCGGTTCCTTGATGAGAGGAGGCGTCGCGGAGTGCGCGGATTATAGCGCCGCGACCCCGTATAATTGCGCTCGCGCCGTCCAATGACTTCCCCCCTTCTCGCCAACCTCAATCCCGAGCAGCTCGCGGCGGTCACGCTGCCGCATCAGTCGGCGTTGATCCTGGCCGGGGCGGGCAGCGGCAAGACGCGTGTTCTGACCACGCGGATCGCGTGGCTGCTCGCGACGGGGCAGGCGTCCCCGCTGTCGATCCTCGCCGTCACGTTCACCAACAAGGCGGCCAAGGAGATGCTCGTCCGGCTCTCCGCGATGACGCCCGTGCACACGCGCGGCATGTGGATCGGCACGTTTCACGGCCTGTGCAACCGGATGCTGCGCGCGCACTACCGCGACGCGAATCTGCCGCAGCTCTTCCAGATCATGGACACGCAGGACCAGCTTGCGTTGATCAAGCGGCTCTACAAGGCGCACGGCATCGACGACGAGCGATTCCCGCCGCGGCAGCTCCAGCATTTCATCGCCGGCTCGAAGGAGGAAGGCCTGCGCCCGAATCAGGTCGAAGCCGGCGACGAGCTCGTACGCCGGCAGGTCGAGCACTATGCGCTGTACGAGACGATGTGCCAGCGCGAAGGCGTCGTCGATTTCGCCGAGCTCCTGCTGCGAAGCTTTGAGCTCCTCGCGCAGCACGACGGTCTGCGCGAGCACTATCGCCGCCGATTCTCCCATCTGCTCGTCGACGAATTCCAGGACACCAATCTGCTGCAATACAAGTGGCTGCGCCAGCTCGCCGGCGAGAGCACGGCGGTATTCGCGGTCGGCGACGACGACCAGTCGATCTACGCGTTTCGCGGCGCGAACGTCGCCAACATGCAGCATTTCGAGCGCGACTTCGCGACGCCGGAGATGCCGGTACGCCTCGTCAAGCTAGAGCAGAACTACCGGTCGCACGGCAATATCCTCGATACCGCCAATGCGTTGATCAAGAACAACCGGACGCGACTCGGCAAGAACCTGTGGACGAGCGACGACAAGGGCGAGCCGGTGCGTGCGCTGGCTGCCCCATCCGACATCGACGAGGCCGCGTTCATCGTCGACGTCGCCAAAAGCCTCGCCGCCGACGGACTCGCGCTCTCCGAGGTGGCGGTGCTGTACCGATCCAACGCGCAGTCGCGAGTGCTCGAACACGCGCTCTTCAACGCGGCACTTCCGTACCGCGTCTACGGAGGCATGCGCTTTTTCGAGCGCGCGGAAGTAAAGCACGCGCTCGCCTACCTTCGGCTCATCGCAGCGCCGAATGACGACGGGGCGTTCCTGCGCATCGTCAACGTGCCGCCGCGCGGGATCGGCGCGCGCACGCTCGAGAATCTGACGGATGCGGCGCGCACGACGGGGACGAGCCTGTGGCAGGCGGCAGCCTCCGGCGAAGTCGGCGGCAAGGCGAGTGCCAGCCTCCGTGCGTTCGTCAAGCTGATCGAGTCGATGCGCTCGGCCACCGCCGGATTGCCGCTGCCCGAAGCGGTCGATCACGTGAATGCGGCGTCCGGCCTCGTCGCTCACTATCGAAGCGAAAAGGACGGGCAGGATCGGCTCGACAACCTGGAGGAGCTCACCAACGCCGCAGGCAGCTTCCTGCGCGAGGCCGACCTCGCCGTCGATTCGCCGGTTGCCTCGCCTGATTCGGTGGGCGACGCGGAGTCCGCTGCGCAGGGCGCGACCGACCCGCTGACGGCGTTCCTCGCGCACGCGGCGCTCGAAGCGGGCGATACGCAGGCCGCAGAAGGCCGGCCCGCGTTGCAGCTGATGACCGTTCATGCGGCCAAAGGGCTCGAATTCCATACGGTGTTCGTCACGGGGCTCGAGGAGGGACTTTTCCCGCACGAGCAGAGCCTCAACGAATTCGACGGCGTCGAAGAGGAGCGTCGCCTGATGTACGTCGCGGTCACGCGCGCCAGGCGGCGCCTGTACGTCACGCACGCGCAAAGCCGCATGTTGCACGGCCAGGTCCGCTACAACATCGCGTCGCGCTTCCTGGACGAGCTGCCCCGCGAACTCGTCGCGTGGCTGTCGCCGCACAGGCATCGCTCCGGCGGCGCGATCGACGTCGATCCCGCCGAATGGGGCGAACGGATCGCGGCGATCACTCCGGCAGCGAGTGCCGCCGCGCCGCGGTCGAACGTGCGCGACACGGGGCCGAGCTGGCGGATCGGCCAGAGCGTGCGCCATTCGAAATTCGGACTCGGCATCATCGTCGACGCCGAAGGCCGCGGCGGCGACGCGCGCGTCCAGGTCAACTTTCACGACGCCGGCGTCAAGTGGCTGGCATTGGAGTACGCGAAACTCGAGGCCGCCTAGATCCTCGGGCGGCGGCGGATGCCGCTACGAGCGGCGGCGCGCCGCCTAGGACGGTCCGGAATCGGCCGCCGGCGCTTCGCGACTGTCGTCGCCGTGGAAGATGTCGCGGTAGGCGACGTAATCCGAGATCGCCTGCGCGGCGACGAACAGGAAGATGTACGGCACGACCGTCAGCGCGATCACATAAGGTGCGATGCCCGAAGGAACGACGACGGCGATGAGCGCGACGGCGATCCCGGGCAGCACGGCGCCGTAGAAGAACAGCAGCAGGCCGTAGACCGCGAGCGGCCGCCAGTTGGCCGTCGCGGCACGAAGGCTCGTTCCGAGCGCCTGGCGTGCGCCGCAGTCCTGGAACACGACCAGCGCCGGCGCGAACCAAACCGCGAGCAGCGTGGGCAGCGCGCAGGCGATGCCGAACAGCATCGCCGCTTCGACGCGGCCATTCACGGCCAGCGGCTCATCGGGCTTGCCGTTGGCGGTGATCGCGTCGAGCAGCGCACCACCGTCGACAAGCGCAGTCGCCAGCACCGCGAGCGTGGTGCCACCCACCAGCACGAGGCCGATCGGCAGCAAAGCGCGCAGATTGGTGTTGAATCCGCGGAACAGGTGGCCGATCTCGGGTACGCCGCCGCGTTGCTGCGTCCACGCCGCCGCCAGGAAGCCCACGGTGAACACGGGCCGCACGATCATCATCGCCAGGGGGCCGATCACCGGCACGACGCTGACCATCAGCTGGATCAGGTAATAGACGAGGAGAAGCATCAGCCAGCGCACGCGCGCTGCAGCCAGCATCGCCGCGGCTTCCCGCAGCCAGGCGATGCCGTGGCGCGCCGGATGGCGTTCGAATACGATGGCGGGCCGGACTTCGTTCATGGATTCGCCATCGAAGCCTCGGGCATACCGCGCCGTTCGGGCAGGCACCCGGTGTGGGCGACGCGGTCGCGCAGGATGCGCTCGAAGTGCGCGGGATCGTGCGCGTGGACGAGTTCGCCGGGGCGCGGCCGGTGGAGGTCGTACAGCCGCGAGAGCCAGAAGCGAAGTGCTGCGGCGCGCAGCAGCGCCGGCCATTGCGCGCGCTCGTCCGCTTCGAGCGGCCTCACTTCCTCGTACGCGCCCGCGAGCGCCTCGACGAGTTCGGGAACCAGCGCGCCGGCGCGCGCGCCTTCCGACTCGATGCACCAGTCGTTGACCGTGATCGCGAGGTCGTAGGCGAGAAAGTCGGTCGCGGCAAAGCCGAAGTCGATGATTCCCGATACACGGTCGCCGAGGAACAGAACGTTGTCGCAAAAGAGGTCGCCGTGGATCGCACCTCGCGGCATCCGGACTTTGGCGAAGCCGGTGAGGAATTTGAGCTCGGCAGCCAGCAACTGGTTCTGTCCGGCATCGAGAAACGGCCGGACAGCGCGCGCGGCCTGGCGCCACCACGACGGGCCGCGGCGATTGGTGAGTCGTGGCCGGTAGGTGGCCGACGCCAGGTGCAGGCGTCCGAGGGCCGCGCCGACCGACCGGCAGTGCACGGCGTCGGGCGCCAGCATCGGTGCGCCATCGACCCGCGTCACGAGGCTCGCCGGCTTGCCGTTCAGCATGCTGAAGAAGGCGCCGGTGCGATCCGGGGCCGGCGCCGGGCATTCGACGCTCGCACGCGCCAGGTGCGCCATCAGGTTGAGATAGAAAGGGAGCTCATCGGCCGGAAGGCGCTCGTAGAGCGTCAATACGTAGCGGCCCTTGGTCGTCGTCACGAAATAGTTCGTGTTCTCGATGCCGGAGGCGATCGGCGCCTGAAGTTCGAGCGTGCCGACCGCGTAGCGGGCGAGCCATGCGTCGAGCTCTTCAGTGGAGACGGGCGTGTAGACCGACATCGGGCAATGCGGTGCGCGCACGGCGCGCCGCTTCGGGAGGAAATCCGGGAAAGATAATCAGGTCAGAACGAGAAGAGCACCCACAGCGGAACCCGCAGACCCGGGTCGAAACCATCGCGGCGAAGCAGAACGCCGCTAACGGCGTCCGGTACCAGGAAATAGGGCGTCCCGTGACGCGGCGTGACCTTGATCCAGACGAGCCTGCCGTTGACGCGCGCTTCCTCGACGGTTTCGCCTTCCTTCCGGGTGACGGTGACCTGGGGCTCGAGCTCGGGATCGCCGGCGATGCCCGGAGGCGGCGGTGCGGTATCGGGAAGCGCGTCGGATTGCGGCGGCATCGGAGGGGGCGGCGGGGCGGGTGGCAGACCCTGCGCGAACGCGAAACTGCCGGCGGCGAGCAGCAGCGCCGCGACAGCGACACGCATACGGGTGCGTAGCGGTTTCATCCGATGCCTCATTCACCGCAATTTTATCAGAGGCACCGCGGCGGCGCGCGCCGCGCGGTTGCGTGCGAACGCGCAACTACAGGTTCAGCATCTTCTCGCGTTCCTCGCGCGTCGGCTGGAAGCCTCGCGATTCGTAGAAATTGAAGATCGCCTCGACGATGGCCTCCGGCTCCTCGATCACCTGCATCAGGTCGAGATCGTCCGCGCCCGCCATGCCTTCGCCGACGAGCTTGTCGCGCATCCAGTCGACGAGCCCGCGCCAGAAATCGCCGCCGACCAGGATGATGGGAATGCGGCGGCTCTTGCCGGTCTGCACGAGCGTCAGGCACTCGGACAGCTCGTCGAGCGTGCCGAATCCGCCGGGAAGCACGACGTACGCGGACGCAAACCGCACGAACATCATCTTGCGTGCGAAGAAATAGCGGAAGTCGAATGCGACATCCTGGAATTCGTTGCCGGCCTTCTCGTGCGGCAGCATGATGTTGAGGCCGATCGCCGGCGACTTGCCCGCATGCGCGCCGCGATTGGCGGCCTCCATCAGCCCGGGTCCGCCGCCGGAGATCACCGCAAAACCGGCGTCGGACAGCAGGCGGGCAATCTTTTCGGTCTTCGCGTAATACGGATGACCCGGCTTGACGCGCGCGCTGCCGAACATCGAAACGGCGGGACGCACGCCGCGCAATCGCTCCGTCGCCGCGGCGAACTCTGCCATAATCCCCAGCACCCGCCAGGCTTCCTGCCCGTTGGTGGTGTACGTCGCCTGCGGATCGATGAGTTCAGGAATCTTGGTGGTCTGATACATGGCTACGCTCGTTCTGGTGGATGGTTCGTCCTACCTGTATCGCGCATTTCACGCGCTCCCGGACCTGCGCACGTCCGGCGGGGAACCCACGGGCGCCCTGCGCGGCGTGCTGTCGATGCTGCGCAGGATAGCCGAAGACGAGAAGCCCGACTACTTCGCGGTCGTCTTCGACGCTCCGGGAAAAACGTTCCGCGACGACTGGTACCCCGACTACAAGGCGAATCGCCCTCCGATGCCGGAGGATCTCGTCCGGCAGATCGAGCCGTTGCACGAACTCGTCCGCACCAGCGGCTGGGCGCTGCTGATGGTCGAGGGTGTGGAAGCCGACGACGTGATCGGCACGCTGGCGCGCGAAGCCGTCGCCCAAAAGATCGATTGCGTGATCTCCACCGGCGACAAGGATCTCGCGCAGCTCGTCCGACCCGGCGTCAAGCTCGTCAACACGATGAGCAACGAAACACTGGACGAGGCGGGCGTGGTCGCGAAATTCGGCGTCCGCGCGGACCAGATCCTCGATTACCTGACACTGACCGGCGATGCCGTCGACAACGTGCCGGGCGTGCCGAAGGTCGGGCCGAAAACCGCGGCGAAATGGCTGGTGCAATACGGGTCGCTCGACGAGATCGTCCGGCACGCCGGCGAAATTTCGGGTGTCGTCGGCGAGAACCTCCGCGCATCCCTCGACTGGTTGCCGCAGGCAAAACGCCTGCTGACGGTGAAAACTGATTGCGCGCTCCCCGTGCGACCGGCCGATCTCGTGATCGCGGCGCCCGACTCGGCCAAGGTTCGCGAGCTCTACGAGCGATACGGTTTCAAGAGCTGGCTCCGAGACAGCCCGGAGGCGGGATCTCGCAAGGACGCCGGCGCGGCGATCGCTGACCGCGCGTCGCGCCAGGACACGCGGATGTTCGCCGATCCGGGCGCGCGCGACGCCTCCGTTGCGGGCGAAGCGCCGCCGCCGGTGCCGCGGCACTACGAATCGGTGCTCGATGCAGCGACCTTCGAGCGCTGGATGCAGGCGATCGAGCGTGCCGACCTCGTCTGCTTCGATACCGAAACGACGGGTCTCGACCCGATGGATGCGAAGATCGTCGGACTGTCGTTCGCGATGGAGCCGGGGCGCGCCTGCTACATCCCGCTCGCGCATCGTTATCCGGGCGCGCCGGACCAGCTGCCGCTCGACGCGACGCTCGCGCGCCTGGAAACGTGGTTCGCCGATCCGGCGCGACGCAAGCTCGGCCAGAACGTCAAGTACGACCAGCACGTCCTCGCGAACCATGGCATGAAGCTCGGCGGCGTCGCGCACGACACGATGCTCCAGTCGTACGTGCTCGAGGCGCATCGGCCGCACGACATGGACAGCCTCGCGTGGCGGCATCTCGACGTCAAGACGATCAGCTACGCGGAGGTCGCCGGCAAGGGCGCGAAGCAGATCGGCTTCGACCAGGTCGACATCGACGGCGCCACCGCGTACTCGGCGGAGGACGCGGACATCACACTGCAGTTGCACGGCTATCTCTATCCGCGCGTGGCCGCCGACGCGAAGCTCGACCACGTCTACACGGCGATCGAGATGCCGGTGCGCGAAGTCCTTTTCGAGATGGAGCGCGAAGGGGTGATGCTCGATACGTCGCTTCTCGCCGCGCAGAGCCGCGAGCTCGGCGAAAAGGTAATGGCGCTGGAGCAGCAGGCGTACGCGCTCGCCGGGCAACCCTTCAATCTGGCTTCGCCGAAGCAGCTCGGCGAAATCCTGTTCGACAAGATGAAGCTGCCGTCGGTGCGCAAGACCGCGACGGGCCAGCCGTCGACCGACGAAGAGGTGCTGACCGAATTGGCGGCCGACTACCCGTTGCCGAAGCTCCTGCTCGAACATCGCGCGCTGTCGAAGTTGAAGTCGACCTACACCGACAAGCTGCCGCAGATGGTGAACGCCCGCACGGGCCGCGTGCATACGACGTTCAGCCAGGCGACCGCGGTCACCGGGCGGCTCGCCTCAACGGATCCGAATCTGCAGAACATTCCGGTGCGAACGCCGGAGGGCCGGCGCATACGGGAGGCGTTCGTCGCCCCGCCCGGCCACGTGATCGTCTCGGCGGATTACTCGCAGATCGAGCTGCGGATCATGGCGCACCTTTCCGGCGATCCGGCGCTGACGAAGGCGTTCCACGAAGGCGCCGACATCCACAAGGCCACCGCCGCCGAAATTTTCGGCGTGCCGGTTGCCGACGTGACCAGCGATCAGCGGCGCTACATCAAGGCGGTCAACTTCGGACTGATCTACGGGATGGGCGCCTTCGGGCTCGCGCAGCAGCTCGGGATCGAGCGCGGGGCAGCGCAACAGTTCATCGATCGGTATTTCCAGCGTTACCCGGGTGTTGCCACGTACATGCAGGCGACGCGCGAGTTCGCGCGCGAGCACGGCTACGTTGAAACGGTGTTCGGGCGGAGGCTATGGCTGCCGGACATCAAGGCCGCCGGCGGACCGCGCCGCGCCGCCGCGGAGCGCGCGGCGATCAACGCGCCGATGCAGGGCACCGCGGCGGACCTCGTGAAGCTCGCGATGATCGCCGTGCGCAACTGGATCCGCCGCGACCGGCTCGCCACGAAGCTCCTGCTGCAGGTTCACGACGAGCTCGTGCTCGAGGTGCCCGATGCCGAGGTCGACCGCGTGAAACACGAACTCCCGAAGCAGATGACGGGCATCGCAAAACTCGAGGTCCCGCTCGTCGTCGACGTCGGCGTCGGCACGAACTGGGAACGGGCGCACTAGAAACAAGGCGCGCGCGCTGACGCGCTCCCGTCAATCCGGCAAGCCGAAGATGTCCTTGTAGCTCGCGTAGACGCTGGCCGCGAACACCGGCGCCAGGACGAGCCAGCCGAGCCCGAGCGGGATCGACGCGACGATAGCGAACACGAGACCGACGAGGCTGTAGACGAACATCGGCCAGACATTGACGAGGCAAGCGTGAAAGCTCGCCTTCATCGCGGCGATCGGCTCGTCGTTGCGGAACACGACGAGCGCCGGCGCATACCAATACGCCATCATCAGCGGGATCCCTACGAGCGTGGCGATCAGGAGCGCGATCAGCGCGCCGACGCCGAGGCCCGCGAGCATTCCGAACCCCGCTTCGAGCGGGTCGCCTCCGAGCAGCATCCCCATCCCGGCCATGCCCACGCTGCCGAGAAGCACGCCGAAGACGAGTATCGCGATGATGCAGGTGCCGACGAGGTACAGCACACCGACGATGATGAGGGGGCTGAGCCTGTCTGAGAACGACGCGAACAAGTGACCGATCGTGAGCTGGCCGCCGCGGTCCAGCGCGCGGCATCCGACCATCACGCCGCCGGCGAACACCGGAGTGAGAAGGGTCGTCGCCAGTGTTCCGAGGAACGGGATGAAGGTGATCATCACCATCAGGACCACGAAAATCACGGTGATCGCGATCCAGACCCCCGGCGCCGCGGTGAACAGGCGCCAGCCCTCGCTCCACCACGCGGTGCCGCGGCCCGAGGGCACCGTCGCGGAGGATGGCTGCGGGGAGGGGGAACGCGGAGGCGTAAGGTCGTCCATCGGGCACCCGGGCGAAGAATTTGCGAACGGCGCAACGGTAACACGGCACCGCGCGGGTGCGAGACCGGAGTGCGGCCGGGCGCCGAGGACCGGTCGCGCGGAGTGGACACCGGCGGGTCGGACGGGTCAGTTCGCCGTGCGCGGCATCG
>JBDTRG010000016.1:0-22237 GCA_039931775.1 Betaproteobacteria bacterium | reverse complement strand
CTGGCGGAGACGCAGGGATTCGAACCCTGGATGCAGGTTTTGGCCCGCATGCTCCCTTAGCAGGGGAGTGCCTTCGACCACTCGGCCACGTCTCCGGGAAACCTGTCGATTGTATCGGCGCGCGACCCGCGGAGTCAAACGCCAGCTGACGAAAACGCGCGGAAAAACCTGCGGTTACGCAGCCTCCGGCGCCTTGTCCAGCTCGAAGGCGCGGTGCAGAACACGCACCGCGAGCTCGAGATATTTTTCGTCGATGACGACCGAAATCTTGATCTCGGAGGTCGAGATCATCTGGATGTTGATGCCCTCGTCCGCCAGCGTCTTGAACATCTTGCTCGCGATGCCGACGTGCGAGCGCATGCCGATCCCGACCACCGAGACCTTGCAGATCCGGTTGTCGCCGATGATCTCGCGCGCCTTGAAGCCCTTGCCGCGCTCGTTCGCGAGCACGTCGAGCGCCTTCTGATACTCGCCGCGATTCACGGTAAATGAAAAGTCGGTGTGCCCCGACGCGCCGATGTTCTGTACGATCATGTCGACGTCGATGTTGGCGGCGGCGATCGGGCCGACGATGCTGTAGGCGATGCCCGGACGGTCCTCGACGGCCATTACCGAGATCTTCGCTTCGTCGCGGTTGAACGCGATACCCGAGATGATTGCCTTTTCCATGGTCTCGTCTTCCTCGAACGTGATCAGCGTGCCAGTCATCGACTGGGATTCGGGATCCTCGAACGACGACAGCACGCGCAGCTTGACGTTGTACTTGCCGGCGAACTCCACCGAGCGGATCTGCAGCACTTTGGAGCCGAGGCTCGCCATCTCGAGCATTTCCTCGAAGGTGACGGTGTCGAGGCGCCGCGCCTCGGGGACGATGCGCGGATCCGTCGTGTAGACGCCGTCGACATCGGTATAGATCTGACACTCGTCGGCCTTGAGCGCAGCCGCCAATGCGACGCCCGAGGTATCCGATCCGCCGCGGCCAAGGGTCGTGATGTTGCCGTCGCCATCGACGCCCTGGAATCCGGCCACCACGACGATCGTGCCGGCCTTCAAGTCGGCGCGGATCTTGTCCTCGTCGATGGCGAGGATACGCGCCTTCGTGAATGCGTTGTCGGTCAGCAAGCGAATCTGCCCGCCAGTGTAGCTCTTGGCCTTGAATCCCATGTCGGTGAGCGCGATCGACAAGAGGCCGATCGTGACCTGCTCGCCGGTCGCGGCGACGACGTCGAGTTCGCGGGGGTCGGGGTTCGCCGCGAGCTCCTTCGCCAGTGCGAGCAGCCGGTTGGTCTCGCCGCTCATCGCGGAGACCACGACGACGAGCTGGTGACCCTCGCGGCTGAACCGGGCAACACGGCGCGCGACGTTGCGGATGCGCTCCGCGCTTCCGACCGAGGTGCCGCCGTACTTCTGGACGATCAGTGCCATGGCGGGCGGAACGCGAGCGGTGGCGCGGCTTCGCGGTCGCGGGAGGCGTGCGGCCGGGTCAAAGCAGACGGAACGCGAGTGTCGCGTTGGTGCCGCCGAAACCGAACGAATTGGAAAGCGCCGCACGGATCTTCATGTCGCGGGCGGCGAGCGGCACGAAATCGAGATCACACTGCGGATCCTGCTTGACGAGATTCGCGGTGGGCGGCGCCAGCTGGTGATGCAATGCCAGCGCGGTGAACACCGCCTCGATGCCGCCGGCCGCCCCCAGCAGGTGGCCCGTCATCGATTTCGTCGAGCTGACGGCGAGCTTCGCGGCATGATCGCCGAACGCGCGCTTGACGGCGATGCACTCGGCGATGTCGCCCAGCGGGGTCGACGTCCCGTGCGCGTTGATGTAATCGATGTCGGCCGGATTGAGCCTCGCGTTGCGCAGCGCATTGGTCATGCTGCGCGCCGCGCCGTGTCCATCCTCGGGTGGCGCCGTGATGTGGTGCGCGTCGGCGCTCATCCCGTAGCCCGCGAGCTCGCAATAGATCCGCGCACCGCGGGCCTTCGCGTGCTCGTACTCCTCCAGCACCAGGATCCCGGCGCCCTCGCCCAGCACGAAGCCGTCGCGGTCGACGTCCCACGGCCGGCTCGCCGCCGCCGGATCGTCGTTGCGCGTCGACAGCGCCCTGACGACGCAAAAGCCGCCCACGCCAAGCGCGCTGACTGTCGATTCGGTGCCGCCGGCGATCATCACGTCGGCGTCGCCGTACTCGATCAATCGGCCCGCTTCGCCCAGGCTGTGGTTCGCCGTCGAGCAAGCGCTGACGATCGCCAGGTTCGGCCCGCCATAGCCGTAGCGAATCGACGCGAGACCGGCGACCATGTTGATGATCGAACCGGGAACGAAGAACGGACTGATCTTGCGCACGCCGCCCGCGATGAAGGTCTCCTTCATCTCCTCGATCAGCGGCAGACCGCCGATGCCCGAGCCGATGCACACGCCGATCCGCTCCTTGTCGCCCGCGTAGTCGTCGAGCCCGGCGTCGGTGACCGCTTCCATCGTCGCGACGAGGCCGTAGTGGATGAATGCATCGTAGCGGCGCGCCTCCTTCGGCGACAGGTACTTGGCGACGTCGAAGCCTTTGACTTCGGCGGCGATCCGGGTCGGAAACGTCGACGCGTCGAAGCGCGTTATCGGCCCGACGCCCGAGCGTGCGTTCCGGATCGAATCCCACGCGGTGGCAACACCGATGCCTACCGGCGAAACGATCCCCAATCCGGTGACGACGACGCGGCGGCGGGCGTCGCCGGTCACTTCTTGACGTGCGATCCGATGTAGTCGATCGCCTGTTGGACGGTCGTGATCTTCTCCGCCTCTTCGTCGGGAATTTCCGTCTCGAACTCCTCCTCGAGGGCCATCACGAGTTCGACCGTGTCGAGCGAGTCGGCGCCGAGGTCCTCGACAAACGACGACTCGTTCTTGATCTCGGCCTCGTTGGCGCCGAGCTGTTCGGCGACGATTTTCTTGACCCGTTGTTCCACGTTTTCCATGTTGCTCCCTCCCGTTGCGGGAATATCAGATTGAAACCGCGCGATTTTACCAGAATGGGACGTCGGCGTCGGCCGGCGACCCGATGCCCTCGATTACGCCATGTGCATCCCGCCGTTCACATGCAGCGTCGCGCCGGTGATGTAGCCCGCCTGAGGCGAGGCCAGGAACAGGACCGCCTGCGCAATGTCTTCCGGCGTTCCAAGCCGGCCCAGCGGAATCCTTTCGAGGAGCTTCGCCCGCTGCGCCTCCGGAAGCGCCCGCGTCATGTCGGTGTCGACGAAGCCCGGCGCCACGCAATTGATCGTGATGTTGCGGCTGCCGACCTCTTGCGCCAGCGATTTCGTGAATCCCACGAGCGCCGCCTTGGCCGCTGCGTAGTTCGCCTGGCCGGGATTGCCGCTTGCGCCGACCACCGATCCGATCTGGATGATCCGGCCGTGGCGCGCCTTCATCATGCCGCGCAGGACTCCCTTCGCGAGTCGGAACGCCGGCTTGAGATTGGTCGCCATGATCGCGTCCCATTCGTCATCCTTCATGCGCAGCAGCAGATTGTCGCGCGTGATTCCGGCGTTGTTGACGAGGATGGCGATCGGCCCGAACCGCTTGTCGATGTCGGCGAGCGCCACTTCCATCGCCGCGCCATCGGTGACGTCGAGCCTGATTCCGGTTCCCGGGTTACCCGCTTCCTTGAGATACGCGCCGATTCTGGCGGCGCCCTCGACCGTCGTCGCGGTGCCGATCACGGTGGCACCTGCTGCGCCAAGGGCCAGCGCGATCGCGCGCCCAATGCCGCGCGTGGCTCCGGTCACCAGCGCCACCTGGCCGGTCAAGGTCGTATTCGTCATGATTTCTCCCGTCGTGTCCGGGTCAGCCGGCGAGCGCCGTTCGGGTCGCGTCGATGTCGGCGCCATCGGTCAGCGCAAACGATTTGAGGCCGCGGACGATCCGCTTGTTGAGGCCGGTCAGCACGCGTCCCGGCCCGCACTCGACGACGTGCGTGACGCCGCGCGCGGCAAACGCCTCTATCGTCTCGACCCAGCGTACGGGGCTCGCCGCCTGACGTGCCAGCGCGGTGCGGATCGACGCCGCGTCCCGCCTTTCGGCAACGTCGACGTTGTGCAAAACGGGGATCAAAGGGACAGCGATCGTCATGCCCGCGAGCCGCCCCGCCAGCCGTTCGGCGGCGGGGCGCATCAGCGAGCTGTGGAACGGCGCCGACACCGGCAGCAGCATGCCGCGCTTCGCGCCACGGGCGGTGGCGACCTCGATCGCGCGTTCGACGGCGTCCTTGTGACCGGCGATCACGATCTGCTCCGGCCCGTTGAAATTGACCGGCTCGCAGATCCGTCCCGAAAGGGGACCGTCGGTGGCCTCGGCGCACACGGCCGTCACCGCCGCCGCATCGAGGCCGAGGATCGCCGCCATCGCGCCAACGCCGGCCGGCACCGCCTCCTGCATCGCCTGCGCGCGAAAGCGCACGAGCGATACGGCGTCGCCAAACGGGAGCGCACCGGCCGCGACTAGCGCCGTGTACTCGCCCAGGCTGTGCCCGGCCACAACCGACGGCGCGGGCCCGCCTGCGGACAGCCACGCGCGCCAGACGGCGATGCCCGCGGTCAGCATCAGCGGTTGCGTATTGACGGTCTGGTTGAGGTCCGCGTCCGGGCCGGAGGTCGCGAGATCCCAGAGGTCCTGGCCGAGCGCCTGCGACGCCTCGTCGAACGTCGACCGGATCAGCGGGTGCGCGTCGAAGCCGGCCATCATGCCGACCGACTGCGACCCCTGTCCCGGAAAGGTGAAAGCGATCGGCATCGTCAGCGTCTCAGAAGGTCAGGAACACCGAACCCCACGTGAAGCCGCCCCCCACGCCGATCAATAGCACGCGATGGCCGGATTGGATGCGACCGTCGCGCACCGCCTCGTCGAGCGCGAGCGGAATCGAAGCCGCCGACGTGTTGGCATGGCGCTCGACGGTCGAGATCACGCGCTCCGGCGGCACGCCGAGCTTTTTCGCCGCCGCGTCGATGATGCGCACGTTCGCCTGGTGCGGGATCAGCCAGTCGATGGCGCTCGCATCGAGGCCGTTCGCATTGAGCGCCTCGTTCGCCACCTGCGTCATCACGTTGACGGCGAGCTTGAACACCGCGGGACCGTCCATTCGGACATAAGGCGAGCCGGTCACCGCCCCCCCATGGATCGAACCGGGGACGCAGAGGATGTCGTGAAAAGCGCCGTCGGCATGCAGATGCGCGGAATGGATGCCCGGTTGCTTCGACGGCACCAGCACGACGGCGCCGGCGCCGTCGCCGAACAGCACGCAGGTGCCGCGGTCGTTCCAGTCGAGGATGCGCGAATAGATCTCGGCGCCGACGACCAGCGCGTTTCGCGCGAGGCCCCCCGCGACCATCCGGTCGGCGATCGCCAACGCGTACACGAAACCGCTGCAAACCGCCTGGACATCGAAAGCCGGCCCGCCGTGGGCGTCGAGCTTGGCCTGCAGGATGCACGCGGTCGACGGGAACACGACGTCGGGTGTGGTCGTCGCCACGACGATCAGATCGACCTCGGCCGGCGGTATACCCGCGGCGTCGAGCGCGGCGCGCGACGCATGGAGTGCAAGATCGCTCGTCGCGTCGGTCGGTGCCGCGATCCGCCGCTCGCCGATGCCGGTGCGTGCGCGGATCCACGCGTCGCTGGTGTCGATGCGCCGCGCGAGATCGTTGTTGGTGAGAATTTGCGCCGGCAGGTAGCTGCCGGTTCCCGCAATGCGGCTATGCATCGCTGACGGACGGCTCGTCCGACGCATTCGGCACCGCCGCCGGTGCGAGCTGCGGCATCGCCGACAGGCGCTGCGCGATCTTTTCGAGCACGCCGTACGCGGCCTCGGCGTAAGCCTTGTGCAACGCGTACTTGAACGCGAGCGCGTCGGCGGAACCGTGGCTTTTGACGACCACACCCTTGAGACCGATCAGCGTCGCGCCGTTGTAGCGCCGCGGGTCGATCCGGCGTTTGAACGCCATCAGCACCGGATACGCGACGATCGCCGCGGCGCGCGTCAGCAGGTTGCGCGTAAACTCCTCTTTAAGGACATGGTAGAGCAGCGTCGCGATACCCTCCGATGCTTTCAACGCGACGTTGCCGACGAATCCATCGCAGACGACGACCTCGGTCGTGCCCTTGTAGATGTCGTCACCCTCGACATTGCCGTAGAAATTGAGGCCGGACGCGCGGAGCAGCTCGCCGGTCTGCTTGGCGAGTTCGTTGCCCTTGATCTCCTCTTCGCCGACGTTGAGGAGGCCGACGGTGGGCCGCTCGATCCCGTACACGGCCGCGACGAGCGCGGTGCCCATCGCCGCGAACTGACCGAGTTGCTCGGGCGAGCAGTTGACGTTGGCGCCGAGGTCGAGCACGGTGACCACACCCCCATGGCGCGTCGGCAGCTGCGCCGCGATCGCGGGACGATCGATGCCCGGCAGCGTCTTCAGCACGAATCGCGAGATCGCCATCAGCGCGCCGGTGTTGCCCGCCGATACGCAGGCCTGCGCGACCCCGTCCTTGACGAGGTTGATCGCCACCCGCATCGACGAGTCCTTCTTCTTCCGCAATGCGTCGGCGGGAGGCTCGTGCATCTCGACGACTTCGGTGACCGCGTGCAGCGACAGGCGATCCCGAGCCGGCGACTTCTGCCGCGCGAGCGCCGCCTTGAGCGGGCCGTCGAGTCCGACGGCGATCACCCGCGCCTCGGGCATTTCCTCGAGGAACTTGAGCGCCGCCGACAGTGTCGTCGCGGGGCCGTGGTCGCCCCCCATCGCGTCGATGGCTACCGTGACCGGCATGGCGAATCAGGTGTGTCGCGCAGAATCGAGGGTGTGGGGCATGCGCCGGGAGCACTCGGCGCGAGCCGGCAGTTTACCTGCCTCGCGGCACCGAAGGCACGGCCTCTGCCGGCGATTGCGTAGCCGGCCGTGCGCACCCGCATGCCGGTGCCCGACGACTACTCGTCGGCCTTGGTCTTGACGACCTTCTTGCCGCGGTAGAACCCAGTGGGGCTGATGTGATGGCGGCGATGCGTTTCACCGGTGACCGGTTCGACCGCGAGCGGCGGATTCGGCAGCGACGAGTGGGCGCGGTGCATGCCGCGCTTCGACGGCGATTTCTTGTTTTGCTGGACAGCCATGGCTTTCTCCTGGGGTGGTTCCTGTCGTGGGCGCCCTTGCGGCGCGCCCTCAATCCTTGCCTGATTTCTTCGACTTTTCCGACTGCAGCCCTTCCAGCGCCGCGAACGCCGACGACCTTGCGCCGGATTCCGACGCGCCCGCTGCGCCGATCGGCGAGTCGGCGCACTCGGCACGGCCACACCGGGGTACAAACGGCAGCGACAACAGCAATTCGTCTTCGGTGAGCGTCGCCGTGTCGATCGCTTCTGCGGCCAGCATCACTTCGTGCTCATCCTCGGCGTCGAGCCGATCCAACTCCCGTTCATCGCGCGCCAACAGCAATAGCGTGCTCTGCGCCACGGGCCAGGAAAACGGCGCAAGGCATCGTTGACACAGCAGCGGGACCTCTCCATCGAGGCGCACTTCCAGCGCCGGTCGTCCGGCGACGTCGGCGGTTCCGGTGATGCGCCACGACACGATGGCGTCACGCGCCTCCGGAGCCAACCGGTCGGTTATGCGCGGCAGGCGCGCCGCGTCCACCTTGCCGTCGAAGCTCGCTTGTCGCAGCGCCACATCGAAGGCGTCGAACGAACCACCTCGACGTCCCGCCGTTTCGTGCTGCCCGGACATGCTTTCCTCCGCAGTGCCAGCAACACCTCCGCCCGGGTACTTCCCGCGTAATGGGACCCGACGGGCCGGCCGATCGAAAACGTTGGATAATAGCGCGTTTGTCGACCTCTGTCAAAAATGCCTACAAAATCAACAGTCAACCCAGTTCGAAGCGAGACGGACGGCGCCGGCCGGCGTCTGGTGCTGGCGTCGACGTCACCCTACCGCCGCGCCCTTCTCGGGCGCCTGGGGATACCGTTCGCGGTTGCCAACCCCGGAGTCGACGAAAGCGCGCTCGCCGGCGAAACGCCGGCAGCGACCGCGTTCCGGCTCGCCGGCGCCAAGGCGAAGAGCGTCGCGGCCGCGTACCCCGACGCGCTCATCATCGGTTCGGATCAGGTCGCCGATTGCGGCGGACGCCCCGTCGGCAAGCCAGGCACCCATGAGCGCGCCGTTGCCCAGCTGCGCGAACTGTCCGGGCAGACAGTGACGTTTCACACGGGGGTCGCGCTGCTCGACGCTTCGAACGGCGAATGCCAGAACGCACTTGTCGACGTGCGCAGCACGTTCCGGTTTCTCTCCGACGCCGAGATCGAAGCGTATCTGCGCCGCGAGAAGCCCTACGACTGCGCGGGCAGCGTGCGCTCCGAGGGACTCGGCATCGCGCTCTTCGAAAGCATCGAAAGCGACGATCCGACTGCGCTGATCGGCCTTCCGCTGATCCGCCTCGCGCGAATGCTCGGCGCCGCCGGCGTTGAGGTGCTGTTGCGGGTGCGCTGATGCGGGGCCGACTGTACCTCGTGCCCAACCTGCTCGGCGTCGTCGCGCCCGAGGCGGTGCTGCCGGCACGCACGATCGACGTCGCACGCTCGCTTGCCCACTACATCGTCGAGAACGCGAAGCCGGCGCGAGCGTTCCTGAAATCGCTGGAGCCCGCGCTGCCGCTGCGCGAGATCGGTATCGTGGAACTCGGCGCGTCGCCGTCGCAGGAGCGCTGCGCCGAGTTGCTGGCGCCCACCCGTAGCGGCAAAGACATCGGGCTGCTGTCCGACGCCGGCTGCCCTGCGATCGCCGATCCGGGTGCGCTCGTCGTGCGCGAGGCGCACCACGAAGGGATTGCCGTCGTGCCGCTCTCCGGGCCATCGTCGATCGTCCTCGCGCTGATGGCGTCGGGAATGAACGGCCAGGGCTTTGCGTTCCACGGCTACCTGCCAGTGAGGTCGGAAGCGCGGGCGGAAGCGCTGCGGCGCCTCGAGGCCGATTCGCGGAGCACCGGCTTTGCGCAAATGTGCATCGAGACACCCTATCGCAACCCGGTGTTACTCGCCGCGATGATCGATGTGCTGCATCCTGCAACGCGGCTGTGTGTGGCGGTCGACCTGACGCTGCCGACGGAGTCGGTGGTGTCGCGCCCGATCGCTTCGTGGCACGCCGCAGAGGTCGCGCGTTACGCGCGCCGACCGGCGATTTTCGTGCTGCAGGTCTGAACCGCCGTTCGCTGCTCTAGCCCGGAGAGTCCTGGATGTAGCTCTTCAGCATCTGGTTCTCGAAGCTCTGCTCTTCGTAGACGGCTTTCGCGACGTCGTGGAAGGAAACCACGCCCAAAAGCATTGACCCGTCCAGCACAGGCACGTAGCGCGCGTGCCGCTCCAGCATCCTCCGTCGCAGTTCCATGACGTCGATCGTGGGTGCCGCCGTCAGCGGGTCGTGTTCCGTGATCGCGTCGATGCGTACGTCGCCCAGCGTGCCGCCGCGCTCCGCCAGCGCCCGCAGCACCTCGGCGAAGGTCACGAGCCCGGCCATCTTGCCGTGGTCCATCACGACCAGCGACCCGATGTCGAGCTGAGCCATGATCTTGACCGCGTCGAGCACCGGTGCGTCGGGCGGCGACGTGTACAGCGCGGTGCCCTTGATGCGCAGGATTTCGCTGACCAGCATGGCGCCTCCTTGGCGACGATCGCCGAATGCACTCGCCCCGATCAGATTACTCCCTCTACGCGGCACCTTGCAATTGCCGGTAGTCGACCTAGCCTTCGCGCGATTTCAGCGATTGCCAAAGATCGACGACCATCATGACAAGACCCGTAAGCGCGACCACGGTGAGCGCGACATCCTTGAGCTTGACCACGACGGGGCCGATGAAAAGAATCAGCAGCATTGCTGCCACAATTGCCGCCACAACTTTGAATGCCATGTCGAAGTCCTTTCGAATGGATTCAGGGGCTTTCGACCCTGGAGATGAGCCAACGGGCCGTGCGCAGCAGACGGGCGTCGTCGTTGCGCTTGCCGACGAGCTGAACGCCCATAGGCAGCCCGTTGGCGCCTTGCATCAGGGGAAGGCTCAACGCCGGCATGCCGCACAGCGTCCACAGCGTGCAAAATGCGGGATCGCCGGTCGCCTCGAGACCCTCGGGCGCCGTGCCGGGCGCGGCAGGCGTCAGGATCGCATCGCAGCGCTCGAAGATGTCGTCGAAACCATCGTTGAGCAGCGGGATCCGTGCGCAGGCCTGCAGGTATTCGAGCGCGTTGGTCTCGCGACCGCGGGAAAGCTGCGCATTCAGCGAAGGCGACATACGCTCACGCCCTCGCTCCCATTCGCGATCGAGGTTTGCGGCCATCTCGACTTCCATGATGGTCTGGTGCCACGCAAGCGACTGGCGCGCCAAGTCCGGTAGTTCAACCTCCACGACGCTGTCACCGAGCGCAGCGGTCATCTCCGCAAATGCCTCGCGCGTCTCGTCATCTGCGCGATCCCATGCCGGCCCCCTTATGTACGCCAGCAGCGGCGGCAGCGGTGGCTCGTCGGCGGCCGTTGCCACGAGTCGGGGACGCGCGCGCGGCTTCGTGTCCGGGTCGCGCTCGTCGTGACCGAGGAGAACTTCGGCGAGGAGGCCCACATCGGCCAACGTACGTCCGAAGACGCCGACCTGATCGAGCGTGCGCGACAACTTCAAGGCGCCGCCGCGCGGGATGAGACCGTGCGTAGGCTTGAAGCCGTAGACGCCACAGAATGCCGCCGGGCGAATGACGGAGCCGTTCGTTTGGCTCCCTAGGGCCAGCGGAACCATCCCCGCGGCGACGGCGGCGGCGGAACCGCTCGAGGAGCCGCCCGGGGTGTGTCCAGGGTTGTGCGGATTTCGGGTCTTGCCGGGCGCATAGGTCGCGAGCTCGGTCGTAACGGTCTTGCCCAAGATGACCGCGCCGGCCGCGCGCATCGACGCCACGACCGTCGCGTCGCTGGCCGGCGTTCGGCCGGCGTGCAGGACCGTGCCGTCTTCGGTTGGCATGTCGCCGGTGTCGAAGATGTCCTTGATGCCGACGGGAATCCCGTGCAGGGGGCCCACCGGTCGCCCCTCGCGGCGCGCCTGATCCAGAGAACGCGCCTGCGCGAGCGCGTGCTCGGGGTCGATGAACGCCCAGGCCTGCACCTGCGGGTCACTTTCGTTCACCGCCGCGAGGCAGGCTTCCGTCAGCTGCTCGGCGCCGAGAAGGCCTTCGCGTATTGCGTGCGCCGCTTCGGTCGCCGAGAGCCAATTGAGCCGAGCAGCGTCCACGACGCTCATTTCCCGTAAAAGAGATTGGGCAGGAAGAACATCAACTGCGGGAAAACGTACACCAGGAACATCGTGACGAAAACCAGTCCGAGGAAGGGAAAACAACCCCTGAAGATGGTCCAAAGTTGCACGGCGGGCGGCGCGATCCCTTTCAGGTAATACGCCGACATCGCCATCGGCGGTGTCAGGAACGACGTCTGCAGGTTGAGCGCCACCAGGATGCCGAACACCATCGGATCGACGTTGAAGTGCGGCAGCAGAGGCAGGAAGATCGGCACGAAGATGATGATGATCTCGGTCCACTCCAGCGGCCAGCCGAGCAGAAAGATGATGATCTGCGAGATGATCAGAAATGTCACCGTGTTGAGGTCGAGCCCCAACACGAAGCTCTTGATGATGCCCTCGCCGCCAAGGTACGAGAACACCGACGAAAAGGTCCAGGAGCCCACGAACAGGAAGCAGACCATCGCCGAGGTGCGCGCGGTCAGATAGACCGCCTCGCGAAGCCGCTGCCATGTGAGCGCGCTGTAGACCGCGGCGAGAACGAGGCTTCCGAGCGCGCCGACCGCCGCGGCCTCGGTGGGTGTCGCCAGTCCGAACAGGATCGAGCCGAGCACGGCGGAGATCAACACGGCGAGCGGCACGAACGCCTTCATGAGCAGCGCGATGGCGATCGCCCACGATACGTCGCTTTCCTCCTTCGGCAGCTTCGGTGCGAGCTTTGGATTGACGATAACGCGCACGATCACGTAGATGACATAAAGACCCGCGAGCAGGAAGCCCGGGATCATCGCCGCCGCGTAGAGCCTCACCACCGAGACCGATGCAGCCGCCGAGTACACGATCAGCATGATCGACGGCGGGATCAGGATGCCAAGCGTTCCGCCCGCGCAGATGACGCCCGCCGACAGTTTCTGATCGTAGCCCGCCCTCAGCATCACCGGAAAAGCCAGCAGCCCCATCAGCGTCACTACCGCGCCGACGATGCCGGTGGCGGTGGCGAACATCGCGCAGGTCAGGAGCGCCGCAACGGCCAGCGAGCCCGGGACGTGACGCAGCGCGACCTGCAAGCTGTGAAAGAGGCGATCCAGGATGTTGGAACGCTCGATCACGTACCCCATGAAGAGAAACAACGGCACCGCCACCAGGACGTCGTTGCTCATGATGCTCCAGGTGTTCTGAGTCAGCAGGTAGAACAACCTGCTGTCCAAGATCCCCTGGCCGGGCTGGGCGTACGCGTAGATTCCGAATCCGACCGCCATCCCCATGAGGGTGAAGGCGATGGGAAAGCCGAGCAGGATGACGAAAATGAACAGCCCCAGCATCAGGAGGGCGACGGCCGGGTCGCTCATTTTCCGCTCCCCTTCCCGGCCGCTTGCTGCGCCGCGTGTTGCTCGATCAGCACATTTTCGAGTTCTTCGACATCGTGCAACCGCGGCGGCCAGCGGTCGTCACGCATGCATTGGACGCATCGCAGCAACTCGGCCAGACCCTGCAAGGCGAGCAGTCCGGCGCCGAACGGAATCAGGAGCTTCAACTGCCAGATCGGGATGCCCGCCGGGCTATTGACGCTCACCTCCCGGAGCCTAAATGCTTCCATGCCGTAGGGCCAGCCGGCGAACACCAGTGCCAGCACGCCGGGAAAGAAGAACACCAGGTAGAGGATCAGATCCACGGTCGCCTGTGCCCGCGGACGCCACATCCGATAGAGAAAATCGCCGCGCACATGGCCGCTGCGCGACAGCGTGTACGCCCCCGCCATGAAGAACAGGGCGCCGTACATCAGATAGCTGAAGTCGAATGCCCAGCTCGTCGGGCTGTCGAGCACATAACGCACGAAAACCTCGTAGGAGGTCCCGAACGTCAGGATGATGATGCACCAGGCGAAGGCGTGCCCGACCATCCGGCTCAGCTGGTCGACGCCGTAGATGAAGCGACTGATCATGGTGGGAGCCCCCCCGCGCGACGGCGCGCCCCGACAGAAACAGGGCGGCGCGCGGCGCGCCGCCCTGACTTAGTGCCCGTTTCTTCGCTCGCGTTTAAGCCGACGACGGGATCTTGGTCTTGAATACGTGCTCGTATCCCATCTTGAATTCCGCGTCGTTGAGGAACCAGTAGTAGACGACATCCTTGGCCCATGCGCGCTGCGACTCCACGACCTTCTTGAAGAAGGGATCCTCGTCCGACAGCCGCTTCGTCAGCACGTCCCAGGCCACGAGCTGCGCCTGGAACACCGACTTCGGCGTGCGCGTAACCTTGACCCCCTTCTGGATCAGTACCTGCAGGTCCTTCGGATAGTTCTTCATCGCCGTCCAGTAGTTGGACTGCGACGCGGCCTCGACCGCGTACTTCCAGATCGCCTGCAGGTCCTTCGGCATCGCATCCCACTTGCTCTTGTTGAGGGCGATTTCAAAGAACTCCATCGCCTGGTGGAACGAGCCGAGCTCGTAGTTCTTGATCACGTCGGCCGAGCCGAAGCGCAGGTCCGACGTCGGGTTGTTGAATTCGAACGCATCGATCACCCCGCGCTCGAGCGCGGGAACGATTTCGCCACCCGGGAGCTGCGTGACCTTCGAACCCATCTCCTGGAACAGATCCGCGGCCAGGCCGACGGTCCGGTACTTGAGGCCCTTCAACTGGCTCGCGTCGGTGATCGGCTTCTTGAACCACCCCAGCGGCTGGGTGGGCATCGGCATCGCGAAGAAGCCGACATAGTTGAGGCCGATCTTGGCCAGCAGCTCGTTGTAAAGTTCTAGACCGCCTCCACGGTAGATCCACGCGAGCGTCTGGAACGAATCGCAGCCGTTGATCGGGCCGGAGCCGAACAGCGACGCGACCTTGGATTTTCCGTACCAGTAGACGGGCACCGTGTGTCCCGCGTCGATCACCCCCTTGCTCACCGCATCTGTCACCTCGAACGCCTTGACCACCGCCCCGGCGACGAGATAGTCGACCTTCAACCGCCCACCCGACATCTCGTTGACGCGGGTGACGAATTCCATCGCGAACTCGTTGAAGATATCGGTAGAGCTCCACGCGCCCTGCATCTTGATGACGATAGGCGACTGCGCGACGGAAATCATCGGGAAGCCGAGCGTCGCTGCCCCGGCCGCCGCGCCCGACGCAGCCTTCAGGAACTTACGGCGCGAGGGCGCGCCCTGCATCGCGGCGGGTTGTGCCGGCACTGCTGCATCCGTTTTCATGAGTCCTCCGTAGTAGCGTTTTACCGGCGCCATGACCAAGCGACGATGCCGCTTCACCAGGACGCAGCTTCGGGCGGGGGCGGATTCGCTCCGCCTCTGGTCGCCCCGCCAGCCGGATCCATCTTGCGTTGCCGTGCCAGCCGAATCCATTATGCGCGCGGATCAGTGCGCCGTCGATAGCCCCCCACCGTGAGGTCGGGCCGTCGATCAGGCCCCCATCGGTCGCCGTTCCCGCAGCGCCTGGGCGAGCGTCCCGCTGTCCACGTACTCGAGCTCGCCGCCAACCGGCACACCGCGCGCGAGGCGGCTGACCTTCAATCCCCGCGCGGACAAGAGCTCGCCGATGTAGTGCGCGGTGGCCTCGCCTTCGTTGGTGAAATTGGTCGCGAGCACCGCTTCCCTGACGACGCCGTCGGTTGCGCGCTTGATCAGGCGCTCGAGACGGATCTCCCGGGGGCCGATGCCGTCGAGCGGCGACAGCCTGCCCATCAGCACGTAGTAGAGGCCCGAGTACGCCTGCGTCTGCTCGACCATCATCAGGTCGGCGGGGGTTTCGACGACGCACAGCAGCGTGGCGTCGCGCTTGCCCGAGCGGCAGAGACCGCAGACTTGGTCCTCGGTGAACGTGTTGCAGCGCTCGCAATGGCGGACCGTCTCGGCCGCATGCATCAGCGCATTTGCGAGGCGCACCGCGCCGTCGCGGTCGTGCTGCAGGAGGTGCAGCGCCATCCGCTGCGCGGCCTTGGGTCCGATGCCGGGCAGCGAGCGCAGCGCGCGCGCAAGCTCGTCCATGCCGGAAAGCGACTCGGCGACGGGCGGGGTACGGGCGCCCATCGGCATCAGGTTCGGTTCACACCGGATCGAAAGCTTCGGACGAGCACTAGAAAGGCAGCTTGAAGCCGGGAGGCATCGGCATGCCCATCGTCAGGCCGGACATCTTTTCCTGCGTCGTCGCCTCGACGCGCCGCACGGCGTCGTTGATCGCGGCGGCGACCAGGTCCTCAAGCATGTCCTTGTCTTCGGACAAGAGCGTCGGGTCGATCGTGACGCGTTTGACGTCGTGGCGGCAGGTCATGACGACCTTGACGAGGCCGGCGCCCGACTGGCCTTCCACCTCGGTCAGCGCGAGCTCGTCCTGCGCCTTTTTCATGTTCTCCTGCATCTGCTGAGCCTGTTTCATGAGGCCGGCGAGCTGGTTCTTCATCATGGTTCGGGTTTCCTTTCGATCGTGCGCCTCGCATCGCGACGCACGGGATCAATTCACCGGCTTGATCGAATCCGGCCGGATCTTCGCGTCGAAGCGCGCCAATGCGTCCTGCACGAACGGTTCGCTCTTGAAAGCCGCCTCGTTCTTCGCCTTCGCCTCCGCCACCTCGCGATGCTTCTGCGAGGCGAGCGAGGCGTCTGCGCTCGATCCCACTTCGAAGGCGAGCATCCATTTGCGTCCGGTCGACTGGTCGAGCGCCGCCTTGAGCTTGTCCGCATAAGCCCGGTCTGCCAGGTGCTTGTACGCCGCCGGCAGCGCGAGCGTGACGACATTGCCCTCGATCGATTTGAGTTCGGTTTGCGCAGCGAGCTGCGCGGCCATGGGCGCCAGGCGCAGCTCCGCGACGAACGCCGGCCACGCCGTGGAATCGGCAGGCATGGCGCGCGGCTTTGGTGCTTCTGCGCCCGGCCCGTCGGATGCCGGCGCACCCTGGCTTGCCGGCGGTGCGATTAGCGCGGCTTCGGCTGCGGCGCCCTCTTTGGGAACGGCCGCCGCACGGATCGGCGCAGCGGACGCGGCCGGCGACGCGGGGCGGCGCGCTGGCGTGCCGGTATCGCCTGCGGCGTTTGCGCGCCCCGGGTTGCCGCGATTCTCCGCGTGGCCCGCCGGTTCGAACGCGAGCAGCCGGAGCAGCGTCATCGAAAAGCCGGTCGCCTCTTCCGGCGCAAGCGGCAGGTCCGCGCGGCCCTGCACGCAGATCTGGTAGGCGAGCTGGACGGATTCCGGCGCAAGCCGCTGCGCGAGCGCCGTTACGCGATCGCCGTCGTCCATGGTCGCCGCTGCACTTGGCACCGACTGTGCAACTGCAATCCTGTGGTAGAGCGACGCGAGCTCCTCCAGCGCAGATGTAAACGCGATGCTGCGTGCTGCCATCGCATCGACTTCCGCCAGCAGCCCCGGCCCGTTCCGCGCGGCGAGCGCATCGACGATCCGGTAGACGTACTCGGTGTCGACGGCGCCCAGCATCGTGCGCACGACGCCCTCCCTGACCTCGCCGTTTCCGTACGCGATCGCCTGGTCGAGCAGCGACAGCGCGTCGCGCATCGACCCATGTGCGGCACGAGCGATCAGCGCCCGCGCCGGCGCGTCGGAGGCGATGGCTTCCGCCGTGAGGATCGACGACAGCCGCTCGGCGATCAGCGCCGGCGGCAACTGTTTCAGGTTGAACTGCAGGCATCGCGACAGCACGGTGACCGGTATCTTCTGAGGATCGGTCGTCGCGAGCACGAACTTCACGTGCTCCGGAGGTTCCTCCAGGGTTTTCAGCATCGAATTGAACGCGGCCTTCGACAGCATGTGCACTTCGTCGATCAGGTAGACCTTGAAGCGCCCGACCGTCGGCGCGTAGCGCGCGTTGTCGAGGATCTCGCGCATGTTGTCGATGCCCGTGTTCGACGCGGCGTCGAGCTCGAGCAGATCGACAAAGCGGCCGGCGTCGATGTCGGTGCACGCGGCACAGGTGCCGCAGGGCGTCGCCGTGACGCCGTAGGTGAGGCAGTTGAGGCTCTTGGCGAGCAGCCTGGCGATGGTCGTCTTGCCGACACCGCGCGTGCCCGTGAGCAGGTAGGCGTGGTGCAGACGCCCGCTCGTCAGCGCGTTGGTGAGCGCGGTCACCACGTGCTCCTGCCCGACGAGCTCGGAGAACGTCTTCGGTCGCCACTTGCGCGCGAGAACCTGATAACTCATCGTGCGGAGTTTGGCGAGCGAATTGGGTGGCGAGCCGTTCCCCCGGCACTTGCAGTTGATCGCTGTGGCTGCTTCCTTCCGGACCTGACCAGGTTCACGACGCTGCAATGCGGGGCGACCCGCCGTTGATCGGATGCGCAGTCGGCGCAGAACACCGATTATCGGCCATCGCAAGGGTTGCGGCAAGCGACGCGGCGCCCAACCCGCGACGCTTCGGGGGCACGCGTCCGCTCGCTATAATCGGCGTCATCGTCGACCCGTCTGCATCGCCACCCTCCCCTGACGCCTCACCGGGGCGTCCGCTGCGCCGGGCACTCGTGCTCGCCGCGGGCCTCGCCATCGCGGCGGGCCTCGCGCTGTTCGTCGCGCAACGCGCGCGCCCGCTGCTGCCGCCGCCCGAGGTGGCGGGCGAATTGGTGTTCCTCATCCGTCCCGGTCCCGTCGTCTACTTTCCCGGCCCCGACGGCGCGCTCGCCGGACTGGATGTCGAGCTCGCAAGGAAATTCGCCACCGAAAAGCACCTGCCGCTGCGTTTCATTCTCGCGGATTCGGCCGCCGCGGTGATCGCCGCCGTTGCCAAGGGAGAAGCGCACATCGGAGCCGGCGGCCTGTACCGGCCACCGCGCATGTCCGCGGAAGGACCCGTGAGCGCGAAAGCATCGACGCCCGGCACGCGTGCGGAATCGGTCCCGGCCGACATGTCATGGACATCGGGCTACGCGACGGTAGAGCCGGTGCTGATCTATAACCGTGACGGATACAAGCCATCGACCTGGGGCGACGTCGAAGGCCAGTCGGTCGCCTACGTCGACGACGATGCGGGGTTCGAGCCCGAGATCGCCGCCGCCCGCGCGGCCCATCCGAAGATCGCCTGGGAGCGTTTGTCGCTACCCACGGCCGGCCTCATTTCCCAGGTATCGGACGGAACGCTCGGCTACGCGATCATCGGGTCGATCGCCGCCGCCGTTGCGCGCAACATCTACCTCGACTTCGAAGTCGCGTTTCCGGTGGGTGCGAAACGCGAGATCGCCTGGGCCGTCGCCCCCGGCAACGGAAACCTGCGGCAGGAGCTGGACGCCTTCATCGCGCGGCTGACGCGCGACGGAACGATCAATCAGCTGATCGAGCGTTACATCCCGGACATTCGGCAAATCCAGCGCATCGACGCCAGCGTGCTGCAGGAGCGCGTCCGCACGCTGCTGCCGCAATACCGCACCTTGTTCCACGACGCGCAGGAGCGCACCGGCATCGAATGGCGGCTCCTCGCTGCGATCGCCTACCAGGAGTCGCAATGGGACCCGGGCGCGACCAGCGAAACCGGCGTGCGCGGCTTCATGCAGATCACCGAGGACACGGCGAAGCGCCTCGGCATCTCCAATCTGCTCGATCCGGCGCAAAACGTGCTGGGCGGTGCCCGCTACCTGCGCGACCTCAAGGACAAGCTGCCGGCGCGCATCCCCGAGCCCGAACGGACGTGGCTCGCGCTCGCCGCGTTCAACATCGGGCTCGGCCATCTGGAGGACGCCCGCATCCTCGCGCAGCGACAAAAGCTCAACCCGGACCTGTGGACCGACGTGAAGCAGGTGCTGCCGCTGCTGGCGCTTCCCGAGTACTACGACAAGGCCAAGCTGGGGTATGCGCGAGGCGGGATGCCCGTCGCCTTCGTCGACCGCGTTCGCGGATATTACGACGTGCTGCTCGCGCGGGAACCGCCACATCAGCCGCGGTTGCGGATGTTTGCCGACACCCCGGAACACGGATTGGCGAAGCTCCAGCGCGAAATCGTGAAAAAATGAGCGGCGCCGCATCGATGCGACGGCTTTCCGCCCACCCGACCCCCGAACGACAGGACCTGCGATGGAATGGATAACGTCTCCCGAGGCATGGATCGCGCTCTTGAGCCTGACTGCCCTCGAAATTGTGCTGGGCGTGGACAACATCATCTTCATTTCGATCCTCGTCGGGCGGCTGCCACCCGCCGAGCGCCAGCGGGCGCGCGTCATCGGCCTCGGGCTCGCGATGGTGATGCGCATCGGCCTGCTGCTGTCGCTCGCGTGGATGATGCGGCTCACCGATCCGCTGTTTTCGATCATCGGCAACGCGATTTCCGGGCGCGACCTCATCCTGATCGGCGGGGGCCTGTTCCTGCTCGCGAAGTCAGTGATGGAGATCCACAACTCGCTGGAAGGCGAGCACGAAAGTGGCCAAGCCGGCGCGCAGGCCCCCGCCTTCTATGCGACGCTGGCGCAGATCGCCATCATCGACATCGTGTTTTCACTCGACTCGGTGATCACGGCCGTCGGCATGGTGAGCGACGTGCCGGTGATGGTGCTCGCCATCGTGATCGCCGTCGGCATCATGATGTTCGCCGCCAAGCCGATCGGCGAATTCGTCGACGCCCATCCGACGATCAAGATGCTGGCGCTGTCGTTCCTGATCCTGGTGGGAGTGGCGCTGGTTGGCGAAGGCTTCGAAGTGCACATTCCGAAGGGCTACATTTACTTCTCGATGGCGTTCGCGATCGGCGTGGAAATGCTGAACCTGCGCCTGCGCAAGGCGCGAACGCCCATCAAGCTCCGCAAGGAACTGGAGGGAGGTCGCCGCAACGGCGCCGACCCGCGACGTTGAGCGCGGGCCGACGGCGAGCGGCGCGTCTTCCGTCATAATGCGGGCACATGCCGTTCATTGCGCCTTGGCGTCTCACGTGCCTGCTCTTGCTGGCGGCAGGTGGCGCGCTGGCCGCCCCGCCGCCTTCGGTCTTCGTCGAGGATCTGACGTGGACTGAGCTTCGCGACCAGATCGCCTCGGGAAAGACGACCGTCATCATCCCGGTCGGCGGCACCGAGCAGAACGGGCCGCATATGGCGCTCGGCAAGCACAATGCGCGAGCGCGGGCCCTGTCCGAAAAAATCGCTCTCGCGCTGGGCAATGCGCTGGTCGCCCCGACGCTCGCCTATGCCCCCGAAGGCGGGGTCGACCCGCCGACCTCGCACATGCGATTTCCGGGCACCATCACGATGCCGGACGCCACATTCGAGAAGGTTGTCGAATACGCGGCCCGCAGCTTCAAGCTCCACGGCTTCCGCGACATCGTGCTGCTCGGCGACCACGGTGACTACCGCAGGAACCTGAAGGCGGTCGCCGACCGCCTCGATCGCGAGTGGGCCGGAACGAAAGTCCGCGTGCATGCGGTCGAGGAATACTACCGGACGGCCACGACAACGTATGTCCAGGCGCTCAAGCGCCAGGGGTACCGGGACGACGAGATCGGCACGCACGCCGGGCTCGCCGACACGTCGCTCGCGATGGCGATCGATCCGCGGCTCGTGCGCATCGACCGGCTGCCGGCAGCCGGTGCGGCGGGTCGCGCCGAAGGCGTCTACGGCGATCCGCGGCGTTCCTCCGCGGAGCTGGGACAGATCGGCGTCGACGCGATCGTCGCGGCCACCGTGGTGGCGATCCGCCGCGCCGTGGTCCGGCCATGACGCGGGGGGGCCAGGCGTCGCGTATCATCGCGCCCTCTCCAAAATTCGAGGATTGCGAATGATTTTCAGCATGCTGTCGCGCGCGTTGGCGTGCGCCCTTTGCCTGGTGCCGGGCGCCGCGGGCCTGGCGCAGGCCCCCGCCGCTACGCCTGGCTCCGCCGGCGTGCGGACCGTCACCACCGTCCCCGGCATGGCGCCCGTCGTCGACGCGACGAATCTCTACAGCGAGACGACCTCCGGCAAGATCAATCCCGCCGTCGCGCAAGACCTGCCGCGCGTCTACGTGCCGAATCTCCAGTCGAATGACGTCTACGTGATCGATCCCGCGACGTTCAAGGTGATCGACCGATTCAAGGTCGGGATCAATCCGCAGCACGTCGTCCCGTCGTGGGACATGCGCACGCTGTGGGTCGCGAACAACGCCGAAGGCCGCACCGACGGCAGCGTCACCCCCGTCGACCCCAGGACGGGCAAGCCCGGCCGCCCGATTGCGGTCGACGACCCGTACAACATGTACTTTTCGCCGGACGGCAAGTCCGCGATCATCGTCGCCGAGGCGAAGAAGCGCCTCGACTTCCGCGATCCGGCGACGATGCAACTCCAGTATTCGATCGAGGTCCCGGGCTGCGCCGGCATCAATCACGCCGACTTTTCGATCGACGGCCGGTTCGCGATCTTCACGTGCGAGTTCTCGGGCACGGTCGCCAAGATCGATCTCGTCAGCCGCAAGGTGCTGGGCTACGTCCAGGTGATCCAGCCGGGCCGTCCCACGAAGATCGTCAAGGGTCCCGACGGCCGGGACGAGGTCATCTGCACGACGTGGAAAGGGATGCCTCAGGACATCCGCTCGTCGCCGGACGGCAAGCTTTTCTACGTTGCCGACATGATGGCCGACGGCGTCCACGTCGTAGATTTCGAAGCGTTCAAACAGGTCGGGTTCGTGGAGACCGGCAAGGGTACGCACGGCCTGTATCCGAGCCGCGACGGCAGGAAGCTCTACGTCGCCAACCGCGGCTCGAATCGGATCCACGGCCCGGCGAAGGGCAAAGGCAGCGTCTCGGTGATCGATTTCGCGACCCAGAAGGTCGAGGCGAACTGGCCGATTCCCGGCGGCGGCAGCCCGGACATGGGCAACGTCAGCGCGGACGGGAAACTGCTGTGGCTATCAGGCCGCTACGACAACGTCGTCTACGTGTTCGACACGGCAACGGGCGCGGTGCGGACCATCCCCGTCGGCAAGGAACCCCACGGGCTTACCGTGTGGCCGCAACCGGGCCGCTACTCGCTCGGCCACACGGGAAACATGCG
>JBDTRG010000015.1:0-3619 GCA_039931775.1 Betaproteobacteria bacterium | reverse complement strand
TGATCCCCCCGAAAGTCGCTGCGCGCCTCTCCCCTCAGGGGGCGAGCGCTTTGGGGCGGCCCGGAGCCGGCCCGGTGCATAATTCCGGCTGCGAATCCCGACCTTCGGACTACCTATGCCCAAACTTCCCGTCATCGTCCCGGCCGCCCTCCCCGAGCAGCGCGGATCGGGTTATCCGGAACCGTATCGCTCGCGGATGGGCGATCGTGCCAAGCGCCGCTTGGGCGATGCATGCGGCCTCACCAAAATCGGCGTCAATCTGGTCACCCTCGGCCCCGGCGGACGATCGGCGCTGCGCCATTGGCACACGCTCGACGACGAATTCGTCTACGTGCTGTCCGGCGAGGTCGTTCTCGTCACCAACGACGGCGAGCAGGTTCTGGGAGCCGGGGTGGCGGCGGGCTATCCCGCCGGCAAGAAGGACGCTCACCACTTCGTCAATCGGAGTAAGGGGCCGGCGACCTACCTCGAGATCGGCAATCGGACCGAGGGCGACAGCGCGTTCTATCCCGACGACGACCTGATGTGGGTCGAGGACGAGAACGGCACGTACGCCGCCCACAAGGACGGCCGCCGCTACTGATCGGGCATTCGGCCCGCGTGGCCCCTCGCAGGCGCATTCTGTCGCCTCGACGATTGAAACCAGCTGCCGGCGGCGCCATCATGCGGGTGCGCAAGCCGGAATTTCCCGGCGATACTTGCTTCCCGAGGTGACACGATGGCCGAATTTCCCGCACCGAATGCGTCTGACCCGGGCACGACCACTGCAACGGCGCCCGTTTCCGGCGTGCTGCTCTCGTACGCGCTGATGGGCGCCGCCGGCGCCGCGGGTCTGATCTCCTCGGGGATCTCGTTCATCGCGCCGCTGTTCGGCTTGCTGGGCATCGCAGCCGTCGTCATCTGCTACATCAAGCGCGACGACGCGCGAGGCAGCTGGGTCGCGTCCCATTGCACGTGGATGATCCGCACCTTCTGGTTTTCTCTGCTCTGGAGCACGATCGGCTGGATCCTGGTGTTCACGCTCATCGGGATCGTCATCGCGATCCCGCTCTGGCTCGTCGTCTCGCTGTGGATTCTCTACCGGGTGATCCGAGGCTACCTGCTGTTCAAGGACAACAAGCCGGTACCCGGGATGTGACCGGCCCCCGGTCAGTGTCGCGCCGGTGCCCAGTCCCCGGCGTCGCGATACACCCACTGGACCAGGTAGTCGAGAGCACTCTGCGCCCGTGACGCGCTCGCGTCGTTGACGACCGCGACGACGACGTAACGGCGGCCTTCCCTGTCGATCACGTAGCCGGCGATCGCGCGCACGCCGTCGAGCGTCCCGGTCTTGAGCAACGCCTGGCCGGCGACGGTGCCGTTCTGGAACCGGCGCTGCACCGTGCCGTCCATGGCTGCGACAGCGAGCGAACTCGCAAACTCCTCGCGAACGGCACTCTTGTCGGCCGCGAGGAGGAGCCGCGCCAGGCTGCCGGCGCTGATCCGCTCGCGGCGGGAGAGGCCGGAGCCGTTGTCGAGCACGAGCTCCGGCATCTTGAGGCCGCGCTTGCCCATCCATCGTTGCACGGTTTCGGTCGCGCGCTCGTACGTCGCGGGCGGGGGTGCGTTGACGGTGGCGAGCGTCAGGAACACCTGTCGCGCCATCACGTTGTTGGACAGCTTGTTGACGTCCCTGACGACGTCCCAGAGCGGCGGCGATTCGAGCGTTGCGAACGGCTCGGCGTCCCGGGGCGCGCTACCGCTCTTCCAGCCACCGGCGAATCGACCGCCCGCCGCGCGAAAGTACGTATCGAACATCGCATGGACGTACGCCGGGTGGTCGAGCAGCGACACCCACCATTCGCGCACGCCGCACGATGCCGGATAGCGACCCGGAAATGCGGCTTCCGCGCGCGTGCCGCGGTCGACGAAAGCCGCGGCGAGTCCGGCGCGCCAGTCGCCGCAGTCGCCGCTGGACGCCTTGGGTGTGGCGTTGATCGCAATCGCCGAGAACGCGGGTTCCATCAGGACAATGGGTGCGTCCCTCGCCGTCGGCGGTGTGAATCCGAATCGCACCGACTTGAAATTGATGAGCAAAGCGTCGGGACCTACGTTGTAGGGCTTGAGCGGTTCGCCGTCGAACGCCGCAGCGTCGTGCGGCATCGGCGCGAAAAACGAACGGTCGAGCACGAGGTCGCCCTCGACGGCGTCGAGGCCCTTCGCGCGCAGCCGGCCCATGAACGCCTGCCATTGCTCGATCGTGATCTTCGGGTCACCGGTGCCTTTGAGGATCAGGTCGCCGCGCAACACGCCGCCTTCGAGTGGAGCGCCGAGGTACGCCTCGGTCTTCCATCGATACTCGGGACCAAGGAGCTCCAGCGCCGCGAACGTCGTGACGAGCTTCATCACCGAGGCGGGGTTGAAGGCCCTATCGATGTTCTGCGCGAAAAGCGGATTGCGGCCCGACACCTCCTGCACGACCACGCCGACGGTGCCGAGCGGAATCCTGGCCGCGGCGAACGCCTGCTCGACCAGATGCGGCAACGCCGCGTGGGTCGTGCCTGCGAGGAATGCGACCGACAGTGCCGCCGCGGTTTGCAGGCGCGCGAGGAGGGTGCGAGTTCGACGCAGGGCGTCAGAGCGCATCGATGACTTCGGCGGTGCGGTTCGCGAGGAGCTCGAACTCGTCGTCGGTGACGACATAGGGCGGCATGAAGTATACGGTGCGCCCGATCGGCCGCAGCAGCAACTCGTGATTCAACGCCTGCGCAAAAAAGTGGCGCGCGAAATCCGCGCGGCCAGTGGCGATTTCGAAAGCCCAGATCATTCCGCACTTTCGAAAGTCGACGACGCGGGGGTGCGCTTTGATCGGCGCCGCGAGGGCCGTCCACCGTTCGGCTTTGGCGCGATTCGCCTCGATCACGCCGTCGTCGCGAAAGATGTCGAGCACGGCAAGGGCCGCGCGGCAGGCGAGTGCGTTGCCCGTGTACGAGTGCGAGTGCAGAAAGCCGCGCGCCGCGTCGTCAGCGTAGAACGCGGCGTAGACCGCGTCGGTCGCGAGCACGCAGGACAGCGGCAGGTAGCCGCCGGTGATTCCCTTCGACAGGCACAGCAAATCCGGCACGATCGAGGCCTGTTCGCAGGCGAACAGCGTTCCGGTCCTGCCGAATCCGGTCATGATCTCGTCGGCGATCATCAGCACGCCGTAGCGCGAGCACAATTCGCGGGCCGCGACGAGGTAGTGCGCGTCATACATCGCCATTCCCGATGCGCCCTGGACGAGCGGCTCGACGATGAAGGCGGCGGTCGCGCCATGGTGGAGGGCGAGATGCGCTTCGAGCGCGCGCGCGGCGCGCACGGCGACCTCGCGCGGCGATTCCCCGGGCGACGCGCCGCGGATATCCGGCGAGGGCACGATTGCATTGCGCATCAGCAGCGCAGCGTACGTGTCGCGAAACATGGCCACGTCGGTGACCGCGAGCGCGCCGAGCGTCTCGCCGTGGTAGCTGCCCGCGAGGGAGACGAATCCGGTCTTTTCCGGGCGACCGTGGTTCTTCCAATAGTGAAACGCCATCTTCAGCGCGATTTCGGTCGCCGACGCGCCGTCGGAGCCGTAGAACGCGTGGCCGAGGCCGGGCGG
>JBDTRG010000014.1:0-54520 GCA_039931775.1 Betaproteobacteria bacterium | reverse complement strand
CGATCGATGCCAACACGCGGCAGTTCGTCGCCGGATTGCCGGCGAACAACGTGCTCCTGACCGGCTCCCGCGGCACCGGCAAGTCGTCCCTCATCAAGGCGATGCTCGTCAAGTACGCGGCGAAAGGCCTGCGCCTGATCGAGGTCGACAAATCCGACCTCGTGGACCTGCCCGACATCGCCGCGGAGGTCGCGGCCCGGCGCGAGCGGTTCGTCGTGTTCTGCGACGACCTCACGTTCGATGCGGGCGAGCCCGGGTACAACGCGTTGAAGGTGATGCTCGACGGCACGATTGCGGCGGCGTCGGCGAACATGCTGATCTACGCGACGTCGAATCGACGGCATCTCATCCCCGAATATTTCAGCGAGAACCTCGAGACGAAGCACATCGACGGCGAAGTGCACCCTGGCGAGTCGGTCGAGGAGAAGATTTCGCTTTCCGAACGGTTCGGACTGTGGATTTCGTTTTACCCATTCAGCCAGGACGACTATCTCGCCGCTGCAGCCTCGTGGCTGGCGACGTTCGGCGTCGCTCCGCCGAAGTCCGCGCGCGACAGCGAGGCACGCAATCGCCAGGCGCTGCAGTTCGCGCTGCAGCGCGGCTCGCGCAGCGGACGCGTCGCCTGGCAGTTCGCGAAGGGTTACGCGGGCGCCGCCGCGCTGCGCAGAAAATCGGGCACGTGAGCACGGAGGGCGACGGCCTGATGAACGGAGGCCCGTGAGCGACGCCCTCGTTCGGGTCGCCGCAGCGGTCATCAAAGCGGCGGACGGCCGGGTGCTGCTCGCGCAGCGTCCGCCCGGAAAGGCGTATGCCGGCTACTGGGAGTTCCCGGGCGGCAAGCTCGAACCTGGCGAAACGCCGCGCCAGGCGCTGGCTCGCGAACTGGCCGAGGAGCTGGGTCTCGCGGTCCGCCGTGCCGCGTCCTGGTTCGTGCAGCGGTACCGATATCCGCATGCGCATGTCGAGCTGCACTTTTTCCGAGTTCAGGCATGGGACGGCGAGCCTGTCGGCCACGACGGCCAGGCGTTCGCGTGGCAGGTTCCCGGACGCGTCGACGTCCTGCCGCTCCTGCCGGCGAACACCGCGGTGATGCGCGCGCTGCTGCTGCCGCCGGTGTACGGGATCAGCATGGCCGAGGAAATGGGCGAAGCGGCATTCCTCGCTCGCGCCGATGCCGCGTTTGCCGCGGGTCTCACGATGGTCCAATTGCGGGAAAAGTCGTGGTCCGCCGGGCGCCGGCGCCCCCTCGCCGAAGCGCTGATCGCACTCGCGCAGCCGCGCAACGCAAAGGTGCTGTTGAACGGCGACGCGCGCGAGGCAGGCGCCTGGGGCTGCGCGGGTGTGCATTGGACCTCCGCCGCGCTCGCGATGGCCGACGAACGGCCCGGACCTCGTGACATGCTTTGCGCCGCGTCGTGCCACACGCGCGCGGAAATCGAACGGGCGGGTGCGCTCGGGCTCGACTTCGCGGTGCTCGGGCCGGTATTGCCGACACCATCGCATCCGGGCATGCCGTCGTTAGGGTGGGACGGATTCGCGGCGATCGTCGCGGAAACGCCGTTGCCCACCTACGCGTTGGGCGGTCTCACGCGCGGCGATCTCGACCTCGCGATTGCGCATGGCGCACAGGGGGTCGCGCTGCGTCGCGCGGCCTGGGCCTGACCCCCTGGCTGCTACGACGACATTCCGCGATCGCGAGGGTCTTCGCCCGCCGCGGTCTCGGGACCCTCGACATCCGTCGGCATTGCATCCGGCACGCGATACGCCTCGCTAGCCCATGCGCCGAGATCGATCATCTTGCAGCGCTCGGAGCAAAACGGCCGCCAGCGGGATGCGGACGTCCATTCGACCGGCTTACCACAACAGGGACAGGCTACAACGCTGATTTTTGGCACGGATTGTGCATCCCCGTTGGTATGGTCTGGATACAGAGGGGGGCGGCCGACGCTCGGCGCCCATATTACCGCCACGGGTTGCAACGCGGGCTCGCCGTTGTGTTGGTGGTGTTCGGGTTCTCGATCGGCGTGTCGACGCCTTCGTCCGCCGTCGACGCCGAGGGTTCGCGGTACTACGAAGATGCGCTCGTTCGTTTCGAGCGCAACGAGTTCCCCGCGGCCGTCATTCAGCTCAAGAATGCCCTGAAATCGGATCCGAACATGCTTGCGGCGCACGTCCTGCTTGGCAAGGCCTTGCTCAGGACCGGCGATCCAGGGGCCGCCGAAGTTTCGTTCGACCAGGCATTGAAACTTGGTGTAAACCGTGCCGAAGTGATCGTGCCGCTGAGCCAGGCGCTGGCCGCGCAGGGCAAGTTCGACGCGCTGCTCGATCGCGTCTCGCCGGCGGGGCTTCCGCGACCGCTGCAAGTCGACGTCCTGATCGCGCGGGGCAACGCGCAGGTAATGAAGGGCAACCTGACGGCGGCGCAACGGACCTATGAAGAAGCCCGCGTCCTCGATCCGAATTCCGCCTCCGTCCGTCTGGCGCAGGCGAAGCTCCTGTTGCAGCAGGGGGATACAAGCCGCGCGTCGGCGCTGGTCGAGGAGGCGCTCAAGATCGCGCCCGATGCAGGGTCCGGGTGGAATCTGCGGGCGTCCTTGGCGCACCTCAAAGGCGACGTCCGGGGCGCGTTGACGGGGTACGAGAAGGCCATCGCGCTCAATTTGAGCGATGTAGACGCGCGCGTTGCGCAGGTCGGACTCCTGATCGACCTCGGACGGCTGCAGGAAGCCCAACGTGGCATCGATGAACTGCAAAGCATTTCGCCCCGTGAGCCTCGTGCCGCCTATCTGCGCGCGGTCATCGCCGGGCGCAACAATGACGCGGAAGCGGTTCGCACCGCCCTTGTGGACGTGGTCACGCTCGTCGACGGCGCGCCGAAAGGTCTGGTCGCCCAATACCCGCAATTGCTGCTGGTCGGCGGTTTGTCGCACTTCGGGCTGGGAAATCACGAGAAGGCCAAGGAGTATCTCGTACTTTTCCTGGCGCAGAATCCGGGGCACCCGGGTGCGACCAAGGTGGTGGCGAGCCTGTATATCGACGCCGGCGATACGACCCGTGCTATCGCGATGCTGGAATCGGTGCGGAAGGCCGCGCCAAACGACCCGCAAATTCTGTCGCTGCTCGCCGCCGCCTACATGTTGGATCGACGGTACACGCTCGCAGCCGGGGTCCTGGAGCAGGCCGTCACGATATCCGGCGGTGCAGCCGATGTTCGTGCGGACTATGGCGTCAGCCTTCTTGGACTCGGACAAGGCGAGCTCGGCCTTGCGCAATTGCAACAGGCATTTTCGAAGGACCCCGGGCAAGCCCGCGCAGGCGTCGCATTGGCCGGCCTTTACCTCAAGCACGATCAGCCCAAGAAGGCGATCGAAGTCATCGATGCGGTGGTCAGGCGCGAACCGGACAACGTGGCCGTCGTCAACATGCAGGGGGTCGTGCACGCAGCGGCGGGCGACCGCGGCGGAGCTCGGGCCGCGTATGAAAGGGTCCTGTCCCTCAACTCACGCTTTCACGCTGCCCGGCTCAATCTCGCCCGACTCGATCTCGCGGAAGGCAAACCGGACGTCGCCCGCGAGCGCCTGAACGAATTGCTGAAAGGTGACCCTCGAAATGGCGAAGCGATGTTCGAGTTCGCCTTGCTGGAGGAACAGGCGGGCAATGGGGCCGAGACCGTGCGCTGGCTGGAAAAGGCGATGACCGTGCCACGTCAAGCCGCGCACGCCGGCGCCCGCCTTACCGACGTGTTCCTGCGGCAACGCGATGTCGGACGTGCGCTGACGGTTTCAAGACAGACGCTTACCATCGCGCCAAAGGATCTGTCGGTGCTGTTTGCCCGCAGCCGCGCGCTGATCGCGGCCGGCGATTCCGGAACAGCCCGCCTGACGTTGAAGGACGCAAGCGCCCTGGCCGCCTTCAACCCCGGACCGAATCTCGAACTCGCCCGGCTGCAATTGGCGGCCCGGGACAGGGACGGTGCGCTCTATAGTCTCGACCGCATCCTCAAGGCGCAACCGGGTTACCTGCCGGCGCTGGTCCTGCTGACCGAATTGGAACTCGGCAACGGTGAATATTCGAAGGCTGAGCCGCGCATCCGGAACATCAACGAGCGCTTTCCGACAAAGGGGGCGGGCGAACGCCTGATGGGTGACCTCGTCGTCGCACGAGGTCAGGTCAATGCGGCGATCCCGCATTATCGGGCAGCGCTGGCGAAGGACAAGGACGCCGCCGCCGCGATCCGATTGTATCGGGCCCATTTATTGGCGGGCGACGCGCCCAAGGGACTGGCCTTCCTCGAACATTGGTTCCGCGACAACCCCGGCGAAAGTGCCGTCCTCCGTACGCTGGCCGATGGCTACCTGCGCACGGGAAATCTCGCCGCTGCGCGCACAAGCTACGATCGGCTGCTGGAGCGTCGCCGCGACGATGCCGCGGTATTGAACAACCTGGCCCAGGTGGCGTTGCGACAAGGTGATAAGTCAGCGCTGGACTATGCCGAAAACGCGCTTCGAGTGGCGCCGGCAGACCCCGGTGTCATCGACACGGTCGGATGGGTGCTGGTTCAGCAGGGCCAACTCGATCGGGGGGTCGGCGTCCTGCGCGATGCTCGCCTGCGGGATCCCAACAGCCTCGAGATCCGGTATCACCTGGCCGCCGCGCTGGCCCAGGCGGGCCGCGAAGCGGAAGCGCGAATCCTGCTCAAGGAGATTCTCGCGATCGGCGTCGCATTCGATCAGATGGACGATGCACGCAAATTACAGCGTCAGCTTGGGCCTTGATCCGGAATTTCCGGTTTCCGCCCTGTCGAAAAATATTACATCCGTTGCCTTCCCGGCTAGTCGGTCGGGGCAATTCGCATCAGCCAGCGTGCGCTCGAGGCTCCGGACTGCGAAAAAACCTCGCTTGCGCTCGCGATAACGGCCAAATAAAGCCCATTGTCGTCAATTTTTACAAAATCACTTGTTATCTACAAAGAAATTGACGTAACTAATTGATTAACGACACTTATATGTTTCAGGTTCGATTCTTGCTAATGAGTCGGGGCCCTTTGCAATTCCCAGGCGTATAGCGAACGCTGTGTGACCAGCGATTCAACCCGCGGATACCTTCAGGAAGGTCGGCCATGGAACTGAACAAAACACTACTTGCAGCTCTTGTCGCCCCTTGGCTGCTGGCTGCCAGTCTGCCGGCGTCAGCGATCATCAAGTGGGATAGCGGGAACTGCACGTCGAGTTTTCAGTCGACTTGTGGTGATGCGAACCCCGTGCCGGCAGGATCGCCGACGGTGACGTACTCGTCGATATCGGATACGGGCGCGGGGGCCACGCTGGCCAGTGCATACGTCGTTGCGTACGGGACCCATCTAGGAATCACGAGCAGGGCGGGCAGCAACGCAGCGGCGAATGGCACGGCCCCTTATGACTCGACTGAAAATGCTCCCGGGGCACAGGAAACCACCACATCGCCGCAGCATGCGATGGACAACAATGGCAATTCCGAATTCTTCCTGTTGTCGTTCAGCAGTTCCGTTTCGTTGAGCCAGGTGGAGCTGGGATGGTCCGATACCGACTCCGACATTACCGTTCTGGCGTATAAGCCGACCAGCGGACCGGCCAATCCGACATTGGCGCTGACCAATGGATCCACTACCTACAGTCTGCTGACCGGCCTTGGTTGGAAGCTGATCGGTAACTACGCCAACGTTTGTTCCCCTAACAGCTGCGCCGTCGCGCCGGACAGCGTTGCGATCAACGGCGGCGCAACGCCGGTGTCATCGAGTTATTGGCTGATCGGCGCCTACAACTCCACCAACTTCGGAACCGCTTCGGATCCCAATTCTTCCACCAGCTCGTTGGGTACCGGCAATGATTACGTCAAGTTGCTCACGGTATCCGGCATTTCGCAGCCGAACACCCCCCCGTCCAGCGTGCCCGAGCCGTCGTCATTGTGGTTGGCGGGACTTGCGATGCTGGGATTGACGAGGGCGCGTCGCCGCCGCGCAGCGCAATAGGAGGCCGTCCACGACCAATACCGCGCTCGAAGCTTCTTCTCGGCCGTGTCCGCAATCGGGGCACGGCCGATTGCATACGGAAGCCCGAACGCGCCGCGTTACAGGTTACAAAACGCGAGCTCGAATTCCACGTCGTGGGCGTAGGCGTTGCCGCGGTCCATTCCGGACACGCCGATGAACCGGATGTTGAGCGCGTACTTGTTCGCGCTGATCTCCGGTACGCAAGGCAATTCGTGCGGCACGGTGAGCCGCAGGAGCTGCGCCACTTTCGTCGTCGTCAGCATCAGCTGAAACACGCCGCCCTGCGCGGTCTGGCGGCTCGCCCGGCCGTTGTCGCGCAACAGGCGCAGCACGATCGCGAGTCCGTCGTAGATCGGCAGGAACGGCGCGATCCACCCACGCAGGTCGTTCTGCCGCGCGCCCGGGTCGGCATTGAGCCAATAGTGGTAGGCCGGAAGGTCGAATTCGCAGACGCCGCCGGGAATCGTCGTGCGCTGCTTGATGGTCATCAACCACTCGTTGTCGCGCAAGTGAACGCCGACCTTGCCTGTCTGCGCGAGCAGCGCGGCGCTCGCGCGGTCGATTTCGGCGAGCAGCGGCTCCAGCACGCGCGATTCGATCGCCGGATTGTTTCGCAACGGCAACAGGATCTGCTTTTGGCGCTCGAGTTCCTGCAGCAGGTCGGTCTTGAGATCCGCACGGGCGGCGACGTCCGTGATCTCGAAGAGCACGGACAGCGCGGCGTGATGATCGGGCGCATCGGCCCGCGACGCGAAGAACTGCGCGCGGCGATAGAGATCCTCGAGCCGCATCAGCGTGCGAATGCGCTCGTTCAGCGGGTGTTCGTAGCGGATCACTTGAGGGAGCACTGCGCGGGAGTCGGCGTCAATCCGGCATTCTGCCCGAAGTGGCAGCGCCCGCGTTGTTCGCTATTGCCAGCGCTCGATATCGCCGGTCGAGAAGTGCCACCTGAGGCGCGATCGCTTCATGGGGTCCGGCGTTGTCGAGGACATCGTCGGCCCGCGCGAGCCTCTCGGCGCGCGGAAGCTGTGTGGCCATGATCGCCCGCACCTCGGCCGCCGCGAGTCCGCTACGCAGACCGACGCGCCGGACCTGCTCGTCCTCCGGGCAGTCGACGACCAGCACGCGATCGACGCGCGAGCTGCCCGGCCGCTCCAGGAGCAGCGGAACCACCAGGAGGCCGTAGGCGCTCGTCCAGGCGGCCACTTCTTCGCGTGCGGCTTCGCGAATCAACGGATGCAGGATCGCCTCGAGCCGGGCACGCGCCGCCGGGTCATCGAACACCAGCCCGCGCATTCGGGCCCGGTCGAGCGTGCCGTCCGGGCGCGCGAAATCGGGGCCGAAGGCCGCCAGCACGGCCGCATGTCCAGGCTCCCCGGGGGCGGTCAGCGCGTGGGCCAGGCGATCGGCATCCGTCACATCGGCGCCGAGCGCGGCAAAGGCCTCCGCGACCGCGGATTTGCCGGTGCCGATGCCTCCGGTGAGGCCCACGACGAGGGTCACGGGTAGAGTTGCTTGATGAGCGTCGGTCCGAAGAACAGTGCGATTGCGCCGGCGATCGCCAGGTAGGGGCCGAAGGCGAGCGGCAGGTTATTGTCGCGCCCCTTCAACACGATCAGCGTGATCCCGATCAACGCCCCGACAACGGATGCCAGCAGCACGATCAGCGGCAGCACCAGCCAGCCGAGCCATGCGCCGAGTGCGGCGAGCAGCTTGAAGTCGCCGTGCCCCATGCCCTCCTTGCCGCGGATGAGCTTGAACAGCCAGTAGATCGACCACAGCGACAGATAGCCGGCCACGGTCCCGATCACGGCGTCTGCCAGTGGGACGAAGAGCCCCCACAGGTTGGCGATGAGCCCGGCCCACATGAGCGGCAGCGTCAGATCGTCGGGGAGAAGCTGCGTGTCGAAGTCGATCATCGTCAGCGCCAGAAGCGTCCACAGCAGGACGCACGAAGCGAAGCCCTTGGGTGTCGCGCCGAATCGCCAGACCGCGTAGGCCGCAAGGAGGCCGCCGAGGATCTCGACGACGGGATAGCGCATCGAAATCGGCGCCTTGCACGCCGCGCATTTGCCACCAAGCGCCAGCCACGAGAGGACCGGAATGTTCTGCACGGCGGAAATCCGGTGGCCGCACGCCGGGCAGGCCGAGCGCGGAACGACGAGGTTGTAGGCGGGCTCGGGCGCCGGGGTCTCCCCGCGCAGTTCGGCGCACTGCGCCGCCCAGCCGCGCTCCATCATCTTCGGCAGGCGGTGAATCACCACGTTCAAAAAGCTGCCGACGCACAAGCCGATGAACAGCGCGACGAGCGTGTAGATCAAGGGTTCGGTCATGGAGTCACCAGGCGCTGGCCGTTTTGTCGAAGGCCAACGCACCCGAGCCGCGGCGGTGGCGACTGCCGCGGGATCGGTCCGGGACCCATGGAGACCCCGGAGTGACCGGTCAGACGACCGAACCGAGCTTGAAGATCGGCAGGTACATCGCAACGACGAGGCCGCCGATGACCACGCCGAGGAAGACGATGATGATCGGCTCGAGCAGGCTCGACAATGCCGCGACGGCGTCGTCGACTTCGCGCTCGTAGAACTCGGCGATCTTCGACAGCATGCCATCCAGCGACCCGGACTCCTCGCCGATCTGGGTCATCTGCAGCACCATCGACGGGAAGAGCTTGGTGTTGGCCATCGAGTTCGAGAGGCTCGCGCCGGTGCTGACCTCGGTCTGGATCCGCTTGGTGGCGGCCGCGTAGACGGTATTGCCGGCGGCGCCTGCGACGGCGTCGAGCGACTCGACGAGAGGCACGCCGGCCGCGAACATCGTCGCCAGCGTGCGCGTCCACCGGGCGATGGTCGCCTTCTCGAGGATGTTGCCGATCACCGGAATCTTGAGCGATATGCGGTCGACCGCGAACCGGAATGCCGCCGACCTTCGGAGCAGCGTGAAGTAGGCGAAGATCGAGCCGCCGATGATCATGGCCACCAGCCACCACCAGGTGACGAAGGCATCGGAAATGGCCATCACCATCAACGTCGGCGCCGGCAGGTCCGCGCCGAAACTCGTGAACACCTGCTTGAACGCGGGGATCACCCAGATCATGATGACCCAGACGACGACGAAGGCGACGACGATGACAGAGATCGGGTAGAACAGCGCCGCCTTGATCTTGCTCTTGATCGCGAGGATCTTTTCCTTGTACGTCGCGAGCCGGTCGAGGATCGCGTCCAGCATGCCGGAGGTCTCGCCGGCACTCACCAGGTTGCAGTACAGGTTGTCGAACTGGCTCGGGTGTTCGCGAAACGCCTGCGACAGGCTCGAGCCGGATTCGATACGGCCCTTGATGTCCATCATCAACCGCGAGAAGCGCGCGTTGCTGTGGCCGCGGGCGACGATGTCGAAGGCCTGCAAGAGCGGCACGCCGGCACGCAACATCGTGGCGAGCTGGCGCGTGAAGAAGGTCACGTCCTTCTCGTTGACCCGCCGGCCGCCGCGAAACGACTGCTTCTTGACCCTTGTTACGCGGATGCCCTGCCGGCGCAGGTTGGTGGTGACGACCGTTTCGGAAGCCGCCCGCGACTCGCCGCGCACCTGGCGGTTGTTCCGGTCAAAACCTTCCCAGACGAAAATGTATTCCTTGACGTCCCTGCGCAGTGCGGGGGTGGCGGTGGCCATGTTTTAACCTCGTAGATGCGTCATTCGTTGGTGACCGCTTCGATTTCCTCGAGCGACGTCATGCCCTGCTTGACCTTGATGAGCCCGGAGTGACGCAGATCGCGGACGCCTTCCTTCTTCGCCTGGTCTGCGATGTCGTACGCGGTGCCGTTGCGCATGATGAGCTGGCGCATTTCGTCGGTGATCGGCATCACCTGGTAGATGCCGACGCGACCCTTGTAACCGGTGCCCTTGCATTGGTCGCAGCCGACCGGGCCGAACGGCTGCCACGATCCGTCGAGGTCTTCCTCGGAGAAACCGGCGCGGACGAGCGCCTCGGGTGGAATATCTTCCGGCTTCTTGCAGTGCGTGCAAAGGCGGCGTGCCAGCCGCTGTGCGGTGATGAGCAGCACCGACGAGGCGACATTGAACGGCGCCACGCCCATGTTGAGCAGGCGCAGAAGCGTGTTCGGCGCATCGTTTGTATGCAGCGTCGACATCACCAAGTGGCCCGTCTGCGCCGCCTTGATCGCGATTTCCGCAGTCTCGAGGTCGCGAATTTCGCCGACCATGATGATGTCCGGATCCTGGCGCAGGAACGCCCGAAGTGCAACGGCAAACGTCAGCCCCGCCTTCTCGTTCATGTTGACCTGGTTGACCCCGGCCAGCTGCATTTCCGCGGGGTCTTCCGCGGTCGAAATGTTCACGCCGGGCTGGTTCAGGATGTTGAGGCACGTGTACAGCGATACCGTCTTGCCGCTGCCGGTGGGGCCGGTGACCAGGATCATTCCGTAGGGGCGCCCGATCGCGTGCATCATCGCTTCCTGCTGATCCGGCTCGTAGCCCAGTGCCTCGATGCCGAGCTTGATCCCCGACGAGTCGAGGATACGCATCACGATCTTTTCGCCGAAGAGCGTCGGCAACGTGCTCACCCGGAAATCGATTGCCTTGGTCTTCGACAGCACGATCTTCATGCGCCCGTCCTGCGGCACACGCTTTTCCGAGATGTCGAGCTTGGAGATCACCTTGATCCGCGAGGCGAGCTTGTCCTTGATCACGAGCGGAGGCTGCCCCATCTCCATCAGGATGCCGTCAAGGCGATAACGAACCCGGTAGAATTTTTCGTAAGGTTCGAAGTGGACGTCCGAGACGCCGGCCGCGATGGCGTCCATCAGGACCTTCTGCAGGTACCTGACGACCGGCGCGTCCTCGATCTCGGCGCTTTCCTCGTCGCTCGAGCCCGGATGGCTGTCCGCTTCCTGGAGGTCGACCTCCAGGTCCTCCATGGTCCCGGTGTCCTTGAGCAGGGCGCCGGAGGCCTCGACGAGCTTGTGGATGATTGCGGCAAGCTTGTCGTTTTCGACGACGACGGGCTCGACGACGAGGTTCGTCTTGAACCGGATCTCTTCGAGGCCTTGCAGATTGGCCGGATCCGACGTGCCGACGTAGAGCCGGTTGCCGCGCTTGTGCAGCGGCAAAACGTGCCGCGCCTGGGCAATCTTGAGGTCGATCAAGTCCTTCTGCAGGTGATCGAAGTCAAATCCGGTCAGATCGAGCAGCGGCACACCAAACGCCCGCGATGCGAAGACAGCGAGCTGGCTGGACGAGATCCGCTTTCCGGCGAGAACGTGGTCTACAAAGCTGATCCCGGCCTGTTGCGCCTGCGTCTGCAGGGTCTCGGCCTCGTACTCCGTCATCAATCCATGCTGCGCGAGCGCTCGCGCGAGACCACTGATGTTCCTTGTCGATGCGGCGTGCGTGGCCATGGGCTAGATGCGTTGAATTGGGCTCGTCGACGATGGGATACGAGTCATCCCGTTGAACAAGCAATTCCCGTGCCGTGTCGGCTACAACCTGCGCGCGAGCACATTATTCCAACCGCATGAAACTTAGTCGATCGATGATGCCTGCCCGTCCGGGCTTTGTAAAGGCGCGAGGGGCGTGCGGCCCACCGGGGCCAGCAATCTGACGACTTTTACGCCACGGTCCTGCGTCTGCAGGATTTCCATCGCCTGTCCCGCGACGTCGACGTGCGTGCCAGCGTCGGGTATCTCGCCCAGTTGGTCGACAATCAGTCCGTTGAGCGTCTTCGGCCCATCGACGGGAAACTGCGTGCCAAGCTTGCGGTTCAGCGTGCGTAGCGGAGCCAGCCCGTCGACGACGAGGCTGCCGTCGGCGTCGCGCCGGTAGCCGTCGGCCCCGTCGGGAGCCTGCGTCGTGAAATCGCCGATGATCTCCTCGATGATGTCCTCGATCGTCACGAGGCCCTTGAGCTCGCCGTATTCGTCGACGACGAGCCCGATCCGCTCGCGGTCGGTCTGGAACTGCTGCAGCTGGACGAGGAGCGGCGTTCCCGCCGGGACGAAATAGGCGGGGCGCAGGATCGAGCGCAGCGCTTCCGGCCCGACGTCGCCACTTCTCTGCAGCTGGACGACCTGCTTCAGGTGAATGAAGCCGACGATGTTGTCGAGCTCGTCCTCGTAGGCCGGCAGCCGTGTGTGGTACGACGTGGCGAGCTGCTGCCCGACGAGCGACGGCTTCGCCGCGAGATCGAGCGCGTGGATCTGGTTTCGCGGCGTCATCACGTCGTCGACCGACACGGTCTCGACATCGAGCAGGTTGGCGAGCATCGCGCGGTGCTTGCCGCGGAAATACTGGCCCTCCAGCACCAGCGAACGGAGCTCCTCCTGCGTCAGCGACGTACCCGTTTCGCTCGCTCGCCGTATGCGCAGCAGGTTGAGCAGGCCTCGGACGAACAGGTTGACGAACCAGACGATCGGCGTCGCCGCCTTGAGCATCGGCGACAGGATGTAGCTCACGACGGGCGCGATGCGGTCGGCATGGGCGGCCCCCACCACCTTCGGCGTGATTTCCGAGAAGACGAGGATCGCGAAGGTAATCGCGACCGTGCCCCCAGCAAGCGCCAGGCGGCCCTCGCCGAACAGCCGGACCGTGATGATCGTGGTGAGCGTCGCGGCGGCCGCGTTGAGCAGGTTGTTGCCGAGCAGGATGACGCCGAGCAGTGTGTCGGTCTCGCCGAGCAAGGTCATCGCAAGCCTGGCGCCGCGGTCCCCACGCTGGGCGCGGTGCTTCAGCCGGTAGCGGTTGACCGCCATCATCGCGGTTTCGGCGATCGAGAAGAAACCGGATATCGCCAGCAGGACTGCGAGCGCCAGCCCGAGGGAGCTGAGCGGAATGTCGTCCATCAGCGCCCGAGCACGACCTCGAGCACGAACTTGTAGCCGAGGTAGGCGAGGAAGACGAACACCGTGCCGACGATGATCCAGCGCAGCGCGATGCGGCCGCGCCAGCCGTAGCGCCAGCGGCCCCACAGTAGCGCACCGAACGTGACCCAGCCCAGCATCGAGAACACGCTCTTGTGCGTGAAGGTCAGCGGCTTGCCGAACAGCTGCTCGGTGAATAGCATGCCGCTCGCGAGCGTCAGCGTCAGCAGCACGAATCCGGCGGCGACCAGCCGGAACAGGAAACGCTCGAGCGTCAGGAGCGGGGGAAGCGCGGCGGCGGTTGGATCGGGCAGGCGATGCCGCAGGCGCTTTTCGAGGCTCATCACCACCAACGCGAGCACCGCCGCGACGAGGAACAACGCATACGAGACGAGGGCGACCGCCACGTGCGCCGCCGCGAGGGACTCGGTCCCGTAGGCGAAGCGGTGCACATTGGCGAACGCCGACGGAAAGAGCAGGGGCAAAAACGCTGGCAGAAGCACGGCCGCTGCCGAGACCGGGAGGATGATGGTTCCGATGGCCGGCAGCGTTCGCAAAAGCCCCGACGCCCACGCCACCAGGGCGACCAGCGCGCCGACGACGGACATCGCATGGAGGAACGACAGATCGAGGCCGTTCGCGGCGACGGTGTCGTGCACGATCGCCCACGCGTGAAGCAGCAGCGCCGCGGGCAGCAACCAGGTCCCCGGGCCGGCCGGCCCGTCGCCGCGACCTCCGCCGCCGCCTGCGGGCGACGACGACGCCTTCCAGAGCATCCAGGCGCTGAGTGCGTAGAGGGCCGCGGCGGTGACGTGGAGTAAAATCATCGGACTAGGCGTTGGCGTACGCCGGATTGCGGCCCGCCGAGTTTACCCCAGCGTCCGCCCGCCGATGAATCGCGGGCCAGGTCGATGGAGTCGACCCCGTTCCACGGGCACCTTCCGACGATTTCTTGGGTTTCCGATGTTCGACAACCTTTCCCAACGCCTCTCCCGCGTCGTCAAGCAGCTGCGTGGCGAGGCGCGTCTCACCGACGCCAACATCCAGGACGCGCTGCGCGAGGTGCGGCTCGCATTGCTCGAAGCCGACGTCGCGCTCCCGGTCGTCAAGGATTTCGTTGCGAAGGTCCGCGACAAGGCCGTGGGCGAGGAGGTGGTCGGCTCGCTGACGCCGGGGCAGGCCTTCGTGGGCGTCGTCCACCGCGAACTCGCCGCGCTGATGGGCGGCGCCGCGGTGCCGCTCGACTTCGCTGTGCAGCCCCCGGCGGTGATTCTGATGGCCGGCCTGCAGGGCGCGGGCAAGACGACCACCACCGCGAAGCTCGCGCACCTCTTGCGCGGGCAGAAGAAGAAAGTACTCCTCGTCTCGGCGGACGTCTACCGGCCGGCGGCGATCGAACAGCTCGCAACGCTCGCCGGGCAAGTCGGCGCCGACCTCTTCCCGTCGGCCGTCGGCGAGAAGCCGGTGGCGATCGCCGCAGCCGCACTCGACTGGGCGAAGCGGCATTACCACGACGTGCTGATCGTCGATACCGCGGGCCGCCTGGCGATCGACGAGGCAATGATGCGCGAGATCACCGACATCCATACGGCCGTGAAGCCAGTCGAGACGCTTTTCGTCGTCGATGCGATGCAGGGGCAGGACGCGGTCAATACCGCGCGCGCCTTCCGTGAGGCGCTGCCGCTGACGGGCGTAGTCCTCACCAAGCTCGACGGCGACTCGCGAGGCGGCGCCGCGCTGTCCGTGCGTTTTGTTACCGGTGCTCCGATCAAGTTCGCGGGTGTCTCGGAAAAGATCGACGGGCTCGAGATGTTCCATCCCGAGCGGATGGCCTCCCGCATCCTCGGGATGGGCGACGTGCTGTCGCTGATCGAAGATGCTCAAAAGTCGATCGACGTCGAGGAAGCGCACAGGTTCGCGAAAAAGGTCAAATCCGGCAAGGGCTTCGACCTCGAGGACTACAAGGCGCAGATCGGGCAGATGCGCAAGATGGGCGGGCTCTCGGCAATGCTCGACAAGCTGCCGGCCGAGCTTGCCCGCGCGGCGCAGGACACGACGATGAGCGAGAAGAAGATCGCCCGGATCGAGGGCATCATCAACTCGATGACGCCGACCGAGCGGACCAAGCCCGAACTGCTCAAGGCGTCGCGCAAACGCCGGATTGCCGCCGGCGCCGGCGTCTCGGTCCAGGCAGTGAACCAGCTGCTGAACCAGTTCGAGCAGACCCAGAAGATGATGAAACTGGTCGCGAAGGGCGGGATGCAGAAGATGCTGCGCGGAATGAAGGGAATGCTGCCCGGGATGCGCTGATCCGGGATTCAGGGCCGCAGCCGGGGCAACGCTGCGGGCTTCACGAGCACCGGAGGCCCTCGGGGTTACGCGCGCCGGGGCCTCGAGCCCTTGCGGAGTCCGGCCATTTCGTCGTAAAATAAAAGGCTTACCTACGCCAACCCCGAGTCGGGAACGAGACATCATGGTCGTCATCAGATTAGCCCGCGGAGGCGCGAAAAAGCGCCCGTTCTTCAATGTGGTCGTTGCGGATTCGCGCAATCGCCGCGACGGTCGCTTCATCGAGCGCGTCGGCTTCTACAACCCCATCGCGACGAAGGGCGAAGAAGCCCTGCGGCTCGCCGTCGACCGGATCGCGTTCTGGCAGGAGCGCGGCGCCAAGGTGTCCGATACGGTCGCCGGGCTCGTGAAGCGCGCGGGGAAGCCCGCGCCGACGCCCGCCGCGCCTGCCATCGCCGCCTGATCGCCGCCGCACAGGGCGCCTTCTCCGATGGCAATCGCCCGCGACGCGATCGTCGTGCTGGGCGAGGTCGTCGATTCGTATGGTGTGCGCGGCTGGCTCAAGGTGCGGCCGTACACCGAGCATCCCGAGACGTTGCTCGGATACGCGACCTGGTGGCTGAAACCGCCGCGCGGGGGCGAGTGGCGCGAGGTTGCGAGGTTCGAGGGCAGGTTGCATTCGGGGGTGCTGGTGGTCGCGCTCGACGGGACGGACAACCGCGAGGAAGCGCTCGCGATGAAGGGCGCTGCGGTCGGTGTTCCGCGGTCCGCGTTACCGGCGGCCAAAGGTGACGAGCTCTACTGGGACGACCTGACGGGTCTCGCCGTGGTGAACCGGGCGGGGACGTCGCTTGGCGTAGTGGCGGGAATGACGGAACACGGCGCGCATCCGCTGCTGCGGGTGGCGCGACCGTCCGGCGCGGCGGGGCCGGAACGGCTGATCCCGTTCGTGGCGGCGATCGTCGACCGCGTCGATGTCGCCGCGGGCAGGATCGACGTCGACTGGGGCGAGGATTACTAACCGGGTTGGCGGAGACGGGTTGGGAGCGGGATGCGGATCGACGTCGTCACGCTGTTTCCCGAGATGGTCGGCCATGCCGCGCGGTTCGGCGTGACCGGGCGGGCGCTGGAGCGCGGACTCTGGCGTCTCGGCGTATGGAATCCGCGCGATTTCGTGACGGACAACTACCGCACGATCGACGACCGCCCGTATGGTGGTGGACCCGGGATGGTCATGCTTGCTGAACCGCTGGCGAAGGCGCTCGCGGCGGCGCGCGCGGCGCAGCGAGCCGACGGTTGCAAGGCGACGCGGACGTTGCACCTGTCGCCTGCGGGTAAACCGCTCGCGCACAAGCGTGTCGCGGAATTGGCAGGCGAAGCGGAAGAAACGGGCTATCTGCTGCTCGCGGGCCGATACGAGGGAATCGACGAGCGGCTGATCGAACGGGAAGTGGACGAGGAGATTGCGATCGGCGATTTCGTCGTCTCCGGCGGCGAGTTGCCGGCGCTGATGCTGATCGATGCGGTGGTGCGGCAGCGGCCGGGCGTTCTGAACGACGCCCTGTCGGCGGCGCAGGACTCCTTCGCCGCCGGGCTGCTAGACTGCCCGCACTACACGCGGCCGGAAGTAGAGGACGGCGACCGCGTTCCCGACGTCCTGTTGTCGGGAAACCACGCGTCTATCCGGGCGTGGCGTTTACAGCAGTCGCTGGGAAGGACGTGGGAACGCCGGCCCGATCTCTTTCGGGATCGAGTGCTGTCGAAGGAGGAAGAAGAGTTGCTTGCGTCGTTCAAGCGCGAGCGATCGAAGGCGGGGGGGAACGGGTAGGACAGCAGCGCGGAACCGAACGGGGTCGTATCGAGGTCGGGGCCGAACGTCCCGGTCGCCCGTCAAACGGATCCGCCACAACAAGCCGCGCGCATCAGGGGGCGCCCTGCGCTGCACGCAAGGTCGACGACCGGAAACAATCGAAACGGAGAACGCAGCATGGACATCATCGCAACGCTGGAAAAGGAAGAAATCGCCCGACTGGGCAAGACGATCCCCGCCTTCGCGCCGGGCGACACCGTCATTGTCAACGTCAGCGTCGTCGAAGGCGAGCGCAAGCGCGTTCAGGCTTACGAAGGCGTGGTCATCGCCAAGCGCAATCGTGGGCTCAACTCGTCGTTCGTCGTGCGCAAGATCTCGAGCGGGGAGGGCGTGGAGCGGACGTTCCAGACGTACTCGCCGCTCATCGCCGGCATCGAGGTGAAGCGCCGTGGCGACGTTCGCCGCGCCAAGCTCTACTACCTTCGCGATCGGTCCGGAAAGTCGGCGCGGATTCGCGAAAAACTCGCTCACGTGCACAAGGAAAAAAAGCTGAGTGAACCGGGAAAAAAGGCCGGGTGAGCCACGTCGCGGCATTCGACCAAGGCAGCCTCGCGGCTGCCTTTTTTACGTCGGTTCCGGCATCCTTGACGGGTCCACTGCCGTGGTCCGAGCGGGCCTCGTTGCATAACGGGGGCCATTTCGGCGGAATGGCAAGGTTCTTGCTGCTGTTTCCTTGCCTCGGGATCGAATTTCCCCGAATATTCCCGCAGCAAGGCGGGGAATCTACCGCCATCCGGATTCGATGAGAGCCTCGCTTTACGAAGCGCTGGGAATCGCCCCGACCTCCTCCGACGAGGAGGTTCGCGCAGCGCTGCGGCGCCTGATCCGCAAGTATTACGCAAAAACGCGCGACGGACAGGGCAACGTCGAAGAAGCGCTTCGCTTCATCAATCATGCCAGCCGGATCCTGAGCGATCCGGACCGGCGCACCCGCTACAACGGCGAACTCGCGCAATCCGACGGCAAGGGATCGACGCACGTCGCTCAGAACGCAAGCGAGGTCATCGCCGCGTCCGGCCTCGGGACCGACCTCGCCCCCGATGCGGTCGACGCCGGCGATTCGGGCGCGCAGCGCGCGGCGCTCGCTGCACAGCAGGTGGACGCGGCGGCCAGCGAGCGGTCGATTCATCACCCGGGCCTCACCGAGCCGGTCGCATCGTTCGGCCGGCCGACGATCGTGACCATCGCGCTGTGCCTTTTGTTCGGCGCGTTCATCGCCGCGGCCATCGTGCTGGTGATGCCCGTCGATTCGGTACACGTCGCGAAACAGGTCCTCGTCTGGCTTACGCTGACGCTGCTCGCCCTGACCGTGGTCTACGGCGTCGTTCACGGGTTCGCCTGGGCGAACCGACGAGGGTCCTCGCCGGCGCAGGGCCTCATGCCGCAGACGGACCTCGCGATTCTCAACTGGCGGCGCGAGAAGAGCGTCTTCCTCGGCACCGACCAGCCTCAGGAGGATGCGAGCTGGATTTTCCAGTTGCGGATGGCGGAACTCGAGCGCGCGAAAGCCGGCCGTACGAGCGAGCCGCGGCCCTGGAACCGCCTCGGGGCACGTCTTTTCGACTATTCGATCTGGGGCATCGTTCTGGCGCTCCTTCTGTCCGAACTGCGCGGCGCGGGCCTCGTGCCGGACGGCGTCGCCTTCTGGCTCGGCCATCCGTTTGTCGCCCCGGTGCTGATCACGGGCACCTGGATCGTCGTCGAGACATTGTTGATGGCGTCGCTGGGGACGACGCCCGGCAAGTGGCTCTTCGGATGCTATCTGCAGTTCTCGATTTCCGACGCTTATGCAAAACGCGAGATGCGCTCGCAGCTGCTGCGCGCGTTCAGGCGCGCGCTTCGCGTATGGTGGGAAGGCATGGGCTGTGGCTTTCCGCTGCTCGCGCCGATCCTGATCGCGATCGCGTACGAACGCGTCGTGCAGAATCAGGAGACCGACTGGGATTTCGCACAGGACTGCCTCGCCACCTACGCTCCGCCCGGTGTGCTCAACGCGATCACCGGGGTCTGCGGCCTCGCGGCGATGCTCTGGCTGTACGGAGTCGCCTGGCACCGTCCGCTGGCGGACACGATCGCATTGGTCGGCGCCAAGATCGGCCAATCGCTGCCCTCGGCGCAATCGTTGCTGCCGCAGGCGCTCGTGAGCGGCGCGGGAATCGCCGGCGGAATCGCCGGCATCGCGGGTGACATCACGCGCCTCGGCGCCGCTCCGGCGCCTTCCAGCGCCGCTGCCGCGACGAATTCGACGGGCGCGCCGGTGGATGCCGACCTCGCGACGCTGTTCGCCGATCGTCGCGCCAGGATCACCGTGCTGAAGGTCGAAGGGCCGCGGATGCTGGCGTCAGGAAACTACCGGCGCGCGGCCGAGCTCTGCGGCACGTGGGCGAATCTCGAACTCGCCAACGCGGATGCCTGGCGCTGCCTGGGGCAGGCCCAGCAGGCGCAAGGCGATCATCAGGAAGCGCTGTACGCGTTGCGCAAGGCGAAGCAATACGACCCGAATGATCGCAGCCTCGACGCGGCGATCGAGCGCAGCCAGAAGGGGATCGTCGGCGACTTCATCAATCGGTACCGGCAGTAGGCCCCCACGGCGGTGCCTCGCGGCTCACGTCGCGGCCCGCACCTTTTCGACAAGGGCGCTCGTCGAATGCGCCGACGCGAACGGAATCGCCGCGAACCGGCCGCCGGCGGCGATCACCTCCGCGGCGCCTGCGGTCGTCTCCGCCGTGTAATCGGCGCCCTTGACGAGCACGTCGGGCAGGCAACAGACGATCAGGTCGCGTGGCGTGTCGGCGTCGAATGCAACGACGAGGTCCACCGCCGCGAGCCCTGCCAGGACCGCCATCCGGTCCTCGAGCGGATTGAGCGGCCGGCCCGGCCCTTTGCCGAGGCGCCGCACCGATTCGTCGGAATTGACTGCAACGACGAGCGACGCGCCGAGCGCGCGTGCGTGGTCCAGGTACGTGACGTGCCCGCGATGCAGCACGTCGAAGACGCCGTTGGTGAAGACGATCGGGCGAGCGAGCTGCCGAATTCGCGCGAGCGCGTCGCCGGTGGTTGCCACCTTGGCGGCGCAGCGCGGCGCGGGCAGGGTGTCCGGAACGGACATCGCCCGGTCAGCCCGTATATTCGAAGAGCTTGACGACGCGCGCCACACCTTCGGTCGTCGCGGCGATCTTGGCCGCGGCATCGCCCTGCTCGCGCGACACGATGCCCATCAGGTAGACGACGCTGCGGTCGGTGACGACCTTGACGTAGAGCGACTTGACCGTTTCCGACTCGATCATCCGCGCCTTGACCTTCGACGTGATGTACGTGTCGTTGGTGCGCGCGGAAAGATCGGTGGCGGGTCCGACGACCAATTCGTCGTAGACACTCTTCACCCGGTCCGTCTTCTTCGTGTACTCGACGATCGCGGCGCGGATCTCGGGCGTCGGCGCTTCACCGGACAGGAGCACGTTGCCGTTGTAACTCGTCACGCTGAGATGGATCTCTGTGCCCCAGCGCGTGCCGGCGTCGGACTCGACCTTGAACTCGATCGCCGTGTCGTCGAGTTGCGCCCCGGTCGAGCGACGGTCCACCGCGATCATCGTGACATGGGCGGCGCCCATGGCGATCAACGGAGGCGCGCAACCCGCGAGGAGGCCGGCGGAAGCCGCGACGAGGAGCGCTGCGGCGAAAAGTGACGAGCGGAGCGCGCGAATCGGGATCATTCTTCGCCGAGCAGCGTGTTGTCGATGGCGTCGCACAGGCAGTGAACCATCAGCAGGTGAACCTCCTGGATGCGGGCGGTCCGGTCATGAGGCACGCGCAGTTCGACGTCGCTCGCCTTCAACATCGCGCCGATCCTGCCGCCGCCTTTGCCGGTGAGCGCGACGACGCGCATCTCGCGGTCGTGCGCGGCATTGATGGCCGCGACGACGCTCGCGGAATTGCCCGACGTCGACAGGGCGAGGAGGACGTCGCCGGCGGCGCCGAGCGCCCGCACCTGCTTCGCGAAAACCTGCTCATACGAATAGTCGTTTGCGATCGCGGTGAGGATCGAAGTATCTGTGGCAAGCGAAATCGCGGGAAGTTCCGGCCGCTCGCGCTCGAATCGGCCGACCATCTCGGCCGCGAAGTGCTGGGCGTCGCTGGCCGATCCGCCGTTGCCGCAGGCGAGGATCTTGCCGTCGTCGAGCAGGCACTGCGCGAGAAGGTCGGCGCCGCGCGCGATCGTGGGCGCCAGGACGTCGGCTGCCGCGAGCTTCAGCTGCGCGCTGTCGGCAAAATGGGCGCGGATGCGCGAAACGTGATCCATGGGAGGCGTGATTTCGGGGCGACGGATTGTAGCAAGTATCGCACGGACCCAATACCGCGCGTCAGGCTCACATGAAGTCCTTCAGCCACTCGATGCGGTCGGGATCGAGGGCGTCGAGCAGCACCGCGTCGAACCGGCAGGGCGGCGTGCCCCGCAGGCGCGCGAGGTAGAGCCCGGCCGCCGCGGCGATCCGCGCCCGCTTCTTTGCGGTGATGCTCGCGGCGGCTCCTCCAAAATCGCTTCGCGTTCGCAGGCGAACCTCGACGAAGACCAGCGTGTCTCCGTCCTTGGCGACGAGGTCGATTTCGCCGCATCGGCGGCGGAAGTTTCGCTCCAGGATCGCGACGCCTTGCGCTCTCAGAAACTCGGCAGCGAGCGCCTCCGCCCGCTCGCCCGCGACGGCGCGCAGGCCCGTCATCGTCAGCGCGTCTCGGCGGAGACGACCTGGCCCGACCGAAACACCATCAGCCTGCCTTCGCGAACGAACTGGCGGCCGGAGTCGAGCGAGATTCGGCCCGTGGCGCCGTCGAACTCGAATCGTTCCGGCGTTCCCTCGGCGAAGGCCTGCGCGACGCGAAAGGCATCGATGCCGAGCGCGTAAAGGCGGTCGAGTGCCGCGTTCGGATATTCGGGGCGCTTCAGCCCGGCGTACGACGAGGCATCCGGTTCGACGAGCCACGGGATGTCGACGAAGCGCACGTCGTCGAGGTCGTTTAGTGCTTCGCGGGGTAGGTGCTCGTTGACCTGGTTGCTCGTGTAGGTCGGTATCGACTTGAGGTAGGGCTTCGCCAGCGCGACGTCCGTTCCGTCGACCGCGAGCAGGGCGGCGTCGAAGGGCGTCTTCGTCAGATCGCGGCGCAGCGCGCGCAGAACGTCCGGCGCGCGATCGAACACGAACATCACCGGCGCATTGCCGCCGGCCAGAATCCATTCCGCGTTGAAGGCCGTGGCGAAGCGAACCTGCAGCGGTGCGTCGCTGGCGATCACGGCAACGGATGTCGCGCCGGCGTCGCGCGCGCGGTGCGCGAGCTGCCGGGCGTCGCTGTCGAGGGTGAGCGTCAGTGCGTACATCTTGTCGGGAAGCGGCGCACCGTCGTCGAGCTGGTTGAGCGCGATCGTCGGCGGCAGGTCGAGTCCTGCGGTGGCGATCGCCTTGACATCATCGCGCACCAACGGCCCGACGATCACGCGCGGACCTGCTTCCTTCGCCTTGCCGAACGCCTCCAGGACGTTGGCGTCGCCGTGCGAGATGACGACGAAACGGACCTTCGCCGCGTCGGCGGCGGCGAGGAACCCGGCCCGCACGGCTTCGGCGGCGCGTCCGAACGACTTCGATTCGAGTGGAAGGACCAGGACGATCGCCGGACCATCGGCACGAACCTCGATGGCCGGCGGTGCCGGGCTCCCTTCGCTTGCCGCAGGGGTTTGCGCGGCGGACAATGAGCAGAGCCCGAGCGAGAATGCCAAGGCGAGCGCCGCGCGTCCCCGTCGCGCGGGTGCTTGCGGGTTCCGGAGGTGGCGGTGCGCAGCGATCATATGGCCGGAGGCTCGATTCGCATGGATGGGAGCGGGGACGCGCAACGTGCAAACGGCGCGGAGGGAGAGCGTTTTCGCGCCTTGCCGGGGACATTATATGTGGTCGCCACGCCGGTCGGAAATCTGCGTGATGTGACCCTGCGCGCCCTCGACGTGCTCGGCAGCGTGGACGTCATCGCCGCCGAAGATACGCGCGTGACGTCCGTGCTGCTGCGCCACTACGGCATCGCGACGCGCCCGTTGTCGCTGCACGAGCATAACGAAGCCGCGCGGGCGGACGAGATCGTCGTCATGCTGAATGCGGGGCGCAGTGTCGCGCTCGTCAGCGACGCGGGAACGCCGGCGGTCAGCGATCCGGGCGCGCGGCTTGTGCGCGCGGTCCGCGACGCCGGTTACCCGGTGGTACCGATCCCGGGCGCAAGCGCGGTGATCGCCGCCGTCTCGTCGGCGGGGCTTGCGGCCGGGCACTTCCTGTTCCTCGGTTTCCTGCCGGCGGCCGCCAAGGCTCAGCGCGAGTTGCTCGCGTCGGTCGCGCGAGTACCGGTCGCGCTCGTGTTCTTCGAGGCACCGCACCGAGTTCGTGCCACGGTGGCGAACCTCTGCGAGGTGCTGGGCGGCGATCGGACGCTCGTGATCGCGCGCGAGATCACGAAGAAGTTCGAGGCGATCGCGCGGATGACGCTGGCCGAAGGAGCGGGCTTTCTCGCCGCCGATCCGAATCACGCGCGCGGAGAATTCGTGCTGCTCGTCGACGCGCCGCTCGCGAGTGAAGCCACGACCGGCGGGGGGGAGATGGATGCGCGCCGACTGCTGACGGCGCTCGTCGCCGAGCTGTCGCCGGCCCGCTCCGCCCGCGTGGCGGCGGCAGCGACGGGACTGCCGCGCGCGGAGCTCTACGCGCAGGCGGTCGCGTTGAAGGGCGATCGCGGCTGACGTTGGCGCCATGCGCTGGACTCGGGCCATGCTCGAACCTGCGCTTGCCGAAGCCGGCATTACCGACGATTTGCCCTCGGCGGGAGAGCGAGATGGCGATCCTGCTGGTCGAGCAGTACTACGATTTCGCGCGCTCGCTCGCCGATCGCTACGTCGTGCTGTCGCGCGGCGAGGTGATCAAGGCGGGCAAAGGCGCCGACATGGATGCCGACGGCGTACGAGCCTGTTTGACGGTTTGATCCCGGGAAGTGAGTGCCGCGGGCCCTCTTTTTGGGGGCAACGCGCCGCAGGCCCTGCCCCTGTAGACTGTCGTATCGATCGGCCACGGGTCCACGATGAATACTTCATGATCTCGTCCGGATCATCGTCGCGGCGATTGGCGTGGACTCGCGCTCGCGTGACGGCGATCGTGCGCGCGCTTCCGGGTTTTGCATGGGGCGTACTCAAATCGTTCCGGGCGAATCAGGGCCTGCTGCTCGCGGGCGCCGTCGCCTACTACACCTTGCTGTCCCTGGTCCCGGGGCTCATCCTGCTGCTGGTCGGCCTCACGCGCTTTATCGATCCCACGCTACTGCTAAATACGATCGGCGACTACCTGGAGTTTCTGGTTCCAGGCCAGTCGACGGCGCTGGTAGATCAACTGCGCGGATTCCTCGGTCGCCGCGACCTCGTGGGCGGCATTCTGCTCGTAAGCATGCTCATTTTCAGCGCGATGGCATTCACGGTTCTCGAGAACGCGATGTCGGTGATCTTCTACCATCGCGTCGCCATCCGTCGTCGGCACTTTCTGATGTCTGCCGTCATTCCTTACCTGTTCATCCTGTGTCTCGGCGTCGGATTGCTCAGTGCGACGACGGTATCGGGCAAGCTCGCGGTCCTTGCGACTCGCGATGTCGACTGGCTGGGTGTGCCGCACTCGCTGCAACAGTTGTCGAACTACCTGCTCTACCTGATGGGCGTCGGCAGCGAGATCCTCGTGTTGACGGCTATCTACCTCGTGATGCCGGTCGGACGCGTCTCGTGGCGACACGCGCTAGTCGGAGGCGTGACGGCGGGCCTCCTCTGGGAGATCACGCGCCACGTGCTCGTCTGGTACTTCGGGACGATCTCGCAGGTCCAGATCGTGTACGGAACGTTTGCCACGGCGATCGCGCTCTTGCTGAGCGTCGAGATCGCCGCGGTACTGCTGCTGCTCGGGGCGCAGGTTATCGCGAACTACGAGCAGCTGTACGTCAGGAAGAAAGGCGACCGCGAGCCGAGTCCGATGAAGACAACCCGGGTCAAGCCGTGACTTTCTGGCCGATCTCGAAGTTCGCCATCATCTCCAACGCGCGGACCATGGCCGAATGATCCCACGCGCTGCCGCCATGCGCGGCGCAGGCGTTGAACAGCTCCTGGCACGTCGCGGTGTTCGGCAGGCTCACGCCCATCTTCCGTGCGGAACTCAACGCGAGGTTCAAATCCTTCTGGTGCAGCGCGATGCGGAATCCCGGATTGAACGTGCGCTTGACCATGCGCTCGCCATGCACCTCGAGGATGCGCGACGACGCGAAACCGCCCATCAGCGCCTGGCGCACGCGTGCGGGGTCGGCTCCCGCCTTGGACGCGAACAGCAGCGCTTCGCCGACCGCTTCGATCGTCAGCGCGACGATGATCTGATTGGCGACCTTGCAGGTCTGGCCGTCGCCGTTGCCGCCGACCAGCGTGACGTTCTTGCCCATGAGGTCGAACAGCGGCTTGACCGTCGCGAACGTCTTTTCGCTGCCGCCGACCATGATGGTCAACGATGCCGCCTTCGCGCCGACTTCGCCGCCCGACACCGGCGCATCGAGGTACTCGCAGGAAAGCGCGTTGATCCTCTTCGCGAAGTCCTTCGTCTCGATCGGCGAGATCGAGCTCATGTCGACGACGATCTTTCCGGCCGACAACCCTTCCGCGACGCCCCCGGCGCCGAACAGCACCGTATCGACGTCCGGCGTGTCCGGGACCATGACAATGATGATGTCGGTGTTCTTCGCGACCTCTTTGCCGTTCGGGCAGACCTTCGCGCCGCCGGCGGTGAGGTTGTCGGGCACGGGGCCGATCGTCGCGACCCACAGCGCATGACCGGCGGCTTGCAGGTGGCCCGCCATCGGAGCGCCCATGATGCCGAGGCCGATGAATCCGATCTTGCTCATTGTCTGCCCTCTCTCGAGTGTTTGTTGATGAATGGCCCGCGCGGTCAGGCCGCGAGGTAGGGTTTCACCCAGCCGAGACCGTCCAGCGTGGTGGTCTTCGGTTTGTATTCGCAGCCGATCCAGCCGTCATAATCCAGGCCATCGATGAAATCGAACAGAAACGGGTAGTTGATCTCGCCGGTGCCGGGCTCGTTGCGACCCGGATTGTCGGCGAGCTGAAGGTGCGCGATCCTTGCCTTGTGCTTTTGCAGCGTCGGCGCGAGGTCGCCTTCCATGATCTGCATGTGATAGATGTCGTATTGCACCCACAGGTTGTCCGACCCGACCTCCGCGATCAGGTCGACCGCCTGCTGCGTTCGATTGAGATAGAACCCCGGAATGTCGCGCGTGTTGATTGCCTCGATCAGCAGCTTGATCCCGGCTGTCTTGAGCCGGGGAGCGGCGTAGCGGAGGTTGGAGACGAACGTTTCGCGCAGCTTGTCCGATCCGACGGAAGGCGGCGCGATGCCAGCGAGGCAATTGACCTGCGGACAGGACAGCGCGGTCGCATACTCGATCGCACGCCCGACGCCCTCCTGGAATTCGTTGACGCGGTCCGGCAGGCAGGCGAGCCCCCGCTCGCCTTTCGCCCAATCCCCGGCGGGCAGGTTATGGAGCACCTGCGTCAGCTTGTTCGTCCGCAGGCATTCGGCCAGCTGCTCTTTCGGGTACGCGTACGGAAACAGGTACTCGACACCCTTGAATCCGGCCTTCGCCGCTGCGCCGAACCGATCGATGAAATCGACCTCGTTGAACAGCATCGAGAGGTTGGCTGCAAACCTGGGCATTGCCTGGCTCGCGTCAGCTCTTGAATTTCGCCGCGAGCGCTTCCGACCCGCGGGCGAGGATCCCGAGGTCGGCGCCGACCGCCGTGAACAGCGTACCGAGCTCGATGTAGCGGCGCGCCTGTTTTTCGTCGGGGGTCAGGATGCCGGGCGCCTTGCGGCAGGCCGTGATCCGCTTGATGGCGTCGGCAATCGCGCTTTGCACGTCAGGATGCGCGGCGTCGTTCAAGTGCCCCAGCCCGGCGGACAGGTCGCCGGGGCCGATGAACACGCCGTCGATGCCTTCTACGTTCGCAATCGCCTCGAGGTTGTCGAGGCCTTTCTGCGTTTCGATCTGCACGAGGACGCAGAGCTCGTCCTCGTACCGCGTGAAGTAGTCCTTGACGCGTCCGAATCTCGACGCGCGCGACGCTGACGCGAACCCGCGCACGCCTTTTGGCGGGTATCGCGTGTAGGCGACTGCGTTCTCGGCCTCTTCCCGGGTCTGCACGTACGGAATGAGCAGCGTCTGCGTGCCGATGTCGAGCAGGCGCTTGATCGTCACCATGTCGTTCCACGGCGGGCGCACGATCGGATGCGCAGTGCCGCCCACGGCTGCCTGCAGCTGGCCGTGGACCATCGGAATCTCGTTGGGCGAATGCTCCATGTCGAGCAGCACCCAGTCGAAGCCGGAGCCGGCGACGATCTCGACGGTCAGGTGGCTCGACAGGCTCGACCATAGCCCGATCTGCTGGCGACCGGCCTTGATCGCGCGTTTGAACGGATTGGCGGGGATGTCCATGGTGAACTCGCTCGGAAGTGGATCAATGAATCTCGGGATCGGGAGTCGGCTCGCCGCGCTCGAGCACGTCGAAATCGCAGCCCTCGTTGGCTTGCCGGACGTGCTGCGCGAAGATCGCGCCGTAGCCGCGCGTGAATTTCGGTGCCGGCTGCCGCCATGCGGCGCGGCGGCGCGCCAACTCGCTTTCGGCGACGTCGAGCTTCAGGGTGCGCGCAGGAATGTCGATCGCGATGACGTCGCCGTCCTCGACCAGCGCGAGCGGGCCGCCGACGAACGATTCCGGCGCGACGTGCAGCACGCAGGCGCCGTAGCTCGTGCCGCTCATGCGCGCGTCGGAAATTCGCAGCATGTCGCGCACGCCCTTTTGCAAAAGCTTCTTCGGAATCGGCAGCTGACCCCATTCGGGCATCCCCGGCGCGCCGAGCGGGCCGGCGTTGCGCAAGACCAGCACCGAATTCTCGTCGACGGGCAGATCCGGGTCGTCGATGCGCTTGTTCATGTCGTTGTAGTCGTCGAACACGATCGCCTTGCCCGAATGGCGATGCAGGCGCGGCTCGGCGGCCGGCGGTTTGATCACCGCACCGTCGGGCGCGAGGTTGCCGCGTAGCACCGCGAGGCTGTCCCTGGCGACGAGAGGTCCGTCCAAAGGCAGGATAACGTCGTCGTTCCAGACTTTCGCGCCGGCGATGTTCTCGCCGAGCGTCCTGCCGTTGACGGTCATCGCGTCGCGATGCAGGAGACCGCCGAGGCGTTCCAGCAGCGCGCGCAATCCGCCGGCGTAATAGAAATCCTCCATCAGATACTTGCCCGATGGCCGGATGTTTGCGAGCAGCGGAGTCTTGCGCGCGAGCGCATCGAACTGGTCGAGATCGAGCGCAACGCCGGCGCGGCGCGCCATCGCGATCAGGTGGACGACGGCGTTGGTCGAGCCGCCGATCGCGAGCACCGTAGTGACCGAGTTGTCGAACGACGCGGCGGTCAGGAAGTCGGAAGGTTTGAAGTCGTCCCACACCATCTCGACGATGCGCGCGCCGACGCGCGCGGCCATGGCCGCATGGCGGGAATCGGCCGCCGGAATCGACGCCGCGCCAGGCAGCGTGAAGCCGAGCGCCTCGGCGGCGCTCGTCATCGTCGACGCGGTGCCCATCGTCATGCAGTGGCCCGGCGAGCGCGCAATGCCCTGCTCGAGCTCGCCGATCTCGGCCTCGGTGATGTTGCCGGCGCGAAACTCGGCCCAGTATTTCCAGATGTCGCTGCCCGAGCCGACCGTTGCATCGCGGTACTGGCCCCGCAACATCGGCCCGCACGGCAGGTACATCGTCGGCAGATTCATCGATGTCGCGCCCATGATCATCGCCGGCGTCGTCTTGTCGCAGCCGCCCATCAGCACCGCGCCGTCCACCGGGTGCGCGCGGAGCTGTTCCTCGGTTTCCATCGCCAGGAGATTGCGATAGAGCATCGTGGTCGGCTTCTGGAAGGGCTCCGACAACGCCATCGCCGGAATCTCGACGGGGAAGCCGCCCGCCTGCCAGACGCCGCGCTTGACCTCCTCGACGCGATCCTTGAAGTGCATGTGGCACGGATTGACATCGCTCCACGTGTTGAGGATTGCAATCACCGGCTTGCCCGCGTACTCGCTGCGGTTGAATCCCATCTGCGCCGCGCGCGAGCGGTGTCCGATCGAACGCATGTCCTTGACGCCGAACCAGCGGTGGCTACGCAGGTCCTCGGGTTTCTTCCTGCTCATATCACGCGTCCTTCAGACGCGCGTCGGGCGCTTGTCCGCCAGCGTGAAGTCGCCGGTGACGAAACCGCCGCCCTGGTAACGCTGCGCGGTCGCATCGAGCGGGTTCTGCTGGCGCAGGATTTCCGCCGCGTAGATCTCGGAATCCTGCTTCGCCTTGTACCCGAGCTTCTCCTCGTCGTCGCCGAAGTTCAGGTACTTGCGACGGTTGTTCGAGATTCCCCAGACCGCCAGGTAGCCGACGTCCGGGACCTCGATGCATTGCGTGATCATGTGGAAGAAGTCCTCGTGCCCGAACCAGGTGCTCAAGTGGCGGAACTCCATCGGCCGGGGGAGGCAACTGCCGATTCGGATGCTGACGCCCTCGATACCGTGCTTGTCCCAGTACATGCGCGTCATCGCCTCGCCCCACACCTTGCTCAAGCCGTAAAAGCCGTCAGGGCGATATTCGCAATCGGGATCGAGCTTGTCGTCGACCGAATACATGCCGTAGGCGTGATTCGAACTCGCGAAGACGACGCGCTTGACGTGATGCCGGCGCGCCCCTTCGTAGAGCTCGTACAGGCCGCGCAGGTTGTTCTCGATGATCTCGGGTAGCGGCCGCTCGACGCTCGTCCCCGCGAGGTGGATCACGACGTCGATGCCTTCGAGGACGCGATCGACCACGGAGCGATCGCGCAGGTCGCCGAAGCAGACATCCTCGCCGTCGACGAGCGGCGTCAGCGGCTTCGAGCCGCCCGCCGACCGCAGATTCACGCCGCGTCGCAGGAGTTCGGCGCGCAGCACGGTTCCGAGCTGGCCCCGGGCGCCGGTCAATGCCACTTTTCCCATTCGCTCACCTCTCGTCGAGCCGGCGATTGTAGCGCGGTCGCGGCGGTCTTGGGCGCCGCCTCGCGGCGGCGGGTGCCGGGCCCGAGAGGTCGCGTCGGCCTGCTAGAATCCGTGTCATCGAAGGGCAAGGCGCGCAACGTCGCGGCGGCGAGACCGTGGAGCGGTCCTGGCGCTTCTATCGATTACCCGGGGAGATGACATGTCGATGGCGGAACTGGAGAAAACGGTGGCCGAGATCACGGCGCCGGGCAAGGGCATACTCGCGGCCGACGAAAGCGGTGGAACGATCGAGAAGCGCTTCAAGGTCATCAACGTGACGTCCACCGACGACACCCGGCGCGACTACCGCGAATTGATGTTCTCGGCGTCGGGCATTTCGGCTTTCATCAGCGGCGTCATCCTTTACGAAGAGACGCTGAAGCAGAAGAGCGCGGCGGGCGTACCGCTGCCGCAGCTGTTGGCGGGACAAGGCATCGTGCCCGGCATCAAGGTCGACAAGGGCGTCGTTCCGGTGCCGAATTTCCCCGGCGAGAAGCTGACGCAGGGGCTCGACGGACTCCCCGAGCGGCTTGCCGAATACAAGCGGCTGGGCGCGCGCTTCGCCAAATGGCGCGCGGTCATCGATGTCGCCCCTGGCATCCCGAGCCCGCAGGCGATCGCCGCCAACGCGTATGCGCTCGCGCGCTACGCGTCGATCTGCCAGGAGCAGGGCATCGTGCCGATCGTCGAGCCGGAGGTGCTGATGGACGGCGATCACACGCTCGAAACGGCCGCACGCATCACGGATGAGGTGTTGCACGTCGTGTTCGACGCGCTGCACCGGCAGCGGGTGGTGCTGGAAGGCATCATCCTGAAGCCGAACATGGTCGTCCCGGGCCTCAAGTGTGCGACGCAGGCCTCGCCCGACGAGGTGGCGCGCGCCACGATCGCGTGCCTGCGCCGCAACGTGCCCGCGGCCGTGCCGGGGATCTATTTCCTGTCGGGCGGCCAGAGCGATGAATCGGCAACCGCCAACCTCAACGCGATGAATGCGCTGCCACAAAAGCAGCCATGGGTGCTCAGTTACTCGTACGGTCGCGCGCTGCAGGCGGCCGCGCTCAACGCATGGCGAGGCGAGGTCGGCAACAAGGGGCGCGCGCAGCAGGCGCTGCTCAAGCGGGCGCGCCTCAACAGCGCGGCTCGCGACGGCAAGTACGCGGCCGCGATGGAGGTCGCCTGAGTCGCGCGTGAAGAAACCGAGCCGGACCGAAGCCTGCCTGTTCGTGATCTTCGGCGCGACCGGCGATCTCGCGCGCCGCAAGCTCTTTCCCGCGCTCTATCAGCTGATGGGCGACGGGCTGCTTTCATCACGCTGTCGTATCCTCGGCATCGGCCGCGACGAGACCGTGGGCAACGAGGGCTTTCGTGGGGAGGCGCGCGAAGCGCTGGCGAGTTTCTCGTCGCCATCGAAGATCCGGCGATGGTGCGACACCTGCCTCTATTACCAAGGAGTCCCGGGCGCCACCGCCGCCGACTTCCGCAAGCTCGGCGACTCGATCGCCGAATTCGACCGGGCGCACGACTTGAAGGGCAACCGCGTCCTCTATCTCGCGTTGCCGCCGGCGGCCGTTGCGCCGACCATCGATGCGTTGGGCGCCGAAGGACTTTCGAAGAGCGCGGGCTGGACGCGGCTCGTCATCGAGAAGCCGTTCGGCCACGATCTCGATTCGGCGCGGCACATGAATGCGCTCGTCCACAGATACTTCGACGAGGCGCAGGTCTACCGGATCGACCACTATCTGGGCAAGGAGTCGGTGCAAAACCTCCTCGCCTTCCGCTTCGGTAACGCGCTGTTCGAATCGGTGTGGAACCGCGACCACATCGAGAGCGTCGCGATCACAGTAGCGGAGGAATTGGGTGTCGAGTCCCGCGCGGCGTCGTACGAAGCGACCGGCGCGCTGCGCGACATGGTCCAGAACCACTTGACGCAACTCTTGACGCTGACCGCGATGGAAGTTCCTGCGGCCTTCAACGCGGAAAGCATCCGGTTCGAGAAGGTCAAGGTGCTGCGCTCGGTGGCGCCGATCGCGGACGACGCCGTCGTGTTCGGGCAATACGGACCAGGGCGCATCGGGCGCAAGGAGCTCCGCGGCTATCGTCAGGAACCCGGCGTCGCCAAGCGCTCGACGACCGAGACTTTCGTCGCGATTCGACTCGCGATCGACAACTGGCGCTGGCAGGGCGTCCCGTTTTACCTGTGCACCGGCAAGCGCCTCGCGCGGCGGGTCACCGAAATCACGATCAATTTCCGGCATCCGCCGGTGGCGCTATTCCGCTCGGTCGATGGATGCGCGACCCATGCCAACGTTCTCGTGATCACGTTGCAGCCCAACGAGGGTTTCGATCTTTCCTTCGAGGTGAAATCGCCCGGCGAGCAGTTCACGCTGCAGACGCAGCACATGGGCTTTCGCTACGCCGAGACGTTCGGCCGCTCGCTGTCGTCCGGTTACGACACGCTGCTGCAGGACGTCGTGCAGGGCGATCAGACGCTGTTCGTCCACGCCGACGAGACGGAAGCCTCGTGGCGTCTCTACTCGCCGCTGCTTCGCAAGGCGCGGCCGCTGCACCAGTACGCGGCAGCAGGCGCAGGCCCCGCCCGTCAGCAGGGACTCAGGCGAAGCGCAGGTACTCGAAGTCCACCGGCTGCATATTGACGCCGCGCGCGGGCGGCGCGATCCAGTTGGCGAATCGCCCCGGCTCGACGACGCGGCCCATCAGCGACGCGACGAACGCTCGGTCTTCGGGTGTCGGCAGCCATTGGTCGACGTTCGCCTTCCAATCGGCGGCCGATACGATTGCGCCGTCGGGGCCGATGTGCGCCGCCGACAGCGGGCCGATCCTGCGATGGAACGCCTTGTGCGGCGCCCGAAGTCTCGCGCCGATCTCCCGTTTCTCGGCGATCTTGTTCCAGCGCGCGATGCCGGCGGTTGCGTCCTTGATGTAGTCGTCGCGAAGTCTTTCGTTGAGCGCGTTCTGCGCTGGCGCTTCCCGCGACATGATCCGGCCATCGCGGATCTCCTGCACCGGATACGTGGCGTCCGTCAGCCGATGGTCGTCATCCTGCTTCGTTTCCTCGAAGCGCCCCTTGAGTCCGGTCGAGTAGAACGTCGCCGCATTGGACGACACGTCGGAACCGAAGAGGTCCATCGTCACGCTGAAATGCAGGTTGAGATAGCGCTGGATCGTCGGCAGGTCGATGACGTCCAGAGCGCGCAGCTTCAATGGGTCGTCGGTGCGGTGCTCGACCATCGCGTCGCAGGTGCGCTGAACGACCCGGGCAACGCCCGACTCGCCGATGAACATGTGGTGCGCTTCCTCGGTCAGCATGAACCGGCAGGTGCGGGCCAACGGGTCGAAGCCCGACTCGGCGAGCGAGCAGAGCTGGTACTTTCCGTCGCGATCCGTGAAGAACGTGAACATGAAGAACGACAGCCAGTCCGGCGTCGGTTCGTTGAACGCGCCGAGGATTCGCGGATTGTCGGCGTCGCCGGAACGGCGCTCGAGCAGCGCTGCCGCCTCTTCGCGGCCATCGCGGCCGAAGTGCGCGTGCAGCAGATACACCATCGCCCAAAGATGGCGGCCCTCCTCGACGTTGACCTGGTAAAGGTTGCGCAGGTCGTAGAGCGACGGGCAGGTCTGGCCAAGGTGGCGCTGCTGCTCGACCGACGCCGGCTCGGTATCGCCCTGCGTGACGATCAGGCGGCGCAGGTTCGCGCGGTACTCGCCGGGTACTTCCTGCCATGCAGGCTCGCCCAGATGCTCGCCGAAGTTGATCTTTCGATCGGGATCGGCCGGCGCGAGGAAGATGCCCCAGCGATAGTCGCGCATCTTGACGTAGTCGTAGTTGGCCCATCCCGTCGGCAACGCGCTCACGGCGGTACGCAGGTAGACGTCGAGATCGCGGGTGTCAAGCGGTCCGACGTCGCCCCACCAGCGCAGAAATTCCGGCCGCCATCCCTCGAGCGCTCGCTGGAGCGACCGGTTGCCCGCGAGATTCACGTTGTTCGGTATCTTCTCGTTGTAGTCGATGTCCATCGTGAATCTCCAGCTCGTCGTCGCCGCGCGGCTACACGCGATCCCAGTCGAACTTCGCCTTGCTGCCGGTCCCGAAAACCTTGAGCGCGCCCGATTCGCCGACCGCATTCGGTCGGACGAACACCCAGTTCTGCCACGCCGACAGCCGTCCGAAGATACGGGTCTCCATCGTCTCGACGCCGCCGAAGCGCAGGTTCGCTTCCATGCCGGTCAGCGCGTCGGGCGAATAGCTGGCGCGCTCCTCGAGCGCGATGCGAATCTCGTCGGTCCAGTCGAGCTCGTCAGGCGCCGCGGTCACGAGTCCAAGGTCCAGCGCGGTAATGGCGGACAACGCGACGCCGGCGGCGTCCCCGGCGCGCTGCACGCTTTCGCCGTCGCCGCAGAACCGGGCCGCAAGACGCGGCAGGCCATTGACCATCGGGTACGCGCCGAAGTTCTGCGCCGACAGCGCAATCTTCGGCGCCGTCGCATCGTCGTTTGGCGGCGCCTGCATATAGCTGCGATCCGCGGCCAGCGCGAGCTCCATCAGCGTCCCCGCAAAACACGATCCCGGCTCGATCAGCGCGAAGAGCGTCCGCGACGTTACGTCGAGGCGGGCAAACGTGCGCCTCAGCATGCCGATCGTTTCGCGGACGAACCAGTGCGATCGGTGCCGCATGAGCGTCGCGTCGGCCGCCAGGACGTGCGACGCGTCGCCCACGGTCTTCAGGATCCAGGTGCCGATTTCGGGTTCGTGCGTGCGCAGCAGCAGGATGGCGTCGTCCAGTTCGCGCGCCATCGCGAGCGGCCACCACGACGCGCCCGCGGCAAGGATCGGAACGAGGCCGTCCTCGGTAGGCGCCTTCGATGCAAAGACGGTGATCGTCGCGTTGCGCGCGCGGCGGTCGATGCGGACGTCGACGTGCGGGTAGCGAAAGCCACCGTCGTCGAAGGTGCGTGCGAGTGGCGTGAGCGCAATGCCTTTCGCCTCTCGCGGGCGATCACTCGCCCTGGCCAGCTCGAGCGCGCGCTCCCTCACTTTCTGCACGAACTGTTGCGGCTTCTCCCGATCGTCGATGAGCCGCCACCGCTCCGCGCGATCCGCGCGGACGCCCTCGGCCAGCGTGCAGAAGATGTCGGCGTGATCGCGGCGCACGCGGCGCTTGTCGGTGAGCCGCGTGAGGCCGCCCGTACCCGGCAGGACGCCGAGCAGCGGTACCTCGGGAAGGCTCACCGCCGAGGACCGGTCGTCGATCAGCACGATTTCGTCGCAGGCGAGCGCCAGCTCGTAACCGCCGCCCGCCGTCGTTCCATTGCACGCGGCGATGAACTTGAGCCCCGAATGCCGGCTTGCGTCCTCGATACCGTTGCGCGTCTCGTTCGTGAATTTGCAGAAGTTCACCTTCCACGCGTGCGACGACAGGCCGAGCATGAAGATGTTGGCGCCCGAGCAGAACACCCGCTCCTTGCCGCTCGTGATGATCACGCAACCGATTTCGGGGTGTTCGAAGCGCAACCGCTGCAGTGCATCGGCGAGCTCGATGTCTACGCCGAGATCGTACGAATTGAGCTTGAGCTTGTAACCGGGCACGAGTCCGCGGTCCTCGTCGACGTCCATTATCAGCATCGCGACGGGGCCGTCGAACGCAAGGCGCCAATGCGCATAACGGTCGGGGTGCGTTTCGTAGCTGAACGGCGGCTCGCCGCGCGCTCCCGTTTCCGCGGCAGGCAGGGGTGCGGCATCGGCCATGCGATCCTCCTCGAGGCGCTGTATTATGCCCGACGCTTTCCGGACCACGAATCGGGGTTTCGTACGAATGCGGGGCGCCAACAAGCCCGAAGGAGCGCACCATGCCGTCGCTCAGTACCGCCGACCACCGCGTCAGCCCTCCCCGGGTCGACATTCCGCGCGACTACAACGCGGCGTACGATCTCGTCGAACGCAATCTCGTCGCGGGACGATCGGCGAAGGTCGCTTTTATCGACGACGCCGGCGCGTATACGTACGGAGAGCTCGCGGAACGCGTCAACCGGTGCGCCGACGCGCTGACTTCTCTGGGGCTTCGTGCCGAGGAGCGAATCCTGGTTTGCCTCCACGATACGATCGATTTCCCGGCGGTGTTCCTTGGCGCGATCAAGGCGGGCATCGTGCCGATCGCGGCGAACACGCTGCTGACCGCCCACGATTACGACTACATGCTGGCAGATAGCCGCGCCCGCGCGCTGGTCGTGTCAGCGCCGCTCCTTCCGACGTTCGCACCGCTTTTCGGCAACCACCCGCAATTGCGCCACGTCATCGTTTCGGGCGCCTCGAATGCGCCGGTCGCCGGAGCGTCGGATGCGACGCGTTCGCTGGCTGCGTTGACAGCGGCCGCTTCGGTAACGTTCGCTCCGGCCGAGACGACCTGCGACGACGCGTGCTTCTGGCTCTATTCGTCAGGCTCGACGGGTCCGCCCAAAGGCATCGTGCACGTTCACTCGAGCCTGATCCTTACCGCCGAGCTCTACGCGAAGCCCGTGCTCGGCCTGCGCGAGGACGACGTGGCCTTCTCCGGCGCGAAGCTCTTCTTCGCCTACGGCCTCGGCAACGCGCTGACGTTTCCGATGGCGGTCGGCGCGACCGCGGTTCTGATGGCCGAGCGGTCCACGCCGGCGGCGATCATCGCGCGCCTCATCCGCCTTCAGCCGACGATCTTCTACGGCGTCCCGACGATGATATCGGCGCTCCTCGCGAGCCCGGGCCTGCCGCGGCGCGAAGAGCTCCGGTTGCGCGTCTGCGCGTCGGCCGGCGAGGCGCTGCCGTCGGATATCGGACGACGCTGGACCGAGTGGTTCGGTATCGAGGTTCTCGATGGACTGGGGTCGACGGAGATGCTCCACATCTTCCTGTCGAATCGCCCCGGACAGGTTCGATATGGGACGACCGGCGTGCCGGTGCCCGGTTACGAACTGCGGATCGTCGGGGACGACGGCGAACCGGTTGCCCGCGGGCAGGTCGGCGAGTTGCAGATCAACGGGCCGACGGCGGCGACCGGGTACTGGAACAACCGCGAAAAGACGCGCAGCACGTTCAACGGCCCCTGGACGCGAAGCGGCGACAAGTACTCGATCGACGCGGACGGTTACTATCTGTACGCGGGCCGCAGCGACGACATGTTGAAGGTGGGGGGTATCTACGTGTCGCCGATCGAGGTCGAGTCGGCGCTGGTGAGCCATCCCGCGGTGCTGGAGGCGGCCGTGATCGGCCGGATGGATCATGAGCAATTGGTGAAGCCGCAGGCCTATGTCGTGCTGAAAGGCGGGCAGGTGCCGTCGGAAGCGCTCGCCGAGGCGTTGCGCCAGCACGTAAAGGCGCACCTCGCACCGTACAAGTATCCGCGATGGATCGAATTCATCGACGAGCTTCCCAAAACGGCGACGGGTAAAATACAGCGCTTCAAGCTGCGCGCCAGGACGACGTGACGCCAAAAGACTCCCGCGGGCGCGCCGAGGCGAATCCGCGAGCAAACCGAAGGAGGAACACGTGATCGAGAGATACCGCAACACCCCGCGCCGCTTTGGCGCATTCGCGACGGCAGCGCTCGCTGCCGCACTCCTTCTGCCGGCCTCGGGCGTTGTGCTTGCGCAGCAGCCGAAGGTCAAGATCGGCATGATGCTGCCCTACACCGGTACGTTCGCTGCCCTGGGCACCGCGATCACGAACGGCTTCAAGCTTGCCATCGCCGAGAACGGCGGCAAGCTCGCCGGGCGCGACATCGAGTATTTCACCGTCGACGACGAATCCGATCCGGCCAAGGCGCCCGACAACGCGAACAAGCTGATCAAGCGCGACCAGGTCGACGTGGTGATCGGGACGGTTCACTCCGGCGTCGCGCTCGCGCTGTCAAAGGTCGCCCGCGACAACAACACGCTGCTCATCATCCCCAATGCCGGGGCCGACGAAATCACCGGTCCGTTGTGCGCGGCCAACGTCTTTCGCTCGTCGTTCTCGAATTCGCAATTCGGCATCGCGATGGGCAAGGTGATGGCCGAACAGACGAAAAAGACCGCCGTCACGCTGACGTGGAAATACGCGGCAGGCGACGAGTCGGTCGGCGGCTTCAAGGAGGCCTTCGAAGCGGGCGGCGGAAAGGTGATCAAGGAGCTGTCGCTGCCGTTTCCGCAGGTCGAATTCCAGTCGTACCTGACCGAGATCGCGGCGCTGAAACCCGATGTCGTCTACGTGTTCTTCGCGGGCGGCGGCGCGGTCAAGTTCGTCAAGGACTACGCGGCAGCCGGCCTCAACAAGACGATTCCGCTGGTCGGCGCGGGTTTTCTCACCGACGGTACGCTGGACGCGCAGGGTGACGCGGCTCAGGGGCTCCTGACGACGCTGCATTACGGCGACGGGCTCAACAATCCGAAGAACAACGCATTCCGCGCGGCGTACGCCAAGGCGTACAGCACGCCGCCGGACGTCTACGCGGTGCAGGGTTACGATGCGGCGCAGATGCTGATCGCGGGCGTCAACGCGGTCAAGGGCGATCTGACGAAACGCGCCGATCTCGTCAAGGCGATCGAGACCGCGAAGGTCGACAGCCCGCGCGGCTCGTTCGCGCTGACGAAATCGCACAACCCGATCCATAACATCTACCTGCGCAAGGTCGACGGCAAGGAAAACAAGGTGATCGCCGTGGCGGTGAAGGACCTCACCGATCCGCCGCGCGGTTGCAAGCTCTGATTCGCCTGGCTTTGACGCGGCACGGCGGGTGGCGGGCGGCGCACGCCGCCCGAATTCCGTTTACGCCTGCGTAACGCCGCGATGGACGTCTACACGTTCCTGATCCAATTGCTGAACGGCGTCCAGTACGGGCTGCTGCTGTTTCTCGTGGCCAGCGGGCTGACGCTGATCTTCGGCATCATGGGGATCATCAACCTCGCGCACGGCAGTTTCTACATGATCGGCGCGTACATGGCGTTCTCGCTCGCGTCGCTCACGGGCAACCTGTTCGTCGCCATTGTCGTCGGCGTCGTGCTGTCGGTGCTCCTCGGGATCGTGCTCGAATGGGCGCTCTTCTCGCATCTGTACAAACGGGACCACCTCGAACAGGTGCTGTTGTCCTACGGTCTCATCCTGGTGTTCGAGGAACTGCGCAGCCTCATCGCCGGCAACGACGTGCACGGCGTCGCCGTGCCCGCCGTCTTCAGCGGATCGATCCCGCTCACCGACACGCTGTCTTATCCGGTGTACCGGCTGTTCATGTCGGTGGTCTGCCTCGCGCTCGCCGGCCTTCTCTACCTGCTGATCCACCGCACGCGACTCGGAATGATGATTCGTGCCGGCGCGTCGAACCGCGAGATGGTCGCGGCGCTGGGGCTCAACATCAACCTCGTCTACCGGCTCGTCTTCGCGCTCGGCGTGGCGCTCGCCGCCTTCGCCGGCATGCTCGCGGCGCCGGTGTCGTCGGTCTATCCGGGAATGGGCACGCAGGTGCTCATCATCTGCTTCGTCGTCGTCGTGATCGGCGGAATCGGGTCGATCTGGGGGGCGCTCGCCGCGGCGCTGCTCATCGGCGTCGCCGATACGTTCGGCAAGGTCCTCGTGCCGCAGGCGGCCGGCGTCACCGTGTACCTGCTGATGGCGGCGATTCTGCTGTGGCGCCCCGAGGGGCTCTTCAAGCGAAGCGGATAGGGCGAGCATGGGGTCGGCACGCGGCGCGGTGAACGGCAAGGCGATCGCCATCGGCGCGGCACTCGTCGCGCTGCTCCTCTTTCCGCTGGCCGGCGCGACGTTCTACACGGAACTCGTCACCAAGGTGATGATCCTCGCCATCTTCGCGCTATCGCTTGATCTCCTCGTCGGCTTTACAGGTCTCGTCTCGTTCGGGCACGCCGCGTTTTTCGGGATCGGCGCGTACACGCTCGGGCTGATGGCGCCCAAGTACGAAGCGGCGAGCTTGTGGGTCACGTTACCGGCGGCGCTGCTTGTGGCCGGAATCGCGGCGTTCGTCGTCGGCCTGTTCGTCGTCCGGGTGAAGGGCGTCTACTTCATCATGGTGACCCTCGCCTTCGCGCAGATGTTCTACTTCGTGTTTCACGACACGAAGTTCGGCCGCGGATCGGACGGTATCAGCATGAACTTCAAACCGGTCGCGACGATCGGCAGCTACACTCCGTTCGATCTCGCCAACGTGGCGCACGTCTATTTTCTGGTGCTCGCGCTGATGGTGGCGACCTTCGTGTTCCTGCGCGTGGTGTTGCGTTCGCCGTTCGGCCGCGCGCTGATGGGAATACGCAGCAACGAGCATCGGATGCGCTCGCTGGGATTTCCGGTCTACCGTTACAAACTCGCGAGCTTCACGCTGGCCGGCACGCTCGCGGGGCTCGCCGGCTACCTCTCGGCCCTGCAGTTCGGCTTCGTCAATCCCGAGCTCCTGTCATGGCACCAGTCGGGCAATGTTCTGTTGATGCTGATCCTGGGGGGCGTGGGCAGCCTCTTCGGTGCGGTCGTCGGCGCCTTCGCGTTCGTGGCACTCGCGGAGATCTTCCAGGCTTTGACGACCCATTGGCAACTCCTGCTCGGCGCCGCGATCATCCTGCTGGTGATCTTCCTTCCGGGCGGATTGGCAAGCGTTGCCGCGCGCCTCAAGCGCACGCTCGTCGGCGAGGCCATCGATGAGTGACGCGATCCTCGTCACGCGAGGTCTGACGCGGCTCTTCGGCGGGCTCGAGGCGGTGAGCGACGCGTCGATCGCGCTCGAGCGCGGTCGGCTCCATGCGGTCCTCGGACCGAACGGCGCCGGCAAGACGACGCTCATCAACATGCTTTCAGGCGATCTCGGCGCGTCGAGCGGCACCGTCGCCTACAAGGGCAGGGACATCACGCGCGAATCGGCCGACCGGAGGTCGCGCATGGGCATCGGCCGCAGTTACCAGAAGACGAACATCTTCGCGGGATTCACGGCCTTCGAGAATTGCCGGCTCGCGGCGCAATCCCGCGCGCCGCGGGCGTTGCACGTTTTCTCGGAGGCGGTTAGGTATCGGCCGACCGCGGAGGCCGCGGAGCGCGCCCTCGCTGCCGCGGGACTCGAGGGTCGCGGCGAGCGTGCCGCGTCGGCGCTGTCGCACGGCGAGCAACGCCAGCTCGAAATTGCGATGGTGCTCGCAACCGCGCCGGAGGTGCTGTTGCTGGACGAACCCCTCGCCGGCATGGGGGCGGACGAGGCGGCGCGGATGGTGCAGTTGCTGAAGGCGCTCGCGCCGGACCATGCGATCCTGCTGGTCGAGCACGACATGGACGCGGTGTTCGCCGTCGCCGACGTCATCACCGTCATGGTCAACGGCCAGGTGCTCGAAAGCGGATCGCCTGCGCAGATCCGCGCCAGCGCGGCAGTGCAGCAGGCCTACCTGGGTGACCCGTCGTGATTGCCTTCGCGAGCCACGATGAGTGACTGGCTCATCGAAGCGCGCGAGTTGCACGCGTACTACGGGGCGAGCCACGTCCTCCACGGTGTGGACTTTCGCGTCGGGCGCGGGGAAACCGTCGGCTTGATGGGCAGGAACGGCATGGGCAAGAGCACGCTCATCCGGTGCATGCTCGGCATCGTCAAGCCGCGCCATGGCGAAGTGTTCGTCTGCGGCAGCCCGATGACGGGTGGCGAGCCCTACCAGGTCGCGCGGCAGGGCATCGCCTACGTTCCCGAGGGCCGCGGGATCTTTCCGAATCTGACGGTGCGCGAAAACCTTGTCATGGCGGCGCGCACGGGGCCGGACGGGCGCCGCGACTGGACGTTCGAACGCGTCCTGTCGACATTTCCCCGCCTCAAGGAACGCCTCGAGCATGGCGGAGGCCAACTCTCCGGCGGCGAGCAGCAGATGCTGACGATCGGCCGCGCTCTCATGACGAATCCGGACCTGCTGATCCTGGACGAGGCGACCGAGGGACTCGCGCCGCAGATCGCGCGGGAGATATGGCGCATCATCGGCGACCTCCGCGCCCACGGCATGGCCGCGGTGATCGTCGACAAGAACTTCCGGTCCGTCACCGCGATCGCCGACCGCAACGTGATCCTCGTCAAAGGACGTGTGGTCTTCGACGGCGACAGCACGACCCTGCTCGCGCAGCCCGAGGTATTGCACCGGCATCTCGGTGTCTGAATGCCGCGCGTCACGATCGCGTCGCACGGTGTCGAATACGAGCGGATCGACGCCGGAACCGCCACGCGCCCGACGCTCGTCTTCCTGCACGAAGGGCTCGGGTCGATCGCGATGTGGCGCGACTTTCCGGTCCGCGTCGCGCACGCGGCGCAGTGCAATGCGCTGGTGTACTCGCGCTACGGCTACGGCAATTCCGACGCGCTTCTCGAACCGAGAGGCGTCCGCTACATGCACGACGAAGCGTTGGTTGCCCTGCCGGAACTTCTCGATCAGCTATCGATCGATCGGCCGATCCTGATCGGGCACAGCGACGGCGGATCGATTGCGCTGATCCACGCGGGCGCCGGCATTCGACCGGTGAGCGCCGTGGTGACGTTGGCGGCGCACGTGATCGTCGAGGACATTTCGGTCGCGAGCATCGAAGCCGCAAAGTCGGCATACGAGTCAACGGACCTGCGCGCCCGCCTGTCGCTCTACCACGCCGACGTCGATTCCGCGTTCTGGGGCTGGAATCGCATTTGGCTCGCGCCGGAATTTCGCGACTGGAACATCGAGGAATGCCTGCCCCGGATCGATTGCCCGGTGCTCGCGATCCAGGGCGAGGACGATGAGTATGGAACGATGGACCAGATGCGCCGGATCGGCGCCGGGGTCGCCGCCCCCTTGCTCCTGCCGCTCGAAAATTGCCGGCACTCACCGCATCGGGATCGCCCGGACGCGGTCCTGCAGGCGATCTCGCGGTTCGCGCGCCGCGTCGGATAACGCACCCTTTCGGCGTGCGGGCGCGCCTTCGGGCGGACTGTCCGCTGTCGAACTTTCTACAGGGATGAGTGGTCGGTCTCAACCGATAAGCGTCGACCGTTGTGGACAACACAAACTAAATAATTGATTTAATTAACAAATAGTCGACGATTGGCCATCGGATTTTCATGGCGAGGCGGCTGAAAATCTTACACATTTTGGTGCCGGTCGTCGGAAAACGTTACAGCCAGGGGTTTTTGGCTCGGTCGCGGCCTGGGCGTCGTTTTCAGTACATTGAAAACAAAGGAAAATAGTCGTATGGCTCGATAATTGCTTGTGGATGTGCATCATTCCGGCAAAGGCCTAAGGCCAAGCGGGATCAATTGAGAGAGCCATCCGATGAATGTTGCCAAACTGAACCTCGCCGCCGCGATCGTGACCCTCGCGATCTGGGCTGGCCCCGCCAGCGCATTCCCCGTCCAGGGGGGATCCGGCTATCAGGGAATCATCGTTCCCCACACGCCCCCGGGCGGCCAGGGGAATCAGGATGGTTTCGTCATGCACGGCAACGGCGACGAGCATTCGGCCGTCGGCGCGAACGGGCCGGGCCCGTCCGACTTCGGCAACTGGGTTCCCGATTCGGTCGGTGACGACGACCCTTCCTATCTCGGCCCGCACTTCCCCGGCCCGGGATCGCGCGAATTCTTTCTTGCGTACGCACATCACAAGTACTGCTGCAACGCGACCTACGAAGCGCCGACTCAACCTGACGGCGTAGGCGCCGCGGCCGTTCCCGAACCGGCGACGCTCGCCCTGCTCGGCCTCGCGTTGACCGGACTGGGTTACGCTCGGCGCCGGCGGCAAAGCTGAGCTCGACCCGGTAATGCCATCCCGCGACAAGCCCCGCTTCGGCGGGGTTTGTCGTTTTGGCGCCGCTTATTTCGGGGACTTCGCGCGAATGTCGGATTCGACGATCGTGCGAAGTCCCGGTGTCACGTCCGGCATCGCGCCGAACCACTTCTCGAATCCGAAGCCCGCCTGGTGGAGCAGCATGCCGAGGCCGTCGACGACGCGATGCCCGCGCGCACGCGCCTGTGAGAGCAGCGCTGTTTCGAGAGGGACGTAGACGACATCGTAGACAACGGCGCCGGGTTTCAGCGGGCCGAGGTCCACGTCGAGCGGTGGCTTGCCGATCATGCCCAGCGACGTGCAGTTGACGACGAGATCGGCATGGGCGACAAGCGAAGGCAACGCATCGAATCCAAAGGCCTGCACGTGCACGCCGAAGTGGGCTGCCAATTCGACCGCCCGCGCCACGGTGCGGTTGGCGAGCGCCACTGCGGCGCCGCGTTTTCGCAACGCGAACGCCGCCGAACGTGCGACGCCGCCCGCGCCGAGTATGAGGGCGTGGCAGTTCGGAACGCTCCATCCGGGCGCGAGCTCGTCGAGGTTCGCGACGAAGCCGTAGGGGTCGGAGTTGCCGCCCACCAGCGTGTCGCCTTCGAACCACACGGTGTTCACCGCGCCGACGGCCTCGGCGACCTCGTCGCGGCGGTCAACCAGCCGATACGCGGCCTCCTTGTGGGGGACCGTGACGTTGCCGCCGACATAACCGCCGACTTTGAGGCGCGTGAAAAAGTGCGCGAACTCGGAAGGGGCGCGATCGACGAGATCGTACCCGCCCGGAAGGCCCATCTGGTCGAGCCAGTAGCCGTGAATCATCGGTGAACGCGAATGCCCGACGGGATGTCCCATCACGCAGGCGCGGGGTATCCCACTGTTCACGGTGCAGCCTTTCGTGCTCTCATGATCGGCGTAGGTCGGCGGATCGGCCCGTCGTGCCGAAATGGAACCCGGAATTCTAGCTTGAAACTCGTCTTGCGCGGCGCCGCGCTTCTGCTCATCGCGCTGCCTTTCCTTGCGATCGCGGCGGTGCTGATGTGCCTTCAGGATCGGCCGCTCGTCGTTCGCAGCGTGCAGCTGACGCCCGCGGATATCGAGAGGGCCAAGCGGGTGATCGACAGCCATGATCCGCGCCAGGCCGGCGCGAACGGACTGCAGACGGTTGCCATCGACGAGCGGGATCTCGACCTCGCGCTCAACTACCTGGCGAGTCGCCTCGCTCGCGGCGCCGTCCGGGTCGTGTTGCAACCCGGCGCGGTTTGGGCGCAGGCGAGCGTCGAGATGCCGCGCAATCCGATCGGACGCTTCGTCAACATCGACGCGACCCTCGTGGAGACCGGATCGCTGCCGCGTGTCGAACACCTGACGATCGGCAAGCTCACCGTGCCGGCGATGCTCGGTGACTATTTGCTGCGCGACGGGCTTGCGCGTCTCGTCGCCACCGAACAGGGCGGGGTTGCCGCCGACGTCGTCAAGGGCGTGAGCGTGGCGGCCGGACGCTTGAGCGTGACTTATTTCTGGAGCGACGCCGTCGCCGAGCGCGCCCGGCGCGTACTGGTTGCGCCCGCCGATCAGGCCCGGCTGCGCGCCTTTCACGACCGCCTCGTGGATCTCGTCGCGAAGGCACCGGGCAAGGTTTCGCTGGCTACGCTGATGCCCCCATTGTTCCTGCTCGCCCTCGACCGCGGCGCGACCGGCGACATCGTGCGCGAGAACCGCGCGGCCATCCTGGTGTTGGCGTTCTATGCGAACGGCAAAGGGCTTGGCGACCTCGTCCCTGCGGCGAAACAGTGGCCGCAACCGGCGCGGCGTACGGTCACGCTCGCTGGCCGCGACGATTTCCCCAAGCACTTCCTGATTTCGTCGGCCATCGCTGCGGAGGCCGGGAGCCCGCTCGCCGATGCCGTCGGCCTGTACAAGGAGGTCGATGACTCCCGCGGCGGCAGCGGGTTTTCGTTCAACGACATCGGCGCCGATCGCGCCGGCACGCGTTTCGGACAGATCGCTTCGCAGTCGCCGGAGCGCTCGCGCAATCTTGCGCGCGCGATCGCCTCCGGGGTCAAGGAATCCGATTTCATGCCCGACGTTTCGGACCTGCCGGAATTCATGCAGGAGGCGGAGTTCAAGCGCCGTTACGGCGGCATCGGCGGGCCGGGATACAACAAGATGATGGCCACGATCGAGGCGCGCGTCGAGTCGCGGCCGTTGCTGCGCTGATCCAGGGGGGCGATGGAACAAATTCGCTCCGTCGACTGTAGGCCTATCTGTGGGCGGCGCGGTGGCGCTCCGGCTGCATCCACCGCCCGAATACGCTAAGCTTTCCGGTGGTTGGAGCGATGGTGGCCGGTCGATGGAACCGGACACTCGTTCGGCAGCTCGAACCGTTTCGTGTGCGCGACGCATCCTCAACCCGGATCGCTGGAGGAACGGAATGGCCAAGCTCAACATCAACGGCAAGGTGCGTGACGTCGAGGTGGAGGGCGACACGCCTCTCCTGTGGGTGATCCGCGAGCAGGTCGGGCTCACCGGCACCAAGTACGGCTGCGGCGTCGCCCAGTGCGGCGCATGCTCGGTGCACATCAACGGCAATGTGCAGCGCTCGTGCTCGATCCCGGTCAGCGCGATCAAGGTTACCGACCGCATCGTCACCATCGAAGGCCTTTCGCCCAACAGCTCGAGCCCGGTGCAAAAGGCGTGGCTCGCGCTCGACGTGCCGCAGTGCGGCTACTGCCAGTCCGGCCAGATCATGGCGGCGGTCGCGCTGCTGAAGAAGAACCCGCACCCCACCGACAAGGACATCGACGACGCGATGACCAACATCTGCCGGTGCGGTACCTATCAGCGCATCCGAGCCGCCGTGCATCTCGCTGCCGGAACGCGCACCGCCGATGCCGGCCGCAGCACGACCGACGCCTAGTCGAGGAGATCCGCGATGAAAAAGACGCTGCTCCGCAAGACGACGAATCTTTCACGCCGCAGATTTCTGGTCGGTTCCGCGGCCGCCGCCGGCGGACTCGCCCTCGGCTTTCAGCTTCCCTTCGGCGTCGGGTCGGCGCAGGCCGCCGGTGGCCTCGCTGCGCCCGAGCTCAACGCGTGGGTCGTCGTCAAGCCCGACAGCGCGTGCGTGATCCGGATCGCGCGCTCGGAGATGGGGCAGGGGACCCTCACGGGCCTCGCCCAGCTCGTCGCCGAAGAACTCGAATGCGACTGGAAAAAGGTCAGCACCGAATCGCCGACCCCCGGCGAGAATCTCGCGCGCCAGCGCGCGTGGGGCGAAATGGGGACCGGTGGAAGCCGCGGCATTCGCGCGTCGGAGGACTACGTCCGCCGAGGTGGCGCCGCCGCGCGAATGATGCTGCTGCAGGCGGCGGCAAACGAATGGAAAGTGCCAGTCGCCGAGCTCACCGTGTCCAACGGCGTCATCACGCACGCCGCCAGCAAGCGCACGACGACCTACGGCAAGGTCGCCGCCGCCGCGGCGAAGCTCACGCCGCCGGACCCGAAGAGCATCAAGCTCAAGGATCCGAAGGAATGGAAGGTCGCCGGCAAACCGATGAAGCGGCTCGACACCGCGCCGAAGCTCGACGGAAGCCTGGTCTACGCGATCGACCTGAAGCTGCCCGGGATGCAATGCGCGGCGATCAAGGCCTGCCCGGTCTTCGGCGGCAAGCTCGTGAGCTTCGACGAAAGCAAGATTGCCGGCCTGCCGGGGGTGCTGCGCGCAGTCAAGGTCAACGATACGACCGTGGCGGTCGTCGCGAATACCTGGTGGCGCGCCAAATCCGCTCTCGATGCGTTGCCGATCGTCTGGGACGAAGGCGCCGCGGCGTCGCAATCGAGTGCGACGATCGCCGAGCACTTGAAGGAAGGCCTGACGGCGGCGACTGCGTACGCCATGCGCCAGGAGGGCGACGCGCTGAAAGCGATCGAAGGCGCGTCGACGAAGGTCGAAGCCGTCTACAGCACGCCGTTCCTCGCCCACGCGACGATGGAGCCGATGAATTGCACGGCGCGGATCACGGCGGACCGCGGCGAGGTGTGGGTGCCGACGCAAAACGGCGAGGCCGCGCTCGCCGCCCTGTCCGAGGAGTCCGGGCTGCCACTCGCCAAGTGCGAGGTCTACAAACACGTTCTCGGCGGCGGCTTCGGCCGGCGCGGTGGCGCGCAGGACTATGTACGACAGGCGGTCGCCATCGCCAAGCAGTTCCCGGGTGTCCCGATCAAGATGATCTGGAGCCGCGAGGAGGACATGACGCACGACTTCTACCGGCCCATTTCGCAGTGCCGCATGACCGCCGGGATCGACGGTGCCGGCAAGCTCGTAGGGATGCACCTGCGCGTGTCGGGCCAGTCGATCAACGCTTTCCTCAACCTGCCGATCGCGAAGGAAGGCAAGGACGCTCGGCAGCTGCAGGGGTATTACGAAAAGCCGGGCGACGCCCAACTCGGCTACACGGTCCCGAACCTGCTCGTCGAATACGCGATGCGCAACACCCACGTGCCGGTTGGCCCCTGGCGCGGCGTCAACACCAATCAGAACGCCGTGTACATGGAATGTTTCATGGACGAGGTCGCGCGCGCGGCCAATGCCGACCCGGTCGAATTCCGGCGGGCGCTGATGAGCAACCATCCGAAGCATCTCGCGGTGCTCAACGCCGCGGCGGCGAAGGCCGATTGGGGCAAGCCGCTGCCCGCCGGCGTCCATCGCGGCGTCGCGCAGTTCATGGGCTACGGCAGCTACTCGGCGGCGGTCGCCGAGGTCTCCGTCGGCAGCGACGGCAAGGTGAAAGTTCACCGCATGGTGCTGGCGCTCAATTGCGGCCACGCGGTCAATCCCGATCAGATCGCCGCGCAGGTCGAAGGGTCGGTCGCCTACGGGTTGAGCGCCGCGCTCTACGGCGAATGCACGGTCGAGAACGGGCGCATCAAGGAGCGCAATTTCGATACGTACGAAATCATGCGCCTCGCTGAAATGCCGAAGGTCGAGACCGTCATCGTGTCGACGTACGATTTCTGGGGGGGCGTGGGCGAACCGACGATCTGTGTTGTCACACCCGCCGTACTCAACGCGATCGCTGCGGCCACGGGCAAACCCGTGCGCGCATTGCCGCTCAAGAACAAGGGGACCGGGTTGTCGGCGAAGGTATGACGATCTTCACTGCTATCCTGCGGAAGCGGTTTTGCGATGGGATTCGAACGAAGCTCGGGCCGACCGGTTCGCGTACGCTTGCCGTCGCCTCGGCCGTGCTCTTTGGAAGCGCCGTCGCCGCGGATCCGCAGATGACAGGAATGCCGTCCTACTCGATCGTCGGCGACCGGATTCCTGTCGCGTTCGCTCCCGCCATCGGAGATGCGGCGCGCGGACGCATGCTCATCGAAGCGCGCGATCCGGCGAATTGCGTGCTGTGCCACGCGGTGCCCGATGCCGCAATCCGTTTCGCGGGCGATGTCGGTCCCCCGCTCGCGGGCGTCGGCGCACGCCTCGACGCCGCGCAACTGCGTCTGCGCCTCGCCGACAACCTGCGCGTGAATCCGCAGACGATCATGCCGAGCTACTACAAGAGGGACGGGCTCGATCGCGTCGCACCCGCGTATCGCGGCAAGCCGATCCTGACCGCGCAACAGGTCGAGGACGTCGTCGCGTATCTCGGCACCCTGCGATGACAATGGACGGCTCCCCGAGACAGCGCATCCGACGGCGATTGCTGCAGGGTGGCGCCGCGCTCGCGCTTGTGCCGTGGCTGTCCGCGCGAGGCGCCGAGCGCGACATCGCGGACATTCCCGCGCTCGCCGCATTCCTCGCGGGGCGCACCCCGCGATGGGAGCGCATGCGCCTCGATTTGCCGGCGCTCGCCGACAACGGGCAGGCGGTGCCGATGAAGATCGCCGTCGATGGACCGTTCGCTCCCGGGCCGTACGTTCGGGTGATCCGCCTTTTCTCGCAGCGCAACCCGGTCCCGGAGATGGCGACGTTCGAATTCCCCGTCGCGGTCGAGCGGATCGAGGTGGAGTCGCGAATCCGGCTCGCCGGCACGCAGCGCGTCGTCGCGGTGGCCACCCTGAGCGACGGCGTGCTGTATGCGGTAGGCGCCGACGTCGTCGTGACGATCGACGCCTGCATGGACGGCACCTGATGCCCGACGCCCGCGTCAACGTCCCGGCGGAGGTCGCGCGCGACAAGCCGTTCGAGGTGCGCGTCCTCGTTCGCCACCCGATGGAAACCGGTTATCGCACCGACGATGGCGGCAAGGCGATCCCGCGTAACGTGGTGTCGACGTTCACCTGCCGCTACAACGGCGAGACCGTATTCTCCGCGCACTTGAGCCCCGGGATCGCCGCCAATCCGTACTTGCGTTTCTTCGTCACCGCCCGCGAGTCGGGTCAGCTCACCTTCGAGTGGATCGACGATGCCGGCATTCGCGGGGACGAGCGCGCTGCCGTGACCGTCGTCTGATGTTGCGCGCGCTGGCGGTCGTCGTCGCGTGTTGCGCGGGATGGGCCGCGGCGCAGGATCGCGTCCTGCCGTTGTCCGCGTTGCGCTCGGGAATCTCGTTCGCCGGCGCCGACGTTCGCGCGATGCAGGCCGACGACGCCGCGAATCCCGGCATGCTGTGGGTCGAGCGCGGCGAGAAGCTGTGGGGCGAGCCCGCAGGCGCGGCAGGCGCGAGCTGCGCGTCGTGTCACGGCGCCGCGAAGAGCTCGATGCGCGGTGTGGCGGTGCGCTATCCGGCCTTCGATGCGACGGCGGGAACGGTATTCGACCTCGAAGCGCGCATCGACGATTGCCGCACGCGGCGGCAGCGGGCACCTCCGTTGCGACGCGAGTCGGACGACCTGCTGGCGCTCACGACCTATGTCGCGTGGCAATCGCGCGGTCTGACGCTTGACGTGAAAGTCGACGGCCCGGCCCGCGCCTCGTTCGAGCGGGGTCGCGCGCTGTACGGGCAGCGCCACGGGCAGATGAACATCGCCTGCACGCAATGCCACGATCAGAACTGGGGCAAGCGGCTCCTCGCCGAGACCATCAGCCAGGGTCACCCCAACGCCTTCCCCGCGTACCGCCTCGAGTGGCAGGGATCGGGATCGTTGCAGCGGAGGATCCGCGCGTGCTTCTTCGGCATTCGCGCCGATATGCCGCCCGCCGGCGCGCAGGAGCTCACCGATCTCGAGCTCTACCTCGCGTGGCGCGCGCTGGGCCTGCCGATCGAGACGCCCGGCGTGCGCCGGTAGGCGACCACGGACCGACAGTCCCGACCGGCGACTTCCGCGCGGGCATCGCGGCGGCGATGCGATAGACTGACCCTTTCCCTACTCCGTCACCGCGATCGCAGTGAAAAAATGGCTGTTGACGCTCTGGGCTGCGACGCTCGTTTCGGCGTTCGCACCGTTTGCCGGCGCGCACGCCCATCTCGACCGCGCGCTGCCTGCCGCCGGCAGCGTCGTACGCGAATCGCCGCGCGAATTGAAGCTCTGGTTCACGCAGCGGCTGGAATCTGCGTTCAGCGAGGTCCGCGTGATCGATGCCGCGGGCCGGCGTGCCGACAAGGGTGACGCGAAGGTCGACGTCGACGATGCGAAGGTGCTGCGCGTGTCGCTGCCAAAACTCGCACCGGGCAGCTACCGGGTGAAGTGGCGTGTGCTTTCGGTCGATACCCACGTCAGCGAAGGCGAATTCACGATCGATGTCGCTCCGTAGGCGATGGCGATCCCCGTTGGCGAGCGCGTCGGCATGACTTCGCTGTTCGTCGCCGCGCGCGCATTCCACTACGGGTCGGCGCTGCTGCTGTTCGGTGAGCTTCTCGCTCTCGTCTGGATCGCAGGGACGCCAGGGCGTTCGACATCCCGCACCGACGCAAGCGCATCGCGCCGGCGGTTTTCGAGCGTTGCGGGCGGGTGCGTCGTCGTCTCGCTGGCGTCCGGCCTCGCCTGGTTCGTTCTCGAGGCCGCTGTCATGAGCGGCTTGCCGCTGGGCTCGGCGCTACATAGCGACACGCTCGCCCTGGTGTTGGACGCCACCGCGTTCGGGCGGCTTTGGCTGCTGCGTGCGGCGCTCCTGGCGATCCTCTGCGCGCTGCTCGTCGCGACGGGGCGAGGGAGCGTCGATGCGCACCGATCGATTCCTGCGATGGCCGCGACACTGGTCGCCGCGACCTACCTCGGGACGCTTGCATGGGCCGGCCACGCCGCCGCCGGCCAAGGGTCCGACGACGATCTCGAGATCGTCGCCGATCTCGTCCACCTTCTCGCAGCCGGTGCCTGGCTGGGCGCGCTTCCCGCGCTCGTTTTCCTGCTCGGCGACGCCGGTCCGGAGGACCTTGCCGCGGATGCGGCCCGGCGGTTCTCGATGCTGGGTCTCGCCTGTGTCGCCGCGTTGATCGGAAGCGGCCTCGTGAATGCCTGGTATCAGGTCGGGAGCGTCCCGGCGCTCGTCGGAACGGAGTACGGCCGATGGCTGCTCGCGAAAGTGAGCGTCTTCGCGTTGATGCTCGCCGTTGCAACCGTCAATCGCGGGTACCTGGTGCCGCGAATGGCCACCGGCGACCGCGGCGCGCGTCGATCGCTGCGGCGCAATGCGATGCTCGAGGCGGCGCTCGGGATCTTCATCGTGTTCGTCGTCGGCCGGCTCGGAGTCACCGAGCCCGCCGCGCATCAGCCTGCGGTCTGGCCGTTTGCGCGGACCTTGAGTTGGCAGGCGATGGAACGCTCGGCCTGGACCCAGCTCGTGCTGGCGGCCGCAGGGGCCATCGCGCTCGCGGCGGCCCTCTTCGCGCTCAAGGGCGCATTGAGCCGGCCCCCGCGCCTTTCATGGGGAGCATTCGCGTGCATCGCGGTGCCCGCCGCGTTGTTCGCGTGGCTCCTCGCCGTTCCGGCGCATCCGACGACCTATCTGACCTCCCCCGTCGGCTACACGACGCGCGCCGTCGCGGACGGGGCGGCGCGCTATTCGGCGTATTGCAGCGCATGCCATGGACGCGACGGACGAGGTGAACGAAGCGCCGCGCGTTCACCGCCGGTCGAGCTGACCGAGCGTGTACCGCAGCGACGGGAAGGGGATCTCTTCTGGTCGATTGCGCACGGCATTCCGGGCACCGCGATGCCGGAATTCGCGCCCCCGCTCACCGACGACGAGATCTGGAACCTGATCCAGTTTCTCGATGCTCAATGGGCGGCGCGCAACGCAACCGCCATGACCGACCGCGTGAAGCCGCTGCTGCCGATCGCGGCGCCGGATTTCACGTTCGAATTCCCCGGTCGCCCGCAGGAATCGTTGAGAGCGGTTCGCGACAAGCGCGTGACGCTGCTCGTGTTCTACACGGTGCCGCAATCGCTGCCACGCCTCGACGAACTCGAAGCGAAGCATCGCGCGTACGCGGCTGCGGGGGCACGCGTCATCGCCGTGCCGATGGACGGATCTCCGATCGCAACGGTCGCCGCGACGGTGCCTGCCGGCACCCCGATCCTGGCCCGCGTCGGCGGCGACGTGTCGAAGGCCTATGCCCTGTTCGCCCCGCCGGAGGGCGCTCCGGATGAGCGCGCGCCCGCGCACCTCGAGTACCTGATCGATCGCGACCTCTATCTGCGCGTGCGCCGGGTCGGTGTCCCTGCGGCGGACGCCGCGCGCACGACGGACATGCTGAACCAGATCGACATCCTGTTCGGCGAGCCGCCACGCGCGCCGCCGCAGTGGGGGCATCGGCACTGATATGAAATACGGCCTGTTCGGATCACACCTGCTCGGCGACTCCCTGATGCAGACGCCGGCGATCCGCGCGATGAAGGCGCTGCGGCCGGACGTCCCGGTCGAGTACTACCACGGGTCGGACAAGCCCGGGATGGCGATGCTCGAGGGCAATCCGTACCTTGACCGGCTGGAGCAGCTCGACGTGTGGCCCCGCGATTCGCGCGACTACCCGTTCACGCGGTTCGCGAAAGGCGACGTCCTGTGCGGCATGGACGCACTACGCGCGTTCACCTGGGGTGTCGAAAATGGCCGAACGCTGGCCGAAGGCTTCGGGCATCTCGCGGGCGTCGACGTGGCGGATCTTCGCTACGATTACGCGATGACCGATGCGGAACGTGAGCGGGGGCGCAACCTGGTGAAAGCGCATGGCGGCGCGCGTCCGGTGGTGGTGGTGGCGCGCCATTCCCTTTCGTGCGACAGCAACGACCCGCGCATCGGGCGCGCCAACAAGTGCGTCGCGAACGAGCATTGGGCCGAGCTCTCCGTCTGGCTCGACAGGCAGGGATTTCACGCGCTGGCGGTCGGCGGCGCCAGCGACGAGCTCGATCCCCGATTCGCTGCCTGGGAAGGAGGAAAGGCCTACGGTCTGCCCATCCGAGACGTCGCTGCACTGATCGGCGCATCGCACGCCGTGCTGTCGGTTGACACCGGCATCCGCCATCTCGCCGCAGCGGTCGGGGCAAATCTCTACTGCGTGTCGGGGTGCATTCCGCTCTCGCTGATCCGCTGCGTTCCCGTGCGTCCTGCGCAGCGCATCCAC
>JBDTRG010000013.1:0-12638 GCA_039931775.1 Betaproteobacteria bacterium | reverse complement strand
AGTCGCGCAGAAGTCGCGCACCCGGACCTCGAAAGTCGCGCAGCGCTCACGACCGGCATCATCGGTCGATGGTCTGGCGCCACCACGGGATGCAGCGGCAAGACTCTACGCGGCGGACTCGCTTGCTGGCTAGGCGCGGGTCCGGTTCCAAAAGCTGACCTTGCGTCCGTGCGTGCTGCGGATCGACAACTCGAACGCCTGATGGGGCGTGAGCGAGCCGTAGTCGTCCACGCGGGAGTCGAGACGGCGCAGCGCTTGAAGATACTCCGCCGCGTGGCCGTACGCTCTCGCGTAGGCGCGCGTCAGGATCGCGACGAGGAGCGCCCGGTGGCAGACGATCGTGCCGAGCGGCCGCCCCTTCGTCTCCAGCGCCTGCGCGAGCGGCACGAGTCGGTCGTAGTCCCCGCCTTGGAGCGTCGCGTGGCGGGCGAGCAGCAGGACCTCGGCGGCCGCGTCATCGCCTAGCGTGAAGAGTAGTCGCGCGCCGGTGATCGGATCGTCGTGGATCGCCGCCCGCTCACGCGCGACCTCGGTTGCGTTCGCGCGGTCGGCAGGCGCCAGGCTTTCGCGCCAGGCCTCGAAGTCGCTCGCCGATCCCGTCCGCTCGAACAGTGCCTGGCGCACGGCCCGCAGGCGGGCCGTGTCTCCCATCGCGGCATAGGCTTCCGCGAGCAGCCGTTCGCGTCCCTCCTCCCGATATCCCCACTCGCCGTCGAGCCACGCTAGCGCCTCCCGGGGGCGACCGAAGCGCATATATCGCTCGGCGAACCTCTCCTTCTGCAAGGCGTTCGGGTTGGGGCTGTAGCGCAGCGTCGTCCTCGTCGACAGGTCGGGATCGCGCAACGCATCGGCGATGAGCCCGACCGCGGCGGCGGCTCTGTATACCGCATGGCCGTGCCGCTCGGCTGGGCCGCGGGCATGCAGCGCCTGGGTCAGATCCGCTTCGAATCGGCTCGCGAGGGCTCGAAGACCCGCTTCATCGAAGAGTAGGTCCGAGTGCTTCAGCAGCGCCTCGCGGGCGCCATACTCGTCGGCATTCACGAGCGCATACACGCGCTCGATCCATTTGGTGGCGTCCCGGTTCGGTTGCGCTTTCGCCGCGCGGAGCCAGAGCTGGCAGCCGGCGCGGATCGCGTCGCCGATCGCGCCGTCGGAATCGTCGGCCTGCTCGAAGAAGCGCTCATCATTGCGCAGGAACGCCTCGGCGAGCGCTTGTGCCCTCGCCGGATCGAGCGGGAGCAGCTCGCGCTCGACCTCATCGAGCCAAGCTTCAAGCGCCCGGCTGAAGTCGGCCGCCGCGCTCCTCCCAAGGAAACGCCTGGAGCGCTTCCAAGCCTGCAACCGCGTCCGGAACTCGGCGGCGAGGCGTGCGGGATCCGCTCCGAGCGTGTGCCGGGCCAGGCGTTCCTCGGCCTCGGAATTCGTGGCGGCAAGCTCGGCGAGCAACGCGACCAGCTCTGCCTTCGCCTGGCCGCGCAACGCGTCGAGGCGCTTATCCAGCGTAGTGGCAGCCGAATCCTTCTTCTTAGCCATGTGGCGCTCGCGCCTGCCAAGCGGGCCGCATCAGTCGAGGGCCCGCAGGGGCTTCTCTCCCTTGAGGCGTGCGATCCAGCGGAGCGCTGCCTTCCCGCGGCCAATGGTCTCGAGCGTCCCCGTTCCGTCCGGACGAACGGCAACGCGGGTCTTCAGCCGCCGGCCGCGAACATAATCGGTGTCTAGGTGCAGCTCGCCGTCCTTGAACCTTAGTCCGGCCAGCAGATCCGAGACTCGGAAGTCGTCGGATTCGACGTACTCGATCTCGGAGAGACCCCGCGGGCGGGCGTCGGCGAAGGAGAGTACGCCGATCGCGAACAGAAATCCCAGCGCACCCCACTCGACGACATCGGCCCGATCCTCCTCGGGGCTGTCTTCGTCGTCGAATGAAAGGGTCAGACGTAGCGCGAACTCTCCCTCGTCCGCGCCGGACATCACCGCCTCGTCCATAATCCGGACCGGCACGACGACCCCCGTCCGAAGCAGCGCCTCACCGGCGCCGTGTTTTTCGCTCATTGTCGTTCGCAGGGAATGATCCGGGGTTTCGGATCAGCAGGGTTGTGGTCAATCTACTACTGCACCGCCAACCGCACCTGTTTGCCAATGCGCCCCAGCATGCTGACCAGCGCATCAATAGTGAATTTTTCGACCTTGTGATTAACCACGTCGGAGACCCGAGGCCGCGTGACGTGAAGCACTTCCGCGGCCGCGGCCTGTGTCACGCTCGCCTCCTTCATCCATTCAGCAATCTCATCCATGAGCTGCTGCTTCAGCCGAATCGACTCATCGATTTGAGCGTCAGCGTGGGCCAGCAGCCGCTTCGCCTCCTTCGGTGGGAATCCGAGATCCATGAATACATTGCCACCGACCTTCGTCCGATGACGGGACTTTGTATCAATCTTCATTTCGATGTCTTCCTTTCTGCAACCACCGTGCGATAGCGTGTCTTGGCAACTTCGACGTCGTTTCGAGAGGTCTTACGAGTGCTCTTCTGGAAGCTGTGGAGCACGTAAATGGCTTCCTCAAACTTCGCCACGTACATCACTCGGAACCATCCGTCGGAGGAGACGATGCGAATCTCGTTGACGCCCGGCCCCACTTCGGGGAACGGCCGCCAGTCGTCGGGGGCTTCACCCCGTTGCAGTTTCCGCAATTCGTAGCCTGCCACGTTCCGCGCCGCCTCGGGGAACTCGCGCAGATCGTCAAGCGACGATCCTCGCCAGTCGATTGGCTTATCCATTCTCGGTGCATTGTATCAAACTTGATACATTCGGGCAGATGAAGCGGTGCCCGGCCCGGGCGAATCGTTACCTTTCGCAAACTTTTGCCATTCTCCGCTCTTGAAGCCGGTGAAGAGGTGACTGGGACCCCGATCAGCGCACGCGCAGATCGGTGAGAAACTTCTGCGCGCGCGGGGTCTGCGGGTTCGAAAAGAACGCCTCGGGCGATCCGATCTCCACGAGGCGCCCATGATCCATGAACCAGACCCGGTCGGCGACCTCCCTCGCGAACGCCATCTCGTGCGTGACGCACACCATCGTCATGCCGTCTGCCGCGAGGGATTTCATTACCGCCAACACTTCGCCAACCAATTCGGGGTCGAGCGCGCTCGTGGGTTCGTCGAATAGCATCACAGGCGGACTCATCGCGAGGGCACGCGCGATGGCCACGCGCTGCTGCTGTCCGCCCGAAAGCTGGCCTGGATAGGCGTCGACCTTGTTGGACAGTCCCACCCGTTCAAGGAGCGCGCACGCGCGTTCCCGGGCTACCCGCTCGCTTACCTTCGACACGCGCCTCGGCGCGAGCATGATGTTTTGGGCGACGGACAAATGTGGAAACAGGTTGAACTGCTGGAAGACAAAGCCGATCCGACCGCGGAAATGATTGAGGTCGATCCCCTTCGCATGAATGTCCTGCCCGTCGAAGGTGATTGCACCGCCCTGAATCTCCTCAAGCCGGTTGACCGTGCGCAGCAACGTGGACTTGCCCGAGCCTGAGGGACCGCATACGACGACGACCTCGCCGCGCTTGACTTCCGCGGAGAAGTCGGCGAGCGCGTGGTACTGGCCGAACCATTTCTGGACGCTGGAGAACGTGATCATGTCGGCGGCGAGATCAGTCATCGCTTCAGGCAGCAGTGGCGCCTGGTTCCAGCAGGCGAACGAGAGTGACATTGCGCTTGCGCGTGACGCGATTCTCGAGGTAGCGCGCGAGCGACGACAGCGCGAAACAGAGTACGAAGTACGTGAGCGCGAGGATCAGGTAGACCTGCAGCGGCTTCGTGAGCAGGCTGGCGTTGATCTGATTGGCCGAGTACGTGAGCTCGTGCACACTGATCACCGAAGCGAGCGACGTCTCCTTGATTATGGAAACGAACTGGCTCACCATGCCCGGAACCATGTTGTACAGCGCCTGCGGCATGATGACGTACCAAACGGTTCGCAGGTAGCTCAAACCGAGCGAGCGAGCGGCCTCGGTTTGTCCGGCGGGCAGCGCCTGGATGCCAGCACGGATGACATCGCTCAGGTAGACGCTTTCGTAGACAACGAGCGTGCACACCATCGTCGTGAACCCGGGCACCGCGCGCCCCACGATGAGCGGCACGACGAAGTACGCCCAGAAAATCAGCATGATCAGCGGTATGCCGCGAACAGCGTAGACGAGCACGAGAGCCGGCACGCGAAATATCGCCATGGGGCTCGTGCGCGCAAGCGCGATCAGGATGCTGAACGGAAACGACAGGACTAGGCCCAGCACCGACAGCGCAATCGTAAGCGCGAGGCCGCCGACGGGCCCGTTCGGATATTGACCGATCAGGAAGAATTGCCAACTTCCGAGCAGAACGTCCAGCAATTAACGGCTCCCGATCGCGAAGCGATGTTCGATCATCGCGCCGACCGCCATGATCAGCAGCGAAATAGCGACGTATATGCCCGTCGCGATCAGATAGGCTTCAAACGTGCGAAAAGTCGCGTTCTCGATCTCGCGGGTGACGTAGGTCAGCTCGGCGACGCCCACCGTCATCGCGAGTGCGCTGCCCTTGAAGAAGATGATCGCGCGGTTGACCAGCAGCGGAATCGCGATGCGCACTGCCTGCGGAAGAATCACCCAGGTAGCCGATTGCAGGTAGCTCAACCCGAGTGCCCGCGCAGCTTCGTTCTGCCCGACGGGCAGCGAGCGGACGCCGCTTCGTATGTCCTCGGCCACATAGGCGGCCATGCACAGGCCAATAGCAAAGGCCGAGGCGCGAAATTCGCTGCCCGGGCCATTGGTCCACGATGCCAGCCAGCCGGGCGCCAGCGTGAATACGCCGAAGTACCAAAGCAAAATGAGCACTAGCAGCGGCACATTGCGATGGAACTCGACATAGACAAAGACCATCCCTCGGACGATCCGGTTGTTGGCCATGTAGGCGACGGCCAGCACGGTGCCAAGGGCATAAGCCAGGAGCCAGCTGACGCCCGTCAGCCACAACGTGATCTGCAGTCCGTCGAGCAGGCGCGACGAATACGCGCCGGCGACCACCGCAGATAGGTCGAAGCTCATCCGCGCACGAATCGGCCGGAGGACACCTAGCTCCGCCCCCCGCTCAACCCGCCGCGGCGTGCGACCTGACGTCGCAACCGACCATCGCCGTCACTGAGGAGGGATGGGGGCGATCTTGAATTCCCGGCGCATCTTGAAAATCGTCGCGCCACCCAGCCACTTGTCGAAGATCTTCTGCGCTTCGCCGGAGCGTTCCATGTCCTGGAGCACCCCGTTCACGGCCCTCTTAAAGCCACCCTCGTCGCTGCGCATGCCGAGCCCCCAGAGCTCCTCCCCCACGGGAGGCGAAAGTAGCACCATCGGGATCTGCTTTTCCATTTTCGCCTTGAAGCGCAACAGCGCGATTTCCGGTGTGCCGAAGCCGTCAACCTTTTCCTGGCCAAACGCAAGAAAGGCGGCGGGATAGTCGTCGAAAGCTACGGTGGTGGCGGTGGGCAGTGCCTTAGCGATGAAAATCGCGATGGTTCCGCCGCGCACCACGCTGATGCGCTTGCCGGCGAGATCCTGCGTCTTCGTGAAGCCCTTACCCTCATGGGCGACGACCATCGATCGGCTGACGAAGTAGGCATCGCTGAAGGCAATCTGCTTGGCGCGATCCGGTGTGTAGCCCAGCGCCGCCGCCAGGATATCGATACGCTTTTGCAGAAGCTCCGGGATGCGCGCTTCGAGCGAAACTGCTTTCAACTCAGGTTTTACCCCCAATCCCTTCGCCACCGCGTTACAGAAATCGACGTCGTAACCCGTGTACTCGCGCGTATTCGGATCCTGGAAACCGAACGGCTCGAGATTGGCGAGTACGCCGCAGGTAAGAACACCCTTCGCCTTGACATCGCCCAGTTGATCGGCGTGGGCAACCGACACCATGCCGTATCCCATCATTGCGCCGACTACCAACCCCCACTTAAGTGCTCGATTCATCGCCCTCTCCCTTAGTCGTTTCCACCTTCGGTTACCAACGAGTACTACCCAAGTCGAACATCTTTCTACTGCAAATCGCGAAAAATCCGGATCGTGCCCCCGTCCGCCTGAGGCCCGACGGTGATCGGTGCCAGGCCCAATCCCGGCTCGCTGCCGAGTTGAATGCTTCCATTCTCGATCTCGGACCACGACGCGGGCGCCAACGCCGCGAGATGGTCATGAAAGCAGTGAAATTCGGCGCACGCGGTGTTGGAATGGCTCGCCGCGTAGTGCAGAGTGGCCGCTTGCATAACTGCCGTCGAAAAGCACATCGGCGTGGAGCGACGGCCGTAGGCTTGCGCCATCGCATCGAGGGCCGCGGCACCATCGAATCCACCGACCAGGCCCAGACAGAACTGGACGTAGGTGGCCGCCTCGGCCTCGAGCAGCTTACGAAAATAGTCGGGCGCGTACTGCGCTTCGCCGGCAATCACCGGCATTGTGTCCCGATTGATCTGCGCCATTCCCGCGAAGTCGCTTTCCGGCAAAGGCGCCTGGATGGCCTCGACCCCGAGGCGCGCGAGCGCCGCGCATTGCTCCGTCGCGCCGTCCACCGCGAGCTGATTCACGGCGTCGACCCAGAGTGACGTTTGCGATCCGATTGCCTCGCGCACCGCATGTACTCGAGCGAAATCGACATCGGGGTCGAGCGCACCGATCTTCATTTTCACGCGATTGGACCCCCTATCGACGTAGCCGCGCAGCTCCTCCGCGAGGTCGTCATCGCTCGTTGCGTCGCGATAGAGACCGCCGCTTGCGTACACCCGTACGATCCCCGCACCGCCACCCAAACACTTCCAAAGAGGAACGCCTTGATCGCGCGCGACGAGATCCGACAGTGTGATCTCCACCGCGCTTGAGACCGCAGCGGCGTGATGCGTGTCGATCGCCGCGAAAAGGCTTCCCACGACATCGGCAATATCGCTCCGATCATCGATCCGCCGTCCCAGCAGGCGCGGAGCCGTTTCGGCGAGGAGCTGTAGCACCGGCTCGCATTCGGCGTAACGCGTCCACGCTTCTCCCACGCCCTTCACGCCGGAGGTCGCCTCGATCGTGAGCAGTGCTGCGCGTCGTTCGCGCCAGCGAAAAGCCGGGTTCCACGAGCGGCCGTCCAGCCGTCGCTCGTACTCCAGCACGGTCACTCGCGAGATCTGCACGTTGCACGGTTGGTGATATCGATTTCATCCGGATCGCGTTGCACCCGGTTGAGGTGCGTGCTACATCATGCTACACTTTTATCTTATCCGACAATTATTTTCATGACCATCCACGACTCGACGAATCGCCTGCGCCCCCGCCCCCAGCCCGGCGCAGCACCCGCCGGGCAACGACGTACGTCAAGCCGTCGACCGATCGCCGCAAGTGCGGTACGCGCCGCCATGCCAATCGACAGCACCAAGGCCACGGCGGCCCTCGGCGTGCGGGTCGCGGCAATACGCAAAGGCAAGAACCTGACGCTGAAGGTCGTTGCCGAGAAATGCGGTGTCGCCGCTTCGACGATCTCGAAGATCGAGAACGGCGTGATCTCGCCTACGTACGGCAACTTGCTGCGTCTAGCACACGGCCTTGGAGTCGAGATCGGCGATCTCGTGAGCGAGTCCACATCCACCCCGGCGACCGCACGACGGTCCATTTGCCGCAACGGCGAAGGCGTCGTGCACTCGATCGGGACGCACAGTTGGGAACTGCTGTGCACCGATCTAGCGAAAAAGAAGATGCAACCAATGATCGGACGCATCTACGCCGACAGAAGCACGCACATCGAGCGCCTGAACTCCCATCCCGGCGAAGAAGTGCTCTACGTTGTGTCGGGGGAAGTCGTACTGCACACGGAGCACTACGAACCGATCCGGCTCAAGGCCGGCGATTGCGCTTACATCGACAGCACGATGGGGCATCTATGCCTGCGCGGATCGAGAAAGGATGCGGTGATCTTCTGGGTCTGCTCGGAGTTGAGGAACATCGACGCGCTCGGTGAACGGCAATGACCGTTCGAAGCCATTGCCCGCCCGCACATACTTCTACCGAGGTTAGCAACTGATGCCCGGTGAGCCGAGTGCACTGATCGGCTATCGAGCGGTCGACGATCCCGAAGGCCTGGTCACGCCCGACTTCAACTGGGAAGGGCCATCACCTGGGCGTAGTGCCGTCGAGGCAGTTTACGATTTGCCCAAGGTGCGTAGTCGCATCGATCGCGACCGATTGCAGCGCCCGCATTCGCAATGGGATTGGCAGTTCCTGCTTCCGATCACCGCCCCCGAGAGCATCGTAACTCTCCGCGAGGGCGCAACACCGCTGCTCAGGAACCGGCGGCTGGGCGCCAGCCTGGGGCTTGCTGCTCTGTACGTGAAGGACGAGTCCCGCAATCCCACCGGATCGTTCAAGGACCGAGGTGCGTCTGTCACGGCGAGCAAGTGCAAGGAGTCCGGTCAGCGCGGACTCACCGTCGCGTCTTCCGGCAACCTTGCCGCGTCGTTGGCCGCGTACGCGGCCGCCGCAGACCTCGAGTTCTGCGGATTCATCCGCGACGACACCACCGACACGCTGCGGCTGCAATGTCTCGCCACCGGTCAGCGCTTCTTCGTTGTCGAAGGCGGGATGCTCGAAGGCACGGCGATCGCCACCGAGGTTTCGCAGCGATTCGGGCTATTCCACGCAATCCAGCCGTACAACCTGTTCCGCATCGAAGGCAAGAAGACCATCGCCTTCGAAATCTGTCAGGACCTCGGATGGAAGGCACCGGATCGCGTGCTGATCCCCACCTCCGGCTGCACCAACGTCCTTGCTCTCTTCAAAGGATTCTCGGAACTGCGCGAGCTCGGCTGGATTGACACGATGCCAGCGATTGATGTCGTTCAGCCTCGCGCCTGCTCGCCGCTCGAGCAAGCGTGGCGTACGCGCTCCGCCGTGCAACGCAGTTCTGGCCGAACCGCGCTTCTCGGCCTGGGCCATCCGTTTCCCGCCGCCGGTAACCGTGCCATCGAGATTGTCAACGCAACCGGAGGACGATGCCTGGTCGCCGATGACGAAGCGGTGTACGACGCACAGCGCGAAGTGGCTCGTTGCGAAGGACTGTCGCTACAGCCGGCGAGCGTGACGCCAATCGCCGCGCTCAAGGATCGCGAGCAACAACAGTTCTGCCGGGAGATTCGCGACCAAGTCATCGTCTGGATTGGTACCGGCAGCGGCAAAAACCAAATCAGCGAACCGCTGGATCGCTGTCTGCCGCCGCCGCGTATCACCGGAGGAATCGACGAGTTTCTGCGCCTTGGCGCGATGGCTCGTCCGAACGCATAGGGAGAACCGAGCGTGGATCAAGTTAGTCAGAAGCGGAGCGCACCCGACACCATCACCACCGAAGTGATCGCGAGGCGTTTCATCGCTGCCGCCGAGGAGATGTTCGTCACGCTGGTGCGGTCGGCGTATTCACCGAACATACGCGAGCGCCGCGATTGCTCCGTGGCGATCTTCGATTCGGCGGGCCGGTTGATCGCATTGAGCGCCATCGGCCCGATTCACCTGAGCGCGCTGATGGGTGTGGTTGAGAATATCCGGCGCCGCTTCGACGACAGCGCCATCTCGGCGGGTGATTGCTTCATCACCAACGATCCCTATTCTGGCGGCGGTTCCCATCTACCCGACATAACGCTGATCAGCCCGGTATTTCGCGAAGGAAACATCGTCGCCTTCGTTGCCAATCTCGCCCACCACTCCGACGTCGGAGGCCGCGTCCCCGGCAGCGAAAGCGCCGACTGCACCGACATCTTCCAGGAAGGGCTGCGCATTCCACTTGTTCGCCTGGTGCGCGCGGGCGTGCTGCAGCCGGACATCTTCGCCTTCCTTGCGCTCAACTCTCGGCGACCGAAGGATCGCGACGGCGACATCAATGCCCAGCTCGCGTCGATTCGCACCGGCGTGCAGCGCGTTCAGGCGATTCACGCAAAGTTTTCGCAGGCGTTCGTCGCCGCGGCGATCGAGGCGATCCTGAATCACGCCGCGGCGCGCACTCGCGCGGCGATCCGTGCGATTCCCAATGGCCGTTACGAGAACACCGACTATCTCGACAACGACGGTGTTTCGGATCGAATGGTTTCGCTCGCGGTTGCGCTGATCGTCGAGGACGAGCGCATCGTGTTCGACTTTACCGGCACCAGCCCGCAAGTCGCTGGCGCGAGGAACATGCCGCTCAACGCCTGTCTCGCGGGAGTGTACTACGCGGTGAAGGCGCTGCTCGACCCTGATCTTCCCGCCAATTGGGGAACCTACAGTTGCGTCGATGTGATTGCTCCTGCGGGAACGGTATTTAACGCGGTTCCACCGGCCGCAGTGGGCGACCGCGCAGCCACCGGCAACATTCTTGGAGACCTGATCTTCGGCGCAATGGCCAAGGCCGACCCAACTCGCGTGATGGCGGGCTGCGGGCCTTATCAGGGCGTGATCGTCAGCGGCAAGGACCCGCGAACGCGCGAGTATTTTGTCGATTACGAAACGTTTGCCGGTGCTTCCGGGGCGACATGCAGGCGTGACGGGCACGATGCCGTGCGCGTGCATGTTTCAGGCTCCGCCAATCTCCCCATCGAGTCGCTAGAACACGAGTACCCCATCATCGTCGATTGCTACGAACTGATCGAGGATTCGGGTGGCGCTGGCGCGCATCGTGGTGGAATGGGAACGCGTCGCGACATCACCTTTCTCGGCGACGAGGTCACCATCTCCGGGCGCGGTTTGCGGCAAACGCAGGGGGCCACGGGTCTGTTCGGCGGCGGGGATGGGGGCACCGGGCGATTTGTACTGCAGCCCGCCTCGCCTACGCCGAGCCGTCTCGAAGCGTCGTTCTCCGCCGTAGCCGTGAAAAAGGGGGACCAGTTGCGCATCGAGACACCGTCCGGCGCGGGCTACGGCGAGCCGCTGACGCGTGATGTTGAGGGCGTGCTGGCGGACATCCGGGACGGCCGCATCACACCTGAACAGGCGCAGCGTCAATACGGCGTAAGCACTATCGACGGCGTGATCGATGCGGCGCGCACGCGCGAACTACGTGGACAAGCATCATGAACAGTACCGAATCATCATCGCGCCGTTTCATCCTCGGCGTGGACGTCGGCGGCACGCATACCGACATCGAGCTGATCGAGATCGACACCGGGCGCGTCTTCCAGCACAAGATCCTGTCGACACCCGAGATGCCGTCCAAGGCGATTGGCGTGGGTACCGCCGAGATCATCGCGCAAGCACGCATCGACCCCGCGGCGATTCAATATTTCGCGAACGGCACGACGGTGGCCACCAATGCGCTCGTACAAAAGCGAACGGCCACCGCGGGCTTGATCACGACCAAGGGATTTCGTGACTTGCTCGAAATACGCCGGCAACGCCAGCCTCACATCTACAACATCGACGTAGCCAAGCCGGTGCCGCCTGCGTTACGCCGTCATCGCCACGAAGTCGTCGAGCGCAAGTATCTGTTCGGGCGCGACGACGTTGCACCGCGCGAGGATGACGTCGTCGGTGCCGCGCGCGAGATGATCGCCGACGGTGTCAAGGCAATCGCGGTGTGCTTCCTCAACAGCTACGACGACCCCGCGCACGAACGCCTCGCCCGGGGGTGGTTGGCGAAGCACTTTCCCGACACGTACATGACCGCGTCGTTCGAAGTTCTTCCCGAGTTTCGCGAGTACGAACGCGTCAGCACCGCAGTACTCAACGCATCGCTCGGACCCGTGATGAAGCAGTACCTGGAGAACATCGTCAACGACGCGCGCATCAACGGCTTGGTCGTCGAGCCGAAGATCCTCCAGTCGAACGGCGGCGTCGCTTCTCCCGAAGACGCCTCACGCTACCCTGTACGCACACTTGCCTCGGGCCCCGCAGCCGGCGTGATCGGCGCAATCAAAGTCGCGATGGATCTCGGCGAGCCCAACGTGATCACCTTCGATGTCGGCGGGACGACCGCCGATATTTGCCTGGTGGAAAACGGCGAACCGCTGTTCGCCTCGGAGCGTGATTTCGCCGGGTACCCGGTTCGATTCCCGATGATCGACGTTCTCTCGATCGGGGCCGGCGGAGGCAGCATCGCGTGGCTTGACGCCGGCGGCTTCCTGCACGTCGGACCCGAAAGTGCCGGCGCGATGCCAGGACCCGTGTGCTACGGCCGGGGTGGCACCGAGCCGACGGTGACGGACGCGAACCTCGTACTCGGCCGCCTCAACCCGGCCGGGTTGCTTGGCGGGCGCGTCCCTGTGAATCACGACGCCGCGCGAAAGGCCATACAGGACAAGATCGCCACGCCGATGGGCCTCAGCGTAGAAGAGGCCGCCGTGGGGATGCTGACGATCCTCAACGAGAACATGCTGCAGGCGGTGCGCGTCACTTCGGTGGAACGCGGCCACGACCCACGCGAATTCTCTCTGGTCGCCTTCGGCGGCGGTGGTCCGCTGCTCGCTGGCCAACTGGCGGCCGAGCTCGGCATGCGCAGCGTGATCATCCCGAAGAGCCCGGGCCTGCTGTGCGCGGAGGGCCTGCTGATCGCCGATACTCGCGCTGATTTTAGCAAGACGCGTATCCAGGATCTCAACGCCGACGCCACGGAGCCGATCCGCGCG
>JBDTRG010000012.1:0-54809 GCA_039931775.1 Betaproteobacteria bacterium | reverse complement strand
TGGAGGTCGGACGGTACAAGGCGGTCGACGACACGCTGGCGCACAGCGTCGAGGCTTACTCCGGGATGCCGGAGCTCTTCTTCACCTGGATCGCGCGCAAGGACAAGCACGTGCAATTCGAATTTCTCGACAACGGCGTGGCGCAGGGCGAGCGCCCGCGCACGGTCGCATTCGGATCGAACGAGGTCCTCAACGTGCTGGACATCGAGCGCCTGCTCGACGTCGAGCGCTACCGCCGGGTCAACGTCGACGCGCGCGCGCCCGAGCTGATGTTCGCCGACCCTGCGCTGCTCGCCGCCCAACACAACACCGGATTTCTCCGCCTTTGCGTCAGCAAGTTTCGCGACGTCAATTTCGCCGATCAGTCGACCGGCCGCATTTACCTGCACCTCGCGTCCGGCGTTGCCGATTGGGCCGACCGGCAAGCGCTGGTCGAGGCGGCGGCGCATCCGGATGCGCGGGCTGGATTGCTGGCGGTCGCGCCCTCGGTATTCGACGGTGCGCCCGCCTCGGCCGACGCGCCGCGGTATCTCAAGGACGCGGACGCGACGCGCGCGATCCACACGCTCGGTCGGTGGGGGTAAGCGTTCGAGGAGCGCTTTTCCGGCGCGCTGGCTCGGGATCGCCCGGCGAGTCGCTACCTTCCGGCGAGCTTCATCGTGTATTTCGTCGCGAGCCGCGCGATTCGGAACGGATAGTAGAGCCCGCGCAGCGATGGCGGCAGCGCCAGCACTTGCAGTTCGGCTTGCGACGGCGCGAGCAGCGCCGCGTAGTGCTTCGCCTTGTCCCACCTGCGCTTCGCCATCCTGACGTTGAACGCGGTGTCCTCGATCCCCGCCTCGACCGGCGGGATGCACGACAGGCGCCGGACGACGTCACGCGCCAGCGATGGAATCACAGGATCCGCGGCGGCGCGTTCGATGATCGCTGCGGGAACCGGCGCATCGAGCAGGTCGTGCGCAAGCTTGAGTCCGAGCAGCACCGGGCGGGCGCAACCGGCACCTGCCGCCACGTCCATCGCCGCGTCCCAATCGGAAATCGTCCGCGCGAGGCGCGCGATGTCGCCGAGCCACATCAGGTGCGACCACAGGTGCTTCGCGCCATGCACGCACAGGAACAGCAGCTGGCTCTCCGGCGCAAGGCCGGGCACGGCGCGGCCTTCGAGCGATGCGGGTCGTACGGAGCGCCACAGGACGTCCGGATCGAAGCGGAACGGAAAGCCGCGCTGGGCGATTTCCCAGTGGAGGTCGATCGGCGCGCCCTGCGGATGACGGACGAGCACTTCGCAGTTCACGGCAAGCAAGGTGGGCACCCGAATGCGCGCGAGCCGCGAGTCGAGCGCGTAACCGTCGCGGGCGAGCGCGTGCAACGCCGCCGCGATGTCGCGCCTGTGGACGAGGAGATCGACGTCCGACGAGGGTCGCAGCGCGGGGTCGGGATAGAGCGCGGCCGCGAGCACCGGGCCCTTGAGCGGTAACGCCGCAACGCCTTCGGTTTGCAGCGTGTCCAGCACCGCGAGCAGCGCTGCGCAGAGGAAAAGGCCTCGCTTCGCGGACTCGCGATGGGCGTTACGCAGCCGCAATGCCGCGTCGGCGGGTACCGCATCGGAGCGCGCTTCTTCCACCGCGATGTGCAGCAGCGCAGCGACGCCGTGATGCTCGGCAGCGTCGAGAAGCGCTGTCCAGTCCTCGACGCATTCCAGGGCCGAGCGCAGGCCGGCCGTGTCGAGGGGACCAGCGCGGGCGCACCTGCGAAGCACGGCGATTTCGGCCGGCATGGTCAGGAAATCCGGCGATTCGGATTCGCCATGGCGCACGGCGGGCGTGTCGCGGGCAAGCATGGAGTTTTGTGGCATGTTTGTCACACTAGCGCAAAACTACCATGGAATGACGAAAGATGCCTTGGCATCGCTATTGCTGGTATGTTAGCGTTCGTTGGATCTTTATGCCAAATGGGTAGCGCATGTTCCTGATCCAGTTCCTGCGGCAGACTTCATGAGGGTTCGGCGACGCGGTCCCGCTGCGATTCCCTTCCGCGCCGCCGTAGTTTCAGCGGCAATCACCTTCGCGGCTTCAGTGCACGGTGCCGATGTCGCGCCAGCCAGCGCGGGCGTGCCCAACGACTGGAGCCAGCGGCATCTGATTTTTTCGGGCCCGGCGGCGATCCCCGATGCCGTGAAGAGCCTCGGCGTCGAGGCGGCGCGCGCCCTCAGCGCCGAGCCGCGCTACGAATTCCAGGTGCGCCGGCGAGCGATGGGCGCGGCGGCAACGGCTGAGCCGGAACGAGCCGCCCTCGCGAGCACGGCCGGGCTGAAAACCATCTCAAAGGCGCCCGACAAGGCCAAGGACAAGAAGAAGAACGACGACACCATACACCGCGACTGGAGCAACGTGATGGGCGGCGCCTCCGGCGTCGGCAGTCCGGGGACCTTTCCGGCCAAGTTCGCCTTCGGCACAGCGTCCGCCAATTGCGCGACCGACTACGTGGCGTTCACCACGGCGTCCTCGGGCGCCACCGGATCGGGCAATTTCGCCGCACGCGCCGGCGCAATCTCCGGCAATCCCGGGAACAACAAAACGATCGCGATCACGAACGGCGCGAATACGCTGACGCTGACCGCCAGCAATTCCACGAACACCGGCCTCAACTTCCTTACGAGTGGAAACAATACCGTCCGGGCGACGAATCTCGCGAATGCGATTGCGCGCAATGGCGGCAGCGTCGGCGTCACCGCGTCGAACGCCGGAGGGACGACGGTAACGATCAGTGCGATAACGCAGGCAACCGGCGGCAACAGCATTTCCGTCGCCGATGGTTTGAACAACTCCAACATCAACAACGGCAACTTGTCCAGCGGCTCGGGCACCGCGGGTCAGCCGACGATCTTCGCGCTGAATCAGCTGTACTCGTCGTGCGGCTCGACCACGCAAGCGGTGCCCGCGCGCTACTGGTCGTACACCACGGGGACCGGCGCCGTCGCCAAGACCTCGCCCGTAATATCGCTGAACGGCGACCAGATCGCGTTCGTCCAGAGCACGGCGGGCGCCGCAAGTCTCGTCCTGCTCAAGTGGAGCAGCAGCCCGTCGCTCGGCACCGTCGGCGCGCCGACCGCGCCGACCAGCACGACGCTTGCCGCGTACCGCGCGTGCACCGCGCCGTGCATGACCGTGATCGCCTTCAATGGCAACCCGGATGACACGAACTCGGCGCCGTTCTACGATTACTCCAACGACACCCTCTGGATAGGCGCCGACAACGGCACGCTGCACAAGTTCACCAACGTCTTCAACGGGACGCCGGCCGAGCAGACAACAGGCGGGTTTCCGGCAACCATCAGCTCGGGAAACATCCTCTCGTCGCCGGTCTACGATTCGGTGAGCGGATTGGTTTTCATCGGAAGCGCACGCGGCGCATCGTTCGGCGGCCAGCTTCACACCGTCAATTCGGGCGGGACCGTGCTATCAAGCGCGCAGCTCGCCACCAACAATTCGACCGGCGTCAGCGACAGCCCGATCGTCGACTCGGGAGCACATCGGGTCTACGCGTTCGTGGGTTCGGACAATACGGTCGACTGCCCGGCCAATTCGCTGGGCTATCAGTGCGCCGCCGTCTACCAGTTCCCCACGAATGTCTCGATCGGTGGGTCGGTGGGCACCAAAGCTCAAGTCGGCCGCGGCAGCATCACCGCCAACAAGCCTCTGTACGCGGGAACCTTCGACAACGCCTACTACACGAGTGCGTCCGCCACTCCCACCGGTTTTCTCTATGTCTGCGGAGCGACGGTCGACGCGTCGTTCGAATACACGATGTGGAGAATCCCCATCACCGCGAACGTGATGGGCACGCCCGCGATCGGCCCGACCCTCACCACCGACACCGGCACGTTCGCGGCCGCCAAGTGTTCGCCGGTCACCCAGGTCCTGAACGGTGCCAACGAATACATCTTCGTCAGCATACCCGTCACCGGCACCGAGACCGGATGCTCGGGAACGGGCGGCGCCGCCGGCTGCATCTACATGTACAACCTGACGGGCATCGCGTGGAGCGCGGCGACCAACACGACGGCCGGGCTTCCGGCGCCTGGCGGAACGGGGGGAGTCATCATCGACAACACGTCGTCGACCGTCGGCGCGTCGCAAATCTACTACTCGACGATCACCAGTCCCGGAAACGCCATTCAGGCAAGCCAGGCGGCGCTGAATTGATTGACGGAGGCGAGAATTTCGACACGCCGGTGTCGCGCGAAACGCCGCGAGCCGATGCCGACGCCAAGGAGCCGTACCAGAAACCCGCGTTCCGCCACGAGCAGGTCTTCGAGACGATGGCGCTCGCGTGCGGGAAGATCAGCTCCACGCAGGGCCAGTGCCGATCGAACCGAAAGAATTCCTGACCACCGATTCGATGAGCACGGTGCCCGAATCGGCTGATCGCACCAAGAACGAGTTGGCCGCCGAGGTGCTGCGATCCTACGGCGAGCTGCGCCTTCGCGTCGTCGGTTCGAGCATGCTGCCCGCGGTCTGGCCTGGCGATGTGCTGTCGATACGCCATTGCGGGCCCGAGGATGCCGAGGTCGGCGACATCGTTCTGTTCACGCGCCACGGCCGCCTCTTCGCGCATCGCGTGGTCGCGCGGACGCAAGATTGTCTCGTGACCCAAGGCGACGGCATGGCGAAGGCCGATCCTCCGGTGATAGGACCCGAGCTGGTCGGCCGGGTCAGCCAGATCGATCGACGCGGACGGCTCTTTCGCCCGGCGATGAAACTGTCGTTCGGCGGGCGCATCGCCGCGGCGATCTTTCGCCGCTCCGAAGGTGCCGGGCGGCTGCTCACCCGCCTCCACGGGTTGCCGAGCCGGGCAAGCCCGTGATCGCGGCCGACGCTAGCGGTCGCGCGACGATCGCCATCGGGCGTGTCAAAGTCGGCCTCCGCACGTCCAACAAAGCCTTCCTGGATCTTCTGCACCACCGATACACCGGATATATCGCCGACCGCGAAGCCCCCGACTACGAATTCGACATCGTGCTGACTCCTCCGACGGACACCGACGCGGACGACGATGTCCGCGTGTTCCGGGAAGGCAGCGACTGGCATCTCGAGCGCGGCGACTTCCATGCGCATTGGAACCCGGGCGCACGGCAAGGGCGCATCCATCAATCGGCCAACCCGTACTCGATCGACGCGGTGCTGCGGATCGTGCACACGCTCGTGCTGGCGAACGAGGGCGGCTTCCTGATGCACTCGGCGAGCGCCGTGCGCAACGGCAAGGCATTCCTGTTCGCCGGCGTATCCGGCGCAGGCAAGACGACGATTTCTCGCCTCGCGCCCGATGACGCGGACGTGCTGACCGACGAGATCTCCTACGTGCGCAAGGAGGACGACGGCTATCACGCGTACGGCACGCCGTTCGCCGGCGAACTCGCGCGCGCCGGCGAAAATCTGAAAGCGCCGATCGATGCGGTCTACCTGCTCGCGCAGGGCCCCGACAATCGCATCGACGACGTCGACGCCGCCGACGCGGCGCGGGCACTCCTCACCAACATCCTGTTCTTCGCCGAGGATCCCGAACTGGTGCAGGCGGTGTTCCACTCCGCGCTCGAGTTCGTCGACCGCGTGCCGGTCCGGCGCCTGACCTTCGTGCCGGATGCGCGCGTCTGGGAGCTGATCCAGTGAGCGGCACGCGCTATGTCGCGCGGGCGACCAAAGTTGCAGCGCGCATGATCGGCGACGAGATGATGATCATGTCCGGGCTCGATTCGTCGCTGTTCAGTCTCAACGTCACGGCCTCCGTGCTGTGGCAGGCCGCCGATGGCAGGACGCTGCTCGCCGACATCGTCGACCGGCACATCTGCACGCGCTTCGACATCGGACGCGGCGTCGCGCTGCGCGACGCCGAAGAGATGGCCGAGGATCTCGCCCGGCACGGCATCCTGCGCGTCTCCGACGCCCCGATCGTCGATGCGGGCACGATGGCGAAGGGGCCCGGTTGAGCGGGCTGATGCGGGAGATGGGCGCCAAGGCGCTCCGGCTGGGCATTCCGCTCGGCGTGCAGCTCGACCTCACCTACCGCTGCAACGAGCGTTGCGTGCATTGCTACCTCGACCACGACGATCACGGCGAGATGACAACCGCGGAGATTTACGCCCTCCTCGACCAGCTCGCGAAAGCCGGCGTCTTCTTCCTGACGCTGAGCGGCGGCGAGATCTTCCTGCGCCGTGACCTCTTCGAGATCGTCGAGCATGCGCGCAAGCTCCAGTTCAGCGTGAAGCTCAAGACGAATGCGGTGATGATCCGCAGGGCCAAGGCCGAGCGGATCGCGGCACTGGGTGTCGAGTCGGTGCAGATCAGCGTCTACTCGCATCGACCCGAAGCGCACGACGCGATCACCAAGCTCCCCGGCTCGTTCCGGCGCACGATCGAGGGCGCCCGCCTGCTCAAGGCGGCCGGCGTGAAAGTGAGCTTCGCGAACGTGCTGATGAAGCACAACGCCGACGACTATCCCGAGGTGAAGGCGCTGGCGCAGGCGCTCGGCGCCGACGACCAGGTCGACGCGACGATCACGCCGATGATGGACGGCGACCGCTCGATCCTCGAGCTCAACGTCGATGCGGCCGCACTCGAGCAGGTCTTTCGCGATTCGAGCCTCGTCGGCAACGTCGAGGAGTTCTGCGCGCCGCCCTCGGGACCGCTGGCGGAAGCCGACGCGCTCGACACACTGCCCTGCAGCGCAGGGCACACGGCGTGCTACGTCTCCCCGTACGGCGACGTCTACCCATGCGTGCAGTTCCCACTCGCCTGCGGCAACGTGCGGCAGACGCCGTTCGGCGAGATCTGGCGAAACTCGCCGCAGTTGAAGGAAGTGCGGTCGATCACGATGCACGATCTCACGGGTTGTTCGACGTGCACGCACGGCGGGAGCTGCACGCGGTGCCCGGGCCTCGCGTACATGGAAGGCAACATGCGCGGTCCGTCGATCCAGGATTGCGAGAAGTCCTTTGCACGCACCGGCGTGCCGTCCTCCAACCTGCTGCAGAAGAAGGCGGCGGCCGCGCGCGTCGCCGCCCATGCCGCGCCGAACACGCATCCGGTCACCTGGATGGCCGTGAAGTAGCGCAATCCACGGAACCCCGCCATTTGGCTTCTCGCGGCGCGAGTTGTAGAGTGCAGTTCCATCGCCGTCAGCGTCGAAAGGTTCCGGAGCCCCGGTGTCGTCCCATCTCTACACGATCCTGTTCACCGACATCGAAGGCAGCACCCGACTCTGGGAGCAGCAGGCGGAGCGCATGGCCGAGGCGCTCGCCGGCCACGACGCGCTGGCGCGGGCCGCCGTCACCGGCAATCGCGGCATCATCGTCAAGACCACCGGAGACGGGCTCTACGCCGCCTTCGAGGATTCACTCGACGCGCTTAACGCGACGGTGACCCTGCAGCAGTCGATCGCCGACCCGGCGGCGACCAACGGCATACCGCTACGGGTCCGATGCGGATTGCATTCGGGCCAGGTCGAGCGCCGCGACAACGACTACTTCGGCAGCCCGGTCAACCGGACGGCGCGCGTGATGAGCGTTGCCCACGGCGGCCAGATCCTGCTGTCGCAGGCGGTGGTCGACGACGTAGCGGAGCGGCTGCCGGCCGACGTGACGCTCAAGGATCTCGGCTCCGTCCGCCTGAAGGATCTGTCGCAGCCCGAGCACGTCTATCAGGTGCTGCACCCGTCGCTGCGGCAGGATTTTCCGGCGCTTCGTTCGCTCGAGGCGACACCGAACAACCTGCCGCAGCAATTGACGTCGTTCATCGGCCGCGAGCGCGAGGTCGACGAGGCCAAGGAGCTCCTGAAGAGCTCGCGCCTCGTCACCCTTCTCGGGATGGGCGGCCTCGGCAAGACGCGGCTGTCGCTGCAGATCGCCGCCGACATGATGGACGCGTTTCCGGACGGCGTCTGGTTCGTCGACCTCGCTCCCATCCGCGACGACTCGCTCGTGCCGAGCGTCACCGCGCAAGTGCTCGGCGTGCAGGAAGAGCCGGGCCGCGCGCTCACGCAGACGCTCTGCGCGCATTTGAAGTCGCGCAAGCTCGTGCTGATCTTCGACAACTGCGAGCACGTGGTCGGCGCGTCGGCCGCGCTCGCGAACGCGCTGCTGCGGGCGGCGCCGGACGTGCGGATGATCGCGACCACTCGCGAAGCGCTGCGCGTGCCGGGCGAGCAGACCTATCCGGTGTATCCGCTGGCGGTGCCCGACCGCGCGGCAAGCGTCGAAACGCTGTCGCGCTCGGCAGCGGTGCAGCTCTTCATGGACCGCGCGCAATTGCAGAAGCCCGGATTCATGCTCACCGAAAAGGAAGCGCCGGCGGTGGCCGAACTCGTTGCGCGCCTCGAGGGCATTCCGCTCGCGCTGGAACTCGCCGCGGCGCGGATGCGCGCGCTGTCGATCCAGGACATCAACAAGCGCCTTCAGGATCGCTTCAAGCTCCTGACCGGCGGCGGGCGCGTGCTGCTCGAGCGCCAGCAGACGCTGCGCGCGCTGGTCGCATGGTCGTACGACATGCTGCACGACCCGGAGCAGCGGCTGCTGGAGCGCCTGTCCGTTTTCGCCGGCGGGTTCGACCTCGAAGCGGCGGAGGCGATCTGCGGCGCGGAACCGCTTTCCTCCGACGATGTGCTCGATCTCTTGACTTCGCTCGTCGAGAAGTCGCTCGTGATGGCCGACGAGAGCGACAACGGCTCCCGCTATCGGCAGCTCGAGACCATCCGCGAGTTCGCGCGCGAGTACCTCGCCAAGCGGGACGACGCCGCCGAACACGCCGTGCGCCACTGCGACTTCTTTCTGGTCCTCGCCAAGGCGTCGAACAAGGCGCTGCAGGGCGCCGAACAGGCGGAATTCACGCGTCGCCTCGAGGTCGAGCTCGACAATCTGCGCGCTGCCATCGCCCTGGCGTTGAACGGCGGCGCCGACCCCGTGCTGGCGGTCAAGTTCGAGGTCGCGTTGATGTGGTTCCGGCTGCTGCGCGGCTACTCGACGGAAGGACGCAAGATCGTGCGCGCGACGCTCGCGTTGCCCGGCGTGCAGGCCTCCGACGTCGCGCACGCCCATGCGCTGTACGTGGGCGCGGCGCTCGCGGACAACCAGGCCGACTATGCCGAAGCGGGACGGATGCTCGAGGCGTGCCTGGCGCTTCGCCGCGGTCTCGATCAACCGTTCGACATCGCCGCGACGCTGTCCACGCTGTCGCAGGTGCGTCTGCACGAAGGCGACGCCGAGCGCGCGCGGGAAAGCGAAGAGGAGGCGCTCGGGATCTTCCGCAAGATCGGCGATCGCGTGGGCGAAGCGATCGGCCTCTTTCACCTCGGCGAAATCTGCCGTCGCGTGGCCGACGACGTCAAGGCGCGCGACTACTTCGAGCAGTGTCTCGCCATCGCCCGGGCCATCGACAGCGCGGAGATCGAGGGCGAAAGCGAACTCGTTCTCGGCGCGCTGTCGCTCGCGGCGAACGACCTCCCGGCGGCGCGCGCGCGTTTTGCGCGCTCGCTGGAGGTCTGCCGGAGCGCGGAGAACAAACGCGGCGAGGCGATGGCCCTCTGGTGGACGGGGAAGGCGGACGCCGCGGGCGGCGACACCGAAGCCGCGCGGCAGAAGCTCGCCGAAGCGCTGCGCGCGCTGCAGATGTTCGAGATGAATTCCGAAGTGCTCTCCTGCCTCGAGGATCACGCCGAACTGCTGCAGTCGATCGGCTCGCCCGATGACGGCGTGTCGCTCTTCGCGGCGGTCGAAATGCTGCGCGACCGGTTGGCGCTGTCGAGGTCGCCGCGGGACGAATCGCACGTAAAGCGCGTGGTCGCGGGCGCGCGCGCCACGCTGGGCGACGCGCTGTTCGACGCCGCGTGGGCGGAAGGCCGGACGTGGGAACTCGAGCAGGCGACACGCCGCGCGCTCATCGCTCTCGCCACCGTCGCCGCCTGAGCTCGCGATCGAGTCACCCCAACGAAAACGCCCCAAGGAGGGGCGTCTTCGTCGAACCGCACCGCGGGAAGGTTTCGGTTCAGGTCGTCTTTTTCTGCCGGCGGCGCGTAAGCCAGCCGCCGCCCAGCGCGCCGAGCAGCAACGCGAGCGTGCCGGGTTCGGGAACCTGGCTCGGAACCTCGGCGAAGGTTACCTCCGCGGGGTTGGAGATGGTTTCGGGGCCGCATTGAAATTCAAATTGATCGCAGGTCGCGATCATTGCGGTCGTCGTCGCGATGCTCTGGATGCAGAAGTTGGAGCCGCCGCAGCTACTGCCGCTGCCGCTGCCGGAGCCGCTGCCGCTGCTGCAATCAGCTTCGCTGAAGCATCCGATCGGCTTTTGGCCGGAGACAAAAAAGAGCCACAGCGGGCCGTTGTAGATCTCCGTGTCGAGCGTCGAGTATTGGGGGCCGATGTAGAGCGTATCCACGCCCGTGATCGTGTTTCGTCCGAGCCCCGAATCGTATTCGAGGAACACACCCCACATCGGGCCATTGTCGCCCGGGATGGCCAGAGGGTCAGGGCTGGTGAAGGCCAACGTCTGAAGCGTGTTCGCACCGCTGTCGCGGGTGTCGTACAACTCGACCTGGGCGCTGATGAGGCCCATCGCCTCCGTGTAATTGACCGCTCCACCGCACGTCGAATCCCACCAGACGAACGTTCCGCTCGGCACGTTGAGGCACGCGTCGTCGATGAAGAATTCGCCGTAGCCGCGGAAGCCGAGGTTGGGGTAGGCCGCCCCGAACGCCGGGTCGAAACTACCCTTGACCACCAATGCCTGCGCCGAGGTGCCGAGCACCAGGGAGACGGCGGTCGCCGCTGCGCGTTGGGAAAATTTCCAATCCTTGTAGGCCATTGCGAACCTCTTTGACTGTCGGACCAAGACCCAGGAAACCAGGACGACAACGCCGCGCCGCGCAGCCACACGAGGCCGAGCACGACACAGGGCCCACACTAGCAAGAAGCACGCCGCATCGGAAAAGTCCTCATAACCTTTTAATAATGAACGATAAATTCGTTGCGCCCGATTGGGGAAACGGATGAGCGCACCCGCAACTGTAAATTCGCCCGACATCGAAATTTGCGGCTGGAGAACGCCTTCGTGACGCGGGGACCCCGGTATTCGTCAATTGCCGGGCATTTGCCGCGCCGCGGTGCCTGCATACGCCCGCCGCGACGCAATCATCCTTTGTAAAATTACCCGACACCGGACCCTTCGCGAGCACCGCCAGATGCATTCCGGCTGCACGGCCGCCGGCGAATCAGTCGATCGGCGCCACCGAAAACGCGGACGGCGGCTCGCCTCGTTGCCACCGCTCCCACATTCCGAGGTACGCCGCCTCGATGTGCCGCGCAAACCGCCGGGTGTCGAAAAGCGGGCAGCGATCGCGGTGTTGCGCGAGTTTGGCCTTGATCGCTGCCAGCGCCTCGGCGTCCCTCGCGAGGCGCTGCGCGAGCGCCTCGTACTCCGCCGTCGAGGCGGTGACGAGCTCGGGCAGCCCGACCGCATGCAGCAGGCTCGCCGCGACGCGACCGGCAAAGGCGTTGCCCCTGCACGTAAGCACCGGCAGGCCCGCCCAGAGCGCGTCGCTGGCCGTCGTATGCGCATTGTACGGCAGCGAGTCGAGAAGCAGATCGGCGAGGCGGTGGCGCGCGAGGTGATCGGCGTGGCCGACTTTCGGCGCGAACACGAGGCGCTCGGGGGCAACGCCGCGGGATTGCGCCTCGCGCCGGAGGTTGCCGGGCACCGATTTGTTGCCTTCGAGCAACCACAGTACGCTGCCGTCCACCTCCCGCAACAGGCGCATCCAGACCTCGAACAGCGGGGGGGTGATCTTGTAGTTGTTGTTGAACGAGCAGAAGACGAAGCCCGACTCCGGAAGGCCCGCCTGCGCCCGGCTCGGCGTGCGCGGTGCGATCTGCCGTTTGGCGTCGTTGACCTGATAACTGTCCGGCAGCGTGACGACCTTTTCGTTGAACCACGGCTCGTCCTCCGGAGGAAGCACGAACGCATCGGCGATCAGGTAGTCGATGTAGTCGGCGCCCATCGTCCCGGGAAAGCCGAGGTAGCTCACCTGGATCGGCGCCGGGCGCCGGGCGACGATGCCCGATCGGCAATCCGTCGTGAATCCGCCGAGATCGACCGCGATATCGATCTCGAGGTCGCGCAGGAGCTTCGCCACTTCCTCGTCGCTGCGTTGCCGGACGTCGACGAATCGCTCGAAGGCGACCTCGACGCGCGCGCGCATCGGATCGCGCGCGTCGGGACCGAACGAGATGCCGGTGACTTCGAATCGTTCGCGGTCGTGGCACTCGAACAGGCCCGCGATGAGGTGCGACGTCGCGTGATCGCGATAGTCCGCGGACAGGTAGGCGACGCGGATCCGTGGGTGACGATATCGTTCGCCGGTCGACAGCGGCGAGGGCGACGGCGGAAACTCGTCGCGGACCCACGCCTGCGCGCATCGCTGGAGATCGCGGGGCGAGTCCGAAATGGCCAGGAACGTGAACGGGTTGACGCCCGGTTCACCGAGGCGGACGTCGGCGATCACCGACTCCGTCAATTCCCGGTACGCGCGCCAATCGCACGCAAACATTTTCGAGTGCAGCAGCGCAACTTTCACGCGGCGCATCCCGGGATCGCGTTCGAGCGCGCGTTCGTATTCGGGGATCGCCTCGTCGTGACGCCCGAGGCTCGCCAGCACTGCGGCGCGAATATGCAGCACGGCGGCGACGCCGGGTTCCAGAGCGAGCGCCCGATCGATGCTGGGCAGCGCCTCGGCGTAGCGCTTCAGATGTCGCAGCGTGACGCCACGATTGATGAGTGCACCGACGAAATCTGGCCGACGGAAAAGCGCGCGATCGAAATCGTCCAGCGCCTGCGCGAAATGGCCCATATCGCGACGGACCGCGCCGCGGTTGTTGAGCGCCTCGGCGGTATCGGGTTTCAACGCCAGCGCCTGGTCGAAACTCGCCAGCGCCTCGTCGAAGCGCTTCTGCTCCTGGAGGACGAGGCCGCGATTGTTCAACGCGTCGACGAACCCGGGCTTGACCGCCAGCGCGCGGTCGAGGCTCGCCAGCGCTTCATCGAAGTGTCCGAGTTCCCTCTGGACCGCGCCGCGATTGTTGAGCGCCTCGGGCAGGTCGGGCTTGGCAGCGAGCGCCAGGTCGAAGCACGCGAGCGCCGGTTCGAACTCCTTCGCCGCCATCAGCACGGCGCCCTCGCCATTGCGCATCGCGGCATGCCCGTCGAGATCTTTCTTGAGCGATTCGCGAAGGCTCAGTGCGAACCCGAGGTCGGGATTGATCGCCAGCGCCGCGTCGCAGCCGTCCCGGGCTTCGACCGGCCGGCGCAGTAGCTTCAGCACGTTGGCCCGGTTCGCTTGCGCCTCGGCAGAACGCGGATTGCTCGCCACGGCCGCCGCCATCCGAGCGAGCGCGTCGTCGAAGCGTCCCCGCCGGGCTTCGAGGACGCCCGACAGGTGCAGCGCCTCGAAATGATCGGGCACCCACGAAAGGATCCGTTCGCAGCAGTGCAGGGCTTCGTCCCCCTTTCCCGCCCGCTGCAAGGCCACGGCGCGCCGATACTCGATCGAAGCGCGCCACGCACTCAACCAGCGCGATACCCGCCAACCTCGGCGCGCCGACTCCGCGCCGGAGCCCGCATCGGGACGAGACATGGGTTCGCGCCTCCCCATTCAGTCGGTCGGCGGCACGGTAAACGATGCGGGCCGTTCGAAGCGCTGCCACCGTTCCCACATCCCGACATACGCCGCCTCGATGTGTCGTCGGGACCGGTCGGTGTCGTACAGCGGATAGCGGTCGCGATGCTGCGCAAGCTTCGCCTTGATCGACAAGAGGCGCTCCGGATCGCGCGCGAGCGCCTGCGCCGACGACTCGTACTCCTCGATCGAACGGGTGACGAGCTCGGGAAGGCCGACCGCGCGAAGCAGACTTTCCGCCACTCGCCCGGCAAACGTCGTCCCGCTGCAGGTCAGCACGGGCAGGCCTGCCCATAGCGCATCGCTCGCCGTCGTGTGCGCGTTGCACGGCAGCGTGTCGAGAAAAAGATCCGCCAGCCGATGGCGGGCCAGATGGTACTCGTTGCTCATCCGCGGAGCGAAGACGAGGCGTTCCGGCGCGACGCCGCGCATCGAGGCCTCGCGCCGCAGATTGGCCGGCGCGGCAACGTTGCCCTCGAGCAGCCACAGCACGCTTCCGTCGACGGCTTCGAGCAGGCGCATCCATACGTCGAACATCGCCGGCGTGATCTTGTAGACGTTGTTGAACGAACAGAAGACGAATCCCGATTCCGGGAGGCCGGCGGCCCTCCGGTTCGGTGTGTGCGCAGCGATCGGGCGCGTGTTGTCGTTGACCTGATAGCTGTCCGGGAGATGGACGACCTTTTCGCTGTACCAGCCGACCTCCTCGGGCGGGATCACGATCCGATCGGCGACGACATAGTCGACGCAGTCCGCGCCCATCGTTCCCGGAAACGCCAGGTAGTTGACCTGGATCGGCGCGGGCCGCATCGCGAGGATCCCCGTCCGGGAGCCGGTCGTGAACCCGTTCCGATCGACGACGATGTCGACTTCCATCCGGCGCAGCAGATTCGCGACTTCGCGGTCGCTCATCGCGTCCGCGTCGATGAATCGCTCGAACGCCGCCTTGAGCCGCGCGCGCATCGGGCTTTCGCTATCCGGCCCGAAGGACACGGCGATCGTCTCGAACCGGCTGCGGTCGTGCCGCTCGAAGAGGCCGGCCATCAGGTAGCCGAGCGGATGCTCGCGGAAGTCCGCCGACAGGTACGCGATCCGGATCCGGGCGTGATCGTAGCGCTCGCCGGTCCATACCGCGATCGGCGAAGGGGAGCACTCGTTGCGAATCCACGTCCGCGCGCATTGCAGCTGATCCTGCGGCAAATCCGACATGCCGAGAAACGCGAACGGGTTGACGCTGTTGCGTCCCAGGCGGACTTCGGCGATCACCCACCGAACAGTGGCGTCGTAGTCGCGCCAGTCGGCGATCGCCATCCTCGCCTGCAGCAGTGCGACCTTCGCCTTGGTCAGCTCGGGATCGAGGGCCAGCGCCCGCTCGAAGTCGGCGATCGCCTCGCCGAGCCGGCCCGATTCGGACAAGAGCTCCCCCCGATTTCGCCATGCGCCGGCGACGTCGGGCGCGATGGCAAGCGCCGCATCGAAGCTCGCCAGCGCCTCGGGAAATCGCTTGAGTGCCCGGAGCGCGATTGCGCGGTTGACGAACGCGGCTGCGAATCCGGACTTCAACGCCAGCGCGCGGTCGAAACTCGCGAGCGCTTCGATGGATTTGCGCTGGTCGAGGAGGACCGCGCCGCGATTGTTCAGCGTCTCGGCGAGGTCGGGGTCGATCGCGAGCGCGCGATCGAAGCTCGCGAGTGCGGCGGCATGATGGCCAAGGTCGCGATGAACGGCACCCTGGTTGTTGAGCGCCTCGACAAAATCGGGCCTCGCCGACAGCGCACGATCGACGCTCTCCAGCGCTTCGTCGTAGTGTCCGAGATCCATGAGGATCACGCCGCGATTGTTCAGCGCCTGCGCGTGTCTGGGAGCGATCGCCAATGCGGCGTCGAAGCTCGCCAGCGCCTCGTCGTAACGTCGCTCGTTTCTGAGGGCGATGCCGCGCCGATGGTGCGCTTCCGTTTGCCGGTCGAGGTCCGCATGCACCGCCGCCCATACCGCGCGCGCCTCGGCGAGGTCGGGCTTTAACGCCAGCGCGCGCTCGCAAGCGGTGAGCGCCTCGGCTGGGCGGTTGAGGCGCATCAGCACGTTGGCGCGATTGGCATGGGCCTCGGCCGAACGCGGGTCGCTCGCCACCGCCGCCGCCAGCCACCCGAGGGCAGCGTCAAGGCGCCCTTGCCGCGCCGCCGCAAGGCCCAGCAGGTGCAACGCGCCGAAATGGCCCGGCGATCGCGCCAGGACCGCCTCGCAGCAGCGCTGCGCCTCGGCCACCCTCCCCGCCCGCTGCAGCGCCAGCGCCCGCCGAAACGCGAGCGCGGTCCGCCACGCGTTTGGTATATTCGCACTGCGCCACATGGTGAGAGCATAGTATCCGGCATTGACGGCGATCAACCCGGAAGCCCGTTGCATTCGAAGGCTTGAGCCGCGCCGAACCGATGGCGAAGATTTCGAACCTCGACTTTTACGCACTACTCGGCGTGCACCCGAACGCCGAGGATATCGTCATCCGTGCGGCGTTCAAGGCGCTCGCGCAGCGCTACCACCCCGATCGGTACGCCGGCCCGAAGGACGACGCGCACCGGCGGATGGCCGACCTCACCAACGCGTACGAGACGCTCGCCGACCCGGCGCGTCGGCGAAAATACGATCGGCGCCGCGGCCTCTCCGGGCGCACCGCCAGGTTCTACTTCAAGAATCCGGCGCGCGACCGGTCGCCGTTCGGGGTGCTCGCCGCCCGGGCGGCGGCCGAGAAGCAGCGTCGATATCGCCTCGCCGTGTACGTGCTGATGGTAGCGGTGGTGATCCTTTCGGCGTTCAACGTCCACCAGCACGCCCCTCAGATCAGGGAGCTCTTCGCCTCCGGGCGGGCGAGCCCCGTAATCCCCGCCGCGGTGGACTCCCGCGGCAGCGTCCGATCCTCGAGCTCAGCCACACCCGACGCGTCGCAGCCGGCAGCCACCACGGCGAACGTCAGGATCCTGCCCATTGGACAGGGCAGCACGCGGCCCATCGGCTCCAATCCGATCGACTCGCCGGCGATCGCGTCCCCTGCGGCCGATACGACGGCGGCCCAGGACACGCCCGCGCCCGCTCCGGTTCTGGCCACCCCGATGGCGGCTCCGCCGCCTGCCGCGGAGCCGGCCCGGCCCACCATGGCGCCAGCGACGGCGGCGCCGTCACCCGCCACGCCGGCGGCGGCGAGTTCGGCGGCCGCAGCGCCGCCGCTGTCCGACGCCGCGCACAATGATGCGACGCGCATCATCGCAAAACCCGCCGTCGGGCGGCCCGCCGCGCCCATCCGGCCCACCGCCCCTCCTCCGGCAGCGTCGGCGCCCGAACGAGGGGAATGCCGGGACGAGGTCCTGGCACTGGGACTTTGCAGCAGGAACCCATCGACGAAGGGACAGTGACATGAAGAAAATCCTGGCGGCTTGGTTGCTCGCGACCGGATCGTCGCTCATCGCCGGCGGCGCGCTCGCCGCCGTCGAATACAAGATCGTCACGGCCTCCGAGCGCGGCACGTATATCCAGATCGGAAAAAATCTCGCGCAGTTCGTCGCGCCGGCGGCCGACATCGAGCTCGAGGTGTTGCCCTCCGCCGGATCGGCTGAAAACGTTCGACGGCTGCGCTTTGAAGCGGGCGTGAAATTCGCTCTCGTGCAATCCGATGTGTATCAGGGTTTTCTCGACCAGGCCGCGAGCGGCAACGCCGACGCCACCAACATGATCCGTCCGCTGCGAGTCATCCTGCCGCTCTACAACGAAGAGATCTACTTCGTCGTTCGCGCCGACTCCGAAATCAACGCCATCCATGAGATCAGGGGCGCGAAGATCAACGTCGGCGAGCTGGGCAGCGGAACCGCGCTCACGACCACGACGCTCTACCGGCTGATGTTCGGCGCGCCGATCCCGCAGGCCAACGCGAGCTTCCTGCCCAACGAGGAGGCGCTGACCAAGCTCGTCACCGACAAATCGGTCGACGTCGTCGCCGTCATCGCTGGCCAGCCGGCCAAGCTCCTCGTCGACATGAAGCCCGAGGCGCGCAACCTCATCAAGCTGCTGAAGTTCGACGCGAGCCAGCCGGCGAGCCAGGCGGCGCTCAAGACCTACGTGAACGCGACCGTGCGCGCGTCGAGCTACCCGAATCTGCTGACCGAGGACCTGCCGGGACTCGCCGTCAAGGCCTTCCTGGTGACCTACGATTTCAACCTGAAGGCGACCGAGTATTCGCTGCGGCAATTCGCGAAGTCGCTCTGCCAGAACTTCAACGTGCTTCAGGAAAAGGGGCACCCGAAATGGCGCGAGGTCGAGCTCGCGCTACCGGATCTCGGACGCGGCTGGCTTTACTACCCTGCAACTTCCAGCGAGTTGCGCGCCTGCATCGCCGCGAGGAACAAGCCGAAGCCCCCGCCGCCGAAGGAATGCACGCAGCAGGAGCGGGTGCTGGGGTTGTGCAAGTAAGCGGCGGGATGCCGCGGGTCACGGCAGAGGAAGCGCCTTCGTCACCCGCGAGTTGACGATGCCCTTGTCGGCAAGCGACAACGTGTTGCTGATGTTGACGTCCTTGAGATAGTTCGCGGCGGTGACGACTTGCGTGACCTGCGCGTTGACGAGGCCCAGGTCTGCCAGAGACACCACGCGAGACTGGTTGACGTCGCCCAGCAGGTAGCCGACGCGGACCGAGCCGCTGCCGCCCGTCCCTCCGTCCGCGGCGCTGACGCTGCTCACCGTCACCGTCACGTACTGCTGATCGTTCACCGATGTCAGTGGCACGCGCATCTCGTTGCCGGAGAACGTCGCCGCGCCGGGCGTAGCCACACCCTCGGTGACCAATACGCTGCCCGCGGTCACCGGTTTGTTGAACGTGAACACGATGAGGTTCGCGCCGCCACGGGGCTCGGTGGTCGGATTCGTCGAGACCGCATTGAGCGGCAGGTCATAGGTCACCGGGCCTACCGCGCCGTGGACCTTGCGCGAGACCACGCTGGACAGCGTCGGCGCCGTCACCGCGCCGGGCGTCACGCTGTTGGACGCCGCCGACGCAACGCTGGCACCGTTGATGTTGCTGGCCTTGACCGTGAATGTATACGCCACGCCGTTGGTGAGCCCGGTGATCACGTGCGTGGTGGCGAGCGAGCCGGCGTTGCTGTCGACGCCGCCCGCGGGAATCGACGTCACCGTGTAGCCGGTGAGCGCGAAGCCGCCGTTGTTGGCCGGTGCCGTGAACGAAACGCTCGCCGAGGCGTTGAGCGGCGAGGCAACCACGTTCGTCGGTGGGTCGGGGAGGCCGGCATCGGTGAAGGCCGCGAGCCCATACCGAGTCACACCGCCGACATCGACGAACACGCCGCCGACCATGACGCGCGCGGCGTCCGGCAACAGGTCGTAGACCGCATCGGATACGTCCGAGAACCACGGCAGAACCGCGCCCGTGGTCGCGTTGACGGCCGCGGCCGAGCCCGTACCGACTCCACCGACGTTGAGGAAAGCCCCGGCCAGGTAGACGGAATTCGCCGGGGAGGCCGGCACGACCACTTTGAGCACGATGAAATCGGGATCGGGGTTGAACGCGAGAACGGCGCCGGTCGTCGCGTTGACCGCGCCGGTGAAGTTTCGTGCAGTGCTGCCGTTACCGCCTCCCAGCCCCGTGAAGTTGCCCGAGATGTAGACGGTGGGGCCTGACACCGTGAGTCCGAACACGATTTCGTTGGTGCCCGGATTCCAGGCGTCCACCACGCCGGCTTTCGACACCTTGGCGACGTGGAGCCGCGTCAGGCCGCCCATCGAGAAGAACTGTCCACCGAGGTAGACGTTGCTCGCATCGACAGCCAGCGTCTCGACGAAATCGTCGGCGCCCAACCCCCCCGGGTTGAACGCCTGCAGCGCCCCGGTCACGGCGTCGACCGCCGCCGCATAGTTGCGCGTGAATCCGCCCACCTGCGTGAACGTACCGCCGATGTAAGCGGTCAGGCCATCGAGCAGCACCACATTGACCGTCGCATTGACATTGGCGTTGAACGCGGTGGCGGCACCCGTCGTCAAATCGACGGCGGCGAGCCGTCTGATCGCGGTCGCGCCGATCGTCGTGAAGGTCCCACCGACGAGTACGGTGGTCGGCGCCGTCGCCGGGCTGACGATGGGACCGAGCACCGCCGAGGTCACTTGACCCTGCACCACCGGATTCCAGCCGGTGTCGAGCGTGTCGTTGGCGTTGAGGCGCAGCAATCCGCGATAGAACACGCCGGCATCGACCGTGAAGAAGTCGCCGGCGACGATCGTCTTGCCGTCGGGCTGGCGAACCAAGTTACGCACCGCGGCGACATCGTAGACATAGCCGGCGATCGTCGTCGCGCCCGACGCCTTGTTGAATCCGCCGAACGACGGATTGGCGACACCGTTGGCCTTGAGATATGTGCCGCCGAGCAGGATCGTGGTCGCCGGCGAAGCCAGCGCCATCGCGTGGACGTCGTCATCGAGGATCGGATTGAACGCGGTCGCGTTGTTGTTCTTTGCGAAGCTGATCGTGCCGGTTGCCGGCGTCGTGGCGGTGTTCACGACCGGGAAGGTGAAATGCGTCGCGTCGACGACGGTGATCTGCCTGATCCCGTTGTATTCGGGTTGCGTCGCGCCGACGATGGTCACGAAATTGCCGTTCGCAAGCCCCGCCGTAGACGTGGCCGTGGCCGTCGCCGTCGTGTTGACGCGCGCCAGCGCGGTGATGCTGACCACGGTGGTGTCGATGCCCGCCACGCGATTGCGCGCGGCGCTGCCCATCATCGTGAATTCGCCGCCTGCGTATATCGTCGTGCCGTCGAGTAACAGCGTATGCACGGTGCCCGGGCCGCCGGGAGTTCCGGGGTTCCAGGCGGTAGCCACACCGTCGGCCGCCGACACCGCACCGATCGCGAGACGCTGCGCAAACGGGACGCCGCCGACGCCGTTCAGTCCGCTGAACTGGCCGCCCAGGTAGACAACCGACGCCGTCGGCACGATCGTGTAGACAACGGCCTCACCGCTGCCGTTGCTCGCCACGGGGTCCCACGCCGTTGCCAGCCCGGTGTTGTTATCCACCGCCGCAATGGCGTCGCGCGCCACGGGGGTGACCAGGCCGCCGATCTGCGTGAACGCACCGCCGACGTAGACGATGCTGCCGAACGGGGCGATCGAGCGAACAACACCCTGAAATGCCGGCCCAGGCGCGTTGCCATCGCGCGGCTCGGGATCCCAGGTAGTCAGCGGCGTGCCGGCCAGCGCCGTGTTGAACGCCGCTGCTCCGATTCGTTGCGTGGCACCGCCCCCGATGAACGAGAACGCGCCACCGACATAGAGGGTCGTCCCGCTCGCCGCGAGCGCGAACACTTCGCCGTCCATGTTGGGATTGAAGCTCGTGATCGTCAGCGTCGGAAGGTCGATCGCCGCGAGACGGTTGCGCAGCGTCGACGCACCGCCGATCTTCGTAAGCCCGGTGAAATCTCCGCCGATGTAGAGCGTGTTGCCGATGATGGCCAGCGCGTCGATCGTGCTGGTCGCCTTGAAATTGAACGTGGGGTCGAGCGTACCGTTGCTGTTGAACCTCGCGATGTTGACGCGGACGTCGGCGCCGCCTTCGCTCACGTAGGTGAATGCGCCGCCGATGATGATCTTGCCGTCCCCTTGCACGACCATCGCTTCGACGCGGCCCACACCGGACAGCGGCAGCGACGGCAGATCGAGAAGTTGCTGCGCGAATCCGGTCCCCGCGTGAAAGCCCGCGGCGGCGATGAGCAACACGGTGCAAACGCGCGCGATCCATCCGCGAGGCGGGCGAGCCGACGTCGCGCCGGTGCGGCAGGTTACGCGAGGCAGGTTCGGCGTGACGGGTTGATCGGTGGCGGCGCGCACGAGCATCGGTATCCTCGACATTTTGCGTTTCCCGGGCGAGGACGACGCGCGCACTCAAGCGCCTGGCGCCCGACTCCGGGAGGTGGAACTGCGACGATTCCGGCGCGGGCCGCCATGCAGACGGGCCCGACCGGATTAGTTCGTGAGTGTGCCTACTCGGGTGGCCCGTCGTCAATCGCACTTGCACGCTACAAACGCACCGCGTTGTAGGACAGCGTTCGGGCCGGCGACTTCGCGCCGCGATCAGGGCGCCGGCAACGCCTTGGTCAACTGGGCGTTGGTGAGGCCCTTGTCGGTCAGCGTCAGCGTGCCGCTCGCATTGACGTCCTTCAGGTAATTCGCCGCGGAGACGACCTGCGCGACCTGCGCGTTGACCATACCCAGATCCGACAACGTCACCACCCGGTTCTGGTTCACGTCGCCCAGCAGGTAGCCGACGCGGATCGATGCGCTGCCGCCGGTTCCACCGTCGGCGGCGACGACGTTGCTCACCGCGACGCTGACGTACTGGCGATCGGTGACCGCCGTCAACGGCACGCGCATTTCGCTGCCGGAAAACGTCGGCGCGCCCGCGGTCGCCACGCCTTCGGTCACCGACGCGTTGCCGCCCGTCACCGGCTTGTCGAAGGTGAACACAATCAAGTGTTGTACCGCGCTGCTGCGCGGCTCCGTGGTCGGGTTGGCAGGCACATTGGAAAGCGCGAGATCGAATGTGCCGGCGCCGCCGTGAACCTTGCGCGAGGCCGCGCCGACGAGCGACGGAGTCGATCCCGCGGGAAGCGCAGGATCGATCACGGTCACCGTGTACTGGATCGAAGCGGGCACGCCGGCGCCGGTCAGGCCGCTGACGAGAATGGTGTACGCCGCATCCACACCGGGATTGCCGTAATTGAACGATGCCGGTTTGAAGACGATCGTGTTGTCGGCATAACCGATGTCGTTCTGCAATGCCTCCAGCGAGACCGGAATGGACGTAGGTCCGTTGGGACCGGTCATCGTGACCGTTGCCGACGCGAAGTTGGCGCCCGGATACGATAGCGACCAACGGTTCGATCCGCTCGGAAGATTCGGAAAAGGGACGTATCCCGCAGGGGGCCACGCGACGCCATTGGGCGTCGGCGGTCGCGTTCCGAACGATCCGAGGACGTAAAGATCGTTTGACGAGGGCTTCGACGGGCCGGAATTGGGAACGTCGCCGGTCGCCATGGACACCTGCGGCGGATAAAGAATCCATCGCCGATGGCCGGCCGCGATGTTACCGGCGCCGGGATCCTCCATGTATCCATCGATGGCGCCCACGCCGTTGATGCCAAGCGAGAGGTTCGATTTCGACGCGCCCGTTGCGCCGTCCGCGCTGTAGCAGGTCCAGCCCGCGGGCGGGGAATGGCTGAGGGAGTTGTTCGCCGACATCATCAGTGCCGCCGACTGCGATTGCGTCGTCGGCAAACCGGTCAGCAGCGTAACGGTCGGCAGGTCAACGAGTGATCGGTAGTAATTGACCCGGTCGATGACCGCCTGCTGATGCGCGGCATTGGTCGACCCGACGACGCAGCCCGCAACGCTGCCCGACCACGTCAGGCCGACGAGATTGCCCGGTAGATACACGGTGTTGTAGAGCTGGACAACGCTGTCGCGGCTGGTCGCTGCCGCCTCGATGCGCGAACTGAATTTCGAGACGGACGCATCCGGCGCAATGCCCTGGGGTACCGCCTGTCGCGGGGCCTCGCCGAGTTCCCAAGCGGGTTCCGGCTCCGCGCCGGCTGCGGCAGCCGGCGCCACCGAGGCAAACAAGGCGAACGCCGTCAGCGCACAGACGAGCGCGATTTTCGTCAGACATTGACGTTCGGTAGCTGCCAACGGTCGCCACAAAGGGGTGGTCGCATCGGAAGTCCGACGCACCCGCACTGCCGCAAGACTCATGCCATGGTCATAATGCGGCTTCGGCGGCGGCCGAGCTAGCCCTGCCGTGGCGACTTTTCGAAGGCTTACGGCGCCGGCAGCGCCTTCGTCAGCTGGGCGTTGGTGAGCCCCTTGTCAGCGAGCGACAGCGTGTTGCTGGCGTTGATGTCCTTCAGGTAATTCGCGGCGGTGACCACCTGCGCAACCTGGGCGTTGACGAGCCCGAGGTCCGCCAGCGACACCACCCGGTTCTGGTTTACGTCCCCGGCGAGGAAGCCGGCGCGGACCGAACCGGTGCCGCCGCTGCCGCCATCGACGGCCACCACGCTGCTCACCGCCACCGTCACGTACTGCTGGTTGCTCACGAGGGTCAGCGGCACGCGCATCTCGTTGCCGGAGAAGGTCGGCGCGCCCGCGGTGGCAACACCTTCGGTCACCGACGCGTTGCCGGCGGAAACCGCCTTGTCGAATGTGAAGACGATCGTGTGCGTCGGGCCCATTCGCGGCTCGGTCGTCGGATTGAGCGGCGTCGCCACGAGCGGAAGGTCGTACGTCACCCCGTTGGGCAGGCCGCCATGAACCTTGCGCGACCTGGCATTGACGAACACGGGTGCCGGCACGGCGCTGCCAACTTCGAACGAACCCATGTCGGCGGCGGCACCCACGACCCGCGCGAACGCACCGCCGCGCTGGTCGGTCGCAAGACCCAGCGGATTGCTGCCGGCGTTGATCACCGGACTTCCCGCCTGCGGTACATGCGTGCGCGTCGTACCGCCGTTGAACCCGAGCGGTCCGAGTTGCGGGTCGGTCCCGAGGAGATTGCCGGTGCCCACCACCGAGATCTCGCACGACGGGCTCGGACACATCTTCTCGATCAGCGAATTCGTGGCGTCGACCGTGAGCAGCGGGATGGTGGCGAGATTGCTCGCAAGATCTCCACCGTCGCTCGAGTTGTTCGCGAGAATCGCCGAGACGAGCGTCAACGTAGGCGCCGTCGCGTTGCTCGCGGACGCCGGATTGGTTGCCCCGGTTGACATTATGATTCCGCCGGTGCGAGTCGGTGCCGCCACATTGTCGCTGACCGTCGTGTTGTCGAGCTCGAGGTCGACGTTGCCGAAGGCGATCATCGCGCCGCCGGTTGCACTCACCTGGTTACCGGAGACCGTCGAATTGATCAGCTTGACGACCATTTCCGAGCCGGCGCCCTGAAGATCGGGCGCGCTGTTGAACAGGTGCAGCCCGCCGCTACGCGTCTGGTCGCTGCCCGTGACGTCGAATACGCTGTTGCCGGAAATCTCCGATCGGATGAGGGTGAACGATCGCGCGGTCCCGTAGAACCCGCCCCCTTGATAATTCTGGCCCGCGACCGGTGGATTCGGCGCGTTGACGTGGTTGTCGACGATCCGCGTGTCGGTGATCGTGATGTCGGCATTGGTGGTGCTGTAGATCGCGCCGCCGAAGCCGCCCAGCGTCACCGGCTGTGCCAAGTTGCCGCTGAATCCGCTGTTCGATATGTCCACCACATACGGCGTCGTACGAATTCCCGTACACCTTTCGATCAGGGCCAGCGCACCACCGAGGACGTTGGCGGCCCCGGCCAGCGGCTGCACCGTGTTGTTCTGGAACTGCGTGTTGCTGATCGTCACCGACATGCCCGGATATTGGGACGCGACCACGACGCCGCCGCCGAACGCCGCTGTGTTGTGGTCGATCATCATCGAATCGAGCACGAGGCTGTGGGCCGAATAGATCGCGCCACCCGTGTTGCTCTGCGTGCGGCGCCCGTTCGTCAGCCGCAGGCCTGAGATCGACACGAGGAAGTCCGGTCCGTCGATGGCGGGGCACGCCGGGTCGGGGCCGAGGATCGCGAACATGCGGTTCGCAGCATTGCCGTCGATCGTCAGCGTTCCCGCGCCCGGACCGACGATGGTCAGCGCATCGGTGATGCGCAACACTCCGGAGGTGAGCAGGATCGTGCCGGTCAATCCCGGCGCGAAAGCGACCGTGTTCGGGCCGAGTGCGTTGTTGGCCTGACCGATCGCGTCGCGCAGGCTGCCTGCCCCGCTGTCGTTGAGATTGGTTACGACGAATGTTGCGGGCGGTGCCACCGGGCCGCTCGACTCGAAGGAACCCATGTCGGCGACTGCAGTCGCAACGCGCGGGAAACCGGCACCGCGTTGGTCGTTCGTCAGCGCGAGTGGATTGGATCCCGTGTTCAGCACGGGACTGCCCGCCAGCACCGCATGCGTCCGGCTGGTCCCGCCGTTGAACGCGAGCGGGCCGAGCAGCGGGTTCACGCCCAGCAGATTCCCCGCCCCGGTCACCGTCACGATCGGCTCGACGCTGCCGATGAGCGATTTGCTGGCATTGACCGTAATCGCCGGGAGTGCGACTTCATCGTTGACGCCGATATCCGGCGCGCCGTTGAGGCTGCCGGCGACGATCGACGACTGCAGCACCACGGTAGGCGGCAACGTGTTGCTCGCCGAAACCGGATTCGTCACTCCCACATCCAGAATCATCGCGCCTGCCGCGTCCGCCGGCGATGAGTTGTTGTAGACGGTGGAATTGTCGAGCGTCAGCGCGACGTTTCCGTAGGCGACCATCCCGGCCCCTCCGGCCAGTGGCTGGGCAGCGCCATTGCCCGAGATCGTCGAATTCACGATCGTAACGATGAATTCCTGGCCGGCGACCTGGCGCGCGGGGAGATCGCTGACGAATCGGAGACCGCCGGCGCGATTGGCGAAATTTCCGGAAATCTCGGACCGCTCGATCCGCAGGGTCTTGCCATCGTCGACGCTCAAGCCGCCGCCGCGATTGCTGGCGCCGGGCACCGCCGGATTCTGATTGACCACCGAGTTCCCGACGATTCGGGTGTCCGTGATCGTGATGTCGGCGGTTTGGCCGATATGGATTCCGCCGCCGGCCGAACCGAGGAACGTCGCGCCCGGCTGCGTTTGATTGCCGGAAAAGACGCTGTTGGTGATCGCGATCGTCGTGGAACTCGTGATCACCCCGCATCGCTCGACGACCCGCAACCCGCCGCCGTCGGAGTTCCCGGTCGTCGTCGAAAGCGGTCTCGCGACATTGTTGAGGAACTGCGAATTGGCGATGGTGAGCGACTGACCGGAGTAGGTCATGTTGTAGCCGAGGCCGCCTCCCGCGAACGCATTGCTGTTCGACACGACGACGTTGGTCAACGTCAGCGACTTTTCCGCGTAGATCGCGCCGCCGGAGCTGCTGGCGACGTTGCGCAGGCCATTGGTGATCGTCAAACCGGAAATCGACACGGGAAAGTCGACGCCCGGTGTCGCACAGACGTCGGCGACGTTCTCGAAGACCACAAATACTCTGCTGCTGGCGTTCCCGTCGACCGTGATGACGCCCGCGCCCGGCCCCACGATCGTCAGTGCGTCGCTGATCGCAATCGATCCCGATGTCAGCAAGATCGTACCCGTCAATCCGGCCTGGAAATTGATCGTGTTCGGTCCCGGCGCCTGGTTCGCCTGCACGACGGCGTCACGCAGACTGCCGACGCCGCTGTCGTTGAGATTGGTGACCGTGAACGTAAGCGGCGCCGTGGCCGGGCTGTATTCGACGATGTATGCGGCCGGCGCGCGAATGCGGTTCACGTTCGCCGGCGGAATGAATCCGGGCAGAGTAAGCATCGTGGCGCTCGCAGAGTCGTTCCATCGGCCGGCCGTATAGCGGAGCTGCAGGAAATCCTCGGTGGCCGTCGATGCGTTCGGCTCGTTGCCGGTCGGATCACCACCCGCTGCGTTATCCCAGCGAGCGAATTTGCCCGCCGGCGCGGAGCCCGTTGTGCCGTCGCCGATCCAGAACACCGTGCCCGTCTCGGGTCCATTGATCCAGCGCCAGGTCCCTTCGGTCGCCGAGTCCGTTCCACCCAGCCAGGTCGACGCATCCTTGCCCGAGATGTCGATCGGCCCCAGGGACACGTTGGGATTCGCCGGATCGAAAATGATGCCGGTCGCTCCTCCCGGGTATTTCGCCAGCGCGTAGATAAAGTCGTTTTCCGCCTGCGAGGTGACGGTTGCGAGGTACCCGGGCATGCCGAGATGCGACGATCCGGCCGCGGCCACCTGCGCCTGCTCCCAGGTGAAGCCCGCCGAAGCGTAAATGAATTCGTACCAGTGGTCGTTGCCGCCGCTGGCAATCGTCCACTGGACCGGCGCTGCCATGGCCGTTCCTGCCAGCGTGCTCAATGTAAGCGGGCAGGTGAATAACGCAGCGACAAAGACCCTGCGAATCAGCGCGCGGACCATCATGGACTCCCCTTTGACACGGCCTGCAACCATCCCGGCAGGATCGGAAAAAAAGGGGCTACCCGTGGGCAGCCCCTTTTCACCTCAAACGTTTATCGGTGCCCGGTCTCTGAGCCTCGGCTACCCATTGCGTCGCCGAAATGCCGTCATCCCGAGGGCGCCCAACATCAGCGTGAGCACCATCAGCATCCACTCGTTCAGCGTCGGCACCGGTTTGGCGTTGTTGACGACATTGGCCGCCGTCCAGCTGTAGACCACCGTAGGACCGACGTTACCCGCGGCATCCGTCGCAAATACGCTGAACGTGTGCGCGCCGTTGGTCACAGTAACCGTATTCGGGGACACGCACCCCTGGAACGACCCGGCATCCAGCTTGCACTGGAACGTCACGTTCGCCTCGTCCGCCGAGAAGGAGAACGTCGGGTTCGCCTGGTTCGACGGATTCGACGGGCCCTGGTTGATAACGGTGGTAGGCGCGATCGTGTCGGTGAAGGTCGCCGTCACGGTGGTTGCCGCGGTGACCGTCACTGCGCAAGTGCCGGTGCCCGAGCAGCCGCCTCCGGACCATCCGGTGAAGTTCTGTCCCGCGCCCGGCGTGGCCGTCAGAGTGACGACCGTGCCGCTGGTGTACGAGGCTGCGCATGTGGCGCCGCAATTGATGCCGCCGACGTCGCTGGTCACCGTTCCCGTACCGTTGCCCGCCTTCGCCACCGTCAGCGTGAACGCTGCATTGAAGGTTGCCGTCACCGTCGTCGCCGCGGTCAGCGTGACCACGCAGGTGCCCGTACCCGAGCAGCCGCCGCCGCTCCATCCGGCGAAGATCGATCCGCCGGCCGGTGCCGCGGTCAACGTGACCAGCGTGCCGCTGTTGATCGGCGTCGACGTACACGTGGCGCCGCAGTTGATGCCGCCGACGTTGCTCGTCACCGTGCCGGTCCCGGTGCCGTTCTTGGCCGCGGTCAGCACGAACTGCGCGTTGAAAGTCGCGGTGACCGTCACCGCAGAGTTCACCGTTACGACGCAGGTCCCGGTACCCGAGCAGCCGCCGCCGCTCCAGCCGGCGAAGGCCATGCCCGCGTCAGGTGCCGCGGTCAGCGTCACCACGGTGCCCTGTGCAAACGTGTCCGTGCAGGTGGCGCCGCAGTTGATCGCGCCGGGGCTGCTCGTGACCGTGCCCGTGCCCGTACCGGCCTTGTTGACCGTGACGCTGAACGTCGGCGCGAAGGTCGCCGTGACGGTCTTCGCCGCATTCATGGTGACGACACAGGTGCCCGTGCCCGAGCAACCGCCGCCGCTCCAGCCGGCGAACACGCCCGTCGTCGGCGATGCCGTCAAGGTGACGACCGTGCCACTGTTGTAGTCGGCAAAGCAGGTCGCACCGCAATTGATGCCGCCGACGTCGCTCGTCACCGTGCCCGTGCCCGTGCCGGCCTTGCTCACCGTCAGGCGGAATTGCTGAATATTGAATGTCGCGGTCACCGACTTGGCCGCGGTCATCGACACGATGCAGGCGCCGGATCCGGTACACGCACCGGCCCAGCCCGCGAACACCGATCCGGCATCGGCCGTGGGCGTCAGCGTGACCGACGAGCCCGTGCTGAAGTTGGCCGTGCACGTCGCGCCGCAATTGATGCCGGCCGGACTGCTGGTGACCGTGCCAGTGCCCGTCCCGTTCTTCGAAACGTCGAGCGCAACGGGGGCAATGTCGAATGCCGCGTTGACCGTCTTGGCCGCATCGACGGTGACCACGCAGGTGCCCGTGCCCGAGCAGCCGCCGCCGGTCCAGCCGGTGAAAACAGCGCCGCCTGTCGGGGTGGCCGTCAGCGTCACCACCGTACCCGGGTAGATGTCGCTGCAAGTGGCGCCGCAGCTGATCGCGCCCGAATCCGCCGCGACGGTGCCGGTGCCGAGCCCGCTCTTGGTGACGGTGAGCGTCCGGCCGACGATGATCGTGAACGGCGTCGTGCCGGTCGTCATGTCGTAGTCGACGAAGTTCGTGTCGGTCGCGGACGAAACGATGGCGGTCGGCAGGATGGTGTACGTACCGAGCGCCGCCGCGGCATCGATCGTGAACGTCAAATTGGCGGCCAGCACATTGTTTTGCGTCGTCGGAGCAATCGAGACCAGCCCGACGGTGGTTCGTCCGAGGTTGTCGTCATTGTCGGGATCGAGCAGGTTGCTTGGAGCAAAAAGCACGGTGGAATCCGGAATGCCGGAAGTGGTGTCGGTGAAGGGGCTGCCCACGAAGCTGCGCCCCGTGATCGAGATGACGCCACTGGTTCCCGGCGCCGTTTGGGTCAGCCTGAATCCGGTGCCGAAAAGGGGCGCATTCACGATGTCGAGGCGCACGTCCATCGACGTCGTGGCGCCTGGAATGACCTTGACGGACGTGGCCGATCCTCCCGCCACGACGAGGCGAGTCACGACCGTCTGCGCCAGCGCGCCTCCCGAAACGAGCGCGCCGAGCGCCGCCACCATCAACGTCTGCCCGATCCGATTGCCAATTGTCATTGCGAACCCCCTGAATTGATCGATACGGCGATGGTCAAATGTTGTTGTATCGGTACAACAGTACGGCACCCGAGCTTCGGGCGCCGTCACCTTGATTGTCTTCGGCGATCGTGGGCCACGTGAGGAGACGCCCGCATTTCGCTCGTGGCGCGGTTCCCCGCCCTGCCAGGCTCGACATCGGTTTACTCATCGCCAAGGGCCACGATAGCGCGTGCTCGCTCAAACTGCCACCCCCAGCCGCATTAGCTGGGTGGATTCACCGTATGGAACATAGGGTGATTTCGTTGCCACCGTCAAGTTAATTGTCAATTCGGGGGCAAAAGCGCGGCCGAGCCTCTGACGCGTGCGCTGCGCATCTTTTAGATCGCCGCATCCACGCCGCGCCAAGGCGCCAAAAGGAGGTGGTTGCTCGCGCGAACGAAGCGGCGGCGCGGCGCCGGTCGCTGCGAGGCGAATTCCGTCATTTGCCCTCGTGGTAGTCGTCGTCGACGTTGATGCGCCAGATCGCAGACTTGTCGACTCGGTTCGCCGCGATGCAATCGACCGCGGCCTTGGCCGTCAGCATCGAATGGTCCTGGTTGTTGTAGCGGTGCATGCCGTTGCGCCCGACCAGGAACAGATTGGCGACCGGATCGAGGTGGGTGCGCACATGGTCGAAGTCGCCATAGGAACCAAAGTACGCCGGGTAGGCCTTCGGAACGCGTACCACGGTCGCGTCGAGCACCTCTCGGGCGTCGATCAGGTCGATCTGCGCGAGCTCGCGCACGGCGAGCTCGCGCATCGCGGCGTCGGACAGAACCCACAGGTCGTCGCCCTCGGTGCAAAAGTACTCGAGGCCGAGCCACACCTTCGACGGATCCGCGACGAGCGCCGGACTCCAGTTGTTGAAAATCTGCAGGCGGCCGAGGCGAACCTCGGGTTCCTGCACATAAATCCAGTTGTCCGGCGGATGGAGGAGCCCCTGCCCGGCGTCCGCACCACGCACTTTCATCCTCGACACCAGCAGTCCGACGGTAATGAATGCGCGATACGGCAGTTCGCGCGCGATCGCCGCAACCTTGGCGGGCGCAGGCGGATCCAGCGCGGCGACGAGGTCCTTGACCGCCATCGTCGAGATCACGTAGTCCGCTGCGATCGTCGTCGTGCGTTGGTCGGCGGAATCGCGAACGTCCACTTCGGTCACGCGACCGTCCGCGATTCGCAGCCGTTCGACGGTTTGGGAAAAACGCACCTCGCCGCCGCCCGCGCGTACGCGATCGGCGACCTCCTCCCACAGCTGGCCGGGACCGAGCCTCGGGTAGAGAAAGCGCTCGATCAGGCTGGTCTCGATCTTTCTCGCCTGCGCCGGCGTCCTTGCGGGCGCCGCACTGCGCAGCGTGTGCAGCACCGCGCGCGTCAGCGAGAGCCCCTTGATGCGTTGCGCGCCGAATTCGGCGCTGATCCTGTCGCAGGGCACGCCCCAGACCTTTTCCGTGTACGACTTGAAAAACGTCCGGTAGAGCTCGCCGCCGAAGCGGTTCACGAAAAAATCCTCGAGACTCGTCTCCGGGCGACGCGGGAAGAACGTCGACCACGCATAGCTCGCGCAGATTCGCGCGAAGGCGAGCGCCCCAAGGTTGGCGATCGTCGAATAGTTGAGCTTCAGCGGGTAGTCGAAGAACCGGCGCAGGAAGTAGATGCGCGACAGGCGCGGCCGCAGCAGCATGACCTTGTCGTTGCGTGGAAGCGATGCGTCGGCGGCATCGGCGGCAGGCACCTCGACCGTCCGCTGCCGGTTGCGATAGCTGATCGTCGCGTCCCCACCCGCGCCGGCCGCCTCGAGCGGCAGGATCTCCCGCCACCAGTCCATCACCCAATCGGACTTGGAGAAGAAACGATGGCCGCCAATGTCCATCCGGTAGCCGTTGTAGTTGACGGTGCGCGAGATTCCGCCGACGACGTCGTCCGCCTCGATGACGATCGGGCGGACGTCGGTGTGCCGGATGAGTTCGAGCGCCGCCGTGAGCCCCGCCGGGCCGGCACCGATGATGATGGCGGTCTTCTGTGCGGCCATGGGTGATGCGGCTCTTGTGAGGGCCGATGCAGCGGTGAGCGCAGCGGGTATGTGTGGTGTGCGCTCCCGCGATTTTACCTTTACCGGACCGGGGATGCCGGATTAGACTGAAAGTCGCCACACATGGGATTGCGCGATGGATGAATTGCCTGCCGATCGTCGCGAGATGATCGTCACGTGGGCGTTTGCAAGGCTCGACGTAGCCGCGTTCGTGATCGCGAGCGCGGCGATCGCCGCGGCATTCCTGGGCGTGCTTACGCTCGGCCTCGTGATCAAGGGAGCGCCTGCCGGCATGCCGGTCGGCCCCCATCTCGCGCAGCTCGCGGTGTTCTTTCCCGGCTACACGGTGACCTACGTCGGGGCAATCGTCGGCGCGGCGTATGCGGGCGCATTCGGTGGCGCGCTGGGTTTCGTGCTGGCGGCGGTCTGGAATTTCGCCCACTCGCTCGTCCTGGCCGTCATCCGCGTCCAGGCGAGTCTCGCAACCTACTCGATCGATTAGGCTCGCGCGCGCGAGACTACCGTGGAACGCGTTTCGCCCATCGACGACGGTACCGAGCTTGACGGCATTTCGGCCCGCGACCTGCTGAGCTCCACGCTGCGCTTCAACACGCTGATCTTCGGCGTGATCCTGGGCGTGTTCGCCGGCGCGTCGCTGCTGGCGCTCGCTTTGATCGCCAGCGCAACGGACCGGTTCGGCCATCTTGCCGTCGTGCTGATCGGCGTGTTCCTCCCGGGCTACAGCGCCGATGGACAGGGTGCGCTCATCGGGTTCCTCTGGGGCTTCGTGTTCGGCGCGGCATTGGGCGGGGTCATCTACCGTATCAACAGCCTGCGGGTACTTTCGCAACTCGAACAGCTCGTCGTTGCGCAACCGCCCGCCGACGGCTTTCGCGGCGCCGTACTGAGGCTGCACGGCCCGTCGCTCGGCACGGCGATCGGTGCGGTCGGCGCTGTCGGTCTCATTGCGACGACGAACCTGCTGGTCGCCCGGGGAACCGCCGGAGCGAGCCCGCGGGCGCGCTTGCTGGCCGAGGTCCTGCCCGGCTATTCGGTGAGTCCGGTCGGCAGCATCATCGGCGCGATCGGCCTCTTTGTCGTGCTCTACCTTTTCTGCCAGGCGTTCGTCGCGATCTACAATTCGCTCGCGGGTTGGCGAAAGCGCGGGTGACCGGGCCGACGCCGAATGCGGATGTCGGCGCAAGCCGTGACGCTTCGATCAGCGTGATCATGCCGGTTTACAACGGCGCGGCGGTGCTGCCGATGAGCCTCCCTCCGCTCATCGCCATGCAGCGCGCCGGCGAGATCGCCGAAATCATCGTCGTCGACGACGGATCGACGGACGAGACGTTGGCGGTGGTGAGCGCGCTCGGCGTGCGTACGATGCCCTCCGGCGGGCGCCTCGGCCCCGGGGGTGCGCGCAATGCCGCTGCGCCGATCGCGGTCGGCGACGTGCTGTGGTTCGTCGACGCCGACGTCGTGGTCCACGACGATGCGGCGCACAAGCTCGCGGCGGCGTTGCGCTCGAGCGGGGCCGACGCGGTGTTCGGTTGCTATGATGACCGGCCGACCGGCACGAATTTCCTGTCGCAGTACAAGAATCTCGTCCACCACTACTACCATCGTCGCGAGCCCGGCGACGCGCCCACGTTCTGGGCCGGGTGCGGCGCGGTTCGCAAGGACGTTTTCACCGCCATCGGCGGATTCGACGCCGCCGCGTATCCGTACCCGTCGATCGAGGATATCGAGCTCGGCTACCGGCTGCGCCAGCGCGGGTCGCGCATCGTGCTCGTCCCCGACATCGAGGGAACGCACCTCAAAGTCTGGCGCCTGGCCAATCTGTTGCACACCGATATCGCGCGCCGCGCGCTCCCCTGGTCGCGCCTCATCCTCGCGCGCACCGGTCTCGCCGACGCGCTCAATATCGGCGTGGGCGAGCGGATGAACGCCGTACTCGCCGCGACTTTCGTCGCCAGCGTTGCGCTCGCAGCGGCGGCGCTCGTGCCGCTTTGGGTTCCCGCCGCAGCAACGGTGGCCGTCGGCGTAGCCAATCGGCGCCTGTTCGCGACGTTCCGCCGCCGGCGCGGGACTCTGTTCGCAATCGGCGCCGTCGCGTTTCACCAGCTCTACTACCTCTACAGCTCGGCAACCTTTGCATGGTGCTGGCTCGAGCGCGGGTGGGAAAACTTGCGCGGCGGTCAGGCGGAGGCGAAGGTGCGCGGCGATCGACGCGATTGAAGCGTCAGGCCGGGGTACTGATGCTGCCGCTCGCCGGTACCGTTCGGTTCGACCGCACGCGCAGGATCAGCGCGACGTAGAACACGAGGGCTGGAACGATTTGCAACACCAACCGGTTGGTGAGGGTTTCGTCGCGCACGCCCCATGACGCGTTGCTGAAGTAGAAGACGACGACGATGAACCCGGCCGCCGCCAGCATCGTGACGCTCATCGGCGCGAGCACATTTCCAGCGATCTCCCGGACATTCAGCACGATCACCGCGACAACCGCGTACCAGAGGAGGTGCCAGTTGTCCATGACGAACAGGTGCTCGTAGAGCGGTCGCGACACGTTGTCGAAACGGGTGCGCAGCGCGTACCCGAACACACTGAGCTCGGCCGGAGCCAGCGCGAGAAAACCCACCGCCAGCGCGGCGACGAGCGCCGTCGAGGAAAGGCCCAGCCGGCGGTTCACCGCCACCAGCGCGCCCGGCAGCAGCGTCAGCACCCACAGGATTCCTTCCTGCTTGAGCGACGCGCAGATGACCGCCATGACGAGCGCCAGCGCGGCGTCGCCCCATTGACGGCTGATCGACCACTGCCATAGCGCCATCGCGGACAGGCCGTAGGCGATGGCGATGAAGATATCCGCGTACCCGGCAAGCGCGACCTGGATCGTCAGATAAGGCAGCGACAACAACACGTAGCTGCCGAACATCGCCGGTAGCGCGCCGATGCCGAGCCGGCGCGCCTGCGCATAGAATGCGATGCCGAGCGACACGAAGCCGGCCACCCACGGAGCGTTGATCAGCGATTCGTCCCAACGCCCTATGCAAAGCGCCGTCCACACCTGAAACAGGGGAACGGTACCCGGATATTCGGGATGGGTGTCGGTGAAGTTCATCAGACCCGCTGCCTTGCCCCACGCGGAGTCGTGCACGAACGACGCCATGCGCCCGTATTCGAACCAGACGCGCGACTTGGTGGCCCAGTGCGCAAGCGCGTCATAAGCGACGAGCGGGGTCATCATCACTTCGACGCCGAGCATGACGGCGCGGATCGCCGTCAGCGCAAGCAGCACCGCGAAGAGCGCGCGAATCGACGGCGCCAACGCGGCCAACCCTTCGAGCGTTCGCGCGAAATCGGCACGCATCGCCAGCGGTCGCACCGACAAATAGGCGGCCACCGCAAGCGCGGCGACGGGCAACGCGATCCAGGCGACATTCCACAACGCCCCGACGAGATCCAGCCCGCGCATCACGACGGTGACCCCGAACAGGCCGACGAGATACCCGTAGCCGATGCAGATCATCGCACCGGGAGACGCCGTACGGCGCAACGCAGCGCGAATCCAAAGCGTTCCGGCGACCCAGGGGAGCGCCACGCTCAATGTCAGGGCGAGCACGTCACGCATTCGTGCAGGCGAGCGCGGCCGGAAATTCGCAGGAAACAGGGGGTCTCAAAGCACGCGCACCAGCAACGCGTCGGGCCGGGACAGGATCAACTCGGCCGGCTTCGTGCTTCCACCCGGCCACACGAGCAGCTTCCTCGCGGCGTCGTAGCCGATCGCGCTGTACAGCACAAGGGCCACATAGTCGCCGCTGCGCAACCGCGCCGGGTCCGGCGCCGCGACCTCGACACGGCCCTCACCTCGTCCCGAGAGATTGCGCGAAACGTTTTGCGGATACAGGAAATGAGCAAGCCGGACGGCGAGAAGGTCGTTGTCGCTCAGCACGAGCACGCGATTGGGAGGCGGCGGCAGCGATCGCCTCAGGTCCTGCGCCAGGACGAACACCGGCGCGTCTTCCGCCGCCAGCGCCTTTTCGTCGGCCGATTTTCCGGAAAACCGCTCGACGGCCAGCGCCGCCTCGCGCCCGAGGTTCAGCTGCCATCGCGCATCGAGAAGGATCCACGCGGCGGCGAACGTCGCCCAGAGCACGCGGGCATCGACCGGCCAGCCGCGCCATCGCGCAAGCAGCAGATAGGCAAGGATCGCGAGGCCCGTCGCGAGAGCCGTCGCCATCGCGATCGACAGGAAATGGACGCGTTCCACGTCGAAAGGAAACGTAATCGCGTAGCCCTTCAGCGGAAAATGCGTCGCCCACTGGGCGTAGACCTCTTTCATCGTCGCGGCGGCGGAGGTCGACGGCATTCGCACCGAGACGACCTCGAGCGGCGCCGGCAGCGATCCGCGCACCACGAGCGCAATGCCGGTGATCGTGCCAAGCCAGCCCTCGCTCGTCGTCAGTTGCAGCGGGGCAACGCGCCCCGCCAGCCAGCGGAGCGGCTTCGAGTAGGTACGCCGCGGATTTTCGCGTGTCCGCCAGACGAAGGCGAGCTCGGCAGGCGGTTGGGCCGTGTGTATCAGCCATTCGACGCGCGGATATTTGTCAGCCGAAAACGGCGTGATTTCGGCGGACAGCGCGGCCAGGCCTTCCTGCACCGACTCCAGAATGAACGACGTTTTGTCCGGATGCCCGCCGCCGCGAGTGAGCTGGAAGGAGGCGCCGGGGACGGTGAACGGCGGCGCATTGGCAAACCGGTCGGCGCCCGTGTGCGTCATGACGATCCAGACGATAACGCCTGCCATCGCGCTTGCAAGGAGGCCGGCCGCGATCGCCCACCATGGCCAGGCGGGTCTGGGCGCGACGCCTTCCGCCGCGCTCAAGTTTCCTCTCTACTTGATCGCAAGGAATCCTTCGAAGGAGACGTATTTCAGGATGGTCGTGATGTCGACGAATCCGGCCCGGCGCAACAGGCCGAGGTTGCCCTCGGTCGAGAACGGCTCGAGGATTCCCTTGAGGCTGCGCGTCTTGGTCAGGATTTCTTCCGGCGAAAAGCCGTTGGCCAGCTTGAATTCGTTGTAGAGGGTGACCATGATGTCCTGGAATCGCGCGTCGGGCGCGCGCACCTTCTCGAACACGATGAACGCGCCGCCCCAGTTGAGCGCCTGGTAGATGCGATCGAACAGCGCCTGCCTGTCGCGCGGCGGGATGAACTGCATCGTGTAATAGGCGACGACGAGATCGGTCTTCTCGAACGTGAATGCGCGCGCGTCCTCCTGCTCGATCGACACGTTCGCGCAATCCGAACAATGCGCGCGGGCCTTGGCGACCATCGCCGGCTCGACATCGATGCCTATCCAGCGCGATTCGCCCTTCGCCCGATTGTGCGTCGCGAGTTTCTTCAGGAGCTCGCCGGTGGAAACGCCGATCTCGTAGACCACGCTGCGATTCGAGACGAAGAAATCGGAGAGCTGTCGCACGAGTTCGTGGCCCTCCTCGTACAGCGGCACCGACTGGCGGATGTGGGAGACGAAGTTGTCCGGGACATCGCCGCCGAAATTCCAGCTGGCGTTGCCGGCCTCGATGTTGTTGCCGACCTTCATCGCGACGCTCCTGGTGGACCGGTCATCGCCGACCGAGCCGGGACGTGCCCGGCACCGCGGTGCGGCGCTCACGGATCATAGCAAAACGGGCCGTGCGCTACATTGCCGCGGCCGCGGCAACGGAGGTCAGGCCGTCGACCTTTGCGGCGACGTCGCCTCGGGACCGGGCGAGCGCCGTCGCCCTGACGAGCGCTAGGTACTCGGCCACCGCCGTTTCCTCGCTCCAGCGGGTCTCGACGGCGGATCTCGCTTTCGCGCCGAGCCGGGCGCGCAAATCGGCGTCGCCGGCGAGGCGCAGGATCGCCGATCGCAACGATTCACCGTCGTCGAAGAGCAGCCCTCCTCCGCTTTCCTCGACGATCTGCGCGTAGGATCCGCGGTTGCGGGCGATGACCGGGGTGCCCTGGCCGAAGGCCTCCAGCAGTACCATGCCGAAGACCTCGAAGCACAGCGACGGGGCGATCAGCGCGACTGCGCCGAGGTAGAGCGCGCGCAGCGCGTCGGCCGCCACATGGCCGAGAAATTTCACGCGCGGAGCGTCGGCGGCGAGCCGGCGCAATTCGGGTTCGAACGCGCCCGACCCGGCGACGAGCAAATCGGCCGGTCCGTCGCCGACGAAATGCGGAATCGCGTCCTGCAGCCCCTTCATCGCTTCGAGGCGCCCGACGAACAGAAAATAGGGGCGCTGTGGGGTGGCGCCCGATGAAGCTGCCGCGGGCAGGCGCTCCGCCGCGGGCAGGAACGACGCCATCAGCGTCATGTCGCGGGAGAATCCGAACGCCCGGTGATTGTCGGCGACCGAGCGGCTCAGCGCGATGAAGACATCGACGTGCGCGCATTGCCGCTCGAGGTAGCCCGTCGCCCGCCAGACCTGCGGCGGCCTCCGGTACGCGATCGAACATCGCACGCACTCGCGACCGGTGCAAATTTCCCGATTGTGCCGCCACAGCACGTGGGTCGGGCATACGAGCCAGTGCTCGTGCGGCGTGTAGAACTTCAACGCGTCGCCCATCGACAATATGCCCGGGCCGCCAACCAGCGAAACGTTGTGGTAGTGGATCACGTCGAATCCCCGGGCAAGGAGCGCGCGGAGGCTTTTCGCCTGGACGACGGGGCGCCCCAGTTGTTGCGTCAGCAACGTCGATCCGAGTGCCCAGCGGCTCTGCAGGCGATGCACGGTCACACCCTGCGGTTCGGATTCGGGCGAGGGCATCGGCGCGTCCGCCTGCGCGCCACTCAGCACCCGCCACGCATCTGCATCGTGAATGACCTCGACCTCGCAGCCGCGGCGCGCGAGCGCATGGGTCAGGCGACGCACGTACTGCGCGTCTCCGCCGAAACTGAACGGCGGATAGAAGGTCGTCACCATGGCGACGCGCAAGGGTGTATTCGCCATCGTCGACGCCAATCCTCGGTGACTTTGTCGGCGGTTCGTGCGAACCACCACCCAATGGTTGCTTGCCCGGTTACCGTCGGTCTACGACGCGCCGGCGAAGGCCGCGACCGCGTCGGTCGATGCGGCCTTTCGCGGGCCAAGGATGATCTGCCCTTGCCGCTCGATCACATCGAACGCCCGCAACGTCAGCGCCGCGCACTTGGATGTTCCGTCGGCGAGCGCGAAAGCCACGCCGTGTCCCGGACAGAAGATTTGCTCCGCGTCGTGATAGCCGTCGGCGAGGTCGATACCCCGGTGCGGACAACGCCGATCGTAGGCTTTGACACCGGCAGAAGTCCTGACCAGCAACAGCTTCAGGTTGGGCGTGTCCACCGCGAGCTTTTCGCCGTCGGCGAGCGCGTCGCTGGCACACAGCACGAAATCGCTCTCCTTTGGCACCGGCGCCGACAACGTCAGGCGCCGCGTCCGCGAATCGATCGCTTCGGCGCACGGCCGCGTCGACGGCTTGCCCCGATGGCGGTTGGCCGCGAAGAGGCGGATCCTGCCGAACTCCCGACGCTCGAGATCCACGGAAGAAAGCCAATGCTCGAAATTGAACGGCGCGTCGTCGTTGAAGCGCGGCTGATGGGGATTGATGCGGGTGGTTAACGCGACGCGCGTCTCGTCGGAGATGTTGACTTGGGTCCCGTGCAGCATTTCGGGATTGAACAGCAGCAGCTGGCCGGGCTCGAGCCGGACCTTTACCGGTCGGGGCAGCGCGATGCCGGCCGCGAGGTACATGCTCTTGGGGTCGTAATCGACTGGCCGCCCGAACATTTCCGGATACAGGATGACAGTATTGTCCTCGTTGACACCGTCGATCGACAGCCAGAGGTTGATTCCGTCGTACGAGTGTCCGTACCACGTATCGACGTGCGGGCCGTGTGACCTGGCCGCGGTCGGCAGGTCGCCGTGGTAGCTCGCCGCGTCGTAGACGAGCTTCTGTTCGTCGCGCCGCCGTCTCGTACGATAGGTCTTGGCGACATGGTGAACGAGCAGGCGGGGATCGCGTGCGGCTGCCAGCGCCAGACGCAGCTTTTCGGCGAACGGAAACGAGGGTCTGATCGCCTTGCCGCCCTTTCGGGCGACGAAGTACGGGTAGTGTATGCGGATGACGATCAGGTAGTCGACGTAAAACGGGTGCGAGAGCCGGAGATCCCTCGAGCCGACCGCGCACGACCAGTAGTACAGGTCCTCGCGCAGGCGACCCCGCAGGTAGTCCTCGAGCAGCTCGACCTTTTCGACGGGAAAGTGGCGGTGCAGGCTTTTGAGGCCCTCCGCCTCGACGGCCCGGCGGCACGCACGCCCCTCGAAACGCTCGACACCGTCGCAGAACGCGGCGCGGAGCTTGCCGCCAAGCTCTTCGCGCAGCGCGTAGTCGTCGAGAATTTCGTAGCTTCCGCGGCCGACGATGGCCGAGGCATCGACCGTCCGGGCTTCAGAGTTCGTCATTAGGGCTCATCAGCGATGGCCGGATTGGCCTGCTTGATGGCATCTCCAGGAGCTTTCAAGGGCGAACACGAAAATCCCGTCGCAGCGGTAACGAATTATATCGACTAACTTTCCTCTCCACACAGGCCCCGGCGCCACGCGCAACGAGCGCAGGTGCACCGTCCACCCAAATGCCCTCGCCGGCGTCGACATCCCGGCAGCGCTCCTCGCGCGCCGTCTGAAAGGACTATTCGGGTCGGACGGTGACATGCTGTTGAAGCCTGCGTCTCGTTTCCTCGAGGGGCCGCCCCCGAACGCAGGTTTCCCCCCAGACGTCGAGGTGCAGAAGTCGCATGGCGAGGCCCTGGTCGGCGTCGGCCAATATGGCCCGCATGTCTTCAGTGGAGAGCTGGAAGAGATCTCGCACGAACGAATGGTCGAAGTAGTCCGGCGCGACGCCGGCCCGTTCGAAAATCGTGGTCCAGAAGCCGATCTTTATGCGCTGGCTGAGGGCGCGAGGGATATAACGATCCGCCACCTTGCGCACGATCCACTTGTCGCGAACGAATGGATGCGCCTTCTCCAGGACGGTCGGGGAAAAGCGCAGCTTCAGGCGAACCGGCAAATTCACCGCCATCCCGACGACCTCATGATCGAGAAACGGAAAGCGCGCCTCTATGCTCGCCGCCATGCCCATCGAATCATTGCGGTGGAGAAGCGCGCGAAGGTGGTGACCGAGATAGTCGACGGTCCACAGGTCCCGATCCGAGACGCGATTTTCTCCGACATCGCGGGCCACGCGACGGGCCAGGTCACGATCGGCCTCGATCTCGCGGCGGTTGAACAGCCCCCGGACCGTCTCCGGCGTATTCCCGTCATAGGGCCACAGCAGGCGACCCACCATCGGAATCCGATGCACGAGGGTACGCAAGTTTCGACCCGCGGCGAGGTACGTATCCATCGCCCGTTTCCGGGCGAGCCAGGGGTAGCCCAGGAAACACTCGTCCGACCCTTCGCCGGAGAGCAGCCCTTTGACTCCGCAATCCCGGGCCAACTGCGAAACCATCATCAGCGGCGCACAGTTGGGGTGATAGGTGAACGGGTGCTCGTAGTGGCTCATGACGTCGGGGATGCGATCGATGAAGTCGTGTTCCTCGACGTCGACCGTCTTCAAATCGAGCTTCAGATGTCGCGACAACGCGGCCGCCGCGTGGTGCTCGCTCCACCGACCCTTGACGTTCGCATGGAAGATGGCCAGGTTCGCATGCGACTTCGAGGCCATCGCCATGATCAGCGACGAATCGACGCCGCCGCTGCAGAAAGCCCCGACGGGCACGTCGGCGAACATGTGGCTGCGAACGCTCTGCAACAGGAGGCCCTCCAGCCGATCGACGGCGGCGGTCGGCGAGATCCCCCGCAACTCGTCGATCCGCGCCGGATCCCAGAAGTCGGGCATCGCAAAGAAGGACGTCGTTTCGGAGGGTCGACCCGGCCTCCACCGGACCATGCCGCCGGGCGCCAGCGACCGGACACCGCGATAGAAGGTGAAACCCTTCGTCGGCCCGCCGAACCCGAGCAGGTACGACGCGATCGAGAACGAATCGAGGTCCGGCTCCCACCAGGGTCGCAGCGCCTTGATCTCGGAGCCGAACATGAATTTCTGATCGTCCTCGAAGATGTACACCGGCTTCATGCCGAAGCGGTCGCGGGCGAGCAGCCAGGTCCCCTCGAGCGAATCGTAGAAGGCGAAGGCGAACATCCCCTGGAGTCGCGGCAGGATCTTTTCGGCCGGATGATGAATGAGCGAATGAAGCAGGACTTCGGTGTCGCCCGTCGTCCGGAACGCCACGCCCCCTGCCTCGAGCTCGCGGCGAAGTTCGGCGAAGTTGTAGATCTCGCCGTTGAAGACGAGGCAATAGCGACCTCCGGCATCCCAGAGCGGCTGGTTCGATCGGGCATCCACGTCGAGGAACGACAGCCGCGTATGCGCGAGACCGACGCCCGCGGAGGCAAAGACGCCGGTGGCGTCCGGTCCACGATGCAGCAGTCGCCGCGCGCTCTCGCGAAGTTGCTCCGCCGGCGGAACGCGCTTCGCGTCGTGGTACCCGATGCCGAATATTCCGCACACGGCGCTTACTCCCCGGACGCGATGCCAACGCGGATGGCCGCTGCCGGCGATGCGGAGGGGTCAGTTCGGCAGCGAGGAATCATGCGCGGTGACGGCAGGCGCGGGCGAAAGCGACGGGCGTGAGCGATAGACGCGAACGATTCCGTCGCCCAGGGTGCCGGGCAGCCTGGCGACGAGATCGAACCGGTCTTCGACGATCGCCATGACATCGGCGCGCCGTCGCTTCGCGTGCGACTGGAACGCGGTGACAAGCCATACGGTGCGGGCCGAGCCGAGCTCCCTCTGCAGCTGTCCGGCATTTTCGATCACCGGCCACGCGGGCGCGAAATAACTCTTTAGCGGCTCGGAGGCGAGCCCCGTGGACACGGCCAAGTCGCCGGGGACGCGCTCACGCTCGACCAACGCGACGGCGCCGGCAAAATCCTGTTTCGGATAAGCGTAGTTCCTGACCAGCATCACGGTCGACGCCGCCGACATGGCAAGCGCAGCGGCAACGAACGGCAGATGGGGGACGAGGGGGAATCGCGCAGAGCGCTGCAACGATCGACCGATGCGCTCGCAGATCACAAACGCGCCCATAGAAACGCAGAGGAAGACGAAGCCGATGTCGACGAAGAAGTAACGCGGCCAGATTCGGAACGAGAGTGCCCACAAGATCACCAGCGACAACGGAATATGTACCGCGTAGATCGCCACCAGCAGCGGACTCCGGCGGAGCATCGCGCCGCCGCCCGCGACGGCCAGCACGACGGCGACGATCAGGGCAATCGGCGCAATGACCCCGAGATCGCCGACTCCCGCCAGTATTTCGTGCGCCGTGCGCAGCGGACTGGCCCACTCGGCCATCGGCGAGTTCGCGGACCCGGCCGAGACCTTGCCCACCGCGCGAACCTGCTGGCCGAGCAGCGGCACGTTCAGCGCCAGCGTCAGGATGCCGGCAAGTACAAACCCGTACACCGGCCCGGAATCGCGAAAGCCGGCAAAGGAGGATTGCCGGTTAACGGCGGGCGCAAGCCGGTTCATCGCAACTCCAACGCCGTAGACCAACGCATGCGCGGCGAAGAAGAACGCCGCCGAAAGATGTGTATACATGCCGGCCGCGACACACACACCATAGGCCGACCAGAGGAAACGGCTCGGGCGCTGCAAGCCGCGGATGAAGATCAGCGTCGCCAGCAACGTCCAGAACAGAAGGCCCGTAAAGCCGCGGGCGTTCTGCGAGAACCACACGTGATGGTAACCGATGGCGAGAAGAAAGACGGCGAACAGCGCCGGGACGCGGCCGGCCGCTTCTCGTCCGAGTCGCCACAGGACGTACAGACTCGCAACGCCGAACACGACCGCGGGCAACCGCAGCGACCACGCGCTTTCCCCGAACAATGCCACCGACGCCTTGGCCTGCAGGCTGTAGAACATGTGGTTGTTGAGCGTCGAGAAGTCGGCGAGCAATTCGCCGAGCGGCAACCGGACGAAATGCGTGAGCGTGAAGACCTCGTCGTACCAGAGGCCCGCATCCAGCTTCACGGCACGCAGCGCGAGGGCGAGGGCGAGAGTGCCCGCGAGAACGAGGGCCTCCCACCGCTCAACCTTCATCGCGCTCGTCCAGCCGCATTTTCAGATCCCGCTTCCATCGCGCGATGGCGCCCAGCGGCGGACGCACTGCGATCTCGAGGCTGCTGTCGATCATCGCCGCGAGGCGCTCGAAGTCCGTGCGCGCAACGGTCGGCAAGTGGAAGTCGCGTCCCATTTCCTGCGCGCGGTTGTCGATTTCGACGATGATGGCGCGGCGCCCTCGCCGCAACGCACGAATGCCGCCGTGCAGGCGATTGCCGATGTAGTCGAGGCTTTGCGTCGAGGCCAGGAGGTCGTCGTACGCCTTGAGGCTGGGCTCGATGATGACGATGTCGTCGCCGAACGAGCGCAGATAGACATGGTCCTCGGCCGTTTGCACCCAAGCGTAGATCCTGGCGTAGCGCGACCGCAATAACTCGATCAGACGGCGGTCCGCGTCCGGATCGGGCATGTACGTATTGAGCGTGGTCACGACCGAGGCCGCTTTTTGCCGCGGCAGCCCCGCGCAGAGTTCGGGCGAAAGTCGCCATAGCGTCGGGCATCCGGTGTTGACGACGTTGGTGATGCCGATCGAACCCAGCATCCGGGCAGTGTACCCATCGCGCACCGAGTGCAGTGCCGACGGGTGCAGTACGCGACGCAGCAGCCAGCGGGTATACGGGTCCGGCGTTCCCTGGAACTGGTACCAGCCCACCCCCATCAGAATCACGCGCAGGCCGGCGAATGCATCGGCGAGCTTCAGCGGCCATAACGGCCGCAGCCACATGTGCGAGCTGATGAGGTTGGTCCCCCCCGCGACCACGACATCGGCGGAGCGGGCAAGCGCGCGGCCGATCCGGTCGAGGGCGACATGCGTGGCGATCGGGATGACGAACGCGCCAGCGAAGGGTTGTTCCAGCTCGGCGCGAACGTCCTGCATGATGATTTCGTCGCCGAGATTCGTCGACGCCACCGACGTGTCGAGCAGGACCACGCGTCGCAGGTCATCAGAAGAGGCCGTCATCACGCCGCTTCCGCCTTCCGGACCCGTGCCGCGACGATGACCTCGAAATCCGGATCGACGTAGTCGAGTTCCGCCGCCTCGAGTTCGTCGGTGGAGAGTCCGTGCAGGAACGCGACGGCGGCCAGCACGTTGCCGAAGGTGACGATCGTCGCGTCCGCGCCGGGAAACGTCTCCTTCATCAGAACATCGACGCCAGGCGCCGTGAGCCGCCAGTATTCGCCCCAGTTGTCCCGGGGGAGCCGGCGTCCGATCTTGGCGATTCCGGCCGTGGTCATCAGCAGTACGCCGCCGGGCTTCAGGATGCGATGCAGCGTCGACAGCGCGGCGCGCATGTCGACGATCATCTGCAAGGATTGCGTGAAGATGATGCAATCGAAGGCGTCGGACGGAATGTGCGGTGCCGACGCGAGATCGGCGACGATCGTCGCCTCCGGATTGCCCTCGACAACATGCAACACGTCGATCCGCGAAACGCGGTCGCCGCCGAACTTCCGGATGTACGAGGCATCGCCCAGCTCCAGCGCGCGTCCGCGGATGTCGCTCGCGTTCGTCCGGAGAAACCGCTCGATGTAAAGGCGGTCGATCGGCTGCCCACGATCGAGGCCGAAGATGGCGCTGACCGGTGTGACCCGGCGCAGATCGCCGAATGAAACCGATCCGCGGCGGGGCCATTGCAGCCGGTGCTTTCGCTGCTGGCTGACGATCCACGCCTTGAGGCGCGGAGGGAGCAGGCGCCGCGCGAGCCCGGCAAGGCCGCGACGCGGCGTGGCGTCAGTCAAACGTCCCTCCGAGGTTGAAAAGGCGGGTCCCGGCGATCCGGCCTGCGCGCAACGCGCGGCGCAACGCGAAATAGGCGGTCCCGCCGCGGACGAAGTTGCGCCAGCGCCGCGGATTGCGGAAGTAGTGCATTTCGATCCGGGGAACGTCGAAGCGATCGCCCAGCGCCTGCGCGCGCTCGAGTTGCGTTCCGAAGGCGACGTCGTAGGTCCGGGCGAGATCCGCAAGCACGTCGCGGTTCACGTGGCCATAAGGTGCGGCAAAGCTCCGAGTCCGCCGACCCAGCTTTTCGGCGAGCTCAGTCGCGCAACCTTCGATTTCGCGGCGTCGTTGCGCGTTGTCGAGACGGGTGAGGTCGGCGTGGTTGATCCCGTGACCGCCGAATTCCACACCCTGCTCCGCCAATTCGCGCACCGTCGACCAGTCCATCAACGCACGCCGGGCGGCGTTGGCGCCACGCCAGCCCTCGCGATCCCCGAGCTTTCCGGTCGGCACGAAGACGATCGATGCGAGGCCCCGCTCGCGCAGAATCGGGAACGCCGCCGTCGCGAAGTCGGCAAAGCCGTCGTCGAACGTGATCAGCACGCGATCGCCCGCGACGCTCGCGCGGCCCTGGTGCCAATCGATGAACTCCTGGCAGGTCATCGCGCCAAATCCGCATTCCGCGAGCACGTCCATCTGCATGCGAAAGGTTTCCGGCGCGATGCTGGTCGGCCCCGGTTCCGACGAGATCGAATGGAACGTGAGCACGGGCACGGTGCCGCCCTGGGCATTCATCGCCGTCAATCCTCGACCACGTGGGTTTCGAACACCTTGCGGTACTCGCGCCACTTTCCTTCGTCGAACCGGCCGCCGTCCTGCAGGCAATCGACCGCCGCGTGCGCCATCGCCAGCGCGTGGTGCGTATTGTCGTGGGCGAAAAGCCCTTGCCGGCCGAACGTCAGCAGGCCGCCGATCCGCGCAACCCAATCGTCCATCGTCTTGAAGTTCGGCTCGAAGGCCCGATCGTAGACGGGGTACGCAAAGGAGAGGCGGCGCGTCACCGTCCGGCGCACCCTGGCGGTGACGGGCAGCCCGACGTCCCGCAGCCATCCGCACAGGCGCGCGCCCAGCTCGTCGTCCCCGAGCGGCCACCAGGCATCGCCGGGGTCGCTCGGCAATTCCGCGCACAGCACGGTAACGCCGCGGGGCGCCGTCGACGCCGAGTAATTCTTCGGCTCGGACAACCGGGCGATCGGCACCGCGAGCTCGGGAAAATAGTGGGCGTCGTATTCGGTGAACTGGTCCTGCTCGAGCACGAGGTAGATGAGGATCAGGCCGCGATACCGAATTCGCGTGGCGGCCTCGAGGACGGCGGCCGGCGCTGCGGGTTCCATCAGGCGAACCAGCGTCGTGATGGGAAGCGTCGACCAGACGGCGGCGGTTTCGCGGCGCACGGCGACACCGTCCTTCTGCCAGCGCACGGCACAAACTCCGCCTTCCCGATGCTCGATCGCACTGACCGAGGCCTCCATTTCGAATGCTGCGCCGGCAAGGGCGGCCTTCGACCGCAGCGCCTCGCTGATCTCGCCGAAACCCTTTTTCGGATAGAAGAAGCCGCCGGTCCGTTTGCCTTTGAGCCCCGGCACCTGCCGGAGGACTTTGCCCAGGATCTTGCCGATGGAACTTCCCGACACGCGCCGACGAGCGAGCGTCACCGCCAGCTCCTCGGGCGGTAACGCCCAGAGCTTGCGCACATACGGAAAGTAGAAGTTCTCGCTCATCGCCGGCCCGAGACCCCGGCGCAGCACGCTCGCGAACGTCTCCTCGCCCGCAGGTTTGCGCCGCAGCGGCTTGGTCAGGGCGTCGAACGCGAGCGCCGCGGCGAAGCGCTTCGGCAGCCTGGCGACGAGGTCCAGCGGTTTCAACGGAAAGTGAATCCAGCGGCCTTTGAGCAGAATCCGGCCGTGGCGCGGACGCCACAGCAAATCGTCGCCCAACGCCTCCTCGATCAGCGCCATCACGTGCGCCTCGCTCGCCGGGTGCAGCCGATGGCTGCCGTAATCGCAGCGCACGCCCTCGAGATCGAAGCTGCCGGAATTGCCGCCGACGTTGGACTGCCGTTCCAGCGCGATGACGCCGGCCCTGCCGCTTCGCGCGAGCATCAGCGCGGCGCCCACCCCCGCGGGACCCGCGCCGAGGACAAGCACGGTGGGACGCCCGGGCGGGGCGTCGCCCGGCAGCGCGTCGACGGATTGCGCGATCGTTTCTATGGCGAACGCTCGACCGCCGCGCCCGCCGGATCCGGCGCCGCAACCTTCTCCGAGTGAGGCATCCACACCATTTGCGCCAGCGCACCGATCAATCCGCTGGCGTAGAGGACGGTTTGCCAGATCAGGCCGATCGCGATCACGCGCGCGGGATCCGCGCCGAAATTGGCGAGGAGCTTCGCCATCGTCGCTTCGCGCACGCCGAGTCCTCCCATGCTGATCGGCGCGATGGCGACGATCTTGGCCGTCGACCAGGCGAAGAACCACGCCGCCACCGGCGCCTCGAGTTGCACGGCCCGGGCGAACGCGATGTTGATGCCGACGAACGTCGCCTGCACCGCCATCGAAATCGCGAGACAGAGCAACAGGCGCCCGGGTTGACGCGCGAGGTGCGCCGTCACCGAAACCGCGCGCACGAAGAGCCGCCCGATCCGCCCTTCGCGACGAGACTTCTTCAACGCACGATCGAGACCAAGCGAGGCCGGGGCGAGCACTGCCAGGGCAACCATGCTCGCCACCAGCAGCCACCACAGCACGTCGTACTCCCCTTGCGCTCGGCGCAACGACAGGAATGCCCCGACGATGGCGATCACGAGGAGGCCGAAGATGTCCACCAGCCGGTCGGCGATCGAGCCCATCGCCAGTTGCGCGCCATCCTCGGCCGAACGCGCGACGAGACCCGCGCGCACCACATCGCCGCCGGCGAGGCCCGGCAGGCAAAGGTTGGCCGCGAGTCCCGCAAGATGCGCCTGAAACGCTTGCGGGAACGACACGCCCGCACCGATCAGAAGGCGCCACTTCGCGGCGGCAGCCGCGTGGCCCGCCAGGAACAGCGCCAGCCCGGATATCCAGAGCAACGGCGGCAGGCGCATAGCCTCGTTCCACACATCTGCGATCGGAACGATCGTGAACAGCAGCGTGAGCACGGCCACGGAGACCGCCGCACGAATGAACCAGGCCAGCGGAAACGATTTCGGACGCGTCGCGACCGGCGAGGACGGGGTCGAGGTCACCAACGCGCCGCCCCATCCCGCTCGCCGCTTCCGCGCCTGCGGAAATGAAGCCGGGTGATCATGTCGGCCAGCAATCCGAGCGACCAGACCAGGATCGCCGAGATCATCGCGTAAATCGAGACCGGGCTCAGGTCGCGGTCGTGGATCGCCTTCGCGACCCCGCCGACGAACAGGACCGCGCCCAACGGCAGAAAGATACGCAGCGGCTGGAAGAAGACGGTCAGTCGGATCACGAGAAACAGGAATTTGAAGAAGTGGCGCGCCCTAATCTTCGAGCGGCCGATGCGCCGGCCGTAGTTGATCGGCAGATAGACGACCGTCAGGTTGGTCGCAAGCATGCAAAGCGTGATCGTCGTCGTGAACGAGTAGCCGTCCGGCAGCAGCGGGATGAATTGCTCGAGCGCCGTCCTCCGGAACACTCGAAGCCCCGAATTGACATCGTTGATCCTGCGCTGGGCCACCACGCTCGCCAGCAATTTCAATATCCACTTGGCCGGACGACGCACCCATGGAACGTTGTTCATCGCCGCGCCGCGATCCCCGACGACCATGTCCGAATGCGCGGCCATCCGGATCATCGCCGGCAGCGCATCCGGAGGATAGGTCCCGTCGGCATCGAGGATGGCGACGAGTTCGGAATCGCCGGCGGCGATCCCGGCCTTCAGCGCGTGGCCATAGCCGATGTTCTCCGGAAAATCGATGAGCCGCGCGCCGCTGCCCGACACTTCGTCGGCGGTGCCGTCGGTGGAGCCGTCGTTGACCACGACGATTTCGTGCGCGACACCCGCTCCGTCCAGGGCGTGGCGGACCGCGAGAACGGTGGTGCGGACCGCGCCTTGCTCGTTGTAGGCCGGGATGACCACCGAGACGGCCGGCCGCCGGGAGGCCGGCATCGCCCGGCCCTCGGCACCCGGCGCGGATTCCTTCTCGATGCCTGCAATCAACGCGCTGCTCCCCGGTCCTTCGTTGCGGCTACAGTTTCTCGCCGGATGGGTATCGACTTCGCATCCCGCGTGCCTTCGCGCAGGCATTTTACCCGCCTCATCGCTTCGCGCCGATGCAGCGACGATCACCGCGCTGCGCGTTCTGCGGGCCGGAGCAAGGCGCGCCACCGCAATACGCATGTTAGCCTTGCAAGAACGCGACCCGGAGCCGGCGCGGCCGGGGAATTCTGACGATGATCGGCGACATCACCCGCGTGCCCGACGGCGCCACCTTCGAGGCCGACCTCTGCGTCATCGGCGGCGGACCCGCTGCCATCGCGCTGGCGCTGGAGTTCGCCGGCGATCGCCGCAAGGTCGTCGTGCTCGAGTCCGGCGGCCTCTCGTTCGACCGGGCAAATCAGGACAGTGCCGCCGGCGAGCAAACCGGAATCCCCTACTTCGACCTGGCGGACAGCCGCTTCCGCCTCTTCGGCGGCAGTACGTTCCGCTGGGGCGCGCGCACGGCACCCCTGCAGCCCGGGGATTTCGCGCGCCGTGACTGGATCGAACGCAGCGGCTGGCCGTTGTCGCGCGCGGAACTCGATCCGTATTACGAGCGCGCCTACGACCTGATCGGTTTGCACCGGCCGTTTGCGTTCGACGCCAACGTCTGGAAGGAGCTCGGGCGCACGCCGCCCGCGTTCGACGCATCGCTGCTGGAGTATGCGGCGTTCCAGTTCGGAAAGAACCTGCTGTTCGGCGACGTCTATCGCGGCGCGATCGACGCCGCGGCGAACGTCGAGGTCTTGCTCGGCGCACACGTACTCGCGCTGCAGGCCAATGCGCGGGGAGATCATATCGACTCCCTCGACGTCGGCCATCGCGGCGGCGGGCGTTGGAGCGTCAAGGCGCGCCACTATGTGCTGGCGAGCGGCGGCATCGAAAACGCGCGCCTGCTGCTCCTCAGCGCGCGCTCAAACCCGGCCGGACTTTGCAATCGCAACGATCTCGTCGGCCGCTGCTTCATCGAGCATCCGACGGTGTCGGCGGGGGCCATCGTCTCGGACCACTGGCAGGTGCTGCAGGATGCCGGTTCACCGGGCCTTGTCCATGGCCGGCTGGTCGAGGTGGGACTGGCGCTCACCCCCGAGGTCCAGCGCCGCGAACGCTGCCTCAACGCCGTGGCGCGCACAGCGGTCAAAGTCGGCAGCGATGCGACCCAGGCGTTGCGCGAACTCCTGTGGAACGCGCGCCATCGGCGCCTGCCGCACCAGCTCGACTGGTACCAGAAGAACCAGTGGCTGACCCAGCGCCTGCGCGCGGTCGCCTCCGATCCTGTCAGCATCGTCGCCAACGTCGTACGCCACGCGCTGGGCAAGCCCAAGCGTTTCAACGTCGAGTCGGTCTACCTGGAGCTGCGGATCGAACAGGAGCCCAATCCCGACAGCCGCGTCACGCTGGGCGACGCGACCGACGCGTTCGGCCAGCGCCGCGCGCGGCTGCACTGGGCGCTCACCGAACGCGACAAGCGGACCATGCGCGTGGCAGCGCAGGTCTTTCAGGGCGAACTGCGCCGCTTGCAGCTGGGCGAGCTCGCGATTGCGCCGTGGCTCGTCGACGATGACCTTTCGTTTCCCGCGGACATGGTCGGGGGCCACCATCACATGGGCACGACGCGGATGGCGGATGACCCGAGCCAGGGAGTGGTCGATGCCGATTGCCGGGCCTTTGAGCTCGACAACCTGTTCGTCGCGGGGAGCTCCGTATTCCCGACCGGCGGCTTCGTCAATCCGACGGCGACGCTGCTGGCACTCGCGCTGCGCTTGGCCGATCACCTGAAGCGCACCACCGCGTGAAGCTCTTCAAGGATTACGCGGTGTTGGCCGGCGGGCAGGTCGCCGGCAAGATCGTCGCCTTTCTGGCCTTTGCCTGGCTCGCCCGCGTGCTCGACCCGGTCGGCTATGGCGCGGTCGAATACGTCGTCGGCCTGACGCTTTTCTTCAGCACGTTGATCGACGGCGGTCTCGGCGTCATCGGCGTGCGCCGGTCGGCACACGACCCTGCCGCGTTGCCAACGCTCGCCTTTCAGATCCGGATCGCGCGCTTGTTCCTCGCGCTCATCGCCGTGCCGATCATGGTGCTGCTGGCGTCTACGATGAAATCGGCGGCGCCTTTGATCCTCGTCTGGTTGTTCGCGCTGAGTCTCCTGACGCTGCCGTGGCGCCAGGAGTGGCTGTTGCAGGCCACCGAGCGGATGGCCGACGCGGCGCTCGCCCAGTTCCTGCGAATGGCGGCCTTCGCCGTGCTGGTCTTCACCCTCGTCGATCGGCCGCAGCAGCTCGTCGCGGTCGGTTGGGCCGAGCTCGGCGCGGCTGCGCTGATGAGCGCCTACTGCGTCTACATTGTCCACACGCGCGTCGCGCCGCTCTCGGCACGCGGTTCGATGAAGGGGTTTCCCGCGCTGTTGACCGAGGGCACGGCCGTGGGCGCCGGCAACATAGCCTGGGCGATGAATCTGTACGCACCGCTCTTTCTGATCGGCACCTTCATCGGCGGAACACAGACCGCGTGGTTCGCCGCGGCGTCGCGGGTGATCGGATCGCTGCTGGTGTTCAGCTATGTCTATCACTACAGCCTCTATCCTGCCGTCACGCGGGCGACCGCGCGCAAGGACGGCGAGCTCGCGCGACTCCTCGCCGGCTCCTGCCGCGTCACGGCGTGGGCAGGCGTGCTCGCTGCGCTCGCGTTGACGCTGCTCGCCGAGCCGCTGATCGTCGTAGCACTCGGCGCCAAGATGGCGCCAGCCGCTCCGATGTTGCAGGTGATGGCGTGGATGCTGCCGGTGGCCCTGTGCTCCGGTCACGCGCGGTGGTCGCTCGCCGCGGCCGGCCTGCAGACGCGCGTTCTGGGGTCGCAGGCGGGCGGACTGGCCACCACCGTGGTGGTCGCGCTGCTCGTCGGTCCGCGCATGGGAGGCCCGGGCTACGCGATCGCCGCGCTGGCAGGATTCGTCGCCGTCTGGGGAACCGCCCATGGGTTCGCCGCGCGAGCAGGCTTGACGCCGCCGCCGTTGCGTCTGCTGCTGCTGCCGGCGCTCGTTGCGGCCGCGATCGCCGTCGCGCACGCGCATTTCGGCTGGGGGCCGTGGGGCGCGATCGCCGGGGTCGCGTTGTTCGCCCTCTCGGTCCCGCTCGTCGATCGTCGATTCATCGCAGACATGAAGGCGCTCGGTCATGCCAAGCTCGCGAGGGGCGGATCGATGCCTGTTCGATCGGACCCCGACGCCTGACGGCCGGATCGGACCGCGGACCGCGCTTGCAGCTCAGTGCTCCCGAGCCGCTCGGGGAGCCACGCGGCGAAAGCCCGTCGACGCCTCCATCAGGTCGCGCGTGTACTCGTCGGCGACCCGCCGCGCCACGAGATCCGCGGCGGAGAGAGCCTCGACGGTATGGCCGCGCTGCATCACCATCAGGCGCTCACACAGATGCGTGACCACGGCGAGGTCGTGGCTCACCATGACGAAGGTGAGGTTGCGCCGGCCGCGCAACGCTTCGAGCAGATTCAGCACCTCGGCCTGCACCGACGCATCGAGCGACGACGTCGGCTCATCGAGCAGCAGGATCTGGGGTTCCAGGATCAGCGCCCGCGCGATCGCGATCCGCTGGCGCTGGCCGCCGGACAGCTGGTGCGGATAACGAAACCGGAAACCCTCGCCGAGTCCGACTTCGTCCAGCGCGCGTTCGATGCGCAGTTCAGCCTCCGGGATGTCGTGAATGGCAAGTGGTTCGGCAAGAATTCTGTCGACCGTTTGCCGCGGATGCAGCGAACCGTAAGGGTCCTGGAACACCATCTGGACCTGCCGGCGGAAGGCCTTGGTGCCGGGCGCCGGCAACGGTTGCGACGACGAACCGACCAGCCGAACGTCGCCGGCAGCACGCGGGGCCAAGCCGCAAATCGCGCGCAGCACCGTCGATTTGCCCGACCCCGATTCGCCGACGATGCCGAAGCTCTCGCCCGGCTCGACGCGAAACGACGTGCCGGCGACTGCGACGAAGCCGTCGTAGACCACGCGGAGGCCGCTCACTTCGATGCCGACGCTGCCCTGGGTCATCGAACGAGCCGCTCGAGCGCCGTTGCATCGCTCACGCCGCCCACTCCGGCTGACGATCGAGCGTCGGCAGCGGGTGTCGCGACTCGCCGAGCCGCGGCAGGCAATTGACGAGCCCGCGCGTGTACGGGTGTTTCGCGTCACCGAGGCCACCCGCCGCGACCTCCTCGACCACGCGGCCCGCGTACATGACGAGGATCCGGTCGCAGAAGCTCGACACGAGCT
>JBDTRG010000011.1:0-9465 GCA_039931775.1 Betaproteobacteria bacterium | reverse complement strand
AGCGACCATCATCCACGTGTTGTCGCCCTTGTTTGGCGCGGGCGGTGCGGCCGCGGCGTCGGCCGGCGCCGCCGCGGCCGGAGCCGCAGCAGCAGGTGCTGCGGCCGCGGGTACCGGTGTCGCGGCCGGAGCCTGGGCCAGAACGATCGGCGAAGTCGCATCGGCGAACGACGAGGCCGAGACGACGGGCGCCTGGAGGCCGACGAGTGCAACGCCCAGGACGAGTAGTGCTAACAATCGCTTCATGACAGTTCCCCTTAAAGCGCGTCCGCGCCGGTTTCGCCGGTACGGATGCGCACGACCTGTTCGAGATCTGAGACGAAGATCTTCCCGTCGCCGATCTTGCCGGTGTTCGCGGCCTTTTCGATCGCTTCGATGACGCGGTCGAGCAATTCGCTCTTGATCGCCGCTTCGACTTTCACCTTCGGAAGAAAATCGACGACGTATTCTGCGCCGCGATAGAGTTCGGTGTGGCCTTTCTGCCGCCCGAATCCCTTGACCTCGGTGACGGTGACCCCCTGCACGCCGATCGCCGACAAGGCCTCCCGGACCTCGTCGAGCTTGAACGGTTTGATGATTGCGGTAACGAGCTTCATGATTTCCTTCCCTGTGCGGTGAGCGGGCGCGATGATGCGCCGATCAGAACGTCTTCTGGAGGTAGCCGACGAACTGGCCGCCGGAGATGTTCTTGCCGTAGACATTCGTGTAGGCGGCATCCTCGGCGTTCGTGCCAGTGCCGTAGATGCCGACCGTCACGCCGTAGATTTCGGTCGACGCGCCGATCTTCCAGTCGCTGTAATCGTAGAAGCCGTTGTTGTGGAACCACTGCTTGCCGACATGGCCGAAAATCGTGACCTTGCCGATCGCGTCGCTGACCTTTTCGATGACGTCGTACGAGGCGGTCAGGTCGAGGTAGGACGAGCCGCGCGAATTGTTGATGCCGAACGTCCGGTTGTTGGCGCTCCAGCTGTACTTCAACGTCAGGAATTTCCACCCCAGCGCCGCATAGAGTTCGGTCGTGTTCGGGCTCACCGCGCCGGTCGCGTAGTAGCTCGACGGATACGAGCCCGGATACCAGTAGTAGAGAACGCCCAGGTCATACGTGAAATCGGCAGGCAGGCTTCCCTTGTAGCCGCCGTAAAAGTCCCACTCCATGCTCGCGGAAGCGCCGGTGCCGGCATCGGAAATCCAGCTGATGTTCGACGCCCAGGTGCCGACGTAGAAACCGCTCTTGTGGCCGAGATCGAAGCCGCCCTGGACGGCGGGCTTCTCGTTGGTCTGCGAGATGCCGCGGAAGACGTACTGCGAATACAGCCCGAGGTTGCCGGTGAAGCTCCAATCCGGTTCCGGCGCGGCGGCCGGGGCCGCCGCGGTCTGACTGAGCGCCGCCGGCGGAACCAGCGCAGCGAGGGCGAAGGCGGCGAACGTTGAGCGACGGTATGATTTGCCTGCCATGGGAGTCCTCTCGAGTGACGGGAAAAGGGCGGAACGCGAAGAAGGGTTCCGTCCCTCAACGCACGTCGTGTGCCAGCGATCAAAAACCATATGAAACAGTCACTTGAGCGGCGTCCGACGGCTTGGTCCGGAAAATCGCCCATCGTGACGCACACATTTGGTGCGATGGATCGCTGCGGTGCACCATGGCGGCGCGGCGGGCGGTCGCGATGGCGTTGCGCGGCTCGCATGCCCCGGATGGTAGGGAGGGCGGCCAGCATCGCGTCCGCCTTTGTTAGACTTCGCCAAAGCGAATCCGCGCGACGGCGCGTCAAAGGAACCGGCCATGTTCACCACGAAAACGCTCGATGAAATCGCCGCCAGGATCGGCAAGGCCCTCGAAAACTCTCCGGCGAAGGACATCGAGAAAAACTTCAAGGCGATGCTGTCGTCGAGCCTCGCCCGCCTCGACGTGGTCCCGCGCGCCGAGTTCGACGTGCAGGCGCAGGTGTTGCTCAAGACGCGGGAGAAGCTCGAAGCGCTGGAAAGACGCTTGGCCGAGCTCGAGGCCCGCTTCCCGCCGACCGGCTAGCTGCCCGACCCCAGCACCCGCCAGCGCACTGGTGCGCTGCATCGCAACAAAATCCGGCGATCCGGCGCCGCCGCCCGTTCGTCGACTCGACTATCGGTCGCGCGCCGACGCCCTTGACATTAGGCATCGGGTCCGTATACTCCCCGGCGTTGCTGCAATGCAGCATGCGGCGAGGCAAGGGTCGACCAGGCCGTTGCTATTGATCCACGATTTGTTCTATCCGACGACACGGGCGCCTGCCCGGTCTCGGCAATGAGGAGATTCGTTACCGCAGCAAGGTAACCCCCGGAGGTGTGCTCGTGGCGACAACCGCCACCGACGCGATCGCCTGCTACCGGGACAACCGTCAGGAGTACTCCGATGACGACAAGTTTGTTCGCCAGGTTTCCGATGGCCGTCGGCCACGAGCTGCATCTCGAACTCGGCCGTACCCGCGCCATCGTCCTCGCGCTGCTGGTCACCCTGTGTCTTGCGATGGTCGCCACGATCGCCACGCGGCAGGGTCGCCCGATATCGGCAGCCTCAGCCAGGCCCGCAGGCGATTCACCCCTCCGGCAACCGGAATTCGCCTCACAGCGAGGCGCGTCGGCGTCCGGTGCGCGCGACGTGCGCCCGGAAATCGACGCGCTCGCGGCGTCGCTCGCCAAGCGGTATCGCATATCGGTCGCGGCAACCCGGGGGGTCGTTTCGGCTGCCTATCGCGAGGGCCAGCGCATCGGCCTCGATCCGCTCCTGATCATCGCGGTCATCGCCGTCGAATCGCGCTTCAATCCGATCGCGGAAAGCGAAATGGGGGCGCAGGGCCTGATGCAGGTGATCCCGCGATTCCACAAGGATCATCTGGACGCCGCCGGGGTCGACTCCGTGCTCGATCCGCATTCCAATATCCGTGTCGGTGCCGGCGTGCTCAAGGAGTACATCAAGAGCGGCGGCAACGAGGTTGCCGGACTGCAGCGCTACAACGGATCGTCGGCCGATGCGACCAACGCGTATGCGGCCAAGGTGCTCGGCGAGAAAGTGCGTCTGCAGCAATCCGTCCGGCAAGCGCGCGCGCCCGTGCGCGCCTAGGTTCACCGGGGGCAGCCGTTGCGGGCTGCCCTCAACTTTGGCAAGGGCGGGCGGTATGATCGGGCTCGGCTGCCGCCGCTTCATTGCACGTCGCGAGTGGCGGCCCGTCCCCGATTCATCCGTCGACGGAAATCGATGCCGCCCGCCGTCACCCTGGACGACCTGCGCGGATACGCGGTCGCGCGAACGCTCTTCGCGCCGACCACGCTCGGCCGCGCCATCGACGCGCTCGGCTTCGTGCAGGCCGACCCGATCCGCGCCCCGGCGCGCGCGCAAGACCTGACGCTGCGGCATCGGGTCAGGAATTACCGCTCGGGAGATCTGGAGCGACGCTACCCGCGCCTACCGATCGAGGAAGATTTCTTCGTCAACTACGGGTTCCTGCCGCGCCGGCTGCAAATGCTGATGCATCCGCGGCGCGTGCCAGCGACCTGGACGCCGGGCACGAGGAAGCAGGCACAGGCCGTCCTCGATTTCGTCCGCGAGCGCGGCGCTGTTCACCCGCGGCAGGTCGAAGCGCACTTTGCGCGCGGATCGGTGGACAACTACTGGGGCGGAACGTCGAACGCGACCACCCGCCTGCTCGACAGCCTGCATTACCGTGGCCAATTGCGCGTGGTGCGGCGGGAAAGCGGTGTTCGCGTCTACGCTGCGCACGAGTGCGCGCCTGTGGGCGCAGATGCTGTCGCGCGACGCGCGAATCTCGATGCGCTCGTCGACGTGATCGTGCACAAATACGCGCCATTGCCGGCCGCCACGCTCCGTGGACTCGTCATGCGCCTGCGCTACGGCGCGCCGCAATCGGCCCGCGACGTCGGGCGCGCGACGGCCCACGCCGTGCGACGATTGGCCCGCGCGCGGGTCGGTGGCGTCGACTGGTACTGGCCGCAAGGTGAAGAGCCGACGACGATGCGCGAGGCGATCGACGATCGCGTCCGCCTGCTTGCGCCGTTCGACCCGGTCGTCTGGGACCGCCGGCGCTTCGAGCTCTTCTGGGGATGGCGCTACCGGTTCGAGGCGTACTACCCGCCGCCCAAGCGCAAATTCGGTTACTACGCCTTGCCGATCCTGTGGCGCGACCGGGTGATCGGCTGGGCCAACCTGTCGGTCGGCAACGGCGCGCTCGTCAGCGAGTTCGGCTATGCGGTGGGCGCTCCGCGCAGCCCCGACTACCGGCGCGAGCTGACGGCGGAACTGGAACGCCTTCGCGCATTCCTGCGCCTCTGATCCCACGACCGTGCGCCGGGGTCGACCGAGTAGCCGACTGCGGCGCGAGGCGCATGCGCGTTACGCTCCGCACAGCACCGACACGGCCGTCGACCCTTTGCGTCGGTGCGGGTTCGGAAGGTCCCGACGCATGTCGCTCGCGGTCGTCCTGTCGCGCGGTCTCACGGGGCTCGATGCTCCGCTTGTCACCGTCGAAGTGCACCTTGCTGGCGGATTGCCCGCGTTCAACCTCGTCGGATTGCCCGATGCCGAGGTTCGCGAATCGCGCGATCGGGTGCGCGCCGCCCTGCAAAACGCGCAGTTCGATTTTCCGGTGCGCAAGATCACCGTCAACCTGGCGCCTGCCGACCTGCCGAAGGAGTCCGGCCGATTCGACCTGCCGATCGCGATCGGCATCCTCGCCGCGACCCAACAGATCCCGGGCAACGCGCTGGCCCATTACGAATTCGCCGGCGAGCTGGCGCTGGGGGGCGGGTTGCGCCCGATTCGCGGCGCGCTGCCGATGGCGCTCGCGGCGCACCGCGACGGGCGCGCGTTCGTCTTGCCCGCCGCAAGCGCCGTGGAGGCGGCACTCGTCCGCGACGCGCTCGTCTATCCGGCGACCTCGCTCCTTGTCGTCAGCGCACACCTGGCCGGGCGTGAACTCATCGCACCGCTGGCGGCGTCATCGCGCGGCGCGAGCGAAGGCGCGACGTTTCCCGACCTCGCCGACGTGCGCGGCCAATCGCATGCGAAGCGGGCGCTCACCATCGCCGCCGCAGGCGGCCACAGCCTTTTGATGATCGGCCCTCCAGGAACGGGCAAGTCGATGCTCGCGCAGCGGCTGCCGGGAATCCTGCCGCCGTTGACCGAAGAGGAAGCGCTGGCGACCGCGTCGATCGCCTCGCTCGCCGGACGCTTTTCGCCGGCAACCTGGGGGGCGCGGCCGTACCGCGCTCCGCATCACACGGCGAGCGCCGTGGCGCTGGTCGGCGGCGGCAGCGATCCCAAGCCCGGCGAAATCTCGCTCGCCCATCACGGCGTACTCTTTTTGGACGAGCTTCCAGAGTGGGATCGCCGCGTGCTCGACGTGCTGCGCGAACCGATCGAGTCGGGCGTCATTCATATTTCGCGCGCCGCGCGGCAGAGCACGTTTCCGGCGGAATTCCAGTTCGTCGCCGCGATGAATCCCTGCCCCTGCGGCTGGCTCGGCCATGCGAGCGGTCGTTGTCATTGCCCCCCGGACAAGATCGCGCGCTACCGCAGTCGCGTCTCCGGTGCGCTCCTCGACCGCATTGACCTGGGCATCGAAGTGCCCGCGCTCGCGAGCGACGCGTTCGCCGTCGGCGCGATGGCCGGCGAGCCGGCGGTTGATCATGCGCTGACCAGCGCGGCGGTGCAGGGGGAGGTGACCACCGCGCGCCGTCGCCAGCTCGAGCGGCAGGGCAAGGCCAATGCCCGATTGGCCCCGCGCGAGATCGGCACGCACTGTACGCCCGATGCCGTCGGTGCGGCGTTGCTCGCACAGGCGATGGCGCGGCTCTCGCTGTCGGCGCGCGCCTACCACCGGATCCTGAAGGTCGCGCGGACGATCGCCGATCTGGCGGATTGCGCCGGCATCGCCGCGCCGCACGTCGCCGAGGCGGTCGCGTATCGGCGCTTCGATCGGATCTAGCGGCTTGATTGCAACAAATTGGCGACCCTGTTAAATTAAACTTGCAGGTCTGTCAATTCGAGGAATCCCCGATGGCGTTGCAGGTTTCCGTAGGCAGCGCGGCGATGCGCAAGCCGAAGGCGCCCGAAGCCAACCGCGCCAAGATCCTGCAGGCGGCGGTCGCCGAATTTGCTTCGCGCGGCTTCAAGGGCGCCAGCATGGACGCCATCGCCGCCGGCACCAACACGACGCGAGCGCTGATCAACTATTACTTCGGCGGCAAGGAGAAGCTGTACCTGACGGTCCTCGAGAATGTGTATGCCGAGATCCGCCACGCCGAGAGCTTCCTCGACCTCGACCACCTCGAACCCACCGAGGCGATCCGCAGCATCGTCGAATTCACCTACAACTATTACCTCGAACACGAGGATTTCGTGCGCCTTGTCGTCGCCGAGAATCAGGCGCGCGGCCGGCATATGAAGAAGTCCGCGGCGATGCGGACCGTCAATCGGCCGATCATCGATACGCTGGGCGGCGTCATCGCCCGCGGCCAGGTCGACGACATCTTCCGCGCGGACGTGGATGCGATCGACGTCCACATGGCGATCGCTGCCCTCGGAATGTTCAACGTCACCAATCAATATACCTTCGGTGCAATCTTCCAGCGAGCTATGGGAGCGAAGGGGGACGTGCCCCGCCGTCGCAGGATGGTGGTGGAAGTGGTCTTGCGCTGGCTCAAGCCGGAGCTGGATGGCTAGCCCGGCAGTTGCATTCATCAAAGAGGAGAACGTCATGGCATTCAAGATCGACCGACGTACCGCGCTCAAGGCGGGAGTCGCGCTGGCTGCCTCCAACATCGTGCCGGCCTGGGCGCAAGGTGCCCCGACCCTGCGCTTCTCGGCAGTGTTCTCGGACAAGGATATCCGCGCGGACATGATCAAGATGTTCGCGAAGGACATCGAGGCCGACTACAAGCTCGAAGCGTTCTACGGCGGCAACCTGTTCAAGCAGGGCACGGAGCTCGTTGCGCTGCAGCGCGACAACCTGGAGATGGGCAACATCGCACCACAGGACATTTCGAAACAGGTTCCGGCCTGGTCGATCCTGACGTCGGCCTACCTGTTCCGCGATGCGAATCATCTCACCGCGTTCTTCGCGAGCAATCTCGGCGCCCAGATGAAACAGATGGCCGAGGACCAGCTCAAGGTGAAGATCCTCGGGCCGACGTTCTTCGGCACGCGGCAGGTTGGCCTTAAGCCGAAGAAGAAGATCAGCACGCCGGCCGACATGGCGGGCATCAAGCTGCGGATGCCGCCGGGGGATGCCTGGCAGCTGCTGGGTCGCTCGATCGGCGCGAATCCCACGCCGATGGCCTATGCCGAGACGTATACCGGGTTGCAGACGGGTGCGATCGACGGCCAGGACAATCCGCTGCCCAACGTCCAGAACATGAAGTTCTACGAAGTGATGTCGCAAATCGTGCTGACGTCGCACCTGGTCGGCTTCGACTTGTTGACGGTGAACCAGAAGACATGGACCGCCATGTCGCCCGCCAAGCAGAAGGCTTTCCAGGCGGCGGCGGACAAGGCGATCAACTGGAGCGCGGGCGAACACCTGAAGAAGGAAGCGGAGCTCGCCGACGGCTTCAAGAAACAGGGTCTCGACGTCTACGCGCCCGACATCGCCGCATTCCGAGCGTACGCGCAGAAGATCTATCTGGCGTCCGACGAAGCCAAGGCTTGGCCGCCGGGAATGCTGGACAAGATCGCCGCAGTCAAGTAATCGGGCAGTAGAAAAAAAAGGGCGTTTCGCGGACCGCAAGGCGGTTCGCGGCGCCACCGAGCTCACGGTCAACCATGTGGGCCGTGGGCTCGGGTGGGTTGCGCCAATAGGCAGGTCGGGGAAGGGGGTCGCATGGGCGGGACTATCAGCAGTGCGGTCGGCTGGATGCGCCGACGCGCGGAGAACCTGATGGCGATCCTGCTCGGCATCATGTTCGTCTGCTTCCTCCTCCAGATCGTGTTCCGGTACTTCTTCAATTTTCCGATCGGCTGGACGTCGGAGCTGTCCGTCATCACCTGGCTCTACATGACCTTGCTTGGCTCCGCGTTCTGGCTGAAGGAGAGCGAGGAGGTCCGCTTCGACCTCATCTCGGGCTCGCTTGGGCCGATCGGGCAGCGCGTCGTCGGCCTGTTCGTCGCGGTCGCGACGGTCATCCTGTTCGGGATGGCGATGCCCGCGACGATCAAGTACGTGGCCTTCATGAAGGTCGAGAGCGTGTCGTACCTCAAGGTCCGACTCGACATCGTCTATTCGGTCTACGTCGTTTTCGCGGTGGCGGTGATCGTCCGATACGTCTGGCAGATCGTGAGTCTCCTCCGGGGCGACGCGCCCGAAGATGCCAATGTCTCCTCGACGAGCTCCGGAGTATGAACCTCGCCAGCCCGCTGTTTCTCTCGCTCGTAGCCATCGTCGGCTTGAGCATCATCGGACTGCCGATCGCGTACGCGATGATCGGCGGATCCATCCTCTGGTTGATCGTTTCCGGCCGCGACCTGGGGACTGCCGCCGAGCAGTTGCTGAACGGCATGATGACGGGCCAGTTGCTGCTTGCCATCCCGCTGTTCATCCTCGCCGCCTCGTTCATGAGTACCGGCAGCATCCTGGACAGACTGCTGCACTTCTGCAACGCCATCGTCGGCCGCTTCCGCGGCGGGCTCGCGCAGGTGAATGTTCTGCAGGCTATCGTCCTCGCGAGCATGTCGGGCTCCGCGCTCGCCGACGCTGCGGCGTCAGGCAAGCTGATGCAGACGATGATGACCAGGGACGGCAAGTATCCGCCGGCCTTCGCCGCCGCGCTGACCTGCGTATCATCGGTCATCGGGCCGATCATTCCGCCGTCCATCCCGCTGGTGATTTACGCGCTGGTCTCGGACACGTCGGTCGGCTACCTGTTCCTCGGCGGCGTGATCCCCGGCTTGCTCCTTGCCGCCGTCCAGAGCGGCCTGATTGCCTTTGTGGCCAAGCGCCGCAACTTTCCGGTGGAGAAGGCCGTGCCGCTGCGCGAAATTCCGCGCATAACTTGGGAGGCGGTGCCGGCACTGATGATGCCGGTGATTCTCCTCGGCTGCCTCTATAGCGGAATCACCACGCCGACCGAAGCCGCGGCCGTCGCCGCCGCCTACGCGTTGCTGGCATCGGCGCTGATCTACCGCAGTCTCCGCTGGAAGGACGTCTACGACGCCCTCGTCGGCAGCGCTCGCGTCACCGTTTCGATCAGCATGCTGATCGCGGGCGCCATGGTGTTCAACTACGTCATCACCTCCGAGAACATCCCGAAGACGCTGAGCGCGTTATTGAAGGCCTATGAGCTCTCGCCGATCGTGTTCCTGCTCTGTGTCAACGCCCTGCTGCTGATACTGGGCTGCTTCCTCGAAGGTTCGACGATCATCCTCGTGATCCTCCCGGTGCTCGTGCCCACCGCACAGGCGCTCGGCATCGACATGGTGCA
>JBDTRG010000010.1:0-44724 GCA_039931775.1 Betaproteobacteria bacterium | reverse complement strand
CCTCGATGAACGAAACGGGCTTGCCGTCGCCTTTGAGGCTCATCATGATGTTGAGACCGGCCTTGCGCACGTCCCACAGCGCCTTCTGCGCGCCGGCGTCCGTCATCTCGACCACACTCCCCGGCAGGCCGAGATCACCCATCAGCACCTCGAGGTCGCGCAGGCGGGCGATCGCCGCGTCGCGCGTCTCGCTTGTGAATTCGACCAGCAGGATCGCATCGGGCTCACCGATCAACGCGCGGTCAATGATCGCGCGAAACGCCGGGTTGCCGCGTGCGAGCCCGATCATCGTCCGGTCGACGAGCTCGACGGCGGATGGCACGAGCTCGACAAGGTGTTGCGCGCACTCCATGGCCTTGCGCAGTGTCCGGAAATTGACGACGCCGAGGGCGCGATGAATCGGCAGCGGCGCGAGCTTCAGCGTGATCGATCGCGTCCACGCGAGCGTGCCCTCGCTGCCGACCAGGAGGTGCGCGTAGTTGACGCTCCCGTCGCACGCGTAGGGTCGCTCACTCTGCGGATGGAAGACGTCGATGTTGTAGCCGCCGACGCGACGCATCACCTTCGGGACTTGGCGCTCGATTTCGTCGCGCTCGCGCGCCGCGATCGCCTGCAGTCCACGCAGCAGGTCCGCCACCCGCGGCGGCGCCGCTCCCATCTCGCGTTCGGAACCGAAGCGCGCCTCGGTCCCGTCGACCAGGATCGCGTCGATCGAGCGCACGTTGTGCACCATATTGCCGTAGGCGATCGACCGCGAGCCGCACGAATTGTTGCCGGCCATGCCCCCCAGGGTTGCCTGCGCCGACGTGCTGACGTCGACCGGGAACCACAGGCCGTGCGGCTTCAACCATGCGTTCAGCGTGTCGAGCACGACGCCCGGCTCCACCGTGACTGTATGCGCTTCGGGATCGAAGGCCGAGATGCCCGACAGGTGCTTGCTGTGGTCGATGACGAGCGCCGCGCCGACCGTCTGCCCGCATTGGGAACTGCCCGCGCCACGCGGCAGCACGGGCACGCCGAGTTCGCGACACACACCTAGCGCCGCAAGCACGTCGGCGTTGGACCTTGGTACGAGCACGCCGACCGGCTCGACCTGATAGATCGACGCGTCCGTGGCATATCGCCCGCGCGACGCGGCGTCGAACAGCACTTCGCCCTCGACCGCGCCTTCGAGCCGTGCCGCGAGGTCACCGTTTCCGGGGTGCACCATGCTTCCGATTGTAGTGGATGTTGCGGTGCGGACGACCAAAGGCTTGCCCGCGTGCGGCAAAGGTCAGTAGCATGGGCGCTTGCCGCTTACGAGCCAGGCACCGGACACTCGCGCCCGAGCCCCGCCGTCACCGAGGTCAGCCCAAGATGAACCCACTCGATCGCTCCGCGTCCGGCCGCCACTTCCTTCAGATCCCGGGTCCCACCAACGTGCCCGACCGCGTGCTGCGCGCGATCGATGCGCCGACCATCGACCATCGCGGGCCCGAGTTCGCTGCGCTCGGCAAGGCGGTGATCGCCGGAATGAAGAAGGTGATGAAGACCGACGGTTCGGTCGTCATCTATCCCGCCTCCGGGACAGGCGCGTGGGAAGCCGCGCTCGTCAACACGCTTTCGCCCGGCGACCGCGTGCTGATGGCCGAGACCGGACATTTCGCGGCGCTGTGGAAGAAGCTCGCCGAGCGGCTCGGACTCGCGGTGGAGTTCCTGCCGGGCGACTGGCGCCACGGAGCCTCGCCCGATGCGATCGAGGCACGCCTCGTCGCGGATCGCGGGCACGCGATCAAGGCGGTCTGCGTCGTGCACAACGAAACGTCGACGGGCGTCACCAGCAACATACCGGACGCTCGCGGCGCCATCGATCGCGCCGGCCATCCGGCACTCTTCATGGTCGACACGATCAGCTCGCTCGCGTCGATCGACTATCGCCACGACGAGTGGCGCGTCGACGTCACCATCGCCGGTTCCCAGAAGGGGCTGATGCTCCCGCCCGGATTGTCGTTCAACGCGATCAGCGCGAAGGCGATCAAAGCATCGAAGAATTCGAAATTGCTGCGCTCGTACTGGGACTGGCAGGAGATGCTCGCCGTCAATCCGGGCGGGTTTTTCCCGTACACGCCCGCGACCAACCTGCTGTATGGCCTCGCCGAAGCACTCGACATGCTGTTTGCCGAGGGCCTCGACCGGGTCTTCGCGCGCCACCATCGCCTCGCCGCCGCAACGCGACGCGCCGTCGGCGCATGGGGCCTCGAGATCCTTTGCGCGGATCCTGCGCTTTACAGCTCGACATTGACCGCGATCATGCTGCCTTCCGGGCAGGATGCGGACGCCTTCCGCAAGATCGTGCTCGACCGTTTCGACATGTCGCTGGGACAGGGCCTCGGCAAGGTTGCGGGCAAGGTCTTCCGGATCGGCCACCTCGGCCATTTCAACGACCTTATGCTCTGCGGCACGCTCGCCGGCGTCGAAATGGGGCTCGCCATCGCGGGTGTGCCGCACCGCAAAGGGGGCACGCAGGCGGCAATCGACTTTCTCGCGCAGACGGCCGAGTCCTCGTTGGCTTGCGCGGCCTAGTGGTAAGTAGGGTCAGACTCGACTTTTCCCACGCTCCTATGAATGTCACCCGTTAAGAAAAGTCGAGTCTGACCCTACTTGCCGCTACTTGCCGCGGCGTACAATCGCTGCGGTCCGATCGCGACCGCACGCCCATGACCAGAACCGACTTTCGAGGAGATCGAGCATGCTCACCCACCTTCGTGCTGCGCTGACCCGCTGCGTTTCGATCGGCCACACCGTGGCCGCCGCGATGTGCGGCGTTGCCCTGCTCGTCAGCGCACCTCCGGCGGCGGCGCAGATCGAAATCAAGCTCGGCCACGTCGGCGAACCCGGGTCGTTGTTCCAGATCTCGTCGGACGAGTTCGCCAAACGCGCGAACGCGAAGCTCGCAGGCAAGGCCAAGGTGATCGTGTTCGGCTCGAGTCAGCTGGGCGGCGACAAGGAAATGCTGCAGAAGCTCAAACTCGGCACGCTCGACATGGCGCTGCCCTCGACGGTAATGAGTTCCGAGGTCGATGTGTTCGGCATCTTCGAGATGCCCTATATCGTCAAGGACCGCGCGCACATGGCGCGGATCGAGAAGGAGCTGTTCTGGCCGAAGTTGGCACCGGAGGCCGAGAAGAAGGGGTTGAAGGCGCTGGCGGTCTGGGAAAACGGCTATCGCCACATCACGAACAGCAAGCGGCCGATCCGCGTTCCGGCCGACCTGCAAGGCATCAAGCTCCGGGTGCCGGAGGGCAAGTGGCGCCTCAAGATGTTCCAGGCCTACGGGGCGAATCCGAGCCCGATGAAATTCTCCGAGCTCTTCACCGCGCTGCAGACCGGCGTGATGGACGGCCAGGAAAACCCGTTCACGCAGATCTACTCGGCGAAGCTGCAGGAGGTGCAGAAGTACCTGTCGCTGTCGTACCACGTCTACACGCCCGCGTACCTGATGGTGGGCGCGACCAAATGGGCAAGCCTGCCACCGGACGTCCGCAAGGTGCTCGAGGACACGGCGAAGGAAACGCAGGCGTTCGTCTACGAAACTGCCGCGCGGGACGACACCGCCCTGCTCGCCAAGCTGAAGGAAGCCGGCATGCAGGTGAACGAGGTCGACCAGGCTGCGTTCGTCGCGGCGAGCAAGCCGATCTTCGAGGAATTCGGCAAGGAAGTCCCCGGTGCCAAGGAGCTGATCGACCGCGCGGTCGCGCTGCGCCAGTGAGCGACGCGCGCGTCCTCGCCGTGCGCGCGCGCGGCGCGTCCCTGCTCGCGGAGGTTGCGCGATGACCGCATTCCGGCGGGCCTACGGCCGCGTGCTCGAGTGGATCGTGATCGCGCTGATGGTGGGCCTCGCTGTCGAGGTGACGCTAGGCGTCGTGTTCCGGACGGTCGGCTATGCCCTTGCGTGGTACGACGAGGTCGCCTCGATACTGCTTGCGTGGCTCACGTTCTACGGTTCGGCGCTCGCTTCGGTCAAGCGTGCACATATCGGATGTCCGGAAATCGTCGACCGCCTTCCTTGGCGCGCCCGGCGCGTCGCGAACATCGTCGCGCAGTTGCTGGTGATCGCGTTCTTCGTCCTGCTGGGCGGCGTCGGCGCTTGGATCCTGCCCGTGCTTGCGACCGACCACCTGGTGAGCCTTCCCGCGATTCCGGTCAGCGCGGTGCAATCGGTGATCCCGATTTCGGCGGTGCTGATCATCGTCGCCGAGGTCATGCACCTGATCGACCTCCTCCACGCGACTCCGGCCGAGCCCTCTGCGGGTGTGGCCCTGGCCGACGGCCTTCACTGACGCTGCCCTGACCGAGGACGCCGCGCGATGACGATCATGCTGGGGCTGTTCGGCGCGGTGCTGGCGCTCGTGCTCCTCAACGTGCCGATCGCCGTTTCGCTGGGGATCGTCGCAGTGGTCGCGATGCTCGCGACGCACGGGCTCGCCATCCTGCCCAACATCGCCCTCGTCACCTACAACGGCGCGACCAATTTCCCGCTGCTCGCCATCCCGCTCTTCATCCTCGCCGGCGCGATCATGAACGCGTCCGGGATCTCCGGCCGGCTGATCGCGTTTGCCTCGTCCTTGTTCGGCTGGATGCGCGGCGGGCTCGCGCACGTGTCGATCGGCGCGTCGATGTTCTTCGCCGAGATCTCGGGCTCGGCGGTAGCGGACGTCGCCGCGCTGGGGTCGATCCTGATCCCGGGCATGAAGGCGAAGGGCTACCCGGCGCCGTTCGCCGCCGCCGTGATGTCGTCGGCGGCCACCCTCGCGGTCATCATTCCGCCGTCGATCCCGATGATCCTGTATGCGGTGATGGCCGAGACCTCGGTCGTCCAGCTCTTCGTCGCGGGGATCGTGCCGGGCGTACTCGGCGGCTTCGCGCTGATGGGCATGGCATACGGTCTCGCGCGCCGCTACAACCTGCCGCGCGAGGACGCGTTCTCGCTCGCCCGCGTCGGCCGCACGGCAAAGGACGCGCTCTGGGCGTTCCTGCTTCCCGTCATCATCCTCGGCGGCATCTTCGGTGGCGTCGTCACCGCAACCGAAGGCGCCGCGCTGGCAGTCGTCGCCGCGCTCGCCGTTGGCATGTTCATCTATCGCGAGCTCGACATCGCGCACCTGCGCCAGGCGGTGATCGAGGGCGGTGTGCAGACGGCGATCGTGATGCTGCTGGTCGCGACCTCCGCGCTGCTGGGGACCTACCTGACCGAAGTGCAGGCACCGCAGGCGCTCGCCAAGTCCGTGGCCGCCTTCACGCAGAACAAATGGGCGGTGCTGGCGCTCCTCAACCTGCTGTTCCTGCTGCTCGGCATGTTCCTGCATTCGGCAGCCGCGATCATCCTGGTCGTGCCGGTCGTGATGCCGCTCGTCAAGACGGTCGGCATCGATCCGGTGCATTTCGGGCTGATCGTCACCATCAACCTCGGCATCGGCCAGCAGACACCGCCGGTCGCGAGCGTGCTGATGGTTGCGAGCTCGATCGCCAAGGCGTCGATCTGGGAGGTGACGCGCGTGAACGTCTGGTTCGTCGCCGTTCTGGTCGGCGTGCTGCTGATGGTGACCTACGTGCCAATCACGGGCATGGGCCTGGTCCAGCTCTTCTACCGCTGACGGGGGCCGATCGATGACCGGACGGATCGAAGTGACGCGCGCCGGGACGATCGCTACCGTCGTCCTCGATCGGCCGGAAAAGCTCAACGCGCTGACACAGTCGATGTGGCAAGGCCTGGGCGAGGCGATCTCGGCACTCTCGCAGGACGACACGTTGCGCTGCGTGATCGTGCGCGGCGCCGGCGAGAAGGCGTTTTCGCCAGGGAACGACATTGCGGAGTTTTCCACCGCGCGCGCGAACAAGGCGCAGGCGATCGACTACGGTCGCGTGATGCACAGCACGGCGAATGCGCTTGCCGAGTGCCGGCATCCGCTCGTCGCGCAGATCCACGGCATCTGCGTGGGCGGCGGGCTCGAGATCGTCGCGCTGTGCGACTTGCGGATCTGCGGCGAGTCGAGTCGCTTCGGCGCACCGATCAAGAACCTGGGACTGGTCATGGCCTATCCCGAAATGGCGCCGATCGTGCGTCTCGCGGGACCCGACGTCGCGCTGGAGATCCTTCTCGAGGGCCGCATCTTCGGCGCGGTCGAGGCGAAGGAGAAGCGCCTCGTCACGCGCGTCGTGCCCGACGCCGACGTCGCGGCCGAAGCGCTGGCAACCGCGCAACGCATCGCCGAGGGTGCGCCGCTCGTCGCCCGCTGGCACAAGAAGTTCGCACGCCGCCTTGCCGATCCGCGGCCGATCACGGCGTCGGAGCACGACGAGTGCTTCGACTGCTTCGACACCGAGGATTTTCAAATCGGATACGCGGCGTTTCTCGCCAAGACCAAGCCCGGATTTCTCGGGCGCTAGACGTGGCTGAAGTGAACGCGAAGTCGCCGCCGCACCCGGGCCCCCTCGCCGGCATGCGCGTGCTGGAACTCGCGCAGATCATGGCCGGGCCGACGTGCGGAATGATGCTCGCCGACATGGGTGCGGACGTCATCAAGGTCGAGAAGCTGCCGGGCGGCGACGACGCGCGCGGCTACCGCGAGCCGCGCGTCAACGGCGTCTCGGCGCCATTCATGATGATGAACCGCAACAAGCGCGGGATGGCGCTCAATCTCAAGCACGCGCAAGGCCGCGAGATCCTGTTGCGCATGGTCCTGGACGCCGACGTGCTGACCGAGAACTATCGGCGCGGGACGCTCGAGAAACTCGGTCTCGGCTACGACGTGCTGTCGCGGGCGAATCCCGGGCTCATCTATTGCGCGGTGTCCGGCTACGGCCGCGACGGCCCGCTGCACGACAAGGGCGGCTTCGACCTCATCGCGCAGGGTTTTTCGGGGCTGATGTCGATTACCGGCGAGCCGGGCCGGCCACCGGTCAAAACGGGAAATTCCGTCGCCGACATCAACGCGGGCCTCCTCGCCGTCGCGGGAATCGCTGCGGCGTACGCTCACAAGCTTCGAACCGGGCAGGGGCAGATCGTCGACACGTCGTTGCTGGAGGCCGCGCTCCAGCAGACGTATTGGCACGCGGCGATCCACTTCGCGACCGGGACGTCGCCCGGCCCCGGCGGTTCCGCGCACCTGCTGACCGCGCCCTATCAGGCATTTCGCGCCAGCGACGGCTGGATCAACATCGGCGGCGCGAACCAGGCGAACTGGGAACGCATCGCCGACGTCCTCGGGCATCCCGAATGGCGCGACGACCCGCGCTACGTGACGAATTCGGCGCGCATGCAGAACCTGGATTCGCTGACGTCGCAAATGGATGTTGTGCTGGCGACGCGAACCCGGGCCGAATGGATCGAGGCGTTCGACAGCGCAGGCGTACCGGTCGGCCCGGTCAACACGATCGGCGAAGCGCTCGCGCATCCGCAGACGCTCGCCCGCGGCATGGTCGTCGATCTCGTCCACCCGCAGGCCGGGGCGACCAAAGCGCTGGGCTGTCCGATCCATTTCTCGGCGACGCCCACACGGATCACGCGCCCGGCACCGATGCTCGGCGAGCATACGCGCGAGGTGTTGCGCGAATACGGGTACAGCGACGCCGAGATCGATGCGTTCATCGCCGAAGGCGTCGTCGAGGACGGCGCACTCCGTCGAGCGCCGCAATGATCCGGGTCGCCCGCGAAAGAGTTGACCGGAACGCATCCGCCGAAAGGGTTTCATGATCAGCCAATCTGCACCGGTTGCCGCGTTGCTGGCTTTGATGCTCGCGCTGACGCACGGCGCGAATGCCGAGGACAAGCCGGTCGTTCCACCGAAGGCCCCGCCGGGATGCGCCGCGCCGGAACATCGCCAATTCGATTTCTGGCTGGGGGACTGGGTCGTTCGCGATCCCTCGGCCAAGGTCGTCGGCGAAAATCACCTGACCAGCCTTCACAAGGGTTGCGCAATGCTGGAGAACTGGACCGGGAACGGCGGCTTCACCGGCTCGAGCCTCAATCTGTACGATGCTGAACGCCGGCAATGGCATCAGACGTGGGTCGACGTCAGCGGGAGCCTGCTGCTGCTCGACGGCGGAGTCGTCGACGGCAGGATGGTGCTCACCGGCAAATCGGCGCCGGACGCGCAGGGGACGGCCGCGCTGCAGCGGATCACGTGGACGCCGCTGCTTGATGGCCGCGTGCGCCAGCATTGGGAAACGTCGACCGACGCCGGAAAGACGTGGACGACGGCTTTCGACGGCTTCTACTCGCGGGTGAAATGACGTACGCCAAAACGGCGGGTGCCGAATCGCAGATTGGGCGAAATCATTTCCCGACGCATTCCGGCGAGGACGAGCGCAATCAAAATCGGCCGCCCGCATCGGTGCGTCGATGCGACGAGTGACCTATGACAACCCCATCCACCCCCCTCGACCCGGACCTGCTGCGCAGGATCGACGCGTATTGGCGCGCCGCGAACTACCTCTCGGTCGGACAGATCTATCTCTACGACAATCCGCTGCTCAAGGTGCCGCTCGACCTTGCGCACATCAAGCCGCGCCTGCTCGGCCACTGGGGAACAACGCCGGGACTGAATTTCGTCTACGTGCACCTGAACCGGGCGATCAAGGAACACGACCTCAGCGTGATAAACATCACTGGACCGGGGCACGGCGGACCCGGGTTGGTCGCCAACGCTTATCTCGAGGGCACGTACAGCGAGGTGTACCCGAATATCTCCCGGGACGAAGCCGGAATGCGGCGGTTGTTCAAGCAGTTCTCGTTTCCCGGCGGAATTCCAAGCCACGTGGCGCCGGAGACACCGGGGTCGATTCACGAGGGTGGCGAGCTGGGTTATTCGCTGTCCCACGCCTTCGGAGCGGCGTTCGACAATCCCGACCTGCTCGTCGCCTGCGTCGTGGGCGATGGCGAAGCCGAAACCGGTCCTCTCGCAACGAGCTGGCACTCGAACAAGTTTCTCAACCCGGTGCACGATGGCGCGGTGTTGCCGATCCTCCATCTCAACGGCTACAAGATCGCCGGGCCCACGGTACTTGCGCGGATCCCGCACGCCGAGCTGGAAGCGCTTTTTCGCGGCTACGGCTATACCCCCTATTTCGTCGAGGGCGACGACCCCATGACGATGCACGCGCTCATGGCCGAGACGCTCGATACCGTCATCGGCGACATCCGGGAGATCCAGCGCATCGCCCGCAGCCGGGGGTTCACGCGGCGCGCGAGCTGGCCGATGATCATACTTCGCTCGCCCAAGGGCTGGACGGGACCGAAAATCGTCGACGGCAAACCGACGGAGGGGACCTTCCGCTCGCACCAGGTGCCCATGGGCGAGATGAGCCGACCGGGGCACGTGGCGATCCTGGCAGAGTGGCTGGCGAGCTATCGTCCGGAGGAACTGTTCGACGAGACGGGCAAGCTCGTTCCCGAGCTCGCCGAACTTGCCCCGAGGGGCGAACGCCGGATGAGTGCCAACCCGCACGCCAACGGCGGGCTACTGTTGCGCGACCTGCGCCTGCCGGATTTTCGCGACTACGCCGTGAAAGTGCCGAACCCGGGCGCCACTGACGCCGAAGCGACGCGGGTGCAGGGTGAGTTCATTCGCGACGTCATAACACGCAATCCCTCCACCTTCCGAGTCTTCAGCCCGGACGAGACCGCATCGAACCGGTGGGGCGCGGTTTTCGAGGTGACGAACCGCTGTTCGACGGCGCAGATCATCGCGATCGATGACCACGTCGCGCCCGACGGCCGGGTGATGGAGATGTTGAGCGAACACCAGTGCGAAGGCTGGCTCGAAGGATATCTGCTCACGGGCCGTCACGGGTTCTTCTCCTGCTACGAGGCCTTCATCCACATCGTGGATTCGATGTTCAACCAGCACGCCAAGTGGCTCAAGGTCGCCAATGAGATCCCGTGGCGTCGCCCGATAGCCTCGCTGAACTACCTGCTCTCGTCGCACGTGTGGCGGCAGGATCACAACGGCTTCAGCCATCAGGATCCCGGCTTCATCGATCACGTCGTCAACAAGAAGGGAGCGATCGTCCGCGTGTATCTGCCACCCGACGCGAACACGTTGCTCTGCGTGACGGATCGATGCCTGCGCAGCCGCAACAACGTCAATGTGATCGTCGCCGGCAAGCAGCCGAGTCCGCAGTGGCTCGACATGGACGGGGCGATCAAGCATTGTGCTGCCGGCGTCGGCATCTTTGCATGGGCCAGCAACGACGGGGGCGGCGAGCCGGATGTCGTCATGGCGTGCGCCGGCGATGTGCCTACGCTCGAAACCCTGGCAGCCGTGGAATTGCTCCGGAGCCACTTCCCGGAACTGAAAGTCCGCGTGGTGAACGTCGTCGACTTGATGACGCTTCAGCCGCCGAGCGAGCACCCGCACGGCTTGAGCGACAGGGACTTCGATGTGCTCTTCACCCGGGACAAGCCGATCATTTTCGCCTATCACGGCTATCCGTGGCTGATTCACCGGCTCACGTATCGGCGCACCAACCATCCGAACCTGCACGTTCGTGGCTTCAAGGAAGAGGGAACGACCTCTACTCCGTTCGATATGGTCGTGATGAACGACCTCGACCGCTTCCATCTCGTCGGCGACGTCATCGATCGCGTGGCGCAGCTCGGCCCGCGGGCGGCATACGCCAAGCAGGCAATCCGCGACCGGCTGATCGAGCACAAGCAATACATCGCCGAGCACGGCGAAGACCTGCCGGAGATACGCCAATGGAGATGGAATCCAGACGCCACGCCGGCGCACTGACTTCTAGATGCGTTGATCGTCGAGGTAACCGGGTCCCTGCTGCAAGTGCCTGACGGAGAGGACGTCATGCACCCGAGCGAAGACTGTTCCCGGCGAGCGGCGACGCCTGTGCGGCATCGAATCTTGATCGGAATTCCTGCGGGGTGGCGGCGGGTTGCACAAGAACTTCCACCGCGTGCTCGACGGAGTCATTCACGAGCGGAATGGCGTTGTCGAGTTGCCGCTCTCCGTCGACCCACACCCCGGCCGCGCTATCCGTCCGCGAGACCGTGACGTGATAAGTGGTGTCCCGATGCCGATAGTGAACTTTGAATTCCCGCCAATCAACCGGCAGGCACGGCGAAATGCGCAGCTTGTCGACGGCGAGCTCGACCCCGAGTAGCGACTCGACGATAAGGCGGTACATCCACCCGGCCGAGCCGGTGTACCACGACCAGCCGCCGCGGCCGGTGTGGGGCGCCAGCGCGTACACGTCGGCGGCCACCACATAGGGCTCTACCCGGTAGGTCGCCACCCCTGCGGCCGTTCGCGCATGGTTGACCGGGTTGATCATGTCCATCAACTCCCACGCCCGAGGTGCGTCGCCAAGCGCCGCGAACGCCATCACCGACCAGATCGCGCCGTGCGTGTACTGGCCACCGTTCTCGCGGACGCCCGGCACGTAGCCGCGGATGTAGCCGGGATGGCGGTCCGAGTGATCGAATGGCGGCGCCAGCAACTGAATCAGCGCATCGTCGCGTCGAACGAGGCGCTGATAGAGGGCATCCATCGCCGCGCGCGCGCGCTTCGCGTCGCCGACTCCCGAGAGGACCGACCAGCTCTGCGCGACGGAGTCGATCTGGCATTCGGTGTTGCTCGCCGAACCCAACGGCGAGCCATCGTCGAAGTAGGCGCGTCGATACCAGGCGCCATCCCAACCGTGCATTTCGATATTACGTCCGAGCTCGACCGCTGCCTCGGCGCAACGCTCGGCAAACGCCACGTCGCCGCGCAGGCGCGCAACCTTCGCGAACTGCGTGAGTACCGTGCAGAGGAAAAACGCGAGCCAGACGCTCTCGCCACGGCCTTCGATCCCGACGAGATTCATCCCGTCGTTCCAGTCTCCCGAGCCGATCAGCGGCAATCCATGGCTTCCGAATCTAAGCCCATGGCGAATCGCGCGGACGCCATGCTCGTACAGGGTTCCCACTTCGGCGGATCGTCCGGGCAGGTCGTAGTACGAATCCTCCCCGGGGTTGACCGGCCGGCCGTCGAGGAAGTGGACTGGCTCGTCGAGCACACCCGTGTCGCCGGTGGCAAGTACGTAGCGGGCGGTCGCGAGAGGCAGCCAGAGGTAGTCGTCCGAGCATTGCGTGCGAACGCCGCGGCCGGACGGCGGGTGCCACCAATGCTGGACGTCGCCCTCCACGAATTGCCGGCTCGCGCACAGCAGGAGTTGCGCGCGCGTCAGCCCCGGCTCGGCGTGAACGAGCGCGAGTACATCCTGCAACTGATCGCGAAACCCGAACGCGCCTCCGGATTGATAGAAGCCGCTGCGTGCCCAGAGGCGACACGCGAGCGTCTGGTAGACGAGCCAGCCGTTGGCGAGAACATTGAGCGAGGCGTCGGGCGTTTCCACGCGCACGGCGCCGAGCGTCCGCTGCCATTGGCGGCACACTTCGTCGAGCGTCGCTGCCGCGGTCGTAGCGCCGCGAAACCGCTGTACCAGGTTCCTGGCGTCGTCGACATCCCGTCCAACACCGAGCCTGAACGTAACGTCGCGCTCCCCGTCTGCGTCGAGCTCGAGCGTCATCGCAATTGCCGCGCATGAATCGAGCGCCGATCCCGCCTTGCCCGAGAGCCGTACCCGCGCCATCGCGGCGGGAGCGCCCAGCGTACCGTTGCGGCCGATGAACTCGACGCGGTCGCACGTCAGCGTCCGCTTCGTCTCATCGATGTCGAAGAACGCCACTCGTTCGCCGAATTCAGCGCTGTACGCATTGCGGGCGAAAAGCGCGCCCGTCTTGGCATCCTTTTCGGTGACGACGTGCATCACCGACTTCGACCGCAGGTCGCCCAGCACCCATTCCACGTACCCGGTGACGGAGATGCGACGCGCTCGGCCCGATGAATTGCGTAATTTCAGCGTCGAGAACTTGACCGCTGCGTCCCGCGCGACGTAGACCCACAGCTCCGTCGAAATTCCGTCCTCGTCGTGCTCGAACACGGAGTAGCCGAATCCGTGCCGCGTCACATACGGCGTACGACCGCCCGCCGGCAGAGGTGTGGCCGACCAGAAGTGCCCGCTCTCCTCGTCGCGCAGGTAATACGCTTCGCCACCGGGATCGCTCACCGGATCGTTGCTCCAGGGGGTGAGACGGAATTCGTGGGCGTTCTCACCCCACGTGTAACTTCCGCCGCTTTCGGAGATGAGCGTGCCGAACTGCGGATTCGCGAGTACGTTCACCCACGGCGCCGGCGTCCGGTGATCGCGATCCGTCGTAATGACGTACTCGGTGCCCTCGGGCGTGAACCCTCCGAGTCCGTTGGCGAGGATCAGCCCCCGGTCGGGAAGGTGAGGGTTCCCGGCGGCGTTCCGATTCTCCCGTGTCGGAACGAGCCGGGGAAAACGCACTTCCAGCGACGCCCGCCCCTCCACCTGCTCCGCGAGCGTGCCCTTTCCGTCGAGGATGATCACGCGCGCGACCGACTCGAGAAGAACTCGATCCTCCTCGGAAATCTGGTCGCCGCGTCGAACGAAGATCCCGCCGGGCCGATTCATCATCTGGGCTTCGACGCGCGCGGCGATCAGCCCCATGATCTGGTCCTGTAGCAGTTGCCGGTAACCGCCGTGATCCTCGTTCCAGATCACGAGATCCACGGCCAATCCCTTGAGGCGCCAATAGGCGTGAGCCTGCACCAGTTGGCGGACGAGGTCGATGTTGGCCGCATCGGCGATCCGCAGGAGGACGATCGGCAGGTCGCCGGAGATCGCGTAGCCCCACAATCCGGATTGCCCGCGCCGATTCCTGGCGATGACGCTGGCGTCGGCACGAAGCGACGCATTGGCGAAGACGATCGAATTGGCGAGGCGCGCGTAAAGGCGGGCGTCGGCTTCCGTTGCATTGATTTGCCGCAGGACCACCTGAGCGTGCGTCCACGCGAGCTCGACGACGCGATCCGCGAGCCGCGGATCGTGGTATTTCTTGACCAACCCGATCGCGGCATCGCGGGATTCCGCCACGCCGTAGACCATATCGACGGTGGCCGCCTGTTCCGGTTCGAGCGCGATCCGAATCCGGATGGCGACGATCGGATCGAGTACCGAGCCCTCGCTGCCTTCGAGTGGCCGGGCGTCGCGCATTGCTCGCGGCGCAGCGGACGAGTTGCCACGACCGACAAAGAGCATGCGATCGGTCTCATACGAAACGTCGGTGGCAGCCGCACCGTGCACGGCCATCAGGTGGAACACCCACGGTGCCTGCTCGTCGGGCGAGCGCGGTCGGCGCGTGCACAGGATTGCCCGCTCGTCGGCCGCAATTTCGGTCTGGACGAACAGGTTTGAAAACGCCGGATGGATGGCATCGGCCGCGGCCGGCGCCAGCACGATTTCAGCATAACTGGTGAGTTCGATGACTTTGCGGACCCGCGAGCGATTGACGATGCGCGTCCGGCGCAGCTCGATGTCGTCTTCGGGCGAGACCGCGATCTCCGTGTGCACGTCCAACCCATGGTCGCGTCGCCGAAATTCGGCGCGCCCCTCGGAAAATATTGCCTCGTAGTGATCCGCAATCCTGCCCGTCGGCTGATGCGCGGTCGACCAGCATTCGCCGCTCGCGAGGTCGCGGAGATAGCAGAACGTGCCCCAGTTGTCGCACGTGGCGTCCTCGCGCCAGCGCGTGATGGCAAGGCCCTTCCAGCGGCTGCTGCCCCCGCCGGCATTGGTGACCATGACGTGGTAGCGGCCATTCGACAGCAGTTGCACTTCCGGGATCGGCGTATCCGGGGTGGCGATGACGCGCACCGGCGCATCCGCCTCGCCGACGTTCGCGCGCACGCCTGTCAGTTGCGCGACATGAGGAAAATACGCAACGGACTTCGGGATTCGCTCCTGCAACAGCAAGAGCGTCGCCTGGATTTCGCGGTCGGATTCGAATCGCTTCTGCATTGGACGATCGAGCAGCAGATGACCCAGCGCGAGCAGGCTCATGCCCTGGTGGTGAGCCATGAACGATCGGACAATGGCACTCGCCTGGCCGCGCGGAATCCGCGCTGGCGTGTAGTCGATCGCTTCGAACAGCCCGAATCGCCCCACCAGTCCGTCGGCGGCAAGCCGCTGCAGGTTGAGGCAGGCAGCCTCGGGCGCGACCATCAGGGCCAGCATCGAGGCATACGGCGCGACGACGACATCCTCGGCGAGCCCCCGTTTCAGGCCGAGGCCAGGCACGCCGAACGCGCGATACTGGTAGTTGAGGCCCGCGTCGACCGTGTTGTACCCCGACTCCGACATACCCCACGGCAAGCCGAGCTGCTTGCCATACGCGATCTGCCGCTCGACGGCGGCCTTGCAAGTTTCGTCGAGCAGCGTGTGCTCGAAGGTCGGCATCACCAGCAGCGGCATCAGATACTCGAACATCGAGCCGCTCCACGACAGCAGGATCGGCCGATCCCCGGTGGACGTCAGCAGCCGTCCGAGCGCGAACCAGCTCTCCTGCGGAACCTGGCCCTGCGCGATGGCGACAAAGGACGTGAGCCGCGCTTCGGACGCGAGCAAATCGTAGTAACCCGGGTCGCGCTTGCGCTCATCGACGTTGTATCCGACCGCGAAAAGGTGTCGGGCCGGGTCGTAGAGGAAGTCGAATTCCATTTGTTCAAGCGCTTCGCATTGCGAAGCGATCGCGCCGATCGCTGCGATTCGTTCCGTTGCCTCGTTGCTCGCGGCTTCGCCGAGCCGGAGCACCTCATCCAGTTGTTCCCGCCTTGCATCCGTCGGTGTGGCGCCTCGCAGCAGGTCGATCTCCCGCCTCAGGGCCGGCATCAGGTCCGCGAGTTCGCGCAGTGTCGGGATGGGCGCCAGGATCGGCAGGAGCGCCAGCATTTCGCCGAGCGCAGGCTGCGCACACCAAGGCGCGAATCGCATCGACTCGGTCATGGCGCTATGGCATTGCATTGCCAGTGCCTCTGCCCACACCCGCGCTTCGTCCGCCGCCGTCGGCGGGTCCGCCGCGCGGTGCCGATCGGCGACGGCGGCAGTGGCCACGGCGATGGCCGCAGCAAGCCGGTCGAGCCTGGAACGCACGGCGGCGGACGTGGCGGCCCATGCGTCGAACGCGGAGTCGAGTTCGCGGCAGAGCTCTGCGACTGCCGCGGGAACATCGCTGCCGAGCGATTCGACGAGCAACCTGGCGGTGTCGACCAAACCGGCGAACAGGCGCCGGTCAAGGATCCGATCCTCGGGCAGCATCAGAATGCCCGCGCGCAAGGTCGAAAGGTGCCCGGCGAGGTTCCCGCTGTCGACCGACGAGATATAGCGAGGTGCCAGCGGCTGAAGCGTCTGCGTGTCGTACCAGTTGTAGAAATGGCCGTGGTACCGTTCGAGCCCATTCATCGCATGCAGCACGTTGGTGGTGCGCTCGATCAGGCGCCCCGCAGGCAGGTAGCCGAAGTCATAGGCAGCGAGGTCGGCAAGCAGCGCCATGCCCATGTTGGTCGGCGACGTGCGATGCGCGACCGTCGCGACAGGGATCTCCTGGTAGTTATCGGGCGGCAACCAGTGATCGGGCGCGCCGACGAAGGTCTCGAAGTATGCCCAGGTCCGGCGCGCCATATTGCGCAGGAAGACCGACTGGTCGAACGTGAGTCTCGCGACCCGTGGCGCCAGCGGCCGACTGACCCACCATGCGAGTGCCGGTGCGACGAACCAGAGCAACAGGATCGGTGCTGCGACCGTCAGCACGACCGGATGCGTCGACAGCAGGTAGGCTGCCGCCGCGAGCGCGAGAGCCGGACCAACCCACATGGACCCGAACGATGCCGCAAGCGTATTGCGTCCGCCGCGATCCTGTTCGCCGGAGGGCGTCCATTCGAGCAGCCTCTCGTGGGTGGCCAACAGTCTCCACTGCGTCTGCAGAATCGACGCCGCGCTGAAATACGCCTCGTAGGGCAGGCAGGCGAGCGAAAAGACGACCTGGACCGCGCGTCGCCCCGCCGATCGCGCTGCGAGGACGAGGTGCTGGGCAGAAGGAACCTCGTCGGGCCGGTCCAGCAGTTCCAGCAATGACGCGATAAAGGGCGGCACGAGGAAGATGCCGATCGCAACAAGCGTCCACCACCACGCGGGTGCCAGAACCGTCCAGCCCAGCATCAGAAGCAGGAGCAACGCAGGAGGAACGAGGCTGCGCCGCAGGTTGTCGAAGACTTTCCATTGTGACAATGCCGACAGCGGATTCCTCGGGCGCGCACCGCGGGCCCCGGGAACCCGTCGCCACAGCCACGCGGCGATTTGCCAATCTCCGCGAATCCAGCGGCGGCGGCGGCTGACGTCCCCGCTGTATCGGGACGGATAGTCGTCGTACAGCTGCACGTCGGTGATGAGCCCGGATCGCGCGTAGCTGCCTTCCAGCAGATCATGGCTGAGAATGCGGTTCTCGGGAAATCGCCCCTTGAGCGCAAGCTCGAAGGCATCGACGTCATAGATGCCCTTGCCGATGAACGAGCCTTCGCCGAATCCATCCTGGTAGACATCGGAGACGGCGCGTGTGTAGGGGTCAATCCCCGACTCGCCTCCGAACAGGCGCGCGAACCGCGACCGGTTGGATCCGGGCAGGCTCGTCACCACCCGCGGCTGCAGGATGCCGTATCCGGCAATCACCCGCTGCCGCGATTCGTCGTAGCGTGCCCGGTTCAACGGATGCGCCATCGCTCCCACCAGCTGGCGCGCCGCATCGCGCGGCAGCTCGGTGTCGGTGTCGAGCGTGATGACGTATCTGACGCTCGTCAGCGCCGTCGTGTCGCCGACGATCGAGGCGAAGCGCTTTGCCGATTCCTCCTCGCCCCGCAAGAGCGCGTTCAGGTCGCCCAACTTTCCGCGCTTTCGCTCGTACCCCATCCACAGGCGCTCCTGTGGATTCCAGACGCGGGGACGCTGGAACAGGTGGAAGCGGTCGCCGCAGACCGCGCTTTCGAGACCTGCCTGCCCGGCATCGCGGCTCCCGCAATATTTTTCGTTGAGCGCGCCGATCGCCCGCTGCGCAATCTCCAACAGGTGCGCGTCGTCCGGCCGCGTTTCTTCGCTCGCGTCCAGGTAGTCGGTCAGCAGCGCGAAATGCAGGTTGGCGTCCTGGTTGGCCAGGAAACGGACTTCCAGCGCTTCGGCGAGCGCTTCGATGCCATTCGCATCGGAAAGCATCGAGGGAACGACGACCAGCGTGCGCGAGCCCGACGGGATCCCGCCCGAAAAATCCATCCGCGGCAGCGAGTGCGGCGTAACGATCAGCGTCAGAATCCAGTTCACCAGCGCGACCGCCAGTTGGCTGGTGGCAACGAGGGCAAGGGCAACGGCTCCGGCGAACATCGATTCGGATAGGCCATCGGTGTCCGACATCGCGATCACGAAGGCGCAGAGGAGGCCGGTCAGCGCGAGGATGGCCCCAAGGTACACATAGGACGGGTAATGCCTCGCGAGGCGTATGAGCACCGCGAACGGCGAGGCGCGCATGGCAATGGCGCCCTCGAGCATCGGCCGCCCTGCGTCGATCAGGTAGTAGCCCACGTGCGCCTTGCGCGGATCCGCGCCGCTCCCCGTCGCATTCTCGTGACAGAGCTGGATCGCACGGCGCGCCACATCCACTTCCGACAACGGGCTGTCCTTTGCCATCCGCTCGACCGCGTGGCGGTATCGATCGCGCGAGACGAAGTCCATGCTGCCGTAGGCCCCGCTCGGGTCCTCGCAGAGCTTCTGCTCGACAAAGCTCATGGTCTCGACGAACTTGCGCCAGTCCATTGCGCCGAGGAAGCGAAGGCTGCCGATGCTGTTGCTGATCGACACCTGGTTAGCCGCTTGTTGCTGTGTGCCGGATTGCACAAGCTGCTCGATGGTGAGATGCGACTCGGAAAGGCGCTGCTCGATCCACGTCAGGGGAAGCGCCAACGCGAGGCCATGACCCTGTAGCCGTCGCGAAAGCTCCGACACGAACGCGGTCGTCATCGGCGGATTCGACCGGGCCATATCCGCGATCACCAGAATCAGGCTTTTCGGGTCGGTCTGCGCAACCGCCCTCATCTGGTCGACCCAGCCGTCGGCGAGGTCGCGATCGACCCTGCCGGCAGCGACGTCGGTGACGACTCGCCGCAGATTCTCGATGAGCGCCAGGCGAAGCATGATCGGAATCGCCCACAGCTCCCCCAGCGTGACCGGGGTAACGGACTGGTAGGCCGCGACGAATCGCGAGAGACTTTCCGGGTCCACGCGCCCGTCGCCGTGCGCGATCGTTTCCAATGCGATGTCGTACACGCGCGGCAACCCGCCTGTCGGACCGCGGGCGAGGCGCGGCAACTCGCGGCTATAGTCCCTCGGAAGGTGTCGCTTGGCCGTGCGGACCTGCTCCTCGATCAGGTAGAAATTGTCGAGTAGCCATTCTCCCGCCGGCGTGATGCGTCGATCCGCCGTCACTGCCGCCGTGAGCAGATTGCATGCCTCGACGAGGACCGCCTCGTTTTCGGCGAGACGGGGCAGGAGCCGGTCCGGCCCCCGACGATGCGTCAGCTTGTGGGCGGCGGCAAGCCTCTTGCCGTGCTGCTCCATCTGATCGGCGTTGAAGAGCTCCGATCGCAGAGGCAACTCGTCGCGATGCGCACGAGGCAGCCGACCACGCCGGAAGGGCGCAAAAAACGGCAGGACCTTCCGGAGGGCAGCGAAGGCTTTCGCATTCATGTTTCAACCACTGCCTGGATACGTGCCCGTGAGGCTCGGATCCACATCGCGCAAGCGCGCTCCGAGACGCCGCAACCGCAACGGCAGCGGCTCAACTACCGGTCAGCCAAAGTGCCATTGCGCTTGCAACGCCCACCCATACGACGGCAACCAGCATGCCCGCGACGATCGCGTTCATCACGATCGGGACGAGACTATCTGCGGGTCTGCCGATTCCCATGCCCGGTTTAGCGCCGGCTCAACAACCAGCTCAGCAGAAATCCTGCGGCGACGGCGACACCGATGGATGTGATCGGCTTTTCCCTCACCTGTAAGCGGCAACTCTCGGCAAACCGGGATTGCGCGTCCCGCACCTGGGCGCCCTTGATATCGAGCGTGTCGGCTGCCTGGGTTGCCGCGCCAGCGAACCGGTCCACCGCCTTGTGGGCGCCCGCGGCAAAGCTGTCGATCGCAGGGCGCGCGGCGTCGGATGCCCTGTCGATGGCCTTGTGCGCTTCACCCGTGGCGTTGTCCACCGTGCGCGCGATGACACCGCCCGCTTCGCCCGTTTCGGATACTGGTCTTCCCATGTTGATCATGATCGTATCATCCGTTCGTCAAAGATGCGAGACCATCGGCGGTCTCGCATCGAGGTTACTCGGTACGCGCAGTTACTCCACTGAAATCCGCGCGCGGACAGAATCGAACTCAGGACTGGCCGTAGCGTGCCTTGGCATCCTTGACGCAGTTGGCCTTGGCGTCGCCCGCAAACGCGTCGCATTTTTCCTTCGCCACCGCGTAATCGGCGTCGCGCTTTTCGGTCGCGGCGTCCTTGCGGGCGTCGGTGGTCTTTGCACGCGCTGCCGCGTTGGCATCGACTGTCTTTTCGCGTGCCGTGGCATTGGCATCGGCCGTCTTTTCCGCGAGCCTGGCGTCTGCCTTGGCAGTGACGTACCCGGCCTTCGCTTCCTTGACGCACACGTCCTTCGCGTTCCCGGACAGATCGTCGCACTTCTCCTTGGCGACCGCGTAAACGGCATCCGCCTTGGCGATGCGCGCGTCGTACCGATGCGCCACCGTCGGAGCGTCGGTCGCGACAAGGTTCGCCTTCGCGACCCTTTCGCGGCCCTTGGCCTCCACAATGCAGATGTCCTTGGCGTTGCCGGTCATTGGTGCGCAGGTGGCGGTGTCCGTCTTGTAGGTCGCCGCCATATCGGCCTTCGCGGTGTTGTAATCGACCTTCGACATGGCGCCGGCCATCGCACCGGCACTCATCGCGAGGCAGAATGCGGCCGAAAGCGCGGTCAGATTGAACTTGTTCATGGTGTTTCCTTTATGCGGTTGTTGCGATTCCAAGCCATGGCGAAGGCATTGCCCCGCCGGGCTTTGGTTTGGAGAACTCCGATCCGTCCGGCAGCGTCACCGTCGAATTGCTTCAGGTTGCCTTCGATGCGGGTCCCGCTAGCGGGCACCTCTGCTTCCCTCTCGGGCAAGTGATCGAACCTTAGCCCCGCGGGCGCCACGCGTCTGTCTGGCAGCGCACATACCCTGCGGTTGCACGCGCATCGTCCGGATTGCCCAATCAGGCTGTCTTCGGTTCGCGCACGTCCTTCGACGACTTCGATTGCGTCGGCATCCCCTGCATCAGGTCGGCCAGGTCGTCTGCGTGTTCCTCCTCGACGGCAAGAATCGACTCCAGCAGCCTTCGGGTCGTCGGGTCGTGATCGCCCAGAAATCGAATGAAGTCGCGATAGCTGTCGATGGCGATGCGCTCGGCCACCAGGTCTTCCTTGATCATCTCCGAAAGCGTGGTTCCTTCCACGTACTCGGCGTGGCTTCGACCGGTTAGGCTCCCGGGCGAAAAGTCCGGCTCGCCGCCCAGTTGCACGATGCGTCCCGCGAGCTGGTCCGCATGGCCCTGTTCTTCGTTCGAATGGGCCAGGAACTCCGCGGCGACGGCCTGCGAATGGATTCCGCGTGCCATGAAGTGATGGCGCCGATAGCGCAGCACGCACACGATTTCCGTGGCCAGCGAGTCATTCAGCAGCTTCAGCACCTTCTTTCGATCGGCGCTGTAACCCGCGGTCACCGCGCCCTCGTCGAGGTGACGACGGGAACGCTGGCGCAGTGCGTGGATTTGGGTCGAAGCAGATTTTTTCGTCATGATTGCCTTATTGGAAAGTATTTCGGCCGGCGAATCGCATCGGCCGGAAAGGGCACGCCGTCGAACGCCGAACCGCTATCCGGACGCTTCGGCGATAACGCCGTCCGCGGACTCAGGCTAGTCGGGTGCATTTGGATTCTCGAACCTCCGCGCGACTTCCTTCCAGTTGACGATCGGCCACCAGCTCGTCAGATAGTCGGGACGCCTGTTCTCGTATTTCAGGTAGTAGGCATGCTCCCAGACGTCATTGACGAGCAACGGACGCTTTGCCTGCCTGATCGGGTTGTCGTGACCCGAGGTGGTCACGATTTCGAGATCGGATCCGTCCGTGCGCTTCTTGTTCGAGGCGACGAGCCACACCCATCCCGACCCGAACACCTTTGCGCCTGCCTCGACAAAGTGCGCCTTGAACGTGTCGAAGCTGCCGAACGCCCGGTCGATCGCTACGGCGAGCGGACCGCTCGGTCCGGCGCCCCCCGCCGGCGACATCGACTGCCAGAAGAAGCTGTGGTTCAGGTGCCCGCCGGCATTGTTTTGCACAGCCGCACGCACGAGTTCCGGTACCGAATCGCCGTTGACCAGCAACCACGCCGCGGACCGACGACGCAGTTCGGCATAGGGCGCGAGCGCTGCGTTCAGTTTCTCCACGTAGGACGCGTGGTGCTTGTCGTGATGCAGCGTCATGGTGTGGGCGTCGATACAAGGCTCGAGCGCCGAATAGGCATAGGGCAGCGGCGGCAGCACGTGGCTTGGCGCAACGGCTCCCGACGGCTTTCCGTCGTCGGAGGCTGCGGTTTGGACGTCGGCGGATTTCAGCGAGGGATTCATTGCGGATGACTCCTTGCGTATTCGTGCGGATTGGCGCGGTGCGTCCGGCCAGGTTGCCCGGGGACACCCCCCGCATTCGCTGCCGCTACCGGAAATTCAGGGATCCCGCGCCGAAGAGTCCGAGCAGGCCGATGACGATCAGGTAGATCGCAACGATGTAGTTGAGCAGCCGAGGTACGACCAGTATCAGGATGCCCGCAATCAACGAGATCAGCGGGGCGATGCTAAGCGTCATGTTCATGGGGAACTCCGGTTGGCTTCGTTCGACGGTCCGATTTTCGGCCCGGGTATCGCGAGCGGTCTGTTCGATATCGAACACAGGATCCGCGAGCGCCTGTCGTAGGCTGACCGCGCATGCCGGAACGACCGCGGCGGCAATTCGAAGTATCATCGGCGTGCCGGTTCGACTGGGGAATAGCGATGTTCAAGATCGAAATCGAGGATGGCCACGGTCTGTGGTCCGATGTGCGCGGCGCCGACGGCGCACTCCTGACCTTCGAGAATGAGGACGACGCGCGCGCCAAGCTGATGGAGCTCTATCCGGTCGTGGTCAAGATGGAAAAGTACGGGGGCGGCAAGCGCACGCGGGTCGTCCGAATCTTCCGCAGCGACGAGGAATGGAAGGAAGGTACGCCGCCGAGCTAGCGCGCCCTGCGGGCGGCGGACCGTCGCGCCGGAAGCTGCGCGCCGTCAGTGCGCGACGTTATGCTCGATCCAGTTCGCGAAGGCCTGCAGATACTTCCCAAGGAATGTACGCGTTCCGTCGCTGACGAGCGCACCCTTGTCGTCGAACAGGCTTGCCGCATTGCCGATATAGGCCTCCGGCTGCGGCATCGTCGGCACGTTCAGGAATACCAGCGATTGCCGCAAGTGATGGTTTGCACCGAAGGCGCCCAGGGCGCCCGGCGACACGCTGATGATCGCGCCCGGTTTTCCGCTCCACACGCTTTTGCCGTAGGGTCGGGAACCGACGTCGAGCGCATTCTTGAGTGCGCCGGGGACCGAGCGGTTGAATTCCGGGGTGACGAACAGCACCGCATCCGCCGCCGCGACCTGTTCCTTGAACGCGCGGACCGACGCCGGTGGATCGGACTCATGATCGGCATTGAACAGGGGCAACGCTCCGATTTCGACGATCCCGAATTTCATTTCCGCCGGGGCGAGCCCCGTCAGCGCGTGCGCCATCTTTCGGTTCAGCGAATCCTTGCGAAGACTGCCGACGAATACCGCCACATTTTGGGCCATAGGTGAACCTTCCGGGTCGAAACCCTGCGCGAAAGCGGTATTCTGCGCCGATGCCGATCAGACCGCATGCCAAAGGCGAGCGCGTCGTCGCCCTGTTCGAGGCGACGAAGGGGATTCTCGTACTGCTGGTCGGATTCGGCTTGCTGTCCGTGGTCCATCAGGACGTGCAATCGGTAGCCGAGGAACTGGTTCGTACCTTCCACCTCAATCCGGCAAAGCTGTTTCCGCGCATCTTTCTTGACGCTGCGGACCGCTTCTCCGATGTCAGACTATGGACGCTTGCGGCATTGGCCCTCGGATATGCGGCGCTGCGCTTGGCGGAAGCCTATGGACTCTGGTTCGGATACGGCTGGGCCGAATGGTTCGCGGTGCTGAGCGGGGCGATTTACATCGGACCCGAACTCTACGGACTCTGGCACCGTATCTCGTGGGTCCACGTCGGTGTACTGGCGTTGAACATCGGCGTCGTCGCGTATATAGGCTGGGCGTTATGGCAACGGCACCGACACCGCCTGCCTGGACATTGATGGAATCGAAACTCCACGCGGTGACCCTCTACGGCAACTGAAGCCGGCGGATCAGCACGTCGATCACGTCGTCGCTTTCGGCGGACTTCAACCGGTGCTGGCGCAGCGCACGCGCAAGGTCCGCCTTTGCCAGCATCTGATAGTCGGACCGGATCAGTATGCCGGCAATGGCCCGTTGCACACCCACCGACCGCGCGAGGGGGAACAGACGCGCGAGTTCGTTCAGGCTTTCCGGATCGTTCAGATGTTGGTGCGCCAGCGTGTCGAGCGCGCGCACCTGCGAATCGGACGTCGGCATCCGGGCGATCGCCGACGCAACGGTACGCAGCTCGCCGGCATCGGTGATCGGCCGGTGGTTGAGGTAAACCTGCGCGATCGCGACATCGTCGTCGCTGGCGCTCGTCAGCGCGCGGAGCACGCCGGCGCGCCCTTCCGCGCTGCCGAAGCAAGCGTGGATCGCGTTGTCGGCGGCCGTTCCTGTCTTCGTCTCCGGCGCGGGGAGCCCCCCGGGCAGCCCCTGGCCGAGCTCCCCGCTGCCGCGACGGCACGCCAGATCCACTTCGGCCGGGCCTACGGCATTGCGCTGCATCCGTTCGACAATCATCCGGTTGAATTCCAACTGCTCCTGCCCGGTCGTCAGCCAGCCGAACTGGTGCGCGAGCGCCATCATCCGGACCTGCACCGCAGGTTGATCAGCGTCTCGGGCGAAGTCGAGATAGCGTTCGCGCATGGCGAGGTCGCGTGCGATCGCGTCGAAGGCCGCGGCCGCCTCCGGCGCCTGGCGCCGCGCCGGTCCCAGGGAGGCGGAGTAACGCTCGAGATGGTCGAGGAACATGCGCACCTCTCCCATGTCACGCCCCAGCAGGTCGTGCATGAAGGCGATCTTCTGCGCATCCGACAACCGATCGTCGGAGAACTGGCATACGTCGCGGCGAAATCCCGCCGCCGGATCCGCGTCGGTCAAGCCGGCGGCGACGGTCATCGCGCTGGGCGCGAAGAGGCCCACGAGCCTGGCGCTGACCCGGCCGCTGGCAATCTCACCCGAGGGCGCCGACTGAAAATAGCGCTCGAGCAGCGGCCCTGCGGCGCGGCCGAGCGGCGCTTTCGACGAAAAGCCGTAGAGGGTTGGAACATCCTTGAAAATGTGTCGCATGCGATCGCGATTGCTTTCGCCGTGCCGCTCGGAAAGCAGGCGCGACAATCGTTCGGCATCGGCCGGCGAGTGGCCCGAGCGAATCAGGCTGCGCGCGATCTCGGCGGAGGCGCTGCGCATCGCCTCCGCATTCAATGTATTGCAGCCGAAGAGGTAGACTTCCTTGAGCCCTTCGAAGAGTCCCGGACACGATTCGCTGCACGACGCTCGCTCCAGCTCGTCGACCGCCAGGAACTCGCGTGAGTCGAGTCGGTCGGTATAGAACTCGGTGCCGCCATCGAAATGGCCGGAGACGATCAGCGCGTCGCAGCGAATCTGCTGCCGGCAGGCGGATGCCAGCCAATCCGGGCGGCCGCGCTCGACGAGCTCGACGAACCGATACTCGTCGCGCGGCAGATACCGCTCGAACATTTCCTTCTCGTCGGACGAATTGACCGTGATCGTGCAGATCGTCTTCGGGTCGGCGATGGCGTCGCACGCCCACGCAGCGACGACACATACGGTCAGGACGGCCAGTTTGCTGAAGGTGGGAATGGGCAAGGCAACTCGTCGCTTAGGAAGCGGTCGAGTATGGCACGTGCTGCCGGTCGCCGGCGGGAACGGCCGCTATGGGCGATGAATCAGCGGGCGAGTGTGCGGTTTTCGGATCGTGTTCGCCGGCCGACCCGAAGCGCCCAAGACCCGCGAGCGGTCAGGGTAGTTGCAGCCGCCGGATAAGCGCGTCGATCACATCGTCGCCCGCAGCGGACTTGCGCCGGGATTCGCGAAGGGTCCGCACGACCTCGGGCCGGGCCATCGACCGGTAGTCGGCGCGAATCAGGACGCCCGCGATCGCGGTCTGGACGTTCAACGATTCCGCGACCGGGAATAGCCGCGTCAGCGCTTCGAGGCTGTCGGGATCGGAAATGCGATGCTGGCCAAGGGCTTGCAGCGCACGCACCTGCGCATCGGAGCCGCCCATGCGCGCAATCCCCGCCGTAACTTTGCGCAGCTCGGCGACGTCGGCGATCGGCCGGTGCAAGAGGTAAGCATGCGCGATCCGCACGTCGGCGTCGCTCGGGCTGAAGAGCGCCTCCAGCGTGTGCGCATGGCTCTCGGCGTCGCCCAGGCAGGCGCGGACCGCGTCGTGCGCGACGACATCGACTTCACCCGGCGGCGGGTAGAGCCCATCCAGGTCGCGTCCGGCGTTCAATGTGCATGCGAGATCGACGTCCGCGGCCCCGATCGTTTTTTTTGCCAGCATTTCGTCGATCAACCGCACTTGCTCCGCCCGCAGTTCCAGCGGCGAAAGCCAGCCGAGAGTGCGCGCCAGCTCCAGCATGCGCGCCCGGATCACGGGCTGATCGGCGTCGCGGGCGAACTCGAGATAGCGCTCGCGGGCGGCAACATCGCGCACGATTGCGTCGAGCGCTTGCGCAACCTCCGGCACGCGGCGATCGCCGGCATCGAGCGTCGCCGCGTAGCCTTCGATCCGGTCGAGAAACATCCTGACTTCCGCCATCCGCCTCTGCAGCAGCTGATGGATGAAGCGCAGCCGTTGCGCGTCCGACAATCGATCGTCGACGAACTGGCAGACGTCCCGGTTCACGCTCGCGTGCGGGTCCGCGTCGGTCATGCCACGCGTCATCACCATCGAATTGGCCGCAAAGTAACCGAGCATTCCGGCGTTGGCGCGCCCGCTGCCGATCTCACGGGTACCCGTCGCCTGGAAATAGCGGCTCAAGGTCGAGCCGGCCTTCGGGCCCAACGGGGCGACCGACGAGAAGCCGTGGATCGCCGGCACGTCCTTGAAGACCTGGCGCATCCGGTCGCGGCTGCTCTCGCCGTGCCCGGCGTTCAACACGCGCGCGATCCGCTCGGCGTCGGGGCGCGGGAGCCCGCCGCGCACGAGGCTTCGAACGGCCTCCGCCGAGGCGCTGCGCTGCGCTTCGGGATTGAGCGTGTTGCAGCCGAAGAGATAGACATCCTTCAGCTGCGAAAAGAGCCCCGGACAGGAATCGCTGCACGAGACGCGCTCGAGTTCGGCGACCGGAAGGAACTCGCTCGCGTCCAACCGATCGGAAAAGAATTCGTTGCCGCCGTCGTAGTGGCCGGAAACGACCAGCACGTCGCATTTCACCCCGGTGCGGCACGCCGATGCCAGCCAATCGGGACGGCCGCGCTCCACTAGTTCGACGAACTGATACTTCTCGGGCGGCAGGTAGCGCTGGAAAGCGTCCTTTTCGTCGGCCGAGTTGACCGTGATCGTGCACACCGTCTGAACGGCGGCGGCGACGGGCTCCGCCACCAGCATTGCCGCCGACGCGCCGAGCAAGGCAACGAACGCTCGACGTCGAATCCCGACGCCTGCGCGGCAGGCATCCGGGACCGGCCCGATCATGCCGTTCGGCGGCACAGAGCGGCAGTGGAAGGCGATCCGGGTCGGTGCCAAGTTCGCCTCAATCGACCCGCCTTCTGCAATCGCTCAGAGAAAGAACACGACAAGAATGATGATCAGTAACAATGCACCGCCGCCGATATACATTTTGCACTCCTTGCACGGCCCGTCCTCGTCGAGGGCGTAACAGCGCGCAACCCATTTCCGCACGCGCGTGCCGTGGTGTCTGTGCGCCAGGTCACGCTCGCACCGAAGCCTGCGCGCCGCCATGGCGCCCGCGTCCCGGGTTTCCTCGCGAACCACGGACCGGGAACCGGCTCTGTGCGCTTTCGCACAGACTCGCCCGGCGCTTCGGCGGATCCTTCGCTGACGGCCGACCGTGGCACGCCGCGCCGCGGCTTGCACTCGCGTGTCCCTGCGGCCAAACCTTCACGGAGTCAACGATGCCGAACCTATCCCATTCCCTGCTCGCGGGCGCGGCCGTAGCACTTCTCATGGCAGGATGCCAGAAGAACGAATTGCCTGCCGTAACCTCCGCCTACAAACCGTCGTCGACGCTCGGGAGCGCCGCGTCCATCCCGCCGGTGTCGACGCGGGACCCTTCGGTGCCCGATGCCTCCAAGGTATTCGCGGCCCAGGACGCTGCCGACAGGGCGAAGGCCATGCAGGACGCCGCCGCGGTGCCGGGGCAGTCGGCTCCACAGAAGGCAATGACTCAAGCCGAGGAATCGAAGGCCATGCCGCTGCCCGGTCCGGCGAGCGACCACTCGACCACGGCGCTCGACAAGAAAAAGGGCGGTTGAATGGGCATTCGACGTCGCAGCGGTGCCCCTGACGGCGTCCTCGACGACCCGCAATTTGCGTCCGGTCGCGTCGCCGAGAGCTTCGAGCGGTGTGGCGTTCGCGCTCGCGAGACGGGCGGGATGGTCGGAGTTGCCGCCAGCGCGCCCCGGTGGCGCACCGAAGCCCTCCGGGCGTTCCCCGGCGACGCGCGGCGCGCCCGAGTGCCGGCGACTTCCGTAGAAGTCAATGCGCCAACCGCACTTCGGGACGTCGGCGAAGTCGTCGAGAGCCGGCAACGCGTTGAATCGGCCAGGGGGCAGATCAGCGTTCGTAAGCCGGACGTTCAGGCAGACGCAGGGATCGGCTCGTCCACGCGCCGTGAGAACCTCGTGCAATGCCTGCGCGTGCTCGCAGCCACCCGCCCCGGGGACACCGCATTCGCGAGCCTCGGTGACGACACGCCGACGCAATCGACGTTGACCTACGGAGACCTCGACCGCCGCGCACGGGTGATCGCCGCCTCCCTCCAGCGCAGGGACCTCGTCGGCGAACGCGTCGTGCTCGCCTACCCGCCCGGCCTCGAATTCATCGCGGCATTCTTCGGCGTGCTGTACGCCGGCTGCGTCGCCGTCCCGACGTATCCGCCGCGCCGACGCACGCTCGATCGTTTCAACGCGGTCGTCGAAGACGCCGGCGCGCTCGTCACGATGAGCACCCGCTCCTCGATCGTCCAATTCGAGGCAATGGGCAACGAGGCGCGTGCGACGCGGTGGCTCGCCACGGACGACCTCCCCGATGCCGATTGCGATCGCTGGACCGAACACGAACCGTCGCGCGATGCGCTGGCGATGATCCAGTACACCTCCGGCTCGACCAGTCAGCCCAAGGGTGTGATGCTGAGCCACGCCAATCTCGTCGCGAACACCCGCGCCATCAGCGGAGCGTTCGAGGTAAAGAGCGAAACCACGGGCGTCTTCTGGCTCCCGACGTACCACGACATGGGGCTTATCGGCGGCGTCCTCGCGCCCATCTTCTCCGGCGTGCCCAACACCCTCATGGCGCCGGCCATGTTTCTGCAGAATCCGTTTCTCTGGCTCGACGCGATCAGCAAATCCCGCGCGACGATCTCCGGCGGCCCCAACTTCGCCTACGACCTCTGCGTCCGCAAGATCGGTGCCGACCAGCGCGCCACTCTCGACCTGTCCTCCTGGTCGCTCGCCTTCATCGGTGCCGAAGCGGTCCAGCCCGCCACGCTGGCGCGGTTCGCCGAGGCGTTCGCGGCGTGCGGGTTCCGACCGGAGGCCTTCTATCCTTGCTACGGCCTGGCCGAGGCAACGCTGATGGTCACCGGGCCGAGGTTCGGTGCCGGCGCCACGGTGCGCGCGTTTCGCGGCGACGCACTGGCCGAGAACCGCGTCGAGGCGATGCAAGCCGGCGCTCCCGAAAGCCGCAGCCTCGTCGGATGCGGTATGCCCGCCGGCGCGACCTCCATCGTCATCATCGACACCGAGTCCCTCGCTCCCGCCGCGCAGAATCGCGTCGGCGAGATCTGGGTCGCCGGCGAATCCGTCGCCCAGGGCTACTGGCGCGACCCGAAGAAGACCGCGGCGACGTTTCGCGCGCGGCGGATGGACACCGGGGCCGGCCCATTTCTGCGTACGGGCGACTTGGGCTTCATCCACGAGAGAGAGCTCTACATCACCGGTCGAGTCGACGACCTCATCATCGTACGCGGACGGAACCACCATCCGCAGGACATCGAAGCGACCGCGCGCGCGAGCCACCCGCTGCTCGAAGGCGGCCTCGGCGCTGCGTTCGCGATCGATGAGGATGACGGGCAGCGTCTCGTCCTCGTGCATGAGGTCGATCGCGATGGCAATGGCGGCCTGACTTCGGTCCTCGACGCCGTACGCGCCGCGGTTCTCGACGAACACGGCCTCGCGCTGGACGCCGTGGTGCTGATCCGCCGGGGAACGATCGCCAAGACCTCCAGCGGCAAAGTCCAGCGACACGCCAGCCGCGCTGCTTTCCTTGCCGGAGAGCTCAAACCCCTCGAACAGTGCCACAGGCAACCGATGCTCATCTCTCCCATTCCGTCAGCGCAATCTCCCGCGCTCGCCGCCGTCTGCCAGCACGCGCTCGCGATGTCGGGCACCGTCCTCGCGGACGTCACGCCCGAAACATCGATCGCGGCGCTCGGCCTCGATTCGCTGCAGCGCGTCGAGCTGGTCGCGGCGCTCGACAAGAGTTTTGGCCGGCACCTGCCCGATACCGTTTACAGGGAGGCCGCCACGCTCGGCGATCTCGCCAACGCGGTGCAGAAGCACCTGATCGATCACCCGCAATCCAACGTGCCGGCGCGCGAAATCCCGGCGGAAAACTACGACGTTGCGCTCTTTCCCGAATACCTCGAGCTGAAGCGTCACGAGCGGATGGTGGTTGCGGTCGCCGAGAGCAATCCCTACTTCCGCGTCGACCAGGGCGTCGATGCCTCGTCGCCGGGTAGCGGTGGCCTCGCCCACATCGACGGCCGCCAACTGACCAACTTCTGCGCCTACGACTACATAGGCATGGCGCACGATCCGATGGTCAGCGCCGCCACCAAAGCCGCGATCGATCGTTACGGTACCGGTGCAGGGGCCAGTCGTCTCGTCTCCGGCGAAAAGCTGATCCATCGCGAACTCGAGAGCGCGCTCGCCGGATTTCTCGGCACGCCCGCCTCCATCGCCTTCGTTTCGGGTCACGCCACCAACGTCACGACGATCGGGCACCTGTTGGGTCCGGGCGACCTCATCGTCCACGACATCCTCGCCCACAATTCCATCCTCCAGGGCGCGCGACTGTCCGGCGCGACCAGCCGCGGATTTGCCCACAACGATTGGCGCGCGCTCGACACGCTCCTCTCGGGCATCCGCCACGGCTTCCGCCGCGTCCTGATCGCCATCGAGGCCGTGTACAGCATGGATGGCGATTTCCCCGATCTCGCGCGATTCATCGACGTCAAGACGAAGCACCGGGCCATGCTGCTCGTCGACGAAGCGCATTCGCTGGGCACCATGGGCAGCACCGGGCGCGGCATCGGCGAGCAAGCCGATGTCGATCGCGCCGGCGTCGAACTCTGGATGGGCACGCTCTCCAAGTCGCTCGCGAGCTGCGGCGGATACATTGCCGGTTCCGCGGAGCTCATCGAATACCTGAAATACACGGCGCCCGGCTTTGTATACAGCGTCGGGATCTCCCCGCCGAATGCGGCCACCGCGCTTGCCGCCCTGACGCTTCTGCAGCGCGAGCCGCAACGCGTCACCCGGCTGCACGAGCTTTCCAGCCTCTTCCTCGGGCTCGCGCGCGAAAGAGGGCTCAACACGGGCCGCGCGGGCGGAACCCCGATCGTCCCCGTCATCATCGGCAACTCCGTCAAATGCCTGCTGCTGTCGCGCGCCCTCTTTCGGCGCGGCGTCAACGTCCAACCGATCATCAACCCCGCCGTTCCCGAACAAGCGACACGGCTACGCCTGTTCATCACGACCAATCACAGCGAATCGCAAATCCGGAGCACCGTCGACGCGATCGTCGAAGAGCTCGCGAAGCTCTGATTGCCTGCGCGGCAAGCCTCGATCCATGCCGGGAGACCGGGCGCCCATCCATGTCCAACGCCGAACACGCCATCGAGGTCGATCAGCTTAGCAAGCGCTACGGATCCCTCATGGCGGTCGACCGCATTTCCTTCACGGTCACGAAGGGCGAGGTTTTCGCTTTCCTGGGTCCCAATGGCGCGGGCAAGAGTACGACCGTCGAGATCATCGAAACCATCCGCGTGCCGACGTCGGGAAAAGTCACGCTGCTCGGATTCGACGTCACCCGACGCAAACCCGATGTCGTCCGCCGGATCGGCGTGCTACCGCAAAACTTCAGCTCGTTCGACCGGATCACCGTGCGCGAAAGCCTGCGCTATTACGCAAAGGTGTTCGGGTGCAAGACCGACGTCGATGCGCTGATGGATCTCACCAACCTGAGCGACAAGGCGGACGCTCCGTTCAACACGCTGTCCGGCGGACTCAAGCAGCGCCTCGGTATCGCCGCCGCGCTGGTCAACGATCCGGAGGTCGTCTTTCTCGACGAGCCGACGACCGGGCTCGACCCGCACGCCAGGCGCCAGGTCTGGGACGTGCTGAAGGGACTCAAGAAACGAGGGAAGACCGTGTTTCTGACCACGCACTACATGGAGGAAGCCGAGCTCCTGGCCGACACCGTCGCGATCATCTCGAAAGGCAAGATCGTCGCCATCGACTCGCCGGCGCGCCTCACCGAACAGCACGCCGAGCAAACCCGACTGACGCTCGAGTCGAACGACGCGGCGATACTCGCCCTCGTCCGGAAGATGGGCTTTGCCCCCACGCAGAAGGGCGATGAATACATCCGGGTGCCGGTCAAGAACGCGGACGACGTACGCGCCATTCTCGATGCCATCCACGGCGCAGGTATCGCCCTCCCGGGGGTCGACGTGCGCAAGCCCAATCTGGAAGCGGTGTTCCTCAAGCTCACCGGCGAGTCGCGCGACGCCGACGCAGACGGTGCTCCGCGATGACGCCGAGGATCATCGCGGCGAACCTGGGCGTGCGCCTGCGCAGCTTCTATCGCGAAAAGTCCGCGATGTTCTTCACGTTCGCCTTCCCCGTGATCCTGGTGCTCGTCTTCGGGACGATCTTCACCAAGCCGGAGCACCTGAACTTCGACCTCTCGGTGCAGGACTTGAGCCGCAGCGAAGCGTCGGCGAGCCTGCTGAAAGGCCTCTCAGCGGATCAGTCGTTCAGGATCACCCAGGTCCCCATCGACGTCGACGCCACGGAGTTCGCCAAGGACCACAAGCTCAATCTCGTGCTCGTCATCCCGAAGGACTTCGCCACGCTTCAAATTCCGCGCCTCGATCGGGGCGGAAAGCCGGCCTCCGTGCCGCTGACCTACGTTTTCGACCCGAGTTCGACGTCGGTGACTACGAAGATCCAGCTTCTCAACACCATGGTGGCCGAGGCGAACCAGAAGCTCACCGGGGCGCCGCCCCACTTCAAGCTGATACCGGCGTCGATCCTGCCCGAGCGCTACCGGTTCATCGAGTTCTTCGTCCCCGGCATCATCGCGATGGCGATCATGACCTCGTGCCTGTCGAACGCGCTCAACATGAACGCGGAGCTGCGACAGAAAGGCATTCTCCGCAAGCTCGCGACGACGCCGATCACGCGCGCCGACTGGCTCGTCTCGAGCATCCTGTACCAGCTCATCCTGTCCGTGGTCTCCACCGCGGCGATCCTGATCGTCAGCTACGCCGTCTTCGACGTCCGCCTGCACATCGACGCCTGGCTGCCTCTGATCGTTGTCGTCGAGGTTATCGCCTTCGTCGGCATCGGCATGCTGCTCACCCCCTTCGCGAAGGAAGCGGAGAGTGCATCGGCCGTCGCCAATGCGTTCCTGTTTCCGATGATGTTCCTGTCGGGCACGTTCTTTCCGGTCGAAATGATGCCCGCCTTCCTGCAGACATTTGCCAAGCTTCTGCCGCTCTACTACGTGAACGAAGCCCTGCGGGCGGCGATGATTTTCGTCGACGACCCGTCGACGCTGCACAACGCGGGTGTGATCGCCGCATTCGCCGCGGTCGTGTTCGCCGCGGGCACCTTCAAGACGCGGTGGGACGAGGGAACGTGAGCCAGTCCAAGCGAATCCTGTTCATTTGCGGCTCGATGAATCAGACGACGCAAATGCACCAGATCTCCAGGCACCTGTCCGAGTACCGCCTCACGTTCACGCCGTTCTATGGTCAGGGGTTCGTCGAATTGCTGCGCCGGATGAAGCTGCTGGAATTCACGGTCATCGGCGACAAGCTCGGGAAGCGGTGCCGACGGTATCTGCAGACCGAAAACCTCGCGATCGACTACGGTGGCCGCCGCGGCCCCTACGACCTCGTGCTTACCTGCTCCGACGTCCTGCTCCCGGAGAATGTCCGCGGAAGCAGGATCGTGCTGGTTCAGGAGGGCATCACCGATCCGGAAGACCGCATCTTTCACCTGGTCAAGCGGTACCGCTGGCTGCCGCTGTGGATTGCGGGAACCGCCGCGACGGGCATGAGCGACGCCTATCGCGCATTCTGCGTCGCGAGCGATGGATATCGCGACCTGTTCGTCCGCAAGGGCGCCAAAGCGGACAAGATCGCGGTCACGGGCATTCCCAACTTCGACGACTGCGAACGCTATCGCGACAACACGTTTCCTCACCGCAACTACGTTCTCGTCTGCACGTCGCCGCTTCGGGAGGTCTTCCGCGGCGAGAATCGAAAGGCGTTCATCCTCGATGCCGTCAGGATCGCCGGCGGGCGCCCGATGATCTTCAAGTTCCACCCCAACGAGGACCTCGTACGAGCCGAGAGGGAAGTCCATCGGGACGCGCCGAGCGCGCTCACGTTCAAGACCGGGAGCGCGGAGGCGATGATCGCCAACTGCGACGCGCTGATCACCCGGTATTCGTCGACGGCGTTCGTCGGCCTGGCGCTCGGCAAGGAAACGCATTCCGACTGCCCGATCGAGGAGTTGCGCAGGCTGATGCCCCTGCAGAACCGCACGGCGGCGCTCGAAATCGCGAACGTCTGCCGGCGGGTGATCGAAAACCGGGCGCTGCATTGAGCGCCTCGCGGTCATCGCTGGGCTTGAAAGGCTCTGCCGCCGGCGGCGGGGCCGCAGACTTGCGGATTGCCCGATCGGCGCCTCCTCGCCCGGACGTGAATGACGGGATCACCGTTCGGGTGGCGACGTCGTGGTGGGACCGGCGACGATTTCAGCGACTCCCCTGGAGCATCTACGCGGGCGAGTCGAATTGGGTTCCGCCGATTCTGTCGCAGGAGCGCCTGCTGCTCGGCTGGGGGCGTCACCCGTTTTTCGACCACGCGGAGATGGTCACGCTCCTCGCCGAAAGGCGCGGCAAGATCGCCGGCCGGATCGCCGTCTTCGTCGACGACGTCCACAACCTGAAGTACGGCGAAAAGCGGGGATTCTTCGGATTCTTCGAATGCGTCGACGACGTCGATGTCGCGCGGGCTCTCTTCGACGCGGGCCGTGCGTGGCTCCTGCAGCGCGGCATGACTTTGTGGCGCGGCCCCGTGAATCCGTCGCTCAACTACACGTGCGGCCTGCTGATCGACGGTTTCGCGAGCCCGCCTGTATTTCTGATGACCTACAACCGGCCGTACTACGCCGCCCTGATCGAGGCCTGCGGGTTCGCCAAGACGCAGGACCTCTACGCCTACGAAATGGACGTCGAGCTGCTCGCGAAGGCGGTCGATCGCTACAAGCCGGCGGTGCTGTCAGCGCTCGACGGCTCGGGCCTGACGGTACGGCAGTTCGACCCATCGCGCTTCGACGAGGAGATCAAGACCTACCTCGATCTCTACAACCGCTCGCTCGAGGGCAATTGGGGATTCACGCCGCTGCAGGAAGGCGAAGCGAAACACATCGCCGCCGAATTGCGGCACGTCATCGCGCCCGAGTTCGCGGCGTTTGCGATGGTCGAAGGCAAGGCGGTCGGCGCCGTGCTCGCGCTGCTCGACTATAACCAGATCATTCGAAAGATCAACGGCCGCCTCTTCCCGTTCGGCATCTTCCGGATGATGTGGGGGAAGAAGCGAATCGACGTCGCGCGCGGAATGGCCGTGACGATGCTGCCCGATTTCCAGCAGTCGGGGTTCGCCGTCGTGTTGCTCGACCGGCTCGTCGAGGCCGCCAAACCGTGGGGTCTCAAACGCTGGGAATTTTCCTGGGTGCTCGAGAGCAACACGAGCTCGCGCGGGACGCTTAGGCGCCTTGGAACGAAGCTCACCAAGACCTACAGGATCTACGACCGGGAGTTGTAATGGACCAAGCATCGAAACGCAGGATCGGGTTGCGGCTTTCAACCACCCCGCCAGGGAAACGGTTCACCGCCGTGGCGATGACGATCCTGGCGGTGATATGCATGGCCCAAGCGCCGATCACGCAGGCCAGGGATGGCCCGGGTGACAGCCATTGGGTGGGTACCTGGAGCGCGAGCCCGCAGGCCGCGGGCGCTCCCGCCCGATTCAACGGCCAGACGCTTCGCGAGATCGTGCGCGTGAGCCTCGGGGGAAATCGTGTGCGCGTGCGCCTTTCGAATGTCTACGGTACCGAATCCCTGGTGATCGACTCGGCGCATCTGGCGCTGCGCAGCACCGGTGCATCGATCGCCGCAGGGTCGGATCGGGTGCTGACGTTCGGCGGATCGCCGTCCACGACGATCCCGCCTGGCGCTCTGGCGATCAGCGACCCCGTGCGACTCAAGGTCCCCGACCTCGGCGAGCTTGCGGTCAGCCTCTACTTCGCGGGCAACCAGATTGCGAACACCGAGCACACGCTCGGATTGCAGACGACCTACGTCTCGGCCAAAGGCGATTTCACCGGCGCGGACAGCCTGCCCGCGGCAACCACCACGCAGGCCGTTCATTTCCTGACGGGCATCGAAGTGGACGCTCCCAGCCAATCCGCCGCCATTGTCGCGCTCGGCGACTCGATAACGGACGGGTATCACTCGACCGCCGACGCCGACCGCCGCTGGACCAATCGACTGTCCGAGCGGCTGCAGGCGCGCAAGGGCGCAAGCAAGCGGGCGGTATTGAATGCGGGCATCACCGGCAACCGGGTGCTGCACAACCTGGAAGGGACCAACGCATTGGCGCGCCTCGACCGCGACGTGCTCGTGCAATCCGGTGCGCGTTACCTGATCGTGCTGCAAGGCATCAACGACATCGGCATTCCCGGTTCCGCGACGGCCGCCGAGATCATCGCGGGCCATCGCCAGATCATCGATCGCGCGCACGCGTTGGGCCTCAAGGTCTATGGAGGAACGCTGACTCCCTTCCAGGCGTACCTGCCGGGGCTTTATTACACGCCCGACGGCGAGGTCATGCGCCAGGCGGTGAACCAATGGATCCGGACCAGCAAGGCGTACGACGCGGTCATCGATTTCGACAAGGCCCTACGCGACCCGCGCAACCCGGCGATCCTGCTCGCGGCCTACGACAGCGGCGACAACCTGCACCCGAACGATGCCGGTTACAAGGCGATGGCCGATGCCGTCGATCTGCGATTGTTCGCGCAACGCAATCCGGGGCGCCGCGCCGTCGATCCGTTGATCCCGTCGACACCGGCTGGCGCGGCGAAGGCGGCGCCGTGCACGTGCGCGCGTTGACGCGACACGGCCGCCCTGCCGAAAATACCGAACGCGCCGTTCTTCATCCCCGCCCTCAGGCAAGCGGATCGAGCGATCGATAGGGAAACCTCGCCTTGAGCTTCAGGATCGGCGCCTCGACGAGGTGCCACATCGCGGCGGCCAACAGGATCGTCAGTCCAAGCCGCGCGGCAAAGGGAGGAAGCTCCCGCAGCGTCGACCACCGCGCCGACAGCCAGTCGAAGAGCGGCCACATGAAAAGGTGGACGAGATACAGGCCGTAGCTGATCCTGCCGAGGTAACGAAAGGGCGCGCAGTCGAAGAAGCCGAGCACCCAGCGGTCGTGCGTCTGCCATAACCCGAGCACCATCGCCAGAAAGCCGATCGCGAGCAGCGTTTGAACGTGCGGCGGGTGCATCACATGGTCGATCGATGGGACATCGGGCCGTGAAAGCGCGAGCAGCAAGACGACCACCGCGAGGCCGCACGGAAACATCCATCGACGTGCGGCAGCGCGCACCCTTTCGGCCGTGCGCGACCTTTCGGCAAAAACCGCGGCGCCCACCGCGCCCGCGACCAGATACTCCCCGCAGACCAGCGGAATCAATCCATAGGCCGACTTGGGCAAGAACACCGCGAAGAGGATTCGGCAGCCGATGCTGGCGCCCCACAGCGCGAGCAACCAGGCCAGCCGCTTGCGTCCTCGCCCGAGTAGGAAAAAGAGGACGGGGAAAACCAGGTAGAACTGCTCCTCGACGCATAGCGACCAGAAGTGGATACCGTACATCCGCGTGGGATCCCACGGCGCGTCCGCCAATGCAGGCTGGATCCACGTGTAGAAGAAGATCCCCCAGTTCATCAGATAGAGCAGGTAGGCCGGCAGGTAGGCGACGCCCACCGTCGCGGCGGCCAGGCCGAGCACGACATAGTAGGCGGGGAAGATCCGCAATGCGCGGCGCGCGTAGAACGTCACGAGCGCCCGCCGCTCCGGCAGGTCCTCGATCGCGATCAGGATGCGGGTGATCAGAAACCCGCTGATCACGAAGAACAGCGAGACGCCGTAACTGCCCCACCAGAAGCGCTCAATGTCGCTGTGAATCATGAACACGGCCAGGAACGCGAAGAACCTCAGTCCGTCGATCTGCCTGCGATGATCTGCAACCTGCACAAGCGGAGGGACTCGGAGGAAAGCGCTCACCTGCGACGGCCGGGTACCCACTTCAGAGCCAGTGCGCGTCGAAATACCAACGCGCTGTTTCGCGCAGGCGCGATTGGAGTGGCGCAGCGGGCGACCAGCCCAGCTGTCGTCGCGCCTTCGCCGACGAACACGTCCACGAGCCCGCGAGCATTTCGGTCACCTTGTCGCGTCCGACCCAACCCGGGCGACGGCGGATTTGCGACATGACATCGCCGCCGAAGCCGATCGTTCGAATCGCCCATTCCGGCAAATGAACCACCCGCGGATCTGCTTTCCCGAGCGCGTCGGCAATCGCGCGACCCAATTCCCGATGCGAAAGGTCCGCCGCCGCGGCGAAATAGATGCCGCGCCCCGGACCATCGGGGACCAGGCGCTCGCCCTTCTCCGCAGCGAGCACGATGCAATCGACAAGATCCTGCACGGCGATCAGCGAGAGGCGCCGGTCGCCGCCCGCGGGTACGACGTGGATCCCGGTTCGGGCGATCGGTTTCCACAGTTCGAAGAACCCGCGGTCTCCCGCGCCGAACACCACGCTCGGCCGCACGATGGTGATGGGCACCCCAGCGGCGTAACGGGCAGCCGCCTCTTCGCCGGCCAATTTGCTCCGCCCGTAATCCGAGACCGGTAACGGTGAATCGCGCTCCGTCTTGCTCGCTTCGCCGGACGGTCCCGCCGCGGCGATCGACGAAACCAGCACGAGCACCGTGGGGTCTGCCTGTGCCATGCACGCCGCGGCCACCGCATCGACGCCTTCTGCGTTGACCCGCATGAAGTCGCGCGACGCCATGGCACGTAGGAGCCCGGCGACGTGGAATACAACGCGCGCCTTCGACGCAGCGACGGCACGCGAGACGCCCACGCGGTCGTCGATTTCACATTCGAGGAGGTCGGCGCCCGCGGCGCGAAGCTCGTCGATGGGGGACGACGCGCGCACCAGGCAGGACACCCGGTACCCGCGCGTGACGAGCCGGCGCACGAGGTGCGTGCCGATGAATCCGCTGGCGCCGGTCACCAGAGCCGATCGCCGTGCCGTGGTGTTCATGGCCTATTTCCCCGACAGCGCGGCGACCGGCGTCCAGCCGTGCTGGGCGCCAGAAGCCTACCCTGCGGGCATTTCGTCGGTGCGGACGACAAAACTCTTTAGGACGTTAGGCCCGAAGGTCGTCGCAATCGCGACGTCCGCCGCGTCGCGTCCGCGCGCGATGAGGACACGCCCCACGCGGGGGATATTGTTACGGGCGTCGAACGTGTACCAGCGGCCTCCGAGGTACGCGTCGAACCAGCCGGCGAAATCCATCGGTGCATCGGGTACCGGAACGCCAATGTCCCCCAGGTAACCGGTGCAATAGCGGGCCGGAATGTTCATGCAGCGGCAGAACGTGATGGCGAGATGTGCGTAATCGCGGCACACCCCCGCCTTTTCGTTGTAGGCCTCCCACGCCGTCTTGGTCCGGCGTGCGAACTGGTATCCGAATTCGATGTGCTGGTGCACGAAATCGCAGATGGCCTGCACGCGCGCCCACCCGGTCTGCGCGTGGCCGAACAGACGCCACGCCTCGTCGGTCAATCGCTCGGTTTCGCAGTAGCGGCTGCCGAGCAGGTAGACGAGCGTGTCTTCCGGCAGATCCTCGACGGCGACCTGCTGCGCGCCTGGCGCGACTTCGTCCGGGCGTCCCGAGTCGCGAATGACGCCATCGGCGAAGATCCGCGTGAGGCCGGCGGGCGCGACGATCCGGCTGCACCAATTGCCGAACCCGTCGCGATACGAAGCCAGCGGCACCGCGGGGTCGGTCAACAGGTGATCGGGGACGACGACATCCGCCATTCTCGAATAATGGATGTTGAGCATCAGGATCATCGGCGTGGGCTGCGCACACTCGTAGACCATTTCGTAGCCGATGCGGATCTTCAATCGGGAAACCTCGATGCCGATGACTTCAGAGATGGCGCCTAATGGAAGGTTACCATCGACCCGATTCCGCTCGCGCCGTCGCGTTGACGGCGCGCTACCTCAACGCTGCCAGTTCGGATTCTGGCTGTACGGATAGTCGTTCGAGATCCTGCGGCCCGACGAGATCCTGTCGCTGAGTCCGGGCGGCAGGCTCGCGTAGTCGCCGGGGCCGAACGTCCTGCATTCGCCGCCGAAGTTCGCGTCGCTGCAGAAGACCCAATAGCCGCCTTCGACACGCAACGACGACGCACGGTCGTTGAACCCAGTTCCGTCGAGATTTGCCAATGTGCCGTTGCCGAGCGGGAACGAGCGTCCCGACAGGTCCCTTCCTTCGTAAAGCGTTGCTCGCGACCCGCCATAGTTGCCGGCCATCGGTCGATGCTCGCCGCGACCCTGCATCGCCATGTTCGAATACGGACGCACGGAGCTGACCCTTTCCGCGAGCCCGCCGAGATCCGGGTAGCGCCCCGGGCCCAGGACCTGGCAAGTGCCCCGGAAATTGGCGTCAACGCACACTTCCCATTGGCCGGCGTCGACGACCGCCGACCGGGCGCGATCGTTGAACCGCGTGTCACCGAAATTGGACACCGTCTGATCGACACTGAAGTCGCGGCCAGTGAAATTCTCGCCATCGTAGAACGTGATGCTGGCGGAGGCGGCACCGGCCGCGGCGATGCCGAGGACGCCGAGCGCGTAACGAAGTTTGCGGTTCATGGTTTGGGGTTCCTGGTTGACGTTGCTGCTGCACGCGGCGGCACGGAGGAGCGGGATCGCGCCGTTGCCGGTGTCGCGAGGCTGCCGCCCTCGTCTTCCCAAGCCTGAAGATCCTGCTTGTGCTGCAGCTTGGCGGTTTGTCCACGCTGGGCTTTTCGATGCAGTCCAAATGCGGCTCCGATCGCAACGCCTCCGGCCAGCGCAAGCGGCAATGCCCAGTATCGATTCATCGTCATGGCGAATATCCTTGCTCAACACGGTTCGACTTTCAGACTAGCCATCGCCCCTGCAGGTGTCGGTGCGTTGACGCACAAAGACCCCGATGCCACCCGCCTGGCCCGGCCGCGAATAGAATGCGCTATGCGCCCGACCGATCCGGACCGACCGTGACCGCATCACCGCGCAGCCATGGCGTGTTGAATTGGATCACGCAGCTGGGTGCGAAGCGGCGGCTCGCGGCGGTGCTTGGGATTGCCTTCGCCGCGTATTTCGCCGAGCCCGACGCCATCTCGTGGCATACACGGCTGGTGGCCAGCTGGGATGTCGGCGCGCTCGTCTACCTCGGCCTCGCCTGGGCGATCATCGGATCGTCCGACGCGAAATCGACGCGTGCCCATGCGTTGGCACAGGACACGAGCGGATACATCATCTTCCTGTTCGTGCTGGGGGCCGCGTGCGCGAGCATCGTGGCGATCGGATTCGTCGTAGGCACGATCAAGGGGCTCGAGTACTGGCCCAAGGCGTGGCACCTCGCGCTGACCATCGTTGCGCTGATGTCGTCGTGGGTCTTGATCCAGACCGTCTTCGGGTTTCACTACGCGCGCGCCTACTATCGCGACGAACGGCAACCGCATGCAAAGTCGGGAGGGCTCGCATTTCCAGGCGGGGCCGACCCGGATTACATGGATTTCTCGTACTACTCGTTCGTCGTGGGCATGACCTCGCAGGTGTCCGACGTCCAGGCGGTTTCGCCGCAGATGCGCCGGCTGACGCTGGTGCACGGCGTACTCGCTTTCATCTTCAATATCGCCGTGCTCGCGCTCAGCATCAATACCATCGCCAGCGTCATCTGATCCCGAGGAAATTCGCCGTCGGGCGCGACGCTCTCAGGAAGCGGTCCACACTCCACTCCCCGCCACCGGCTGCGGCAAGGTAAAGGAACACGAAGCAGTAGAGTACGGCCAGCTCACCCTTGTTCGCGATCGGCCAGAAGCCTGCCGGTGCATGCGCCATGAAATAGGCGACGGCCATGAGTCCCGAGAGCACGAACGCGACGGGACGCGTAAACCATCCGATCAGCAGCAGCATGCCGCCCCCGAGCTCCAGGACGCCGGCGAGTCCGAGCAGTGACAAGAGCGGCGGCGGGTCGAAGCTGGGCGCGGTCGGGAACGCAAAGAACTTCTGGCTGCCGTGGGCCATGAGCAGGAACGCGCCGATGATTCGCAACACGCTCAACGCGCGCGGCGCCCATCGGGCGCAAATCGCTTCGGCCGAATACGTGCGCAGACCTCGTGCCGCGCCAAGCAGGGATCCGCCACTCGCGTGCGCGGACTCAGACATTCGGCAGCTCCATGCCGGCAATCACCTGGATGCGCTCGCCCGATTGCACGGTCCGAGCCGTTGCTTCATTGAACACCCGTCGCGAACCATCGGGAAAGCGGACGACGATTTGATAGCTCGACGTTACCTTCGTCCTCGACGCGCCCGGTCGTCCAGCGAGCACAGCCTCGACGGTATCGAACAGGGTCGCCACACCGGCGTGCTCGTCACCGTCCCGGACAATGGCCAGAAACGGAAAGCGATTCGAATCCGCGATGCCGCAGGTGCCGCTGACCAATTCCCGCAGGTCGACGCGGCGTACCGATTCGACCACGCCGCAGCCGGCGCAACGGACCTTTTTCCGGAGGGCGCCCGGAACCGGCGGTGTCGCCCGCGAGACCCGGTTGACCAACCCAGGCGCCGGATCCGATTGCGCGGAGTCAACGCCCGCCCATGCTCGGCCGAGCGGTGCGGGATCCGCCGCCACACGAGTCACGGTAGTCTGATCATTGTTCGACGCGCTTCCCGCGAATGCCGCGGCAACCGCGGCCAAGCCCACCAGCAACGGCAAGCCCAAACGGGATTGCCTGCCATTCGTACCTGTTTGCCCTGCCCGAACCCGGTGATGATCGAATCGCATCGTGTCCCGCGCGTATCTGTATCTGCAATGTTCGGTGATGACCTTGGAAGCGGCCAAGTTATCGGGTACGGTTCCCCCGGTCTGTGCGCAGCCGCACACGATGGCGAGCGCTCGCGGTCTTCGCGCGACGGCAGCGGGGTGGAGGCCGTAAAACGCGACGGTTGCGTTGCGTTAATTAACCTGTTAGCGTACGACCGATCGGACGAAACCCGTCCGCGCCACCAGGGAGAGCAAGCGATGATCAAGTTCAAGGCTTTAGCGCTCGGCATTCTCATCGGCGCAGCGCTCGCTCTCGCGCCGGTGTCGTCCGCCTTCGCCGACAGGGGCCCCAACGGCGGCCAATGGGGTCACGGCGGCCAAGCCCGTGCCGGATATGGCGGGCACGGCGGTCATGGCTACGGATACGGCGGTCGCGGGGGCTACGGGTACGGCGCCTGGCCGATCGTCGGGCTTGCGGCGGCCGTCGTCGGCACCGCGGCGGCGATCATCACCGCGCCGATCGCACTTCTCGCTGCCGCAGCGAACGCCCCGTACTACGGACCCGCCCCGGGTTACGCCGGGCCGCCGGTCGCGTACAACAATGCGCCGCCCGCCTATGCGCCAGCGCCCGTGGCGCCGACCTATTACGACGCGCCGGCGGCCCCGACCTATTACCTTCCCGCTGCCCCGGCCTATTACGGCCCGCCCGCAGGCGCGTATTACCGCCCGCCCGTTGCGGCCT
>JBDTRG010000009.1:0-13027 GCA_039931775.1 Betaproteobacteria bacterium | reverse complement strand
CTAACCGTAGGACGCGCGCTTCATTTCTGGGAGCAAGCATTGCAATCGGGCAACCGGAGCCCTACACCTACCCGCACTGCCGCGTTGGTCGCGCGGGGCCATCCCGCGGCAGAACGGCAGTTCGGCGTACCGGCCCTGTGCGTAGCGTTGCAAGTCTCGAACGGACCGAATCTGGACCACTGCGTCACAACAACTCATAACCTTCGACAACAGCTGATAACAGCTATACTTCGGGATGCGCTGATCTGCTTGTCATCTTGTGTTGCGATCTGCTGGCCCGGGTGGTGAAACTGGTAGACACAGCGGACTTAAAATCCGCAGGCGCTTCACCGCGCCGTGCCGGTTCGAGTCCGGCCCTGGGCACTCCAAGACCGCGCACTATTCCCCACTGCCGGGACTTGTGCGAGATGCGAGAAGTCCGCGTACGAAATATTCGCGCAGGCCCAAGATTTCCCGACGCACATCCGGCGGGAAACCGAGCCGATTCGGGCGTCCCCCGACCAGGAGTTGGTCGAGATACGCGTGGCATGTGACGCCGTCGTGCCAATGTTGGGCGATAAGGTTGACGATCCGTGGATACTTTGTCGCCAGCGCACGCGGCTGCAAGGGGACCGGCAGTGTCCTCAGCCAATTGCGGCTCACCGGCAACAGGCCATTGAATGGACTTGCCTTGCGGTGAGGACTCCAGTCTTTCACGGGATGCGCAACCGGGCGCGGGGCGCTCCCTTTGCTGAGGACACGTTCCCAGGCCATATCGTTGTCCAACGAGCGATCGCGGTGCGAACGATAGATCGACATGACGGTCCTCCTCATTCGTTGCGCCGAGGCTCGCCGCTCGCGCCGGGCGCCGTCGCAAGCTGGTGCATTGCACGGCTGGATTGTAGCGCCGCGTCGCCCGCAAGAAAAACGCCCATGCGCGGGGCGGCTTCGAGGGGGCGCGGTCAGTCGACCGTGAAGACACCACCCTCGCCGGCAACGACCGGACAGGCGAATCGAGTGGAGGCATCGAACATGAAATCCGCGAGCGTCGCCCCCGCTAAGGAAACCACCCGGAATGTCGGTGTTCGTTCGGCGATCATCGGATTGCTCGTGGCGTCTGGACTCGCAAACGCGGCGACGACGCTCGACGCCACGCCGGCAAACTACCGCGACCTGATCCCGCTGCTCCACGCCGGCGACACGTTGCGGCTGGCGGCGGGCGAATACCGGGACGGATTGGCGCTTCACGACCTTGCCGGCGCGGCGGACCGTGCGATCACGATCTCCGGTCCGGCTGCGGGCACCCCCGCGACGTTCATCGCCCGCCCGCTGCACAACACGGTCAGCATTGTCGACTCGCACCACGTCGTATTGAAGAATCTGGTGCTCGACGGCCACGACCTGCCGGTCGATGCGGTGAAGAGCGAGCGCCCGTCGCGCTACGCCCACCACATCACGCTCGAAAATCTGCTGATCATTCGCCATGGCAACAATCAGCAGACGGTGGGGATCTCGACCAAATGCCCGGCATGGAACTGGGTCGTGCGAGGCAATACGATCGTCGGTGCCGGCACCGGGATGTATTTCGGCGACTCCGACGGAAGCGCGCCGTTCGTCGCCGGCGTGATCGAGCGCAACCTGATCGTCGACACGATCGGCTACAACCTGCAGATCAAGCACCAGCTCGCGCGGCCCGACATCGCCGGCATGCCGCGCGAAGCGAGCGTCACGACGATCCGGTACAACGTGTTCGCCAACGCCGGTGGCGGTTCGCCGGCCGCGCCCCGCCCCAATGTGCTGGTCGGGCACTTCCCGACGGAAGGACCGGGCGTCGAGGATCGGTACGCGGTCTATGGCAATTTCTTCTACCGGAATCGGTACGAGGCGCTGTTCCAGGGCGAGGGAAACGTTGCGCTTTACAGCAACATATTCGTCAATCCGCATGGCGACGCGATCCGCATCCAGCCGCACAACGACATTCCGAGACGCATCGATATCGCGTTCAATACCGTACTCGCTGAGCGCATCGGGATCGCAGTCGTGGTGAACGAGCGATCCGCATCGTATCGACAGGCCGTTGTGGCAAACGCCGTATTCGCCGCGGTGCCGATCGCGGGCGGCACGCAATCCGGAAATTTCACCGGTACGCTTGCCGATGCGGAGCGACGGTTGACGCGACCGTTCGCGATCCTGGGCGAGTTCGACCCCTATCCGCGCGCACGCTGGGAGAATGCGGCCGACAGCGACCCGCCCAATCCGGCCGCGCTGCCGGACTGGGACCGCGACTTCAATCGCCGGCCGCGCCAGCCAGGATCGATCGGTGCGTACGGCGACAGCGGCGCGAATCCCGGGCGGCTTCCGACGCTTTCCTTGATGCCGGAATGACCGGCGACGTTCACCGAGCCCGACCCGCTTGCAACGGTCGCCCGGGATTACAATCATCGCCCGACCCACAGTGGTCAATCCGCGGGAATCCAAGGAGACAAGCCATGGCCGTCGCGAAGCTGATCGTGCTCTATCCGATGCCGAAGGACCTGAACGCGTTCGAACGCTCGTACGCCGACAAGCACATTCCGATGGCGGCGCCGATCTTTCAGGCGGCCGGTGCGACCAAGGCGGTGTTGTCGAAAGTCTCCGCGGCGCCCGGCACGGCACCTTCGTACTACCGCATCGCCGAGATCCACTTTCCATCGATGGAAGTGCTGCAAGCCTGCGCCGCGTCGCAACCGGGCAAGGACGCGCTCGCGCACGCGTTCGAAATCTCGAACGGGGGGCCGCCGACGGTGCTGATCGGCGCCGAAGACGTCGTCACGTTCTAAGGAACGGGCGGCACCGCCTATCCCAGCGCCTGCTCGATATCGCCGATCAGGTCGTCGACATGCTCGACGCCGATCGACAGGCGCACGAGATCCGCCGGACAGAGCGTCCCCGGACCTTCGACGCTGGCGCGATGTTCGGCGAGGCTTTCGACCGAGCCGAGCGATGTCGCCTGCTTGAAGACGCGGAGCTTCGAGGTGAACGCCTTCGCCGCCCCTTCGCCGCCCGCGACGCACACCGACATCATCCCCCCGAATCCGCCGCACATCTGCTTCGCGGCCACCGCATGGCCGGCGTGCGATGGGAGCCCCGGATACAGGAGGCGCGACACCTTCGGGTGGCGATGGAAACGATCGGCGATCGCAGCCGCGTTGGCGCAAGCCGCCGCGATCCGCAACGGCAGCGTTTTCATTCCGCGCAAGAGCAGCCACGCCTCGAAGGGCCCCAGCACTCCCCCACCCGCGCCCCGCACGTAGCGGATGCGTTGCCAGAGCTCGTCGTCGCGCGCGGTGGCGAGGGCTCCGCCGATCACGTCGGCGTGGCCGTTCAAGTACTTGGTCACGGAGTGCATGACGATATGCGCGCCGAATTCGATGGGACGCGTCAGCAGCGGCGTTGCCGCCGTCGAGTCTACGGCGACGACCGCGCCGACTTCGCGAGCGAGCTCGCACGCGGCGGCGATGTCGGTGATGTCCCAGGTTGGATTTGCCGGCGTCTCGACCCAGATGACGCGCGGTCGCAGCGCGCGTGTCTTTGCGGCGAGATCGTCGATCGACGCGTTCTCGTAGAACTCGACCGCAAGCCCCCACGGCACGGCGAACTCCAGCAACCACTTGCGCAGTGCCCAGTACATGTTGCGCGGCGCGAGCACGCGATCGCCCGGGGCAAGCGACTGGAACAGCGCGGCCGCGGCTGCCTGACCGGAGGCGAAGAGCATCGCCGCCGCGCCGCCCTCCAGCGCGCAGATAAGCGCCTCGGCGTGGTCATAGCTGGGATTGTCGGCGCGCGAATAGACGCGGCCCCCGGGATAGGTGCCGTCGGCGCCGCGCTCGTAGGTCGTCGCGACGTGGATCGGCGGGACGAGGTCGCGATACGGCGCCGCAATCCGGCCCATACCTTGCGCTGCCAGCGTTTCGGGGTGGAGTTTCGATTTTTCGGAGGCCATGATCTCAAGGGAGTCGGACGAGCAGCCACTATGCCTACAAGGGCCGGAACCGGCAATGCGGTGCCGATCGACCCGGATTGCCGACGTTGATGCTGCGCGAACGGCGGGAACGGCGAATAATAGGCGCGCATCGCGTTGGCAAGCCGCTCATCGTGCGATGAACGCGGCGGGCGCAAGCGCGGATCGACCCGCATCGGCGGAGGGGCGTGCGATGAGCGAGGAGGACTGGACGGCAGCACGTGCGGCGCACGCCCGCGGCGACTACGCGACCGAGCTGCGGGTCTACCGGATTCTGGCCGACCAGGGCGATCTGCGCGCCCAGGACAACATCGGCGTCATCTTCGAGCACGGATACGGCGTGCCGAAGAGCTACGCCGAGGCCGTCAAGTGGTACCGCAAGGCCGCCCTTCAAGGAGAGCCCAACGCCCAGAACAACCTTGGCGTCATGTACGAGATGGGCTACGGCGTTGCGAAGGACGCCGCCGAAGCGGTCGCGTGGTATCAGCGGGCCGCCGAACAGGACGATATCAACGCGCAATACAACCTCGGCAACATGTACGAGTGCGGTCAGGGCGTGCCACAGGACTACGTCAAGGCCGTCGAAGGGTTCCGCAAGGCCGCCGAACGGGGCCACCCGATGGCGCAGGCCAATCTCGGCGTGATGTACGAGATGGGCCACGGCGTGGCGCAGGATCTCGTTCTTGCACACATGTGGTTCACGCTGTCGGTGGCGGGCTTTCCGGCATCCGAAGCGAAAAATCGTGGCATCGCAACCCGCAACCGCGATCAGATTGCCAGCGGCATGACCGCGAAAGAGATCGCCGAGGCGCTGAAGCTCACCCGGGCCTGGCGCCCGCGTTGACGCCCGCGGTCTAGGCGCGCGCCGCGCTCGGTGTGAGGAAGGCAGGCCGGCTGGAAGCGCTGGCGGCCGATTGCCTGACGAAGGCGGCGAACAGCACGGCGTTGAGCGGTCTGCTGACGTAGTACCCCTGGATCTGGTCGCATCCGAGGCGTCCGAGCAGCGCGGCATGCCGGTCCGTTTCGACACCCTCGGCGATTACCCGCTTCTGCAGCGCATGAGCGCCCGCGACGATCGCTCCGACGAAGGCTCCCGCCCCGACGTCGTTGCCAACCTCCGGAACGAGCGCGCGGTCGATCTTGATACTGTCCACCGGAAAGCGATGGAGCGAGGCAAGGGACGCCTGTCCCCTGCCGAAATCGTGGAGGCAGAATGTCACGCCCATCGCCCGGATGTCGTCGAGCATCGCGGCGACGTCGCTGCTTGCGTCGACCAGCATGCCTTCCGTGATTTCGAGTTCGATGCAGTACGGCGCCACACCGGAAGCCCTTACGGCCTCCCGGACCATGGCGACGAACCCGGCGTGCCGAAGCTCCCGCATCGACACGTTTACCGCAAGGCGCGGCAGATCGAGCCCGGCTCCCTGCCAGGCATGGAATTGCCGGCAGGCCTCGTGCAACACCCACTTGCCGATCGGCTCGATGAGCCCGGTTTCCTCGGCGATCTGGAGAAATTCTGCCGGCAATCGCTGCTCCCGGCCGGGACGGTCCCAGCGCAGCAGCGCCTCCGCGCCGAAGATGCGGCCGGTACGCAAGTCCTGCTGGGGCTGATACCACAGGCTGAATTCGTTGCGCTCGATCGCCTGGCGCAACTCGCGCTCGACGGACAGCCGCGCGTGCGCCGCGACGTTGATCCGTTCCTCGAAGTAGACGTATCGGCCCCGTCCCTGCGCCTTCGCGCGGTACATCGCCGTGTCCGCGTTGCGCAGCAGTTCGTCCGCGGTGATTCCATCGGCCGGATAGAGCGCGATGCCGATGCAGGCACTCAGGAAGTGCTCGTTGCCTTCGAGAACGAAAGGCTTGGCCAGCGACTCGATGACGTGTTCGGCGACGGACTCCGGATCCCGGGTCGACCGAATCTGCGACAGGATGATCGTGAACTCGTCTCCGCCGATACGCGTCACGGTGTCGGTCTCGCGCACGCACTGCTTCAGGCGCTCCGCGGTCTGGCGCAGCACGGCGTCGCCCGCCGCATGGCCGAGCGTGTCGTTGATGATCTTGAATTTGTCGAGGTCGATGAAGAGCAGCGCAAACGGCCGCGACTCGCGCTGGCCCTGCACGAGCCTTCGCGCGAGCTGGTCCTTGAAGTAGAGGCGGTTCGGCAGCGACGTCAGCGCATCGTAATTGGCCTGATAGTAGAGCTGCTCGTCCCGGTTCGCGGTTGCGAAGGCCACGGCGACGCGATCGCCCAGCATCCGGGCGCGGGCGCGTTCCTCGTCGGTGAGCGTCGCGGCCTCCCGGAAACCCAGCACCACGGTACCGATGACGGCGTTCTGCCAGACGATCGGCAGCACCAGCATCGACGCGGCGCCCTGTTTTGCCACCGGCGCGAGCCAGGGCGCAATCGCCGCCGCGCGGTCGATCCACTGACCGTTCGGATGGCCGAGAAGCTCCGCCGTGCCGTCGGCCGAATGCGTCGAGCACTCGTGCTCGAGCGCGCCGTCGTTGCGCTGATCGCGTGTGGTGATGCGCAGGCTCCCTGTCGCGGCGCGGTCGGCGATGGCGATGCTGACGATGTCGGCGGGAACGATGTCGCGCATCCTCTTCAGTGCCGTATCGACGACGCGGTCGAGGTCGTGGCGCGAGAGGATCGCGTCGTCGATGTCGGTCAGCGTAGTGAGCGCGTTGAACTGGCTCCCCAGCCTCGACGCCATCGAGTTGAACGACGTCGCCAGCTCGCCGAGATCGTCGTCGCCGGAATCATCCAGGCGGATCGAGAAATCCTGGTTTCCGGCGCGGCGCGTGCCGTCGATCAGCTTTTCGAGCGGATGGAGCATCCGGCGTACCACGCGCACGCTGAGGAGCGCCACGACGAGCAGCGCCAACGCCGTCACCGGAAGGAATATCGTCGTCAGCGTGGCCACGAAGCCATCGCGCGCCGGAACATAGGTGAGGATCGCCGTCACGGCGATCGGAAGAAGCGCGGCCACCATCAGCAGCAGCACGAAGCGGCGCGCGAACCGGCTCCGAAGCACGGTGCGGTTGGAATTCCCGATGAGACGCGATCGCTCCATAGTGGCGCCGGCGACGCGTCCCGACGAGGGAGGGTAGTGCGTGCCGACGTGCCATGAGTTCAGCAAGACCCATGCCACGGCAGGAACCACCCGCGAGGGTGCCGTGTACTACAGACCGCGAGAGACGTGCCGCGCGAGGGCCGGATCGGAAAGGGTGCGCGCTACTTGCTGCGCTCGACCAGATCCCAGGTGGAGCGATCGGAAGGATGCAGCTCGGCGTAGAAATTCTTGAGCGCGGTCAACTCCTGCGCGACATCGGCCGGAAATCCGCCGCGATCGCCGCGGCGATCGACGACCAGCGCCTCGAGATACTCCTCGCAGCGCGCCACGCGGCGCCACATGTCGCAGATGCCGTTCGCGATGCGCGGGAACTGTCGCGCCAAAGCGAGAGGGCGTACTTCGATCGGCAACTCCGCGATCCATGCGACGGTCGTGTCCTGGAGCACGGGGCTCGGATCACGCGCGCGCTCGGCGGTGTGATCGGCCTTCTTTGCGTGCTTTGCCTCGCCGTCGTACGCCTTGCGCGCATCCTCGACGGAAATCTTTTCGAAATCAAACGACTTCATACGCTTACCCCCTTGCGGCACACGGCCCGGCGCACGGACACCGATGTGTCCGTGCGTCGTTGATCAGCAATCCGCGTGCCTGACGGCCGAGCGCGACCGCGATGCCGGGTCAGCGCCTGCCTCCGGAGAGCCGCGCGAAGTCGGCCATCACCTTCTGCATCGACTCGAACGCCGAGCCGCCGGACGACATCACCCCCTGCATCGCCTGCACGACGTTCTGCATCTTGGTCATGTCCGGCATCATCGCCATCGCCGCCTTGGCCTGCTTGACGCCCGGCACGTCGGCCATCTGGCCTTCCATCAGCGTGAACAGGCGCTTCTGGATCTCGACGACGAGCTCGAACATCTGGCCCCAGTAGGCCATCGACCGCTCGACCGCTTCCTGCGTCACGCTCTGGCCAGCGGCCATCAGCGCCGGTACGTCGCCCGCTTCGGCCGCGTGGCGCGCCGCCTTTCTCTGAATCGTGCGCGCGGTCTCCTCGCCCTCGAACTGCAGCCTGCGCATCTTGGCCGTGCTCTCGATCGCCGCATCGATCACGTCGAGCGCGATGCGCGCGTTCGCGCGGTATAGCTCGAACGCCTGCTCGGGCGTCAGCGTTTTCGCATACTTGGCGAGCTGCGCAGCATCGGGCATCGCAAACATGCCTGCGGAGGCCGGAGCGGATTTCGGCGCGGGCCCCGCGGCGGGTTTTGCCTTTTTCGCTGCCGGTTTTTTCGAGGCGGCGGGCCTCGCGGTGGATTTTGGCTTGGACTTTGTGGCCATGGTCAACGCTCCTTGGTGCGGTGGTGGCGGAACAGCGGTCGATCGCTGCGCGGACCGGTTGCGCGGTCCTGGTTTCACTGCGATGGGCCCCCGCTTGCGAGAGGCGGCTCGGACGGGCGCCCAGCGTTCATTGCACGCTGTCGCAGGCCCGGCGTCAACATCGGACATGGGCGCGCCCGGATCTTTCATCCGACGAACCCGGGGATCGGGCGGTTTGCCGGAAAAAGTAGGGTCAGACTCGACTTCTCGCACACCCTTAATGCCTCGCGCGGAGGTCGAGGAAAAGTCGAGTCTGACCCTACTTTTTCCATCCCCGGGTTGACAGCCATGGCCCGCCGCCTATAATGCCGATACCGCATATCTATACGGTATTCGCACGTCGACCTGGGAGACTGCCGAGTGATTGCCTCCGTATCCCCATCTGCGCTCACCGCCCGCCAGCAGAAGGTCCTCGACTGGATTCGCCGGCACCTGGAGTCCACGGGCATGCCGCCCACGCGCGCCGAAATCGCCGCGGGCCTGGGCTTTCGCACGGCGAGCTCGGCGGAAGACCACCTGCGCGCGCTTGCCCGCAAAGGCGCACTCGAGCTCACGCCCGGCGCGTCGCGCGGCCTGCGGTTGACGGAGATGCCGGAGCTACCCGGCACCGGCCTGCCGCTCGTGGGTCGCGTCGCCGCCGGCAACCCCATCCTCGCCACCGAGCACATCGAGGCGCACGTGCGGCTCGACCCCGCGCTGTTCGCGCCGCGCGCCGACTACCTGCTGCGCGTGCGCGGCCCCAGCATGAAGGACGCCGGCATCCTCGACGGCGATCTGCTCGCCGTGCATCGCAGCGCCGATGCGCGCTCGGGACAGATCGTCGTCGCGCGGCTCCCCGGATGGGGTGGCGACGAGGTCACGGTGAAGCGCCTGAAACGCCGCGGCGGACAGATCCTGCTCGTCGCCGAAAATCCGGATTTCGCGCCGATCGTCATCGATCCGAAAAAGACTCCCCTCACGATCGAGGGCATCGCCGTCGGGCTCGTGCGCAACGGTCGCGGCTGGTAAGCGCGTTTCCCGCAGCAAGTTCTCCACGATGCGCCGAATACCACAACAGGAGATGTGATGTACACGCTATACGGCAGTAATGGCTCGGGGTCGGCAGCGATCGAAGCCGCGCTCGCGATCATCGGCACTCCCTGCCGTCTCGTCGAGACAGCGTCGTGGGCGCAGAACGACGCGTTCGCCGAACTCCTCGAGGTGAATCCGCTGGGGCAGATACCGACGCTCGTGCTGCCGGATGGCAGCGCGCTGACGGAAAGCGCGGCGATCCTGATTCACTTGGGCAGCATGCATCCGGACAGCGGGCTCCTGCCCCGCGACGATTCGGCGCGGGCGCAGGCGATCCGCGGACTGGTGTTCATCGCGGCGAACTGCTACGCGGCGATCGGCGTCATCGATTATCCCGAGCGCTGGTGCGAGAACGCCGGCGAGGCGACGCTCGAGCGCATCCGCGCCGGCACGCGGGCGCGCCTGCACCGTTACTGGGAGATGTTCGCCGACCTCTTTCCCGCCCGCCCGTATCTCGGCGGCAACGAGATCGGCACGCTCGATCTCTTCGCCGCCGTCGTGTCGAAATGGTCGGGATCGCGGGCGCACCTCAAAAAGGTGCGTCCCGCGTTTCACGCAACGCTCTCGCACATCGAAGCGCATCCCAAAGTGGCCCCGGTGTTTGCGAAGCACTGGCCGGCCGCGTAGCGAGAAAAGTAGGGTCAGACTCGACTTTTCGCCACCGTTAGTGCCTCGCACGCAGGTCGAAGAAAGTCGAGTCTGACCCTACTTTTCCATCCACCGCAATCGTCAAAGGAGACCGCACCATGGCCGTAAAACCGATCCCCGAGGGCTATCACTCCGTCACGCCGTACCTGATCCTCGACGACGCCACGCGCGCGATCGAGTTCTACAAAAAAGCGCTCGGCGCCGTCGAGCTCATGCGCATGCCCGCTCCCGGCGGCAAGATAGGCCATGCCGAGATCAGGATCGGCAACTCGCCGATCATGCTCGCCGACGAAAATTCCGAGATGAACGCGAAGAGCCCCCGCGCGTTCGGCGGCTCGCCGATTTCGCTGATGGTCTACGTCGAGAACGTCGACGCGCAGGTCGCGCAGGCGGTTGCCGCGGGAGCGAAGCTCGTGCGGCCGGTCGCCGATCAGTTCTACGGCGATCGCACCGGCGGCATCGACGATCCGTTCGGCTACCATTGGTATCTTGCCACCCATATCGAGGATGTCCCGCCCGACGAGCTCGAACGCCGCGCGGCGAAGGCGATGGGGGCGGGCTCCGCTTAAGCCTTGCTCCGCCTAGCGTTACTTCGCTTGCGATGAATCACGCGCTCGCTACCGTGCTGTCGAACCCCGCGATCTGGCGCGGCGGCGACTGCGCGCCCGAGCCCGCCGCGCTGCCGTCGGGCTTCCCCGCGCTCGACGCGGTGCTGCCCGGCCGCGGCTGGCCGGGCAGCGCACTGACCGAGATCGTGCTCGAGCGCGAGGGCATCGGCGAGATTCGCCTGATGCTGCCCGCGCTCGCGCGGCTGCAGGCGCAGCGCCGCGACGTCGTCTGGATCGCGCCGCCGCACGTGCCGTACGCGCCGGCGCTCGCCACCGGCGGGCTCGACCTCGCCCGACTGCTCATCGTCCGCTGCCGCAATTCCGCCGATCAGCTGTGGGCTTACGAGCAGGCGCTGCGCGCGCCCGAATGCGGCGCCGCGTTCGCGTGGCTCGGCCCGCACGACGATCGCGCGATGCGCAGGCTCGCGGTCGCCGCGCGCGAAGGCCGCACCTGGGGCGTGCTGTGGCGGCGCCCCGGCCAGCGCGCGGTCGCCGCCACCGCCTCGCTGCGACTGGGACTTGCGCGGCAGCAGGGTCGGCTCGCGGTGCGGGTGCTGAAGCGCCGCGGCGGGGATCTCGCCCAACCGGTATTCGTCTGATCAGGATGACCTCATGCCTCCCTCCCCTCTCGCCCATCACTTTTTCACGATGGCCTGCAACAACGCGTGGGCTAACCACCGGTTGCTCGCTGCATGCAGCCGGTTGTCGCAGACCGATTTCGTCGCGCCGCGGACGAGCTTCTTCCCCACGCTCAAGGCGACGCTCAATCACAACCTCACGGTCGACTGGTACTACGTCGACGCGTTCGAGCGAAGCTTCCGCGGCCAGCCGCCCAACCTCGATGCCGGCCGCTTCTACGAGCCCGAGGAGCCGTTCGACACCTGCGCGGCGCTGTCCGACGCGCAGCACGCGGTCGATCGCCGGCTCGTCGCCGCATGCGCGAGGTTGACCGACGCCGACCTCGCCCGGCCGGTCGCCGTGCCGCGGCGCGCCGGCGTCCTGCAGGAGGGCGCCACGCGATTCCTCGCGCATCTCTTCCAGCACCAGATCCACCATCGCGGGCAGGCGCACGCGATGCTCGCCGGAACGACGGTCAAACCGCCGCAGCTCGACGAATTCTTCTGCGCGAACGAAGCCCAGCTGCGCGCAGCCGAACTCGCGGAACTCGGGCTTTCCGAAGCGGCGATCTGGGCCCCGCTCTCCGCCCGATGAGCGTCTGCGATGCTCTGGGCATGCGTCATCCTGCCATCGCTGCCCCTCGACGTCTTCACGCGGGGGCAGTCGCCGGCTGATGCCGCGAAACCCTTCGCGGTGGCAACCGGCGGGCGCACGCCGCGCATCGTCGTCGCCAACGCCGCCGCGCACGCCGCAGGGGTCGACAAAGGACAGCTCGTCTCGGCGTCGCTCGTGCTGGCGTCCGACCTTGTGCTGCGCGACCGCGACCCCGGCGCCGAAGCCACCGCGCTCGCTGCCGTTGCGACGTGGGCGACGCAGTTCACGCCGGCCGTCGCGCTCGCGCCGCCCGACGCCGTGCTCGTCGAGATCGGCGGCAGTCTGCGGCTTTTCGACGGCCTCACGAAACTGACGGTGCGGCTTGAGAGCGGCATGCGCGAACTGGGCTTTGCCGCGCACCTGGCGATGGCACCCACGCCGACCGCGGCGCTGCTCTTCGCCCGCGCCGGAAAAAGTAGGGTCAAAAAAAGTGGGGTCAGACTCGACTTTTCGCGCACCCTTAATACGTCGCGCGCAGGTCAAGGAAAAGTCGAGTCTGACCCTACTTTTTTCCTCGACGCGCTTGCGCCGCTGCCGCTCGCGCTCACCGAGGCCGATCCCGCCGTCATCGCGACGCTCAAAGCCGCCGGCATCACCACCTTCGGGCAGGCGTGCGGGCTGCCGCGCGCGGCGCTCGCGCGGCGCGTCGGCGCAGACTTCGTCGCCCTCCTCGACCGCGCGCGCGGCGTCAAAGCCGACCCGCGGCCGCCGTTCGTGCCGCCGCCGCGCTACATGGGAAAGATCGAGCTGCCGGCACCGGTCGCCAGCGTCGAGGCGCTCGCGTTCGCGGTGAACCGGCTCGCCGTCGAGCTCGCCGGATGGCTGACGGGACGCGGCCTCGGCATCCTCGAGATGGCACTGGCGCTGGCGCACGAGCGCTACATCGCTGTTGCGACCGGCGTGCCCGCCACCCATGTCCGCTTTGCGCTCGCCGCGCCGGCGCGCGAGCATGCGCATCTCGTCCTCGTGCTGCGCGAGCGACTCGCCCGCGTCGCGCTGCCGGCGCC
>JBDTRG010000008.1:0-4613 GCA_039931775.1 Betaproteobacteria bacterium | reverse complement strand
GCGTGCTGGGTCCGCATTCCAATGCGCACGGCCCGAACGAGTTCCTGCACATCCCTTACGCGACGAAGCTGACCGCGTGTGTGGCGACGGTGCTCGCGGCGCACGCGGCCCGCGGACGTTAGTGGGGCGGCGCGAGGGGCGCGACCGCTACTGCGCCGCTCCAGACGCCGCTGCTTTCGTTCAGTATCGCCCGGCCCGATCGGGAACCGGCGCGCGGCGGACGCGCACTTCCGGCTTGAGCTTCAGGGTCCAGCCGACGTCGGCCGGACGCGTGCGCGTCACTTCAACCGTCTTGCGCGTCGTTTCTTCCGCCACGTCCATCTGCGGATGCCAGACGCGCAGGATGTAAGCACGGGGCGGAAGGTCGGTGAGCGTCGCCTTGCCATCGGGCCCCGTCTTCGCGAAATACGGCGATTCGGACACGTAAATGAACCCGACCATCCAATCGTGGATGTTGCAACCGAGCACGACCACACCCGGCTTGTCGAACAGGATCGGCTGTGCCGGCATGCCGGCGTAAAGCGGCAATTCGAATCGCTTGGCCGGCGAGAATGAATACACCTGATGGCGGACATTGTCGTTGTTCGGGAACGTTACCGGCGTGCCGACGAGCACGACCTGCACGTTGGGCATGAACTGTTTGTCGACCTGGTCGACGACATTCTCGGGCGGCCTGCTCGGCAAACGAAGGTTTCCGTCGGAGGGAACCGCGACGATGACCGCATCCGAGACCGGTTTCCCCTGTTGATCGGTGACGGTCGCTACGATCTCGGCGTTCTGCGCACGCGCAATGCCTACCCAGATCGCGAGCGCCAATCCGACGAACCACCCCGATTTCCGCATTTCGCTCCTCGGTCAAAAACGATAGGCGAACACCAGGCCGGTGTTATAGCTCCGGTACTCGAGGTCTTGCGGCGAATGGGTCAAGGCGTAGCGGTAGTGGAGATTGAGCGACGACCGATCGCTGAATGCCCAGCTGAGCGTCGCCCCCAAAGTCGACGTGGTCCCACGCAAACGATAGGCATAGAGTTCAGGGTCGTTGAATGCCGGATCCTCGGCGATCGCGCTCGACGCCAGGAAAACGGCGAGGCCTTGCTGCGACGTGGACTCGACGTCGCCGCGGCGGATCGAACCGTCGACACCGACCAGCCACGCGTCATTGATGGCATAACCGACGCTGAAGTACGCGCTCTGCCCGGTCAAATCGAATACCTTGCCCGAGATGCCGGGTACCACGGCCTCGCCATGCGGCCCGTAGCGGCGATCGTACGCGACACCCGCGACGACATCGAAGGACTCGGTGAAGCGCTGGCCCAGCTCGGCGCGCAGGCCGAATCGCGCGCCAGTGCGCACGTCACTCCGGTAGTCGTCGTAGGAGCCGTTCGCCGCCAGCGCCGCCCACGGCGCGGCCCATCCGAGGCCGAATTTGTGCCGGTAGACCGCCGTCGCGCCGATCGCAACGACATTGAGCCCGTTGTAGCGATCGTAGAGCTCACCGCGGGCATTGAGGGTCAGCGTCAGACCGTCATTGCCGGTCAGCGCGATGAATTGCCCTGTGTTGGCATCGAACGTCGTCGCCCAATCGGGCCGGATGTCGGGCGCGCTCGGCGCCCGTGTGAGGTTACTGTCGTAGGTCGCGGAGACATCGACATCGAAGAGCCACTCGGCGGACGACGGTGTACTTGCCATCGTCAGCACGATCGCACACGACGCGATCGTCGATCGGAGGTGCGCACGCGGCGCGTTCACGCGGGACCGTGGCCGCCAAAGATTCACGCCCCTGTGCACCCGATCGCATGACGGCAGGGATTTTGCTTTGTCATGCGGGGGTTGCGCGCGCAATACATCCCCGCACGAGAACCAGCGGCCCAGGCCATCGGGACGGTGCGCGGATTTCCTGGACAACCATATGAAAAGCAATAGTAATCAGCCTAGGGCTCTATCGCGCGTCGCGCGCAGGAATTGTTTCGCCATGTATACCACACCCTGTTCGATTCAGTTCCCGATGCAGTTCGACGCTCGCATTGTGCCTCTGGACGGCCCATGCCGCTCGGGATCTACCTTACGCCGCTGCGAGCGCTAGACCGGCCGGCCACCTCCATGACCTTTCCCTTCGTGCCCATTCGCAGCCTTCAGGCACGAATCCTCGCGCTGTTTCTCCTGCTCCTCGTTGTCGTCCAGGTCGGCGGGTTCGTGCTGATCAGATCGGCGGGCACGGCCGCCGCACGCGAATCCGGCGGCGCCGAAATTGCCGCGGGTGCCCGGGTATTCGATCGCTTCCTCAATCAGGATACGGAACGACTGGTGCAAGGCGCGCGTCTCCTTACCGCCGACTACGCGTTCCGCGAAGCCGTTTCCACCGGAGACAGTGCAACGGTGACCTCGGTCCTCGCGAACCATGGCAAACGGATCGACGCAGCGCTGATGATGCTGATCGGGCTCGACCAGCGTGTGATCGCCGATACGATGGAAAGCGCGACAGGGCAGCCGTTCGCCTTTCCGGAATTGCTCGACAAGGCCGAGGCCTCGCAGCAATCGCCGGCCATGGTGCTGGTAGGCGGTCAGCTCTACCAACTCGTGATCGTACCGGTACTGGCGCCTCTGCCTATCGCTTGGCTCGCCGTCGGATTCGGCGTCAACGATGCATCAGCGCAGGATTTCCTTCGCCTCACGCGTCTGCAAGTCTCATTTTTGACCCGCCAACATGGTGGGCCCTGGCAGTTTCAGGCGAGCACCCTGTCCGAACCGGAGCGCGCACTGTTGCAGGACGACATGGCCACCGACCGGTTCGCCGGTCGCGACGGTGAGGGCAGTGTGATCTATGGCGACGAGGCGATCACCCGCGTACTGAATCTTTCGCTGCGATCGAGCGAGCGCGTCGTGGCGGTGCTGCAGGAGCCGCTGTCCGTGGCGCTCGAGCCGTTCTGGCAACTGCAACGCCGCCTCACGCTGATCTCGCTACTCGGCGTCGTGGTATCGATCATCGCCAGCATCGCCATTGCGCGGAACATCGGGCGTCCGGTGCGCGACCTTGCCGGGGTAGCACGCCGCATCGCGGCCGGCGACTATACGCCGGTGCCGACCACCCCCCGCAACGACGAGATCGGCGATCTAGCCATAGCGTTTCGCGCAATGCAGCAGGGCATCGTCACGCGCGAAGCGAGGATCTCGGACCTAGCCTATCGCGACCCACTGACCGAGCTGCCGAACCGGGCACTGTTCGTCGACCGTCTCGACCAGGGGCTTGCGTTGGCTGCCCGAAGCGGCACGCCTGTGGCCGTCCTGTTGATGGATCTCGACAACTTCAAATACGTTAACGACACGCTCGGCCATCCGATTGGTGATCTGTTGCTGCGGGAAGTCGCCGCACGCCTGCGGGCAGTCGTCCGACGCGCGAGCGACACCGTCGCGAGACTGGGCGGCGACGAGTTTGCAATGCTGTTGCCGGGCGATGGCGTCGGCAACGCCCGTTGCCTCGGCGAGACGATCCTGCGCGTGCTGGAAGCGCCGATGACGCTGGAGGGACATGTCGTCGACATCCGCGCCAGCATCGGCGTCGCTATCTGTCCCGTTCATGGCAACGAATCGTCGAAACTTATCCGCCGCGCCGACGTGGCGATGTACGAAGCGAAGCGCAGCAATCGCGGTATCGTCGTTTGGGACGACCGCTACGACCAGCATAGCCTCGAACGGCTGTCCCTGATGAGCGACCTGCGCAAGGCCGTCGAAAACGACGAACTCGCGCTCGTCTACCAGCCCAAGGTATCTCTGGGTGCGGTCACCGAGCATTACGTCGAGGCGCTGGTGCGTTGGCAGCACCCGGTGCGGGGCTCCGTGCCGCCGTCTGAGTTCATTCCATTTGCCGAGCAGACCGGCTACATCCGCGCAATCACGCAGTGGGTCATGGGTCGTGCGGTGGCCCAGTGCGCGGAATGGCGACGCGGGGGGCTGCCGATGAACGTGTCGATCAACCTGTCGGCGCGCGACCTCGTCGACCCCGATTTGCCGGACCGGTTCGAGGCGATTCTCGAGCAGGAACGCTGCGAAGCACGGTGGATTTCCTTCGAGATCACCGAAAGCGCCATCCTTGACGATCCGGGTCACGCGATCAGGAATCTGGAGCGTATGGCCGCGCTGGGTTGCAAGCTCGCCATCGACGACTATGGTACCGGGTACTCGTCGCTCGCGTATTTGCGCCGGCTGCCGGTCCACGAGCTCAAGATCGACAAGTCGTTCGTGATGGGTTTGGCGCACGATGTGAACGACGCGATCATCGTGCGCTCGACGATCGAGCTCGGGCACAACATGGGTCTCGTCGTGGTTGCCGAAGGCGTCGAGGACGAAGCAACGCTGAACCTGTTGCGCACCTTCGGTTGCGACATGGTCCAGGGCTTCTGGTTGAGCCGGCCGATCGGTCCCGTCGAAGCGGAGAATTGGCTGCGCGAATCCGAGTGGACGCAGCTGGTCGGAGTCCGTAAAGGACTTCGGCGCGTCGGCTAGGCTTCCGTGCCAGGGGTACCGGAGAGCGGCAGCACCTCGTGCTTGCCGCGCGCGAAAATGCGGATCAGCAGGCGCGCGATGTCGGCGTCGAACAAGGCGCGCGGCGGCGTTTC
>JBDTRG010000007.1:0-52899 GCA_039931775.1 Betaproteobacteria bacterium | reverse complement strand
TGCACGTCTCCGAGATGGACTGGACCAACAAGAACATCCATCCGACCAAGGTCGTACAGTTGGGCGACGAGGTCGAGGTGATGATCCTGGAAATCGACGAGGAGCGCCGCCGGATCTCGCTCGGCATGAAGCAGTGCATGTCGAACCCGTGGGACGATTTCGCGATGAACCACAAGAAGGGCGACAAGGTCACCGGGCAGATCAAGTCGATCACCGACTTCGGCGTGTTCGTCGGGCTGCCCGGCGGCATCGACGGACTGGTGCACCTTTCCGACCTGTCGTGGTCGCTCGCCGGCGAAGCTGCCGTGCGCGACTACAAGAAGGGCGCCGATGTCGAGGCCGTCGTGCTCGCAATCGACGTCGAGCGCGAGCGCATCTCGCTCGGCATCAAGCAGTTGGACGGGGATCCGTTCACCAACTACGTCGCCGCGCACGACAAGGGCAACGTGGTCAAGGGCACTGTGAAGTCGCTCGACGGCAAGGGGGCAGTGATCGTGCTAGACGGCGAAGTCGAAGGTTACCTCCGCGCTTCCGAGGTCGCGCGCGACCGCGTCGAGGACATCCGAACGCACCTGAAGGAAGGCGACCCGGTCGTCGCGATGATCATCAACATCGACCGCAAGAACCGCAGCATCAACCTGTCGATCAAGGCCAAGGACCACGCTGAGGAATCCGAGGCGATCCAGACGGTCAAGTCCGACACGGCGGGAACGAGTTCCGGCACCACGAATCTCGGAGCGTTGCTCCGGGCCAAGATGGATAACAAGACCCCCGAGTAAGCAGGCGGCGTGATGACCAAATCGGAGCTGATCGACCGCCTCGCGGCACAGTTCCCGCAGCTTGTGGCGAAGGACGCCGAGCTCGCGGTCAAGATGATCCTCGACGCGATGGCCGAAAGCCTTGCAAAAGGGGAACGCATCGAGATTCGCGGGTTCGGCAGTTTCGGGCTGAACTATCGCCCGCCGCGGACCGGACGCAATCCCAAGTCCGGCGACAAGGTGCAGGTGCCCGAGAAGCATGTCCCGCATTTCAAGGCCGGCAAGGAATTGCGCGAGCGGGTCGATTTCAAGAATACCGCATGAGCGAGCTGGGCGAAGCCCGGGCCCGAAGGGCGCGTCAGCGCGCGATTGCGGGAGGCCGATCACTCGACGTGTCACACTTCTAGACCGGTGCGTAGGCCGACGGGATAACGCTGTGCGGGCAGCAACTCCGGTGGCGGCTGCTGACACCGCCACGGGTGTGGCTGCCCGTTTTCTTTGGCAGAGGTGATGATGCAAGTTCTGCGCTGGGTGGTGGGATTCACACTCTTCCTCGCGCTGCTCTTCCTGTCGCTTCAGAATTCCGAGCTCGTCACGCTCAAGTTCTACCATTGGTGGAGCTGGCAGGCGCCGCTCATCTTCGTCGTGCTGATCGCATTCGCGATCGGCGCGGCCGCGGGATTGCTCGCCGGGGCGATGCGCTCGGCGCGGCTGTCGCGGCAGTTGAGCCGGATGCGGCGCGAGCAGCGCAATCGCGACGCCACACCCTCCGCCGATTGGTCGCGCACCGGCACGGTGCCCGGGACGACTCCCGGTTCCGGACCCGGCTTCGAGCGCGCCGATCTGCCGCCAGGGCGCCGATGATCCCGGTGCCGATCGGCGTTTCCCAGGCCACCTGAACCGTCCGCGCCCATGGATTTCGAGCTGTGGTGGCTGCTGCCGATCCCGGCCCTGTTCTTCGCGCTGGGATGGGTGGCCGCGCGCATCGACATCAAACATCTGCTGCTCGAGTCGCGCGCGTTGCCGCTGTCGTATTTTCGCGGCCTCAATTTCCTGCTGAACGAGCAGCCCGACAAGGCGATCGAATCGTTCATCGAAGTCGTCAAGGTCGACCCGCAGACCATCGACCTGCACTTCGCTTTGGGCAGCCTGTTCCGCCGGCAGGGCGAGATCGATCGAGCGACACGGATGCACCAGAACCTCCTCGACCGCCCGAATCTCCCCGCGGACAAGCGCCAGGCGGCGGTATTCGAGCTTGCGCAGGACTTTCATCGTGCCGGCCTGCTGGACCGCGCCGAGGAGCTCTTCACCAGGCTCGACGGCTCGCCGTTCGAACACGCGTCACTCGGGTTCCTGATCTCGATCTACGAGCAGGAGAAAGACTGGCCGAAGGCGATCGCTGTGACGCGGCGCATGGAGGCGATCGCCAAGCGCCCCTACTTCAAGGAGGTGGCGCATTACCACTGCGAATTGGCGCAGGCCGCGCTGGTCAAGTCCGATTTCGCGGCGGCGCGCGGATACATCGACCAGGCGCTCGCGGAATACCGCGCCTGCGCGAGGGCCATGCTGTTGCTCGGCGACCTGGAAGCGCAACAGGACAACCTGGCTGCCGCAATCGACGCCTGGCAACGGATCGAGTCGCAGAATCCCGCCTATCTGTCGCTCGTCGCCGAGCGGCTGGCCGACGCGTATCGCCGGCAGGGGAGCACATCGCAGGCATTGCGCGTGCTGAAGGCCTATCAGCAGCAATACCCATCGCTCGATCTCCTCAACACGGTCTTCACGCTGACGCTGTCGGAGGAAGGTCCCGCCGCCGCCGGCGCGCTGATCAAGGACGAGCTGGCGCGCAACCCCACGCTGCTGGGCCTCGACCGGCTGCTGGAGGCGCAACTCTTGGCCGCGCCGGCCGAGCGGCGTCACGACCTGGAGCTCGTCAAGCAGCTCGTCGGCCAGCACATCAAGCGGCTTGGAATGTACAAATGCGACCACTGCGGCTTCCGTGCGCGCCAGTACTATTGGCGCTGCCCAGGATGCGGCAAGTGGGAAACCTATTCCCCGCGACGCACGGAGACCCCGGATGGCTATGCATGACCCGAAAGTGATCGTCGCGCTCGATTTCGCCAATCCGATGCGCGCGCTGGCGCTGGCAGATCGGCTCGACCCCGCCGCATGCGCGCTCAAGGTCGGCAAGGAGATGTTCGTCGTCGCGGGGCCGGAACCCGTGCGCTGGATGGTCGAGCGCGGCTTCCGCGTGTTCCTCGACTTGAAGTTCCACGACATTCCGAACACTGTCGCGCAGGCGTGCGCCGCGGCAACGCGTCTCGGGGTTTGGATGCTGAACGTGCACGCGGCAGGCGGCGCGGCCATGATGGACGCCGCCAGGAAGGCCGTCGAGGCGGCCGCCGCACAGACCGGGCGGCCCAAACCGATACTGATCGCCGTCACCGTGCTGACGAGCCTCGGCGACGCCGATCTCGCCGCCACGGGCGTTCCCGACACGGCGCCTCATCAGGCGCTGCGGCTGGCTCGCCTCACCGCGGCCACCGGCCTCGATGGCGTCGTCTGTTCCGCGGTCGAAGCGCCGGGACTGCGTAAAGCGATGGGGGCGCGATTCAAGCTCGTCACGCCGGGCATCCGACCCGCGGGGAGTCCCAAGGACGACCAGGCCCGGATCATCACGCCGGAATCGGCGATGGCCAACGGCGCCGATTACCTCGTGATCGGCCGGCCGATCACGCAGGCACCGGACCCGGTGGCAGCCCTTGACGCGATCAATGTTTCGCTCGGAGCGACCGCTTGAAAATCACGATGATCGGTACGGGCTACGTCGGCCTCGTCACCGGTACCTGCCTCGCCGAGGTCGGCAACGACGTGCTGTGCCTCGACGTCGACGCGCGCAAGATCGCGATATTGAACGAGGGCGGCGTTCCGATCCACGAGCCCGGCCTCGCGGGAATGATCGCGCGCAATGTCGCGGCCGACCGACTTCGCTTCACGACCGACCAGGACGCTGCCGTCGCACACGGCGCCGTGCAGTTCATCGCCGTCGGCACCCCTCCGGACGAGGACGGATCCGCCGACATGCAGTATGTGCTCGCCGCGGCGAGGAACATCGGCCGGCGGATGAACGAGTTCAAGGTCATCGTCGACAAGTCGACCGTTCCGGTTGGGACCGCGGATCGAGTGCACGCGGCGATCAGCGAGGAGTTGAAGTCGCGCGGCGTTTCGACAGGCTTCGCGGTCGTCTCCAACCCGGAATTCCTGAAAGAGGGCGCCGCGGTGGAGGACTTCATGCGGCCCGACCGGGTCGTGATCGGCGCCGACGACGAGCGGGCGATCGCCGTTATGCGTGCGGTCTACGCGCCGTTCCAGCGCAGCCACGAACGGCTGCTGGTGATGGACGTCCGCTCGGCCGAGTTGACGAAGTACGCGGCGAACGCGATGCTCGCGACGCGGATCTCGTTCATGAACGAACTCGCGAATCTAGCCGACGCGCTGGGCGCTGACATCGAGCATGTCCGCCAGGGCATTGGCTCCGACCCGCGGATCGGCTGGCATTTCCTCTACCCCGGTGTCGGCTACGGCGGATCCTGCTTTCCCAAGGACGTAAGCGCGCTGCAGCACACGGCGACGGCGCACGGCCGGCCGCTCAAGATCATGCAGGCGGTCGAAGCGGCGAACGAAGCGCAGAAGCTGCGCCTGGTCGAGAAGATCGTCACGCGGCTCGGCGAAGATATCGCGGGCCGCGAATTCGCGCTGTGGGGCCTCGCCTTCAAGCCGAACACCGACGACATGCGCCAGGCGCCATCGCGAGAAATCATCGCGGCATTACTGGCGCGCGGAGCCGCCGTCGTCGCCTACGATCCGATCGCGATGCCCGAGGCGAAGCGCCTCTATGGCGACACGCGGAACCTCCGTTATGCCGCGTCGCCGATGGACGCCGTCTCCGGCGCCGATGCGCTGGTCGTCGTCACCGAGTGGCAGGAGTTTCGCAGTCCCGACTTCGACGCGATCAAGCGGGCGCTGAAGCACCCGCTGGTATTCGACGGGCGCAATCTCTACGAGCCGGCGCTCGTGCGTGCGGCGGGACTCGAGTACTTCTCCATCGGACGCCGATAGCAAAAGTCCAATGATCGGCCACGACTCACGATTCTCGACCTGGCGGAAACGCGTCGGCGCGACCCGCGTTCTGGTGGCCGGCGACGTGATGCTCGATCGCTACTGGTTCGGCGATGTCGATCGGATTTCGCCCGAGGCGCCGGTGCCCGTCGTCAAGATCGCGCGCACCGAGGAGCGGCCCGGCGGCGCCGCCAATGTCGCGCGCAACGCCGCCGCTCTCGGCGCGCGCACCACGCTTCTGTCGGCCATCGGAACGGACGAGGCCGGCTCCGCGCTGGAGCGCCTGCTCGCGGTCGACCTCGTTCGAACGTCGTTCCATCGCGACGCCGCCGTGCCTACGACCGTCAAGCTGCGTGTGATCGGACGCCAGCAGCAGCTGTTGCGGATCGATTTCGAGACTGCGCCGTCACACGATGTGCTGGCGACCAAGCTCGCCGATTTCGACCGCCTGCTCGCCGATACCGACCTCGTGATCCTCTCCGATTATGGCAAAGGCGGGCTCGCGCACATCGCGACGATGATCGAACGCGCGCGCGCGGCCGGGAAACCCGTGCTGGTCGATCCGAAGGGTGACGATTGGGCCCGATACCGCGGCGCGACTGTCGTAACGCCGAACCGCGGCGAATTCCGGCAGGTCGTCGGACGCTGGAAGGACGACGCCGAAATGGCGGCGAAAGCGCAGGCACTGCGCACCGAACTCGACCTGGGCGCGCTGCTCGTCACGCGATCTGAGGAGGGCATGACCCTCTATACCGCGCAGGGCGCCGAGAACATTCCGGCGGTTGCGCGCGAAGTCTACGACGTGTCCGGCGCGGGCGACACCGTGATCGCGGCGCTCGGTGTGCTGCTCGGGGCCGGCGCCGACCTCGATTCCGCGGTGCGCGTCGCCAACGAGGCAGCGGGTGTCGTCGTGGGCAAGCTCGGGACGGCGGTCGCCACCCCCGACGAGCTGTCCTGACGATGGGCACGCCGTCGATCGCGGCAGGCCCGGCCGCAACCGGCGCGAGCGCCGCGAAGCAGCGGCTCGAATTGATCGAGGCACGTCGGCAGGAGTTGAAACAGCGCTTCGTCCACAGGTTCTGGCTGCGCTGGCACATGGCGCTCATGCTCGCGGCGACGTTCGGCGCCGGCTTCCTCACCAATGCACTGCTGCTTGCGATTCCGCTCCATTCGATGTCCTTGCGCTGGCTCATCGCGCTCGTCTTCGCCTATGCGGTGTTCTTCGCCTGCGTGCGGCTCTGGCTTGCGTACGTCGGCGTCCGGCCCATTGCCGGCGGCGATTTCGGCAACGCGCTCGATGCCACCGGATCGCCGTACCCCGGCGGCTCATGGGGCGCAGGAGGGGTTCGTCTTGGGCCTGGGGACGCCGTCGGGGGCGGCGGGCGTTTCGGCGGCGCGGGGGCCGGCGGGGCCTTCGATTTCGCGTCGGCGGGCAAGGCGCCGGTGGATTCGGTACTGTCCGGCGCGGGCGACGCACTCGACGCCAGCGACGACGGCGGCATCGTGCTCGTCGTCGTTGGGTTCGTCGCACTCGTCGTTCTCGCGGTCGCCGCCGGCGGGGTGGCCTATCTCGTTTTGGCAGCCCCGGGCATGCTGGTCGATGCAGCGTTCGGCGGGTTGTTGGCCGGGGGACTCGTCAAGAGCGTGCGTCGAATGGGTGAACCGGATTGGGAGGGCAGCGTGCTACGGTCGACGTGGAAGCCCTTCACCGCGATTTCGATCGTCGTGCTCGGCGCCTCGGCCGCGCTCCAGTGGGTCGCGCCCGGTGCGCGGACCCTCGGCGAAGTCCTGATGCTGGTCCGTTGACGGGACCTCTGCGCATGGCACGAGCCAAGACCGTCTACAGCTGCACCGAGTGCGGCGGCCAGAGCCCGAAATGGCAGGGCCAGTGTCCGCATTGCAGCGCATGGAACACGCTGGTCGAGACCATCGCGACGCCGCAGGCGACACGGTTCCAGACCGTCGCCGGCAAGGCGAGTGCGGTGCGATCGCTCGGCAGTGTGGACGCGAAGAAAAGCCCGCGATTTCCCACCGGGCTCGAGGAATTCGACAGGGTGCTGGGCGGCGGGCTGGTCCCGGGCGGAGTCATCCTGCTCGGCGGCGATCCGGGGATCGGCAAGTCGACGCTCTTGCTGCAGGCGATGGCAGCGATCGGTGCCGACAAGAAAGCGTTGTACGTCACGGGAGAGGAGTCCGTCGAGCAGGTCGCGTTGCGCGCGCAACGGCTGGGCCTCATCAACGCACCGGTATCGCTGCTCGCCGAAGTTCAGCTCGAAGCGATCGTCGCGACGATCGGCACGGAAGCGCCGGAAGTCGTCGTCATCGATTCGATCCAGACGGCCTACACGGAAGCCCTCACCTCGGCACCGGGCAGCGTCGCCCAGGTACGCGAGTGCGCGGCGCAGCTGACGAGGCTCGCCAAGCAGCGGCACATCGTCGTCATCTTCGTCGGCCACGTGACGAAGGAAGGCGCCATCGCCGGTCCGCGGGTGCTCGAGCACATCGTCGACACCGTCCTCTATTTCGAAGGCGACACGCATTCGAGCTTTCGCCTGGTGCGCGCGATCAAGAACCGCTTCGGTGCGGCCAACGAGCTCGGCGTCTTCGCGATGACGGAGCGGGGCTTGCGCGGGGTCGCCAATCCGTCGGCGCTCTTTCTGTCGCAGCACGGCGAAAGTGTCGCCGGGTCGGCGGTGGTCGCGACGCTCGAAGGTTCGCGGCCGTTGCTGGTCGAAATTCAAGCCTTGGTGGATCCGGTGCAGGGTGGGATGCCGAAACGGTTGTCCGTGGGCCTCGATCCGCAGCGCCTGTCGCTGCTGCTTGCGGTCCTGCATCGCCACGGCGGAGTGGAAACCGGCGGCTACGACGTCTTCGTGAACGCGGTCGGCGGGGTGCGGATCAACGAGCCGGCTGCCGATCTCGCGATCCTGCTCGCGGTGCATTCGTCGTTGACCGGCCGGCCGCTGCCGGCGCGAACGCTGGTCTTCGGTGAAGTAGGGCTCGCCGGTGAGATTCGGCCGGTTCAGCGCGGCCAGGAGCGTCTGCGCGAGGCGTCCAAGCTGGGCTTCAAGCAAGCGTTGATCCCAAGTCTCAACAAACCAAAGCAAACCATTGATGGAATGAAGATTATTTGCGCGAATCGAATTGACCAGGCGCTGGCGGTGCTGCGTGACTGAAACGACGGAAACGCCACCCACACTTGCCCCGGTCCGGCGCGTCGTCGCGGGACGCGCGGTAATGGGTGTGGCCGACGCGTATCTGGTTTCCTATCCGAAGGCCGGTCGAACCTGGCTGCGTGCGCTCATCGGCAAGGCGCTGGTTGACCACTTCGGATTGCCCGAACGTTTGATGCTGGACACCGAAGTGCTCACGGGCGCCGCGGGATTGCCGGTCGCGGCCTTCGATCACGATCAAACCGCGCTGGTCGCCGGCATACCTTGGCAGCAGATGTCCGTCGATCGCTCCGCCTACCGCGGATTGCGCGTGCTGCTGATGGCGCGCGACGTGCGCGACAACCTGGTGTCTGCATACTTCCAGGCCTCGCGTCGCATCAACGTCTATTCCGGACCGATCTCCGAGTTCGTCCGGCACGACGCGTACGGTGTCGAAAAGATCCTCGCGTTCTACCGCATCTGGGAGGCGAGCCGGGACATCCCGGCGGCGTTCGAATTCCTGACCTACGAGGCGCTGCATCGGGACACCGCCGGCACGCTTTCCCGCGCGCTCGCGTTTCTCGGCGCGGACGTGCCGCGGGCGACGATCGACGCGGCCGTCGACTATTGCCGGTTCGAAAATCTGCGCAAGGCCGAGGTCGAGGACCGCTTCCGCAACGACGCGCTGCGCCCGGCGCGTGCGGGCGATCCCGAGGCGTACAAGGTGCGCGTCGGCAAGGTAGGCAATTATCGGCAATACCTGTCGGCCGACGACGTCGCGTTCATCGACTCCGCAGTCGCCGCACGCGGTTCTGAATTCACCCGCTCCACGACGGAGGCCTAGCGATGCCCGACGCCAAGGCTCCGCTGGTCTTCGTCCTCGGGACGGGTCGGTGCGGGACACACACGCTGTGGAAGGTCTTTGAATCGGTGCCGAACACGCTTTCCACGCACGAAGGGATCGGGGCGCTGCGCTCGGGGCCGCCGTCGTTCGTCGGAAAGCGCATGAATCTGGGATGCATGCTCGAGTTCAATGCGTACCTGTACCACGGTGGGCGCGAAGAGTTCATGCAGCGCACATTCGACCTCGACACGCAGATGCTGGCGCTGATGAACGGTTGTTTCGCCGGCCGGGCCAAGGCGATCGCCTGGTGCCAGGCGAATGGCATCGCCTACTGCGACGCCAACGCCTTCGGCTTCAACTTCGTCAACTACCTGCTAGCCAGGTTTCCCCATGCAAGATTCATTCACCTCGTGCGAGACGGATACGCATGCGTACGGTCGTGGTCGAGGCGCGACTCCTCGACCTACCCGGACGGGCTGACGATCGCGCCGGCGATATCGTGGCTGCTCGCGAAACCCGTCCCCTTGCCCTCGGACCCGGCCCATTCCGCTTGGAGCCGCTTCGATCGCGTGCAGAAGATCAGCTGGTTCTGGAATTACGTAAACGCAAATATCGCGCGGCGTCTCGAGCGCGTCCCGGAGGAGAACAAGCGTGTGATCAGGATCGAGGAAGTTACGGACGAGACGCTTCCCGGCCTTCTCGATTTCTGCGGCCTGCCGCAGCAGTATTCGCGTGAAGCCGTGGCCCCGGACGATCCCACGTCGAGTCCCGCGATCGAATGGACGCCCGAGAACGTGACGAAGTTCAACGAGCTCGCAGCATCGACGATGGCGAGCTTTGGCTACCCGTTACGCTAGGGGTGCCCGATGGGGCTCTGACGGTGCGATCGATCGCTTCGTTGGCGCCCCCAGGCAAACGGTAGGTTGGTCAACGCGGCGCTAGCGGATTAGCTCTGGTTCGGGCCTTGGAGAGTCAGGCATGAACTGAGGCAGGTCGGGCGTTCGTGAATCATTTTTTGCTTCCGAGCGGACAAACCGGAGTACATCGTCGATCAATCGCGCCTTATGCGATGCAAAGAGTCCCTGTGGCAAAAAAAGAGGCTCGGCGACGGGCTAAGTGTCACCGAGCCAAATTTGCCGATGCCGTCGCCTACGGTATAGGGCGGCACCCGGACTCGCCCGACGACGGGGGATCCGTCACGGACAGTCGCCTTGGTTGCACGCCAAGGAGGAGAGAGCGAGCAACCAGCTACAGCATGCGCCGACGTCGCGCCTTGCTCTGTCTGATAGCGTACATACCGAGTAACAACCGCTGAACGGGTTGCGCATAGTCCGGGCGAAGGGCCGTGCAATCAAGTCAGGTCGTTTCGTTTGCGCGCGTTCATCGACGTGCGCGCCAAAGTAGCTGTAGGGCCAGCGGTGGTGTCGCGCAGGAGCGTAAGGCGTTTGGCGCTGGAACCGTGGCGCCGGCTCGTTTCATGAATACCGTCATGACGAAACTTTTGATGCCGACACCGTCGGCTCAGAGCGCTCCAATCGCCGGAGCGAATTTCGTTCGGGACATTATCCTTTATTGTCGCATAATTGTTATTATGTCAAATACAATAATCCAGTGCAGCGGCGGCTGAATCCGACATGGGTCCTGCTTTCCCACATTTCGATCTGACATCCGTTGACCCGTCTGAAAGTCGCAAGCCCCGCTCCGGGGGATCTTGCCGAATCGGACTTTATGTTGGGTAGCGTACAGACCCGCGCCGCCCTCGCCGATTATACGAACAGTGTCCGGTTGGCTGCGGCCGAGGATCGCGCTTTGTGCAGCGCCCGGCGCTTCGTCGGGCTCTGGGCAATGCGATCGAACCGTAAACGTACTTGAACCGTTCCACCATCCCACGCATGTTGACGTGGCGTGTCGATCGGGAGATTGCATGAGCAATAGCTTAGAAACAGTTACATCGGAAAAGCGAGATACCGAAGCATTCCCGATGGGCGCCATCCTCATTCGATTGATCCGGTTGCCTCTATCAGCAAGCGTGCGGTTCGTCGCGCTTCTCCTGGTTGCGGCACCCGCGCTGGCGCAGACTTATCTGGGTACGGCCCAACCCTATGCGGTCCTGGCTGGCTCAGCGGTGACCTGCACCACCACGGCCACTATCGTCGGAAATCTTGGCATCTCGCCGAGCGACGCGAGTTCGATCACCGGCCCCTGCATTGTCACGGGAACTACAAACGTTGCCGCGGCCGCGGCGGGAGCCAAGACTGATCTCGCCACGGCATACAATGCTCTGGCAGGCCAAACGTGCAATACCGATCTGACGGGTCTGGACCTGGGTGGGATGACGCTCACGCCGGGCACCTATTGCTTTTCTACCTCGGCGCAGCTTACGGGAACGCTCACCCTTAATGCCCTGGGCAATCCCGCGGCGGTGTTCATTTTCAAGATCGGGAGCACGCTCACGACCGCGAGCAGTGCGCAGGTCAGCGTAATAAACGGCGGCGCAGCTACAAGTTGCGGCGTGTCATGGCAGATCGGCAGCTCAGCGACGCTCGGTACTTCAACTGCATTCGTCGGAAACGTTGTCGCGCTCTCCAGCATCATCCTGAATACCGGCGCTGGCGTGTCCGGCGGAAGAGTCCTGGCGCGCAATGCCGCAGTGACGCTGGACACCAGCACCGTGTCCGCCGCCGCGTGCACCGGCTACCCTGGTACCGGCCTTCCCCTCGCCCCCGGTAACGGGTCGATCACCATCATCAAGAACACGGTCGGTGGCGACGGGACCTTCAGCTATACCGGCGCGCAATCGTTCTCCATCTTGACGGCCAGCGGCACGGGCAGCAACGCGACGGCATTCCCTTCCGTGGCGCCGGGCACCTACAACGTGACGGAGACCGTGCCCGCAGGCTGGAACCTGACCGGGCTGACCTGCTCGAACGGCAGCACTGTGAATAGAGGCACGGCGACGGCGAACGTGGCAGTGGCGGCCGATGAAGTAATGACCTGCACATTCACCAATACGAGGGCGACACCGATCGCAAACGTCCCGACGATGTCGCAGTGGATGTACGTGCTACTTGGAATCATGCTTCTGGCCACCGGTTGGATACACTTTCGCCGACGCTAGCTTCCCAACCCTGGCCCGGAACAATTCACCCCCGAGGCTCGCAGTCGCCGGGCTCTGACGGACTCCTGCGCTAGCTCGAGCGTCGAAGTCGTTCGACTTCGGACGCCGCAGAAAATGCGGTCCGCGAATAGGTAACGATATTCGTCGGCAACGCGAAGTACCCGACCGAAAAGGCTTTGGTCGGTCCGAGGCTCGTGAAGTCGTTGGTGACGAGCGCACCGCGGACGGTGGCCGACCGCGCCGGAGCGAGCGATGTGGTCTCGCTGCTATGCTTTGGGCTGGACCTTCGACGGAGAGGTGCGGTCGATGCATCGATGCTTGCGGGTGTTGGCGATCGTGGTCCCGCTGACGCTTTGCGCCCCCGCTTTCGCGCAAGGCCAGGAAACGCTGCAAAGGGTGGTGATCGTCAGCCGCCATGGCGTGCGCACACCGACCGTCGCGCCGGCGGTGCTCGCCGGCTGGTCCAACGACGCGTGGCCCGGCTGGAAAGACCCGATCGGCAATCTGACGTCGCGCGGAGCGCTCCTCGCCACGCAGATGGGGCGCTACTATCGGCAGTACCTTGCGGCGCAAGGCGCGATGCCGGCCGAAGGCTGTCCCGCGCCGGGCAGCGTCTACATCGATGCCGACGTCGTCGAGCGCACGAAGGCGACTGCCCAGGCGCTGATCGAAGGCTTGTCCGGAGGCGCGTGCGGCATCGCGTATCGCACGCGCGGCGACGTCGACGTCGACGGGCTTTACCACCCGCTGGCGGCCGGCGTGTGCAAAATCGATCCGATGGTGGCGCAGACGCAGGTGCTCGAACGCGTCGCCGGCGACCTCAACACGCTCACCCGCGAGTTCAAGGCCCCGTTCGACGCGTTGCAGTCCGTGATCGGCTGCTGCAAGCCCGCGGTGTGCACCGCCTACGGCAAAGGCGAGCGCTGCGCGCTACCGGACCTGCCGACGATGATGTCCCCCCGGATCGATGGCTCGGGCATCGCCCTGCTCGGGGCACTCGCGATTGCCGACACCGCGTCGGAGCTGCTGCTGCTCGAGTACGCCGACGGCAAGCCGACCGACGAGGTTGGGTGGGGTCGAGCGACGGTTGAAAAGATGCAACAGACGCTGCGTCTGCATACCGAGGCGATGGACCTGATGCAGCGCACGCCCTACCTCGCAAGGAAGATGGGGTCGGCGCTGCTCTTGCGAGTGGCGCAGGCGGTCGCGTCGGAGCGCTCCTCCAGCCTTGGGCAGGCGGAAAGCGCGGTGCGCGACGCGAAGTTCGTCGCCTACGTCGGCCACGACACCAACATTTTCAATCTCGCAGGCATGCTCGATGCGAGCTGGCTGCAGCCGGGTTACCAGCGCAATCAGACACCGCCGGCCGGGGCACTGATGTTCGAAATCAAGGCGAGATCCGATGGGACGCAGCTCGTCTATACTTCCTACGTCGCACAATCGCTGGAGCAGATGCGCAACGTCGTGCCGCTTTCGCTCGACGTGCCGCCGGTGAAAACCCCCCTTCGCCTTCCGGGCTGCAGCGCAGCGGCGCCGGGCTTCGCCTGCACGATGGACGCCTTTGCGGCGGCGGTGACGAAGGTCCTCGACCGCGATTGCGTCCAATGAGGACTGCACGACATCGACACCGCGCGATGCGCGTCAGGCGTTCAGAATTACCGCCTTCGAGCGAACCGCCTAGGGAGGGACGCACTGTGCGCCGGTCGCTGCCGGCGGGACGGTAAAGACCGGCAAGGCGACTGGTGCGCGACGCGTGGTGAAATCGAGGGCTTCGGCGAGGTTCTTCGCGTAACGATCGCGCAACGTCAGAGGCTCTAGCCCCCATCGCCACTCGATCATCTTCAGGATCGAACAGTGCTCGTACGGGCCCGCCTTCTCGATCTTGCGAGGCGCGAACGGCCCCATCGCGATCGCCGGAACTCGAAACCCCAGGCGCTTCAGGTCGGGGAACGGACCGGCGCCGACCTGCAAAGTGTCGTCCTGGCACGGAGGCGGGGCGACGTGGTCGTAAAAGCCGCCGTGCTCGTCGAAGTTGAGCACGAACACCATGCGATCCCATTGCGGGCTGTCTCGCAGAGCGTTGTGCACTTTCGCGACAAAATCCTCGGCGACGAGCACGCTGCCGCGATGGTGATAGTCGTTCGATGTGCCGTTGTCCTCGGCGTCGTCGGTGTAGTCGGGGTCGACGAACACGACGTTGGCGAGCGTTCCCCTGCGCGCGTCTTCCCAGAACCGGGAGATGGAAAACGAGATGTCGTCGTACCGCTTGCTCTTGAAGAGCCCGGTCATCGGCTCACCGTGGTAGTAGTAGCCTGCCGTCAGCCCGGCCCCGCGCACCCGGTCGAAGATCGCGGACTGGATGACGCACGGCCGCTCGGCATCCGTCGTCGGAAAATGGTCGATGACGATGTCCATCCCCACCTGCGTCGTACCCGTGAGCTGGTAGAGGCGGTTCTCCCAGGTCGGCCCCATCATCGAGCAGAAATAGTTGTCGAACGTCGTGTAATTCGACGCGAGCACGCTCAGTATCGGCAGGTCGGCCTGCGTGTAATAGCCGATGGGGAAGCGATCGCCGATCTCCGCCGTCTTGAGGAAGCCGTCGCACCGGCCGTTGGCGTATTGCGTTGCAATCCCCTGCCACGTGTGGTCGGGGTCCGCGTAGTTGCATCCCTGGAAATCGGGGGCGAGCGGCCACGTGGAGTGAAGCGTCTCCGCCTTGTCTGCGTAAAACAGTCCCTGCTGACGCCCATTCGCGCCCGGAAGCCACCCGAGCATATGGTCGAACGAGCGGTTTTCCATCATCAGCACGACGACGGTGTCGAAAGGCGCGCTTTCCGGGGCGGGCAGTACGCAGGTCAGCCCGTCCCGATCGCTGACGCAGAGGCTGGTCGAACCCAGGCATCCGTTCAACCCAAGCGTCGTGGCGCCCGCCGACATGGCGAGAAATTCGCGCCGGGTGAGCTTACTCGACATACGGGTACCCGATCGGCATCAACGGCGTCACCCGGCTACGCCAGGCGGCGTATCCATACGGCCGTATCGTGAAACGCTGCGCCCCCTTTCGGCCAGCCGGGATCAGCGCTCGTGAGCGCATTGATTCCCAACCCGTTTTCGAAGCACCGGTTCGGCCAGATGCCCTCCACGACCACCACGCCGCGCTGCTGGCCCTCCCTGGCCTTGACGTGCACGATGACGGCACCGCGCTCATTGCCGAGTTCGACCCGGTCGCCCTCGCCGGCGCCGAGCGCCGCGCAGTCGTCGGGATGGATGAGCGCCGTCGGGCGCCGCTCGCGTTTTACCGAGCTCGGCGTCTCCGTGAAGGTTGAATTGAGAAACGTGCGCGCCGGCGCGGCGATCAGTCGATACGGTTTGTCCGGGGTCGCATTGTCGATCACGTCCAGGTGATCGGGCAGCACCGGCATCTCCTGCCAGCGTCCGCCGAAACGCGTCCAATCCGGGCTGAAGTGGAACTTGCGGTCCGGTGTTTCGAAGCCATCGAGGAAATGCATGGTTTCGAACGGCGGTACGAAGTCCTGGCCGCCGCGCTCGACGTTGGTCCGCGCGTCCCACATGCCGGATGTCTTCAGCGTCGCGTCCATGATTTCCCACGCGCTCATCCGGAAGCCGGGGTGCTCGGCGCCCAACCGCTTCGCGAGCTCGCAGATCACGAAGTGGTTCTCGCGCGACTCGGCCAGCGGCTCGATCAGCTTGCCGCTCACCTGGAATGTCGTATGGCCGCTGGCGGTGTAGAAATCGTCGTGCTCGAGGAAGCTGGTGGCCGGCAGCACGACGTCCGCGAACGCCGCGGTCTCGGTCATGAACTGCTCGTGCACGCAGGTGAACAGATCCTCTCTCGCGAGCCCGGCGTGGACGAGATTGAGGTCGGGACAGACCATCGCGGGATTGGTGTTCTGCACCAGCATCGCCGTCACCAGGACTCCGCCTTTCAATGCCTCCGCGTCACCGGTCAGGATCGGTCCGAGGCGCGACTGGTCGAGCTCGCGCACCGTCTTGTCCTCGAGGTCGAGACCCTCGATCAGCGTGCGGTCCAGCGGATAGATACCCGTGTGGCCGTAGAGCGCTCCGCCGCCCGGATGCTGCCAGGCGCCGGTCACCGCTGGCAGGCAGACGACCGCGTGCATGTTGGCCGCGCCGTTGCGCGACCGCGAAAAGCCGTGGTGGCAGCGGATGAAACTCCTGGGGTTGCGTCCATACAGACGGGCGAACTCGACGATCGCCGCGGGGGACAACCCGGTGATCTCGGCCGCCCATTCCGGCGTTCGCGTCGCGAGGTGCGCTTCGAGCTCAGCGGGCCGGTCGGTGTAGCGGCGCAGGTAGTCCCGGTCGGCGAAGCCCTCGGCGAACAGCACGTGCATCATCGCGCACGCCAACGCGCCATCGGTGCCCGGACGAGGCGCAACGTGCAGGTCGGCCTTTTCGGCGGTCGCGGTGCGATAGGGATCGACGACGACGAGCTTCGCGCCCCGCTTCTTGGCCGCCATCGCGTGGGCCATGACATTGACCTGGGTATGGACCGGGTTGCCGCCCCAGATCACGATGAGGTCGGCGTGCTGCGCCGCTTCGCGCAGGTCTACGCCGCGCTTCGCACCGATGCCGGCGATCCAGCCGGTGTCGGACAGCGTCACGCAGATCGTCGAGTACCAGCGCGAATACTTCATCGCGTGGCGCAGCCGCTGGATCCCATCGCGCTGAACGAGCCCCATCGTTCCCGCATAAAAGTACGGCCACACCGTCTGTGCGCCGTGCAGCGCCGCCTTTTCAACGAAAGCATCGGCCACGCGGTCGAGCGCCTCGTCCCAGCCGATGCGCTTCCATTGGCCGGACCCTTTCGGCCCGTTCCGTAGCAGCGGATGGGTCAGCCGATCGGGGTGATGTACGCGTTCGGCGTAGCGCGCGACCTTTTCGCAGATCGTGCCGTCGGTGTAGGTGTTGCGCCGCCCGCCTCGCACTCGGCCGATCGTTCGGGCGTCCAGCAGTTCGACGTCGAGCGCGCAGGTGCTCGTGCAATCGTGGGGGCAGACCGCGGGAGCGATGCGCAGGGGGGCGTTCATCGGCTTGATTCCAGGGGCACCGGGCTAAAGCAGTGCCTACCCTACCACGGCCGGCGGGGATCGGCGCCCCGCCCCCCGAGGCCGGGCCGACAGGGGTCGCGGGCCCATCTCCGGGCTAAGTGCGCTCCCGCCCGGAACGCAAATAGGCGAAATGAAACATTGCGTTTGCCCGCATCCAAATAGGTCAGGCGTGCGTACTCAGTTTGGTGGCCGGATCCCGAGGTATCCGCGTGCTGGTGCACCCGGATCCCAACCCGATTCGCTACTTTCGAAACGGCCGTTCCGAACCTACTCTTGAGGAATCAATCCATGAGCCTTTCCAACTTCGATTGTCCGCGCACTCGCATACGCACCGCGGTCGGCTTGCTCGCCGCAGCGAGCCTTGCCCTCGGCGTCATGTCTCCCGCTTTCGGCTCCAGCCATCGCGAAGCGCCGCTGATCACGACGATGCCCAAGGTCGACGGCACCGATTTCTATATGTTCCGGAGCTACGAGCCGGGTCGTGAAGGCTACGTGACCTTCATCGCCAACTACATTCCTCTGCAGGATCCCTACGGCGGGCCGAACTACTTCGCGATGGATCCGGATGCCGTCTACATGATCCATATCAACAACGACGGGTCCGGGAACCCCAATTTGACGTTTCGGATCGGATTCCAGAATACCGGCCTCGACACCAAGCTGACCGTCGGCGGCAAACAGGTCTCCATTCCGCTGGTGATCAACGGCGGTCCGATCAACGGGCGCTTTCCCGCCGGGATCAATGTCCGCGAGACGTACAACATCTCGCTCGCAAGCGCCGCCGGCGAGCAGGCCGTGACCATGGCATCGAACGGGGCCCAGTTCTTCGACAAGCCGATCGACAACGTCGGCATGAAGTCGATCCCGAATTACGAAGCCTATGCCGCGCAGCACGTCTACGACATCAAGGTTCCGGGTTGCACGGGCAACGGCCGGGTGTTCGTCGGCCAGCGCAAGGACCCGTTCGTCGTCAACCTCGGGCAGACGTTCGACCTGATCAACATCAAGTTCCCCGCCACCGAGTTCGATCCGAACGCGGAAACTCTCGGCAAGGACGATCTCGAGGACAAGAACGTGACAACGATCGCGCTCGAGTTGCCGATCGCCTGCGTGACGACCTCGGCGAGTCCGATCATCGGCGCCTGGACCACCGCCGCGGTGCGCCAGACCAAGACGTTCAACGCGTCTCCGGCCAGCGGTCTCTACGCCGGCGCGACCTCGACGGGCAATTTCGTCCAGGTCTCGCGCCTGTCCGCCCCTCTGGTCAACGAACTTGTCATCGGCCTCAAGGACAAGGACAAGTTCAACGCAAGCCGTCCGGTCGACGACGCGGCGAATTTCGCCGAGTACGTGACCAATCCGACGCTTCCCGCGCTGATCGAAATCCTGTTCGGCGCAGCCGGCGTGAAGGCCCCGACCAACTTCCCGCGGAACGACCTCATCGCGGCGTTCCTGACCGGCGTCGAAGGGCTCAACAAGCCGCCGGGCGTGGTTCCCGCTGAAATGATGCGCCTCAATACGTCGATCGCACCGAAGGCGAAAGGTGCGCAGAACCGCCTCGGCGTCATCGGTGGCGATACCTCGGGCTTTCCGAATGGCCGCCGGCCGGGCGACGACGTCGTCGACATCGAGCTCCGCGTGGCGATGGGCATCCTGTGCACGCTGAACCTCGGCTGCACGCCCGCTCAGGCACCCTCCGGCGGGATCCACTTCACCGACGGCGCTTACCTGGACGACTCGTTCATCAACAGCGCTTTCCCGTACCTGAAGTCGCCGATCCCCGGCTCACCCTGATCCGGCAACTCGTGTTGGCCGCGGCGGACGATTCCGTCGCGGCCGGGCGTCATCCCAGGCGCGTCATCGACGAACGATGGCGCGCCTTTTCTTTTGGGGCGCTGTGCCGGATCATTTCCGCTAGACTCCCGTTTCGATTGCCCCAGGCGAGTCCGCATCCTGCTCGCTCGGCAGAATCCCTGGAATACGCCCGAAACCATGATCCGACCTCTCCTGACTACTGCCATTTTCGCGCTCGTTGCGGGCACGGCGGCCGCACAAACGCCTCAACCGCCCTACCTCAACGTGGTCACGCTGGAAGCCAGCGCCACCGCCGACGTCACCGCTGATCTGCTGACCGTGACGCTCTTCACCGAAGAACAAGGCCCCGATCCCGGGCAGCTGGCCGCGAAGGTGAACGCGCGGGTCGAGGAAGGGCTCGCCAAGGCCAAGGCGGAACCGAAGGTCGAAGCGCACTCCGGGAATTACCAGACCAACGCGACCTACGACCGTGCCAACCAGATCACGGGTTGGCGAATCCGCGCGGAAATCGTTCTCGAAAGCCGCGACTTCAAGGCGATCGGAGCGCTTGCCGGCGCGCTGCAGCCGCTGCTCAAACTGTCGTCGATGACGTTCTCGCTTTCTCGCGGCACGCGCGAAGCCGCCGAGGCCAAGCTCACGACGGAGGCACTGGCGCGATTTCAGGAGAAGGCGCGCGCGATAGCGAAGGCGCTCGGTTTTCCCGGCCACGTTCTCGGACAGATCGCCGTGCGGGCCGAAGGTCCGGTGCACCAGCCGATGTTCCGCACGGCAGCCATGGGCATGGCCGAAGGAGCGGTCGCCGGCCCGATTCCGATCGAGGCCGGAAAGAGCGCGGTGACGATCTTCGTTTCGGGATCGGTCGTGCTCGGCAGCGGAAAATAGCGTCGGCGCCCCCTGCCCCTTACCGGTTGCCATTCGAACGAGACCGATCCGATGCGCCGTCAACGCAACGCCAAAATCGTCGCCACACTCGGCCCCGCAAGTTCCACACAGGCGATGATCGACGCGCTGTTCCACGGCGGCGTCGATGTTTTCCGGCTCAACTTCAGCCATGGGACGCAGGCCGACCACCGAAAGCGGATGGATGCGATCCGTGCGGTGGAAAAAAAGGCGAAACGGCCGATCGGCGTGCTGATGGACCTGCAGGGTCCGAAGCTTCGGATTGGGACCTTCGCCAATGGGCCGGTGATGCTTGCGCCGAAAGCGTCGTTTCGCCTCGACCTCGATCCGGCGCCCGGAAGCGAGAAGCGTGCGAGCCTTCCCCATCCCGAGATTTTCGCCGTGATGGCGCCGGGACTGCAGCTTCTGCTCGACGATGGAAAACTCCGGCTCGAGGTGGAGCGTTGCGGCGACGGCTATGCCACGACGCGCGTCGTCGTCGGCGGCAAGCTTTCCGAGCGCAAGGGGGTCAATATCCCCGACGCGATCATCCCGCTGTCCCCGCTGACAGCGAAGGATCGTCGCGATCTCGAATACGGTCTCGACCTCGGCGCCGACTGGGTGGCGCTGTCGTTCGTGCAGCGTCCGGAGGACATCGACGAGGCGCGCGCGCTGATCGGCGACAGGGCGTGGATCATGGCCAAGCTGGAGAAACCCAGGGCGATCACGCAACTCGACGCGATCGTCGACAAGGCGGACGGGATCATGGTCGCGCGTGGCGACCTCGGCGTCGAAATGCGGCCTGAGCAGGTGCCGACCGTGCAGCGGCGCATCCTGCGCGCCTGCCGGCGGGCGGGCAAGCCGGTGGTCGTCGCCACGCAGATGCTGGAATCGATGATCACGACCCCGGTCCCGACGCGGGCGGAAGCTTCCGACGTCGCGACCGCCGTCTACGACGGCGCCGACGCGGTGATGCTGTCGGCGGAATCGGCGTCCGGCCAGTATCCACTGGAAGCCGTCGGCATCATGGATCGGATCATCCGCGAGGTGGAGCACGACGAGCACTACCGGACGCTGACCGACGCGCAGCATTCGGAACCGCGCGCGACGGCCGCGGATGCCATCTCACATTCGTTGCGCGAAGCCGCGCACATCGTGCGAGCGACGACGACCGTCATCTATACGAGTTCGGGATCTTCCAGCATCCGCGCATCACGCGAGCGCCCGGAAGCGCCGATCCTGAGCCTGACGCCTAAGCTTTCCACCGCCCGCCGGCTGGCCTTGGTATGGGGCCTGCATTCGGTGCTGACGCCGGAGATTTCGGACGTGAACACGATGACCGACCTTGCGTGCACGACGGCGCGGGAAGAGGGCTTCGCGAAGCCCGGCGATCACATCGTCATCGCGGCAGGGATGCCGTTCGGGCAGGCGGGCTCCACCAACATGCTTCGCCTCGCGACTGTCGCCGCCCCGTCGCGGAAGCCCCGCAAGACGCCGGATCGCCGCCGCGGCGTGCAACGCCGGTCCGATTAGGGCTCCAACAACCGCCACGCCGTCCCGCGGCCCCGCTTCGCGAAGAGCCTGTTACCTCTTTGGAAGCTTGCTGGCCACACCCTGTACGTAGTAGTCCATCTTGCCCATTTCGTCATCGGGCATGTTGGAGCCGGCCGCAACGCGCGTCTTCCCGTCCTGATCGACGACCGGACCGGCGAACGGATGCAGCGTGCCAGCCTTGATCTCGCCTTCGAGCTTTGCCGCCAGCGCCTGGACGTCAGCGGGAACGGCCGCATTGAGCGGCGCGACCTTGATCATGCCGTCCTTCATTCCACCCCAGATGCTTCCCGACTTCCACGTACCGGCCAGCGCGTCGCTGACGGTCTTCGTGTAATAGTCGCCCCACAGGTGCATGGTCGCGCTCAGCTGGGCCTTCGGGCCGTACTTCACCATGTCCGAGTGGTAGCCGAACGCAAATTTGCCCTTTTCCTCGGCCGCCTGCATGACGGACGTCGAGTCGGTGTGGTTGGTGATGACGTCCGCCCCCTGCGCAATGAGCGTGTTCGCCGCCTCGCGCTCCTTGCCGGGGTCGTACCAGGAATTCGTCCAGATGACGCGCACTTCCGCCTTGGGATTGACGCTGCGCGCACCCCGGGTAAACGCGTTGATGCCCTGCAGCACCTCGGGGATCGGAAACGCGGCGACATAGCCCAGAACGTTCGACTTCGTCATCTTGCCGGCGACCACGCCATTGAGGTAGCGCCCCTCGTAGAAGCGGGCGTTGTAGATGCCGAGGTTCGGTCCCGTCTTGTAGCCCGTCGCATGCATGAAGATCACGTTCGGGAACTGTTTCGCGACTTTCTCCGTGTAATTCATGTAGCCGAAGCTTGTCGTGAAGATGACCTTGCAACCGCTTTGCGCAAGCTCGCGGATTACGCGCTCCGCATCGGCGCCCTCGGCGACGCTCTCGACGTATTTCGTCGTGACCTTCCCGCCCTCCGCCTTCTCCATCTCCTTGCGCCCCTGATCGTGCTGGTACGACCAGCCTGCGTCGCCGATGGGGCTCACATAGACGAAACATACGCTGGCCACAGCGGCCACTGGCGCTGCAGCAGGCGCCTGCGACGGCGTGTCGGCGGCCTTGACCGGGGCGCCGGCCGCAGACTGTTTTGGCGCATCGGCGGCCTTGTTCGATTCCTGACCGCAGCCCGGGATCATGGCGGCGACAGCAAGGACGGACAACGCTGCGAGCAGACGGTGCTTCATGGATTCTCCTGTTTCGGGGTGTAGATTGATGCGTACGCTTCGTCGCGCGGCCGATGTCGATCGATCAATTATCCGGACGATACGGCTGGCCAAGCGCGGCCGGCGAATTCAATCGTATCGTGTTGAGGTCCCGCGAAATCGCGACCAGCACGACGATCGTCGCCCAGTACGGGAGCGACGACAAGAGCTGCGACGGAATTTCGACTTGCGCGCCCGAACCCTGCACGAAAAGCTGGGCGATCATCATTCCACCGAACAGATAGGCACCGGCAAGGACTCGCAAGGGCCGCCACGTCGCGAACACGACCAGCGCGAGCGCGATCCAGCCGCGTCCGGCGACCATTCCCTCGGCCCAGACCGGCGTATAGAACACCGAAATGAACGCGCCCGCCAGGCCCCCCATCGCGCCGCCGAACAGCGTGGCGAGATATCGGATGCGAATCACCGGATAGCCGATGGCGTGCGCCGACGCGGGAGACTCGCCGACGGCGCGCAACGCGAGGCCAGCGCGGCTGCGGTACAGAAACCACACGACGCCGGCGAGCGAGGCCCACGACAGGTAGACGAGTCCCTGTTGATTGAACAACGCCGGACCGAGGATGGGGATATCGGTGAGGAACGGGACAGGCAACGTCGGTACCGGGGCGAGCGCCACCGACTCGTAGGGCTTGCCCAGGAACCCGGAGAGCCCGACGCCGAAGATCGATAGCGCCAAGCCCGACGCGACCTGATTGGCCGCGAGCGTGAGTGCGAGGAAGCCGAAGACGAGCGCCATCGCCGCGCCGCCCGCGAGCCCGGCCAGCGCGCCGAGGGTTGCGCTTCCGGAATGGTGGGCCGCGGCGAACCCCGCGACGGCGCCGATCGACATGATTCCCTCGACGCCGAGGTTCAAGACCCCCGACCTCTCGACGACGAGTTCACCCAGCGCCGCGAGGATCAATGGTGTCCCGGCAATCAATGTCGCGACGACAATCGAGGTGAGGATGCCGGCGTCGATGATCGCGCCTCAGCTCGAAGCCGTGGTCCAGCGCAGTCGGTAGTTGACGAACACGTCGGCACCGAGCAGGAAGAAAAGCAGCATGCCCTGGAATACTTTCGAGATCGACGACGGCAGATTCATGTATTGCTGCGCCTGTTCGCCGCCCAGGTACAGAAGCGCCATCAGCAGGCTCGCAAGGAAAATCCCGAACGGATGGAGGCGTCCGACAAACGCGACGATGATCGCAGCGAAGCCGTAGTTGTTGGACACGTGCTCGGTCAATTGCCCCATCGGTCCGGCGACCTCCTCCATTCCGGCGATTCCGGCCATCGCCCCGCCCGCGAGCATGCCGGCCCAGATCGTCCGCTGCGCCGAGAATCCGGCATACCGCGCCGCCGCGTCGGACTCACCCGCGACGCGCATCGTGAACCCCATGAAGCTGCGATGCATGAATACATATCCGGCGAGAAGAACGGCCAGTGCCAGCAGGAACCCCGCATTGAGCCGCGTCCCTTCGACGAGGACCGGCAGGATCGCGGCGTCGGAAAACATCTTCGTCTGAGGGAAATTGAAGCCCTCGGGATCCTTCCACGGCCCGTGGACCAGCCACGAGACGAAGAGCTGCGCGATGTAGACCAGCATCAGCGAAACGAGGATCTCGTTCGCGTTGAAGCGGGTGCGCAGAAGCGCCGGAATCGACGCCCACAGCGCGCCGCCGATCGCCCCGGCGACGATCATCGACGGCAACAGCAGCGGGCTCGCGCTGCCGTCGAACTGGAGCGCGACGCCGCCCCCGGCGATCGCGCCGATGATGAATTGACCTTCCGCGCCGATGTTCCAGACGTTGGCGCGAAATCCGACGGCGAGCCCGAGCGCGATCAGCATCAGTGGCGTTGCCTTGAGAAGAAGCTCGGCGATGCCATACGCATCCTTCAGCGGGCTGACGAAGAACACGCGAAATCCGTCGACGGGATTCTTGCCGAGCGTGGCGAAGAGGATCAATCCACCGACGAGCGTCAGCGCGACCGCCAGCAGCGGCGACGCATAGCGCATCGCCGTCGAGGGCTCCGCTCGCGCCTCGAGCCTAGGCAGCATGCGTCGCTTCGTAATCGGGCGGGAGGCCCGGCCACATGCCGCTCATGAAAACGCCGATTTCCTCGACGTTGGTGTCCGCCGTCCGTTTGGCAGGCGAGAGCCGGCCGTTGGCGATCACGGCGATCCGGTCGCAGATTTCGAAGAGCTCGTCCAGTTCCTCGGAAATCACGAGGATCGCCGCGCCCGAGGTGCGCAGGTCGATCAGCGCCTGGCGAATGAACGCCGCCGAGCCGACGTCGACACCCCATGTCGGCTGCGCGACGACCAGCAGCTTCGGCTGCTGCAGGATTTCCCGGCCGACGATGAACTTTTGCAGGTTGCCGCCGGACAGCGACCGCGCTTCGGCCTGCACACCACTGCACGCCACCGAAAATCGCTCGATGCAGTTCCGCGCAAATGCCGCGGCCGCCTCGACGACGATCAATCCGCGCTTGACCATCGCATGTCGGTGCGCGGTGAGCAACGCGTTTTCCGCAAGAGTCATTCGCGGCACGGCGCCGCGCCCCAGACGCTCCTCAGGCACGAAACCCAGGCCGAGCCTGCGACGCCGGCCCGGCCGCATCCGTCCGGCATCGATCCCCATCATCTGCATCGGATGCTTCGATGCGAGCAGCGCCTCGCCGGAAACCGCGAGCAGCAGTTCCTTCTGCCCGTTTCCCGAGATGCCGGCGATGCCGACGACCTCGCCGGAATGCACGTCGAGGTGGATATCCTTCAGATCGACCCCGAGAGGATCGGCGGACGGGTGCGACAGTCCCGACAGGCGCAGCCTGACCTCGCCCCCCACGATTGGCGCGCCGTGCCGCGGCACCGGCAGGTCCGTGCCGATCATCATCCTCGCCATCGTTTTCGGGGTTTCCCGCGAAGGAACGCAGGTTCCGGTGACCTTGCCTGCGCGCAGCACGGTGGCCGTGTGGCAAAGCTCCTGGATCTCGTCCAACTTGTGGCTGATGTAGAGCATGCTGCACCCTTCGTGCGCGAGTTGCCGCAGCGTGGCGAAGAGCTTGTCGACGGACTGCGGCGTCAGCACCGAGGTGGGTTCGTCCATGATCAGCAACTTCGGCGCCTGCAGCAGGCAGCGGATGATTTCGACCCGCTGCCGCTCGCCGACTGAAAGCGCGTGCACAAGGCGTCGAGGGTCGACCGGCAAGCCGTAGCGTTCGGATACAGCGACAATCCGCCGGGAAAGCGTGCCGAGGTCGGACACGCCGGGCACTGCCAGTGCCACGTTCTCGACCACCGTCAGCGTTTCAAAGAGCGAGAACTGCTGGAACACCATGCCGATGCCGAGCGCGCGCGCGTGGGCGGGGTTGGCCGGCACGACCGGATCACCTTCCCAGATCATCGTGCCGGCGGACGGCGGCGTGACGCCGTAAATGACCTTCATCAGCGTCGACTTGCCCGCGCCGTTTTCGCCCAGCACCGCGTGGATCTCGCCGGGCATCACGGTGAGGTCGATGCCATCGTTCGCGACCACACCGGGATACACCTTGCGGATGCCGACGAGTTCGAGGCGCGGTTTCAGCGCGCCGTTCGTTTCCCGTGCACTTCGCAGCATGCCTCTACCCTCTTCCACCGACGCGGCTGTTTTGACGATTGCAACTGCAACACTAACAGACCCAAGGTACACTTTCACGCCTTCACGTCGTCGTCGTCTGCCCACTGACCGCAACTCACTGCCCGTGATGAACGCACCCCATCGATGACCCCTGTCGGCCTACCCTCCGGAACGCGCATCGTCGAGCGCTGCGACGCGCTGGCGCGCTTGAGCGAGGCACCCGGCGCGCTGACCCGCGTGTATCTGTCCAAGGAACAGCGCGCGGTGGACGACCTCGTGCTCGCCTGGATGCAGGAAGCAGGGATGAGCGCGCACCTCGATGCCATCGGCAATGTCGTCGGCCGGTACGAAGGCGCAACCCCCGCCGCACCGTGCCTGATGCTGGGCTCTCACCTCGATACCGTGCGCGATGCCGGCAGGTTCGACGGGATGCTGGGCGTCGTGTCGGCGATCGAGTGCGTCCACATGCTCAATGCCGGCGGTCTGCGTCTCCCGCATGCAATCGAAGTCCTCGGCTTTGCCGACGAGGAAGGGGTCCGTTTCGGCGCAACACTGCTCGGCAGTCGCGCGGTCGCCGGTACGTTTGACTCGAAGGTGCTCGACCTCGCCGATGCGAACGGGATCGTGCTCCGCGACGCGCTCGAAAGGTTCGGGCTCGACCCGGACCGCATCGGTGCGGCCGCCCGTCCTGCGAAGGACGTGCTCGCCTATGCGGAGCTGCATATCGAGCAGGGGCCGGTGCTCGAAGCCGCAGGATTGCCCGTGGGTGTGGTGACCGCCATCATCGGGGCCAATCGCCTGACCGTCGACCTCGCCGGCATGGCCGGGCATGCCGGCACGGTGCCGATGAATTTGCGCCGCGACGCGCTGGCCGCCGCGGCCGAGTGCGTGCTGGCCCTCGAGGCGCGCTGTACTCGCGAGCCGGACCTTGTCGGCACCGTCGGGCGGTTGGACGTGGCGCCGGGCGCCATCAACGTCATTCCGGGCCACGTGCGCTTCACGATCGACATTCGCGCCCCGGGTGACGAAGCACGCGATGGCGCGACGGCGGATGTCGTGACCGCGATCATGTCGATCTGCGCCACGCGCAACGTCAAGGTCGACATCCGGCCCATGCATGTCGGCAAGACCACGCGCTGTGCGCCGTGGCTGCAGCAGCAGATCGCGGATGCCGTTGCCGCCGAAGCGCTGACCGTGCATCGACTTCCTTCGGGCGCCGGGCACGACGGGATGGCGATGGTCGATCTCGCGGATGTCGGCATGCTGTTCGTTCGCTGCAAGGGGGGCATCAGCCACAACCCTCTCGAATCGATCACCGTCGAAGACGCCGCCGTGTCGGCGAGCGTGTTCCTGCGTTTCATCGAGAACTTCAAGCCGCGGCCGATGCCGAAATGAGCGAATCGGCCGCGCGCGCGATCGAGACCTGGCTTGCGCGCGAGCAAGGCAACCAGGCAAAGTTCCTGGCGGAACTCGTCAAGGTCCCGTCCGACAACCCGCCGGGCGATTGCGCTGCAATCGCGGCACGCGCGGCGGTGCTGTTGGAAGGGTTGGGCTTTGTCGTCGAGCGGCATTCGGTGCCGGACGATCTCGTTCGCGCCAACGGCATGATCAGCGCGACCAACCTCGTCGTCCGCGAGCGTTTCGGCGACGGTCCGACGATCGCGCTCAATGCGCACGGCGACGTCGTGCCGCCCGGCCTCGGCTGGACGATGGACCCGTACGGCGCCGAAATCAGGGACGGCACGATGTACGGTCGCGGCGTCGCCGTGTCGAAGTCCGACTTCGCGACGTACGCGTACGCATTGCTCGCGCTCAAGGCGAGCGTTGCGACGCTTCGAGGCGCGATCGAGCTGCACTTCACGTTCGACGAGGAAGTCGGCGGCGCGATCGGTCCCGGCCGGCTGCTCGAGGAAGGCATTTCGAAGCCCGACTATGCGATCTGCGCGGGCTTCGCGTACGGCATCACCACCGCGCACAACGGTTGCCTGCACCTGGAAGTCGAGGTCGTCGGCCGGTCGGCCCATGCGGCGCGACCCGACACCGGGGTCGACGCGCTCGAGGCGGCGACGGGCATTCTCGCGGACCTCTACGCGATCCGCAAGACGTATGCGGCAAGGAAATCGCGGATCGACGGCATCGACAGCCCGACGCTCGTCGTCGGATTGATTTCGGGCGGAATCAACACCAACGTGGTCCCCGACAAGGTCGCGTTCAGACTCGACCGGCGCATCATCCCCGAGGAAAATGCCGCCGAGGTCGAGGCGACCCTCGCCGGTCAGCTCAATGAATCCGTGGCGAAATGGCCCGGGATCGGCGGCCACGTGCGGCGCATCCTGCTCGCGGTCCCGTTCGTGCCTATCGCAGGGCAGGAGAAGCTCGTCGCCGCCCTCGCCCGGCATGCGACGCCGATCATGGGTGAAACCGTGAGCGCGCACGGCGTGCCGATCTACACCGACGCACGGCTCTATTCGACGGCCGGCATTCCAACGATCCTCTACGGCGCGGGGCCGCGCACGCTCACCGAGGCGAACGGCCATCGCGCCGACGAGAAACTGGTGCTCGACGACCTCTACAAGGCGACGCGCGTCGTCGCGCTGGCGCTGGCCGATCTCCTTACCGGCCGATAATCCGCGCGGCGCGGACGCAGTACGCCGCCAGCGCGTCGATAACCGCGTCGTCCTCGCCCGCAGGCAGCGCCAGCTCGAAGACGATGTCCGGCAGCGATGCCTTTGTGGCCTCGATGAGCCGCGGGACCTCGACCCGCAAGTGCCCTCCTCGGCCCAGGAAGAGCGGCACGACCCGGATTGCCGTCGCCCCCAGTTTGGCCAATCGGCGGGCTGCCTGATCGAGGCTCGGCTCGAGGTGTTCCAGGTAGGCGAGTTCAACGGTGAGCTTCGGCGCCGCCGCCCGCACCTTCGAGGCGATCCGGACGAATGGTTCGGCCCAGCGCGGGTCTCGGGCACCGTGCGCAAAGAGAATGATGGCCGGCGAGCTGATTTCCGTTTTCAAGGTCGAGGCTCCCGAAGTCTCTGGCGAGGCTTCGTTATAGCCGCGCGCGCCAACGACATGCCTAGTTATTCTTTCCGAATATAGCCGATAGTCCGTAGCCTTCTCACTTGATTATATAGAAGGCGCTTCGCCATGTACCGGTATGACAGCTTCGACACCTCAATCGTCGCCCAGCGCGTCGCGCAGTTCCGAGACCAGACCCGCCGTTTCCTCGCCGGGACGCTGACCGAGGACGAGTTCCGGCCGCTGCGCCTGCAAAACGGGCTCTACCTTCAGAAGCACGCGCCGATGCTGCGCGTCGCGATTCCATACGGATTGCTATCGTCGGTGCAGCTTCGCGTGCTCGCCCAGATCGCTCGCCAGTATGACCGAGGTTACGGTCATTTCACCACCCGCCAGAACATGCAGTTCAACTGGCCGAACCTCGCGGATGTCCCCGAGATCCTCGCGTTGCTCGCGACAGTCGAAATGCACGCGATCCAGACCTCCGGAAACTGCGTGCGCAACACGACGAGCGACCCGTACGCCGGCGTAGCGGCCGACGAACTCGTCGATCCGCGCCCGTGGTGCGAGCTGATCCGGCAATGGTCGACGGTGCATCCCGAGTTTGCCTTTCTTCCGCGCAAATTCAAGATCGCGGTGACCGGCGCGACGGCCGATCGCGCGGCGGTATTGGTGCACGACATCGGCGCGCAGGCCGTTGGTGACGCGGACGGCAACGTCGGATTCCGGGTCATCGTCGGCGGTGGCCAGGGCCGCACGCCGATGATCGGGAAGGTGATTCGCGAGTTCCTTCCCGCGGCCGAGCTGCTCAACTATTTCGACGCCATTCTGCGCGTCTACAACCGTCACGGCCGGCGCGACAACAAATACAAGGCGCGGATCAAGATCCTGGTCAAGGAGATGACGCCGGCGGAATTCACGCGGCAGGTCGAGGCCGAGTGGGAGACTCTGCGCAATGGGCCTGGCACGGTGCCGGACGCCGAAATCGCCCGTCTCCAGGCGCATTTCGTCGATCCGACCTATCGGGACTTCGAGCGCGACAGCATTGCCTATCGCGCCGCGCTCGCCGACAGCCGCCCGTTCTCGCGCTGGGCGAGCCGCAACGTGCGCACGCACAAGCGCAAGGGCTATGCAATCGTCACGCTGTCGCTGAAACGCACCGGGACCCCACCCGGCGACGCGACCGCCTCGGCAATGGACGCAATTGCCGATCTCGCCGATCGATTCAGCTTCGGCGAAGTGCGCGTGACTCACGAGCAGAACCTCGTGTTCGCCGACGTGCTGCAGAACGACCTCCACGCGCTGTGGGTCAGCCTCAAGGCGCTCGGATTCGCGACGCCCAACATCGGCCTCCTTACCGACATCGTCTGCTGCCCCGGCGGAGATTTCTGCTCGCTGGCCAACGCCAAGTCGATCCCGATCGCCGAGGCGATCCAACGCCGCTTCGACGACCTCGACTACCTGCACGACCTGGGCGAGCTTGAACTCAACATGTCCGGATGCATGAACGCGTGCGGCCATCATCACGTCGGCAATATCGGTATCCTGGGCGTCGACAAGAATGGCGAGGAGTGGTACCAGATCTCGCTCGGCGGCGCGCAGGGCAACGACGCGTCGCTCGGCAAGGTGATCGGTCCATCGTTCGCCGCGGCGGAAGTGCCTGAAGTGGTCGTCCAGCTGGTCGACGTCTATGTCGAACGGCGGCACGACGACGAGCGCTTCATCGAAACGGTGCGACGCATCGGTCTCGATCCCTTCAAGGAGCGCGTCTATGCGGCAGCTCATTAAGGGCCGCAAGGTCGTCGACGACCTCTGGACGCTGCTGCGCGAGGCAGCCACGCTCGCCGATGTACCTGACGGGATTCCGGTGATCGTTCCGCTCACGCTGTGGCAGGCGCGCCGCGCGGCGCTCTTTGCCCGCGGCGACGTCGGCGTCTGGCTCGCCCCCGCCGACGATCCGAGGGCCATTGCCGGCGACGTCGGCGCGCTACCGCTCGTCGCGGTCGATTTTCCGCAGTTCACCGACGGTCGCGGCTATTCGATCGCGCGGCTGCTGCGCGACCGGTACGCGTTCAAGGGCGAGCTGCGCGCGATCGGCGACGTGCTGCGCGACCAGCTCTTCGCACTTTCCGAGTGCGGATTCGACGCGTTTGCGATCCGCGAAGATCGCAATCAGCGTGACGCGCTGTCAGGCTTCGACGATTACGCCGGTGTCTATGCGGCGACGTCGCGGACGCCGCAGCCGTGGTTTCGCCGACGCGGCGGCGCGTCCGGTGCGACGTCAGCTTCACGGGATCTCGAAGTGAAGGTCAGCGCCGTCGTGGGTCGATTGCGCGACATCGCGACGCGCCACGCGCCGGCGGTCCTGGCATCGGGCTTCGGCGCCGAAGGCATGGTGCTGATCGACCTCATTGCGCAGCACGCGCTGCCGATCCGGATTTTCACGCTCGATACGGGACGCCTGCCCGAGGAGACGTTGGCGCTCATCGACCGGACCCGCGAACGCTATGGCCTGCCGGTCGACGTCTACGCACCCGACGCGCAAGCGCTCGAGGCCTTCGTCCGCCAGAACGGCGTCAACCCCTTCTATCGCGGCGTCGAGCTGCGCAAGAGTTGCTGCGCGGTGCGCAAGACGGAGCCGCTCAAGCGTGCGCTTGCCGGCAGGGGCGCCTGGATCACCGGGCTGCGCCGCGCGCAGTCGACTTCCCGAACGATGGTCGCGACGGAGGAGTTCGATGCCGTGCACGGCCTGCCCAAATTCAATCCGCTGGCCGAATGGAGTCTCGACGAGATCTGGCAATACCTGCGCGCGCATCGCGTCCCCCATAACGCTCTGCACGATCGCGGTTTTCCAAGCATCGGTTGCGCGCCCTGCACGCGCGCGGTCGTGCCCGGCGAGGACGAGCGCGCCGGACGCTGGTGGTGGGAAGTCTCGGAGCACAAGGAGTGCGGGTTGCACCGGTCCGTTCCGGCTTTGCAACCTCGTTGGTGATCATCCGCGGCAAGCTCGTCCTCTGGAGCGTTGGCGCTGCGCGGTACAATCGGCGCAGCGGCCTGCCTCTCGCGCCGCGTCGCTTCGATGCCGCTTCCCCTGTTCGAGCTCCCACCCCAAGCGCAGCGCGAATGGCTCGCTCACGCGCTCGCGCGCCCGGTACCACCCTCGCTCACCAATCTCTCGGACGGATTCAGGCTTTCCGGTCGCGAAGGCAATCCGACGCCCGCCGCCGTCCTCGTGGCGCTCGTCAATCGCCCGCATGGGTTGCAGGTGCTGCTGACGCAACGCAGCGCCGACCTGCCCGACCACCCCGGACAGATCAGCTTTCCCGGCGGACGTGTCGAGCCCGACGACGTGTCGCATGCCGCCGCGGCGCTTCGCGAAGCGGCCGAAGAAGTGGGCCTCCCATCGGCACAGGTCTCCCTTCTGGGAAACCTTCCGCTCTACGAAACGGTGACCGGCTATCGTGTCACACCCGTCGTCGGATGGGTCGAGCCGCCGTTCTCGCTGACGCCGGATCCGGTTGAAGTCGCCGACATTTTCGAGGTCCCGCTCGCTTTTCTGCTCGAGCCCTCGAATCAGCAGCGACATTTCCGGATGCTCGGCACGATGCGCCGCGACTACTGGGCGATTCCCTACGGTGAGCGCTACATCTGGGGCGCAACGGCGTCGATGCTTTTGATCCTCGATCGCATGCTGCGCGAAGGCGGCTGAGCCAACCGGGCCACGCCATGTCCCTCACCGCCGCCTCGCCCCGCCGCAGTCGATTCCGCAGCCTGTCGCCGCACGGATTCCACGACGTCGTCTATTTCGAATGGGGCGATCCGGGCAATTCACGCGTCGTCGTCTGCGTCCACGGCGTCGGTCGCAATGCCCGCGATTTCGATGTGTTCGCGGAAGCGCTTTCGCCGACGCACCGCGTGCTGGCCGTCGATGTGCCGGGCCGTGGCGAAAGCGACTGGCTTGCCGACCCGAACGACTACGTCTTTCCGACCTACCTGACGACGCTGACCGCGCTCATCGCAAGGAGCGGCGCCGACGCGGTGGACTGGGTCGGGACGTCGATGGGCGGTCTCCTCGGACTCATCGTGGCGGCGCAGCCCAAATCCCCGGTCCGCCGTCTCGTCGTCAACGACGTGGGTCCGGTCATTGAACCCGCCGCGCTCGAGCGCATTCGCGGATATTTCGGACTCGATCCGATCTTTGCCACGTTTGCCGAAATCGAGCAGTACATCCGGACCGTGTCGGCGCCCTTCGGACGGCTCACCGATGCGCAGTGGGAGCACGTAACGCGCACCAACGTTCGACAGCGGCCCGATGGGCACTGGGGACTCGCCTACGACCCGGGCATCGCCGCTGCGTTCCGGGCGAGCGCCGCGCCGGCGGACTTGTGGGGGCTCTGGGACGCGATTCGCATCCCCACGCTCGTGCTGCGCGGCGCGCAATCGGACCTGCTGTCGCTCGCCACCGCGACGGAAATGTCGTCCCGCGGTCCGCGACCCGCCGTCGTGGAATTCGCCGACGTCGGCCATGCGCCGATGCTGCTGTCCGCCGACCAGATCGACCCGGTCATCCGGTTTCTGCGGTCGTGAGTCCCCGTCCGGGCCGCGGCGGTCATTCCGGCCGCAATCGTCTGCCCGGCGTTCGGCGGTGCCTTAGGGCGGGCCAGCGGAATGCGACGCCATCGCTTACAATCGCGTTCGCTCATGCCACTGACGCTTAGCCTCCCCCCGGTCGACCCCAACCCGGCCAATCCGCCGGAAATTCGGCCCGCTCAGGTTTTTCCGTGGCTCGACGCCGCGCTGAAGCGCAATTCGATCGAGGCGGCGCGGCTCATCGGCGATGCGCTGGCCGCGACCAATCTCGTCGCGATGAGCGATACGCGCCGGCTGGAGCTCGCCGAGCGCTATTGGGACACCGCCGACCTGCTGTGGCCGAAGCTCGAGATGCAGTTCGCGCGCGCACCGCATCCGTTGAGCGGCGAAGCGTTGGACGCGGCGAAGGCGTCGCTCGGCCTGTCGCTCGAGCTCTTCGTCGCCTACAAGCGTGTGCTCGAGCGCGAGGCAAACAAGCGCGCGCTGTTCGGCAACAACAAGCTGACGATCGCGCTGATCCATCGCTGCCTCGAATGCGCGACGCGCATCCTCGTCGGGAGTTACCTCGCGTATTCGCCGATCCCGCCGCGGACGTGGCTCGACGCGCATCGGATCTATGCCTTTGCGCGCGAACGCGGTCTGCATGAGCGGCCGGTCTCCGACGAAACGCCCGGGGCCACACCCGAGCGCGCGTACCTGCAGGCTCTGTTGCTGGCGCTCGCGAATCCGTATGGGTTTCTGCAGGGCCAGCTCGACACGGTGATCCGCTACGTGCGCGAATACTCGCACTGGGTGAAGCTGACCGATGTCGTGCCGGTGCATCGAATGGCGAAGGCCGTTGCGATCATTCCCGTCGGACACGATTTCCCGCCGTTCTCGGCGAGCAAGGGCGGCGCCATCGAGGGCAGCAAGTTCTTCCTCCTCGCATTCGATCTCGCATTCCAGATCCAGGAGCAGGTGCGCAAGCTCGAGGCCGGCGGCGACTATCCGACCAACGTCGGCCGCGACGCCGCGTCGCGGCTCCGATACCTGACGCTGTTGAAGCGCCTGCTGCGCCAGTGGGCGATTCCGCCGGCGCGGCAGTTCAATCGCCTTCCGTCGCGCTCGCGCGTCGTGATGTGCACGGAGCTGTCCGGGGTCTGGCAGTACAGTCGCGGGCGACACCTGGGTGTTGCGGCTGCCGTCGCGAGCCTGCCGCCGCTGACGCATTGCCAGGTCATCAACCATACGCCGGCCGGCTACGCATTGCGCCAAACCGACTCGACGCCGAGCCCGCTTCGCATCGGCGAATTGATCGCGCTGCGCGTCGAGGGCCGCGCAGGGCCGCAGGTCGCGATGGTCCGATGGTTCAGAAACACGTTGAAGGGCAGCACGCTCGAGTTCGGCTGCGAGATCCTGTCGGACACCCCGGAAGCAGCCGCCGCAGCTGCCGAAAACGCACCCGAGGGCGAAAAGCGCGTACCCGTGGTCGTGCTGCCCGCTCCGCCTGGCAAGGGCGGCGCCGACGAAACGCTTCCACAGGTCATCGTGGCCGCCGGTAGGTTCGCCGTCGACCAGGGCATCGCACTGACGCGAGGCAAGGAGACGGGATTCGCCGTGCTGACCAAGCTCATCGAGCAGGGCCCCGGCTTCGAGATCTACGACTACGCGCCGGTCGCCTAAAGTCGACGACGCGTTGGCGTCCCTTCCACCCGATTCGGCGGCCGCACGCTGGCATCGGCTTGCCGTCGCCTGCGTCGCCGCACTCGGGCTGCTCGAGATCCTCTGGGAGCTCTACCTCGCGCCGGTCCGTCCGGGCGGCTCGTGGCTCGCGCTCAAGGCCGTGCCGCTCGCGCTCGTCTGGTGGCCGATGTCACGCGGCTCGCAAAAGGCGCGACAGGTGGCGTCGCTGACTCTTCCACTCTACGTCGCCGAAGGCCTCGTGCGCGCGATCACCGAAGGCGGCCGACATGCGCTCGTGGCGTGGATGGCGACGGCGCTTGCGGCTGCCGCGTTCATCGCGGTACTGCTTTCGTTTCGGCGGGCCGCTTCCGGCTGACGATCTCGACAGCAGCGCGCGATCGATACCGCCAACCTCAATCCGAAGCGGGGCCGACTTCGGGCGTTTTCAGTGCCGTGGCGTGCTGCAGCCCCTTGGGCAGCGGAAACACGACGCGCTCCAGCGTTCCCTCGAGCTCGCGAACATCGTTCGCGCCGAGCTCGGCAAGCCGCGCCAGGACCTCCTTGACGAGCACTTCGGGCGCCGACGCTCCTGCCGTGACACCGATGCACGCCTTTCCCGCGACCCACTCGGCCCGCAATTCGTCTGCGCGGTCGATCATGTAGGCCGGGATGCCGCGATTCGAGGCGACTTCGCGCAGCCGATTCGAATTCGAGCTGTTCGGGCTGCCGACGACGATGACGACGTCCGCCATCGGCGCCATGAATTTGACGGCATCCTGGCGATTCTGGGTTGCGTAGCAGATGTCGTCTTTCTTCGGCCCGACGATGCCGGGGTAGCGAAGCCTCAGCGCGTCGACGATCGCTGCCGCGTCGTCCACCGACAGCGTGGTCTGCGTCACGTACGCGAGAGCGTCCGGCTTCGCTACGGCGAGCCGCGCGACATCCGCCACCGATTCCACGAGGTGGATGCCGCCTTCGCACTGGCCCATCGTGCCTTCGACTTCGGGATGGCCGGCGTGACCTATCATCACGATCTCGCGACCCTGGTCACGCATCTTCGCGACTTCCGAATGCACCTTCGTGACGAGAGGACAGGTGGCGTCGAACACCGTGAGTGCGCGCAGGTCGGCTTCGACGCGGACGGCCTTGGACACGCCGTGCGCGGAAAACACGACGGTGCTGCCGGTCGGAACCTCGTCGAGACCCTCGACGAACACCGCGCCCTTGGCCTTGAGGTCGTCGACGACGAACCGGTTGTGGACGACTTCGTGCCGGACGTAGATCGGCGCGCCATGCTTTGCCAGCGCCTGCTCGACAATCGCGATCGCGCGATCGACGCCGGCGCAGAAGCCGCGCGGATTCGCCAGCAGGACCTTCATCGTATGCCTTTCGGAACGCGCGCCGCGTCGTCGCTCCGGTGGCGGAACGTGTCCAGGACCACCAGCACCGCACCGACGGTGATCGCGCTGTCGGCGACGTTGAACGCCGGGTACGCCCACCCCGCATAGTGGAACAGCAGGAAATCGACGACCTTGCCGAGCATCAGCCGATCGTACAGGTTGCCGAGCGCGCCCCCCAGGATCAGCACGAGGCCGATGCGGTAGATCGTGGTGCCGCCTCGCTTCAACAAGGCGACGATCACGATGGCCGCGATTACCGCGATCGCCACGAAGAACCAGCGCTGCCATCCGCCGGCGCTCGCGAGAAAGCTGAATGCGGCGCCGGTGTTGAACGTCAGCACGAGAGTAAGGAACGGCGTAACGGCCATGCCGTCGCCTTCGCGTATCGTCGCGAGAACGAGGGCCTTGGTCAGCTGATCGGCGGCGATGACGCCCGCGCTGACCCATAGCCACCGTCCCCAGGAAGGGATGCCCGCCGCGTTCGATGAGGTGGCCATCGGGGGGACGCTCACGCGAATGCGCGCGGCTCGCCCGTTCCGAACAGGTTGGAAACGCAGCGCCCGCAAAGGGTCGGATGAGCGACGCTGCCTCCGACATCGGCGCGATAGTGCCAGCAGCGTTCGCATTTCGGGTGCGCGCTCGGGGTGGCGCCGATCGTCAGGCGCTCGCCCTTCGCGAGGCTTGCGGCGGACGTGATCAGTACGAAACGCAGGTCGTCGCCCAGGCTCGCCAGCGCATCGTAATCATCTCCGGACGCGGCGATCGCCACTTCCGCCTGCAGCGACGAGCCGACCTTTCCACTCTGACGCAAGGTTTCCAGCTCCTTTTGCACGGCGCCACGCACCGCCAGGATGCGGGACCACTTCGCGACCAGCGCGTCCGCATCGGCCTCCTTCGGCAGCGCGTCGACCCAGGTGCGGCAAAAGATCGAAACGTCGTCCGGATGGACGATTCGCCAGGCTTCCTCGGCAGTGAACGAAAGGACGGGCGCCATCAGCTCGAGCAGCGCGTCGCGGATCAGTGCCAACGCGGTCTGCGCCGAGCGCCGGGCACGGCTCGCCTTGCCGGTCGTGTAGAGGCGATCCTTCAGCACGTCGAGGTAAAACCCGCCGAGGTCCTCCGAGCAGTAGGTCTGCAGCCGCTGGATCACGAGGTGGAATTCGAAGCGCTCAAAGTCCCCGCGCACCGCGTCGGAAAGCGCGCGCGCCGCGGCGATGGCGTACCGGTCGATCTCGAGCAACTCGGCGTTCGCAACCGCATCCTGCGCCGAATCGAAATCGGAAGTGTTCGCGAGCAGAAAACGCAGCGTGTTGCGGATGCGGCGGTACCCTTCGACGACCCGCTTCAGGATCTCGTCGGAGATGAAAAGCTCGCCCGAATAGTCGGACGAGGCGACCCAGAGGCGCAGGATTTCGGCGCCGAGCGTGTTGGACACTTTCTGCGGCTCGATGCCGTTGCCCTTCGACTTCGACATCTTCCTGCCTTCGCCGTCGACGGCGAAGCCATGGGTCAACAGCGCCTTGTACGGCGGCACGCCGTTCAGCATGCACGACACGAGCAGCGACGAGTGGAACCAGCCGCGGTGCTGGTCGGAGCCTTCGAGGTAGAGATCCGCTGGGAAACCGGTGTCCTGCGGATGCGATCCGGCGCCTGTCGTGCGGCCGTCGGGCCCGCCCATCACCGTCTGGTGCGTCGAACCGGAGTCGAACCAGACGTCGAGCGTATCCTTGATCTTCACGTACTGATCGAGGTCGTCCGCGTCGAGGTCGCGGACATCGAGCGTCTGCCATGCCTCGATGCCCGACTTTTCGACGCGCTTCGCGACCTCTTCGAGGAGCTCCATCGTGCGCGGGTGGAGCTCCCCGGTTTCCTTGTGGGTGAAGAACGGCATCGGCACGCCCCATTGCCGTTGTCGGGACAGCGTCCAGTCCGGCCGATTGGCGATCATCCCGTAGAGCCTCGCCTTGCCCCATGCCGGGTAGAACTGCGTTGCGTCGATGCCTTTGAGCGCCGTCTCGCGCAGCGTCTTCGCCGGTTTCACGCCCCGCCAGCCGGTGACGTCGTCCATGCCGGCGAACCACTGCGTCGTGGCGCGATAGATGATCGGCGTGCGGTGCCGCCAGCAATGCATGTAGCTGTGCGTGAATTTCTCTGCGGACAGCAACGCGCCGGCGCCCCGCAACTTGTCGACGATCTGCGGATTGGCCTCCCAGATCTTCTCGCCGCCGAAAAACGGCAGGCTCCCGGCGAAGCGTCCGTCCGCACCCACCGGGTTGATGATCTCGTCGTCCTTCATTCCGTAGCGCCGGCACGACTGGAAGTCCTCGACGCCATACGCCGGTGACGAATGGACGATGCCGGTGCCCTGATCCAGCGTGACGTAGGTCCCGAGGTAGACAGGCGATGCACGGTCGTAGAGCGGATGACGAAAGCGGATCAATTCGAGCGACGCGCCCTTTGCCGTGGCAACGATGCGGCCTTCGAGCTTGAACCGCGCGAGGCAGGCCGCGGCCAGGTCTTCGGCAAGGACGAGATGACCGCGCGACGTCGATACCAGCGCATAGACGAAATCCGGATGGACGTTAAGCGCCTGATTCGCCGGGATGGTCCACGGCGTCGTCGTCCAGATGACGGCCATCGCCGCTCCGTCGGGCAGCGCGGCGAGCCCGAACGCCGCCGCGAGCTTCGCGCGGTCGGCGTCATCGACCGCGAAGGCGACGTCCACCGCGATGTCGACGCGATCCTCGTACTCGACTTCCGCCTCCGCCAGCGCGCTTTGGCAATCGAAGCACCAGTTGACCGGCTTCAGACCGCGGTAGATGAACCCCTTCTCGAGAATCCGGCCCAGCGTGCGGATTTCGTCGGCCTCGCTCTTGAAGGCCATCGTCGTGTACGGACGGCCCCAGTCGCCCAGGACGCCCAGCCGCACGAAGTCGGCCTTCTGGCGCACGATCTGCTCGTTCGCGTAGATGCGCGCAAACCGCTGCGTTTCCTCGACGGGGATGTGCTTGCCATGCATCTTCTCGATCTGCACTTCGATCGGCATGCCGTGGCAGTCCCAGCCGGGTACGTACGGCGCGTCGAAGCCGGCCAGCGCCTTGCTCTTGACGACCACGTCCTTCAGGATCTTGTTGACCGCGTGCCCGATGTGGATGTCGTTGTTCGCGTAGGGCGGGCCATCGTGCAGCACGAAGCGCGGGCGGCCTGCCGACGCGGCGCGGATCGCCTCGTAGACCTTGTTTTCCTGCCATTCCTTCACCCACTGCGGCTCGCGCTTGGCGAGATCGCCGCGCATCGGGAACCGGGTATCGGGAAGGTTCAGCGTCGTCTTGTAGTCGATTTTCGGATCGTCGGGCATGCGGAGAGTCGATTCTTTCGGGAACGGGTGGGCAACGCGTCAATACTTTGGGGCGCACGCGGTGCTGAAAAAGTCCCGGGCTTGCGCAACGTCGGTGCGGATCTGGTTCGTCAGCGTGTCGAGGTCGGCGTACCGCTCCTCGTCGCGCAACTTGTGCAAGAATTCCACGCCGACGCGCCGGCCGTAGATCGTTTCGTCGAAATCGAAGATGAAGACCTCGAGCAGCGGCTTGCCTTCGTCCGACACCGTCGGACGCACGCCGACGCTGGCCACGCCGGTGCGCGGCGCGCTCCCGAGGCCATGTACGCGCACCGCGAAGATGCCGGCGAGCGGCGGCTTGCGCTTCATCGGGATGTTCGCGGTCGGAAATCCCAGATTGCGCCCGAGCTTCGCCCCGTGTGCGACACGTCCGGAAATCGTGAACGAGCGGCCGAGAAGCGCGTTGGCGCGCGCGAGATCGCCCGCCGCCAGTGCCGTGCGCACGGCGGTCGACGACGCGCGCTCGCCGTCGACGGCCACGGTGCGCATCGCCTCCACGCTGAAGGTCCTGGCAGCGCTGCGCAGCGTCGTCAGGTCGCCCGCCCTGCCCTTGCCGAATCGGAAATCTCCGCCGACCAACAGCCATCGGGTCGAAAGCTTTCGGACGAGCACGTCGGCGATGAACTGCTCTGGGGCCAGCGACGCGAGGTTGCGATCGAAACGCGCGACGTAAGTACGTTGGACACCCTGCGCGCGGAAGTGTTCGATCTTGGCGCGCAGCGACGACAGCCGTGGGGGCGCCGAATCACGAGCGAAGAATTCGCGCGGCGGCGGATCGAACGTCAGAACAGCGGGCGGAAGCGCGAGATCGTCCGCGGCTTCGATGAGCCGGGCGAGCATGGCCTGGTGGCCCAGGTGGACGCCGTCGAAATTGCCGATCGTCAGCGCGACAGGAGCGTCGCCGGACGAAGGCAGGCCGCGATAAACCCGCACGAATGAACCTCGATGCAACAAAACTCTGAATTTTAGCGGATTTCCGGGGTTCCTGCCCTCGCGCCGGCCTCGTGGCGGGCGGCGAGTCTACGAGTCGTATGACCAATCCCGCCAACCACCATGCGCCGGAAAGTAGAGTCCGAGGCGAATGGGCCGCGAGTCGAGCGCGCGCACGAGGCGTGCATACCGTTCGAGCTGAGCGCGATAACGCGCGACTTCGCGGTCGAGAAACGCCTCGAGGTCGCCGCCTTCGTGGGCGCCCGTCTTGAAGTCGACGATCCAGCGCACGCCTTCCGCGACGAAGGTTCGATCCAACACGACGTGGACGATCGCATCGCCGTCGACGCCGGCGAGCCCCCATTCGCTGCGCGCGTCTTCATGCACGGTATCGAGGAGCCACCGGCCGCGCGGGTCCGTGAGCATCCGGTCGACGGTTGCAAGGACGCCCGCCGCGGCGCGATCCAGGTCCGCGTCGTCGACGCCTTCGCCGGTGAGCTCGGCGCGGACCCTCGGGTCCGATGCTTTGACGCGCGCGGCATCCCACGCGCCCGGCCCTTCACTGCCGATCTGCGCAAGAATCCGGTGCGTAACGCTGCCCGCATGCCTGGCGGTTTCACGCGCCCAGTCGAAGGGAATCGGCTCGGCCGCCTGTGTCACCACGGCAATAACGGGCACCCCGGGCTCGGGACGGCGCACCGTCCAGTCGACCGGCGTACGGGCGAGGAGGCGCGGCGGGGGGGGTAATGGCACCAGCGAGTGCCCGGAAGTCGGCGCCGGAATCGCGATGCCGGGGCAGTCCCAGAATTTCGCCAGCGCAGAACCGTCCAACGGAGACTTCCATTCCAGGGTTCCGGCATCGGTCGTTTCGCTTTCGAGTACCGCGGTCAGATGGAGGCGGCGCCTGGCGCGCGTGCAACCGACATAGAGCAGGCGCCCCAATTCCGCGCCGGCCTCTGCACTCGCGAGCCGTCCGAGATAGGCATGCACGGGATCGTCGGCGCCCCCTTTCCCCTTCATCGGTGCGAGCAGAAGCCCTTGCGGACGGCGGCGCCAGCGCAGGATTTCGTCGTCGCTGCGTTTGGGTCTCCGCGCGAGTCCCGGCAGGATCACCGTATCGAATTCAAGGCCCTTGGCACGATGCAGCGTCATTACCTGCACGCTCGCGGTTTCCGCGGCTTCCGGGTCCGCGTAGAGCTTCCTCATCGAATCGACGAAGGCCGGCCAATCGGCCACGTCGCCTGCAGCATCGTGTTCGGCGAGCAGTGCGAAGTAGCGTTCGGCCGCATCGAGATCGATCGGCTCGATGAGCGTTGCCGGCCCCCCCAGGGCGAGCCAGGCACCGTTCATGCGAGCCGCAATGCCGGCGCGGCCGCGCGCGCCCAGTACGGGCACCAACGCTTTCGCCAGGCGCTCGAAGCGCAATCTTCCGTCCTCCGAGAGTCCGGCGACCGGGTCGGCGTCGTCGATCAGCCCCGCGATCGAGCCGCTGCAGCGCCGGTCGGCGTCCTTCACGACGGCGAGGAGATCGGCGAGCGTCATCCCGCACCATGGCGCGCGCAGGGTGGCAAGCCACGCGAGGCGGTCGGCGGGCTGCACCAGCGCGTGCGTCAACGACACGAGGTCGGTAATCGCCTGCCGCTCCGCGAGCGCGTCGAGTTCCACGGCGGCGAACGCAATGCCCGCGGCGCGAAGGGCGGGCAGCACGTGGTCGAGATGCGACCGGGCGCGGACGAGGATCGCGACCTCGTTCGCCCCGGCGTCGAGTGCGGCGCGCACATGTCGAACGATCGCGCGGGATTCGTCCTGCTCATCGATCGCGATGTCGAGCGTCGCAGCCGGCCCCGGCGTGGCAGCGTTCGCGGCTAGCGCGGCGGCGAATCCGACGGTCCCGCGCCACGGATCGCTGCGCGAACCGAGCACGTTCGAAAAGACGCCGTTGCACCAGTCGACGAGGCGTGCCTGCGATCGGAAGTTGCGCCGCAGTACCAGGTTTTCCACCGGAAGCGCCGCGACGCGCCGATCTTGCTGCGCTTCGACGAAGAGCCGCACCTCGGCGGCGCGGAAACGATAGATCGATTGCATCGGATCGCCGACGGCGAAGAGCGTCCGCCCGTCGTCGACCTGCCAACCGGCGGTCAACCGGCGGATCAGCTCGATCTGCGTGAACGACGTGTCCTGGAATTCGTCGATCAGCAGGTGCTGCAGCTGATAGTCGATCCTGAGCAGCAGGTCGGACGGCGCTTCCTCGTCGCCCAGCGCGTCGAGCGCCGCGATCGTGCCTTGCATGAAGTCGATGGCGCCCGCGGCGCTAAAGGTCCGCAACAACTCGTCGGCTGCTCGTGGCAGGACGTCCAGCAGCGCCTCGACGATCGCCCACGCCTGATCGGTGTAGCGCGGCGGCGGAAGACAGCGAACGGCGTGCAGCGCGTCGGCGAGTCCGGCAACGGCAGCGAGGTCCGCGAGGAGACTCCTCATCGCAACGTTGCGTAGCTGCCGCGCCGGCGAATCCTTGTCCTTTCCGACTGCCGGGAAGCCGCGACGCTTGTCCACGGCTACCCGAAATTGCGCCTTGCCGGAGACGAGCAACCAATCGACGAGCGCTTGCCATGACGGCTGCGCCGAGGCCATGGGCGGTGGCGCCCCGCCCTGCGCAGCGCAGGCGGCGAGGTGGCCCGCGAGGTCCGCGGATTCCGTCGAGTTCGTCAGGTTCACGGCCGCGTACCGCTCGAAGTCGGTCAGCGCACCTGCCAGAGTCGCCGGAAAGAGCTTCGCTGCTTCGGCGATCTCGCCGGTGATTTCCGTGGCGAGCGCCGCTTCGAGGCTGGCGCGGAAGCCGCTGCGATCCGCGGTCATGACGATGCTCATCCACTGGTCGCGCTTGGCCAGCATGCCGGCGACGAGCGCGACGGTCAGATCGGCATCGTTGTCGAGGTGCCACAGCAGGCGGCGCCACGCCGGATCGTCGGCGTGGGCTGCGGCAAGCGCGGTCCGCGCGGCCTCCGAATAGAGCGGTGCGGCACGCTCTTCGATGTGCGGCGCCGCGCCCATGCCCGTTGCCAACGGTGCCTGCCGGACGAGCGTCGCCGACAGCGCGTCGATCGTGAAGACGGAAAGACGCGACGGGTGATCCGCGAGCCCCCAGCCCTGCCGCGAGTCCTGTGCGAGCGCGGCTTTCGCCAGCGCCCGAGTGCGCATCACATGCGTCGACGCGGCGGGCGTCCCGGCATCGGGGTCACGAAGCGCGGCGACGATGCGCTCCCGCATCTCGCCGGCGGCCTTGCGAGTGAACGTCATCGCGACGATCTGCTCGGGGCGCTCCACGTGGGCAAGGAGTGCGAGGTAGCGCTGGATCAGAAGGCCGGTCTTCCCCGATCCCGCCGGCGCCTGAACCAGAAAGGATCGTCCGATGTCGAGCGCACGCTCGCGCGACGCGTCGTCGTCGGCTGCGAACGCATCCTCGCCGGAGCGCTCACGCATCGTCGCCCACCGATTCGTCCCCTTCGTTCAGCGCACCGATCCGGCAAAACGGCTGCAATCCGCAATACCTGCAGGTCTTGCGAATATCGCGCGGTGTAACCGACGCGTGTCCTTCGCGGACCTCGGTTGCGATTGCCCCCAGCGAACGCGACCATTGCGCGACGATCGCGGACCAATCCGGCAGATCCGGGTCGCGGATCGCCGAAGGGGCGACCAGTTGCGGCCAGGCCTTCGCGTCGGCCGCGATTCCCTGGATCCGGAATTCACCCGGCTTCAACTGCGCATAGGCCGCGGCACGCACCGGCCGATCGGGGGCGAACGCTTGTTGCGCGAGGACGTAGAGGCCGATCTGCGGGCCTTGCGGGCGCGGGTCGAACCACCGCGCCGGCGCCTTCGCGAGGCCGGTCTTGTAATCGACGATGGCCGTGCCGCCGTCGGCAAGCGCATCGATCCGATCGAGCCGCAGCTCGAATTCGAGCCCGCCCAGCGCGAGCGAGCGCGACGCTTCGATCGCTTCGATCGAGAAGGGCGGTCGCGAGCGCTCAAAGCCATCGATCCACGCGAGAACGATCGAGGCGACGCGCGCGGCTTCGCCGCTGCGCACGGCCGCGGCGATTCGGCGCCAGCGCGCGGCCGGCAACTCGCCCATGGCGGCCAAAGCGGCTGCATCGACGCGCGCCCCCAGTGCGTCGGGGGCAAGCTTTACCAGCGCGGCATGATCGCCGACGGTGCGCCAGAACGCCGCGAACGCCGCATGAACGAGAATGCCGCGCTCCATCGCGGACAGGCCGGCGGCAGGTTCCGGCCACGCGTCAACCTTCAGCCGGAAGCGTGCCGATGCCCGGAACGGACAGTCGCTTTGCGTTTCGATCAGCGAAGCCCCCCCCGACGCGGTACTGCCCGGCGGGAGCGACGGCATGCAATCGTCGCTGATTCGTTCCAGCGCCGGTGCCGAGGCGAACTGCGCTTGCGCCGTCGTTGCCGGCAACAGCGATGGACCGGAGCGCCACGGCGCCGCGGGAACCAGCGGCGACATCGATCGCGCATGGTCGTCGACGCGCGATGCGTACGAAAGGACGACCTCGGACGCGCCATGCGTCCACTGCGCGGTGAGCACGCGCGAGTACGCGAGCTCGCGCGCGGCCGACGATCGGGGAACCTTGCGATCCCGCTGCCAGGAAATCGGCAGCAACGGGTTCGGGCGCGGCGCCGGCGGCCAGACTTCGGCGGCGAGGCCCGCAATCCAGAGCGCATCGAGCGGCAGGCCGGTCGCTTCGAGCACTCCCATGATTTCGATCGACGTGCGCGCCGATTCGGGCTGGAACACGTGATCCCGCGCGGCGGCCGCGAGCGTTGCGACCGAGTCGCGTGCCGGGATGCGCTTCGCAACCGCTCCCAATGCGGCGAATTGCGCGAGCAGATCGTCCCATGCACCCCGCGCCTGCCATTCCGCCGAGGACAGTGCGCGGTCCCCGGGCCAACCCGCAGCCGCGAGCCAGGCGCGCCAGAATTCGGTCCATTCGCGCGGAGTTGCATTCGAAGGTCGTCGCTGTTCGTCGCGGGCCTTGCGCCAGCGGTCGGCGAACGCGCGGTCGACTCCGGTGAGCGCCGCAACGACCTCGTCGATGGAGATATCGCGCCGACCCTCGCGAAGCCACGTGGATTCAAGCGCGGCGCGGCGCAGCCCGTCGCCGGGCGACGCCGCGAGGAACGGTGAGCGCATCAACGCCGCCGCGCGCGGCATCGGCAGGCTCCCGTGAGCGAGGCCAATGAGGTCGAGCGCTGTCGCGATGATCGGCACCTCGCTGGCAGCGATGCCCAACGACAGGTTGTACGGCCGATCCGCACCCTCCCGGCCGGGCCATTGCAACTCAGGACAGAGGATGTCCTCTGCGAGTGCCCGCACTTCGTCCCTGCGCGAGGCGAAGTCCTCGATCGCGATTCCGATCGCCGCGCCCGGGTCGGCCAACGCGTGCTCGCGCGCCCAATGGAGTGCCCGGCTCAGCTCATCGCGTGGCGACGTGCCCGCTACCCGCGACGTCTGCCCGGCGCGATCGCGCACGGTTGTGCAGTGCGCGATCGTCATTCCGGCCGTGGCGAGCGCGGCAACCAGGCGTTCCTGTTGCGCAGACATCTCGACAAAACCCGCCAGCATGACCGAGCCGCTGCGCCACGTCGCGACGGCGGCGGACTGGCAGGCGAGCCAGTCGGGCAGTTGGGCCGTGTCCATTGCGCCCGCGCCGGCCAGCAGGTGCAGGTAATCGTCGGCCCAGCCGGCGAATGTCGCGCAGTCGTCGTCGCCACCGGCCCATCCGCGCCAGCTCGGCACACCTGTTCCCCAGGCGTGGACCAGCGACCAGGCGTCGGCGGCGAGCACGGCTGTGCCGTTCTCGTCGATCAGCCGACGCCCTCCGGACGCGACGATCTCTTTCCACGCATACGCGCCTTGCACGGCGGTGAATCGTCGCGGAACAGCGACATTGGCGTCGGAGGCCAGCACGTCGAGCCAGAGCCGTTCGAGCCAACTGGCCCACGGCACCACCATCGGCGCGGGCCAGACGGCCCGGCCGGATGCGCGCTGTGCGTCGTCGTTGATCGCTGCGAGCCGGCGCGCCAGCCGTTTGTTCGGCGTGACGATCGTCGTGCCCGAGGCGAGGGCCGCCCGCAGCGACGACGGCAAGGCTTGCGATGCCCGGACGACGGTCACGACCTCCCCTGGCGCAGGCGCATCCGTCGTGGCGTCAGGGCGAGTCGTGGCGCAAACGGGTCAGCGATGCCGAAACAAAGGTTTGCGCTTTTCGACGAACGCGCGCATTCCTTCCTTCTGGTCCTCGGTCGCGAACAGCGAATAGAACAAGCGGCGCTCGTGCTGGACACCGTCGGCAAGCCCGGTCTCGTAGGCGCGGTTCACCGCCTCCTTGGCCATCATCACCGAGGGCATCGAATATTCGCAGATGGCGCTCGCCGCCGCGACGGCCTCGTCGAGCAACTTGTCCGATGCGACGACGCGCGACACCAGGCCGGCGCGCTCGGCCTCGAGCGCGTCCATCATCCGGCCCGTGAGAACGAGGTCCATCGCCTTCGCCTTGCCGACGGCGCGCGGCAGCCGCTGCGTCCCGCCTGCGCCGGGAATGATCCCGAGCTTGATTTCCGGCTGCCCGAACTTCGCGGACTCCGCGGCGATCACGATGTCGCACATCATTGCCAGCTCGCAGCCGCCCCCGAGCGCCACGCCGGCTACGGCCGCGATGACGGGCTTACGGATCTGCCGGACGATTTCCCAGTTTCTGGTGATGAACTGGTTGTTGTAGACGTCGATGAAGGACCGGCCGGCCATCGCGGTCACATCGGCGCCGGCGGCAAAGGCCCGCTCGCTGCCGGTGATGATCATCGCACCGATGGAGGCGTCGTTGTCGAACTCGAGCAGCGCCTGCCCCATCTCGTCCATCAGCGCGTCGCTCAACGCGTTGAGCTGCTTCGGGCGATTGAGCGTCACGATGCCGACGCGGCCACGGGTTTCGGTGAGGATGTTATCAAAGGGCATGGTTGAAGGTCCGGTGCTGGGGAAGCGATGTGTGCCGGTCTCCGGCTCGCCACGGCCGGCCACGGGAATGGGCGAGTCGTCGAACGATGACCGGTCGTGAACGCCCGCGGTTCGTTCAACGAGACGGGACGAAGTTACAATCTTACGCCAAGGACCGACGCGACGGCGCGGCGCCGACGACGTACAACGGTCCAGCCGGGTTCCCCACTCCGAGAGACAATCGATGCAATCATTTCTGACGCTGCACGGCGTGAACCTCAACATGTTCGGCAAACGGGATCCTGCCCAATACGGAACGATCACGCTGGCCGAAATCGATGGGGCGCTCAAAGCCCTGGCCAAGGAACTCGGCGTCAAAGTGGCGAGTTATCAGACGAACATCGAAGGCGAGATGTGCGCAAGGATCCACCAGGCGTTCGTGGACAAGGTCGACGGAGTGGTAATCAATGCCGGCGCGTGGACACACTACAGCTATGCGATCCGGGACGCGTTGGCGATCCTCAAGGTGCCGGTCGTCGAGATTCACATGTCCAACGTGCATGCGCGCGAGGACTTTCGCCGACACTCGGTCCTGGGCGAAATCGTCAAGGGGCAGATCTGCGGCTTCGGTGTGGACAGCTACCTGCTCGGCCTGAGGGCGGCGGTGGCTGCTGCGGGCCAAACACAAACCAAGGGGAAATAGATGCCAGCCTACCTGCTCGTCGACTGCGAGGTCACGGATCCCGCCCGCTACGAAATCTACAAGACGATGGCGCCGTCCGCGATCGCGAAATTCGGCGGACGCTACCTGGTCCGCGGCGGCGCGACAACGCTTCTGGAAGGCGCCTGGGCGCCGAACCGCGTCGTCGTGCTTGAATTTCCGGATACGGACGCGGCGCGACGTTTCTACGACTCGCCGGAGTATCGCGCCGCACGTGCGGCGCGCGCCGGGGCGGCCGTAATGAACATGCTTCTCGTCGAAGGAATTCCGGCGCCTTGATCAAGGTCGCCGCTTCCGTGCCTGCGTCCAGGCTTCAGTGCTTGACGTAGGGAACGACGCCGCGCGGAATCAGCCGGAGCGGCCGCACGCGCCCAAGAGGCGAACGGCAGGCAACATCGAGCGACGCAGATCGGATGCCGATTCGGGGCGTCCAGGTCGCTCGCCGAACGCTGCGCGTCGCGGGCGGGGCTTTGGGCCGTACCGAAGGGTGCGAAGCGGAGCGCGCGCGATTCGCCGCGCGCGAACGCGGTTTTGATAAAAGAACGGCCGCCGACCGCATCGCTGTATGCAGTTAAAGTCCGGGCAGCCGCGAAGACGTGCGCCGCACCACTTCAGGCGGCGACGGACGCGAGCGCGTTGCGCAGCGCTGCCGGCGGATTCTGCACACGGCGTGGCATCCCGCTCGCCTGCTGGTCGAGGGTCGCCTTGAGTTCGGCGTCGGCCATGGCGGATTCCTGCGCCAGATCGGCGTCGTAACGGCGCCGGGCATCCTGATTCGACAGCGTCTCATACGCCGAGTGAATCATTCGCACGAGTCCGCTCATGTCCTGGCCTGCGTCGGTGGTTCCATAACCGAACCGTTCGAGCAAGGCGATGTAGTTCGCCTCGATTTGTACGGGGCTCGCCCCTGGCGGAAGGTCGAGGTAGTCGTAATAGGTGTAACTCACGGCGCTCTCCTGCGTAGGTTGGAATCGATGGCTCGACTGGCTCGCTTGACCTAAAGCAGCAACCATGCCAACGCAAAACGCAGCCTTCCGGCGGGCGCCCGCAGGCGGCGTCAGAGCATACCCAGGGGCGTCGGTCCTTTCGGCGGAGGGAACGCCGCGTCGATTTCGCGCAGCGTCTCCGGGGCCAGCGGCACCGAGACGGCGGCCCGATTGTCGCGGACGTGGTCGGGATTGGCCGATTCGGGAATCGCAATGACGTCCGGAAAGCGCAGCAGCCAGCGCAGCGCTACCTGTGCAGGCGTGGCACCGACGCGCCGCGCAATGGCGGCGAGCTTCGGCTTGCGTGAGAGCGACCCCTGTCCCAGCGGCGAGTACGCCATCAGCGGAATGCCGCGCTCACGCATCCAAGGCAGGAGTTCCCATTCGATGCCGCGTTCGCCGAGGTGATAGAGGACCTGGTTGGTTGCGCAGCCCCGGCCTTCGGGAAGGGCTTCGAGCTCGCGCATGTCCGAAGTATCGAAGTTGGACACGCCCCAGCGGAGGATCTTGCCCGCCGCGCGAAGTCGCTCGAACGCATCGACGGTTTCACCAAGGGGAACGCGTCCGCGCCAGTGCAAGAGGTAGAGATCCAGGCGATCGGTGTGCAATCGCGCAAGACTGCGCTCGCAGGCAGTCACTGCGTTTTTTCGGCCGGCGTTGTGCGGATACACCTTGCTGACTACAAATACGCGATCGCGCCGGCCGGCCATCGCGCGCGCGACAACCTCCTCGGCACCGCCGTCGCCATACATTTCGGCGGTGTCGACGAGTGTCATGCCGAGGTCGATGCCCAACGACAATGCCGCGGCCTCGCGTGCGGCCTGAGCGGACGTCTCGCCCATCTTCCAGGTTCCGAGGCCCAACGCCGGAACCCTCGCTCCGTCGGGAAATGCCGTGACGGGGACGTCGGCAGGTCGCGAAGGTTGCATGGCCCCGAGGTTACCGGGAACGCCTGCTCCGCCGTGGGATTTCGTGCGGCGCCGGGCGAACGCGGTGGCGCGCCGGCTACAGCTTGCGAACGAGTCCGACCATCACGCCGAAGATCTCGAGCGCACCCTCGGGGCGGATCACCGGATACGCCTTGTTTTCGGGTTTGAGGATGAACTCGCCGCGTTCGGTATCCAGGCGCTTCAGCGTGAATTGACCGTCGACGATCGCGACGACGACATCACCGCGCTTGGCCGTGGCGGTCTTTTCGACGACAACGAGGTCGCCTTCGAAGATGCCGGCATCCATCATCGAATCGCCTTTGACGCGGATCAGCACCGTTTGCGACGGCCGCTCGATCAGATAGTCGTCGATCGTCAGCGCATCGCCTTGCGCGTCGTCCACCGGATTGGGCATGCCCGCCTGGACCGGCGACTCGGCGAGCGGCCGCGCGAAAAACCGGCCGGTCGGAGCGAGCCGCTTGTCCGGCGTCGAGTCGATATAGCCGGCAAGCTTCAACCGTGCGACCATCGCCGCGACCGACGACTTCGATTTGAGGCCGAGGAGCTGCCCGATCGACGCGTAGGACGGCAACGCGCGATGCCGCGCATAGTAATCCTGCAGCGACTCGAGGTAAGAACGATCGTTCGACATGCCGGTACAATAGCGAACGAACGTTCTTTCGTCAAGCCCCGATTTCGGGTGCGCCGCCCCCCACCGCTTCAGCGACCGATGCGCCTCTTCGCTCCCATCCTCGCATTCGTCGACCTCGAGACCACGGGAATGGGTGCGGCTTCCGACGCGATCACCGAAGTCGGCATCGTCCGGGTCGAGTCAGACCCCGAAGGTCGGGCGGCTCCCGTGGTCAGCGAATGGAGCACGCTCGTCAATCCCGGCGTGCCGATACCCGCTGAAATCCAGGCGCTGACCGGGATCACCAACGAGATGGTTCGCGATGCACCCCCTTTCGCCCGCATCGCCGAAGAGGTCGCAGCGCGGCTCGGGGGCGCGATCTTCGTCGCGCATAACGCCCGTTTCGATTACGGATTCCTCAAGTACGCGTTCGCGCGGCTCGAACGGACGTTTACCGCGCGCGTGCTTTGCACCGTGCGGCTTTCGCGGCGGCTTTTTCCCGACGAGCCGCGCCACAATCTCGACAGCGTGATCGCCCGGCATGCGCTTCCGCTGGACGGTCGCCACCGCGCACTCGGCGACGCGCGCGTCCTCTGGGCATTCGTGCAGGCGCTATACCGCGACCTTTCGCCGGCAACGATCGACGAGGCCACGAAGCGCGTCCTCAAGACGCCAAGCCTGCCGCCGCAGCTCGCGCCCGACGCCATCGACAAGTTGCCCGAAGTTCCCGGCGTGTATCTGTTCTACGGCCTCAATGCGCTGCCGCTCTACATCGGCAAGAGCAAGAACCTGCGCGAGCGCGTCGGCGCGCATTTTTCGTCGGACTATCGGTCGGCCACCGATGCCCGCCTCTCGTCCGAGATCCGGCGAATCGAATACGAGGAGATGGCCGGCGAGATCGGCGCGCTGCTGCGCGAGGCCGCGCTCGTGAAGTCGATGCTGCCGGCGCACAACCATGCGCTTCGGCGCAAAGCCGAATCGGGCGTCCTCGAATTGCCCGGCGCACCGGGACCGCCGGGATTCGTGCCTGCAGCAAGCGTCGACCCGCGCGAGCTCGCGGGACGTTTCGGGCCGTTTTCGTCGAAGCGGCAGGCGCGGGAGGCCTTGCGCTCGCTCGCCGCCGAACACGCGCTGTGCTGGAAGGCGCTGGGCCTCGAAAAGCGGCTGGGGCCGTGCTTCGCGCGCCAGGTGAAGCGGTGCAACGGTGCCTGCGTCGGCGCGGAATCGCCGGAGGACCATCACGCGCGGCTTGCCGCCGCGCTGGCGCCGCTCGCCGTTCCGGCCTGGCCTTATCCGGGGTTGGCCGCGATCCGCGAGCGATCGCTCCTCGGCGATCGGACCGACGTGCACGTGTTGCGCGACTGGTGCTGGCTCGGCACCGCGCGTGATGACGGCGAACTCGGACGCCTCATCGAAACGCCGCCGCGCGCCTTGTTCGACGCCGACATCGCGCGCCTGCTGATCCGCA
>JBDTRG010000006.1:0-32710 GCA_039931775.1 Betaproteobacteria bacterium | reverse complement strand
GGCGGGTCAGGGTTGCGGCCGGGGCATTTGCACCCCCGGTCCGATCGTCCGTCTATTCGGGCACTGCGCGCTTCAATTCGACCACGGATGCGCTCCCTTGGTCGGCATGGTTCAGCCGTCCACGGACTACGGCACCCACGTGCATTTCGAGCGTCTTGTAGCTTACGTCCCCGACAATCCGGGCCTTCGGTTGCAATTCGAGGTAGTCGACGGCGACGACCGGCCCGTTCACCGTTCCATTCACGACGAGGTGCGAGACCCGGATTTCGCCGTCGACCTTGGCTTGCTCGCTGATGACTAGCGTACTGGGTTCGCCGTTGGCCGCCACGACGTTGCCCTGCACCTGTCCATCGATGCGCAGTCCGCCCGTGAAGGTCACGTCGCCGTTCACTCGGGTTCCGGCGCCGATCAGGCTATCGATGCGCTTCTGGGGCGACGTCTGCTTCTTGCGTTCCCACATGATGGGGTCCTCCTCACGGAATCACAAGGTGGCGAGTGGCGCGTGGGCTGGGTTGCCCCGCTTCGAACGCGCGGACGGTGACCGCGCGGACGACACCTCCGCTCGGGGTCGCAATCGTCCCTTCAAGCCGCTGATAGTACTTGAATTTGAGGGTCAGCGCCCCGGCGGCGGCCGGCTGGTCGTCCGGCAGCGTCACGATCGTTTGCTTGCTTGCAACGCCGCCTATGGGGGCGGGTTGTATCGTCACCTGCAGCGTGACGCGGCCGTCGAACTCGTCCTTCGGATTGCCGCCGCGGACCATGAGCAAGCTGTAATGCCAGGCGTCATCGCGTTCCTGCTCGACGACGACGCGCTGGATCGCGAGCCCGACCTGCTTGTTGGAGTCGGCGACCAGCTTTTGCAGGAAGACGAGCTCCTCCTTGATTTGCGAGTTTTCGTTCTGGAGCTCGAGTGCCTGCTTCGAAAGCGAGGCCTGTGCGCCCGTCGCCATCGCGAGCTCGCTTTCGAGCCGCGTTCCTTTCGCCCTTTGCTGCGCCGTCTCGGCACGCAATTGCGCGTTCTCGGTTTCGAGCAAGGCGATCCTCGCTTCGATCTCCTTGCGGTTGAACCCGCCGAAAATCTGGCCGAAGTCGTATCCCCACCACCACATTCCGATCACGACCGTGAAAAGGCCGACGACGACTACGGCGCGCCACGGCCAAGGCAAGCGGGACCGCACAGCCATCCGCGGCGCATCGATGGAGAAATGCTGGCGCGCGCGGCGCCACCAGGCGGACCGGGCCAACGGGCACCCCTACGGCAACACCGGCGGCGCGGTGAGACCCGTGGTTTCCGGCAGGTTGAACATCAGGTTCATGTTCTGGATCGCCTGGCCCGAGGCGCCCTTGACGAGGTTGTCCACGACGGCGAGGACGGTGACCATGTCGCCCCCCTGGGGCCGATGGACGGCGATCCGGCAGATGTTTCCGGCGCGCACGGAGCGCGTGTCCGGCATCGAGCCCGCCGGCATGACGTCGACGAACGGCTCGTTGGCGTAGCGCTTCTCGAAGAGCGCCTGCAAGTCCACACTCGTGTCGGTGAGGCGCGCGTAAAGCGTCGCGTGGATGCCGCGGATCATCGGCACGAGATGCGGCGTGAAGACGAGGCTGACCTTGCTGGCGCTGGCCGCGGCCAGTCCCTGCACGATCTCGGGATGGTGGCGATGGCCCTTCACACCGTACGCCTTGAAGTTGTCGGAGGCCTCGGCGAAGAGCAATCCCATCTCCGCTTTGCGTCCGGCACCGGATACTCCGGACTTGCAATCGGCGATGAGATGCGCGGTGTCGACGATCCCCGCCTCCAGCAGCGGCAGGAACCCGAGCTGCACGGCAGTCGGGTAACAACCGGGATTGCCGACGATACGGGCGGACTTGATCGACGCGCGGTTGACCTCGGGCAGGCCGTAGACGGATTCCTCGAGGAGGTCTGTGCAGGTATGCGGCATCCCGTACCACTTCTCGAAAATCGCCGGATCCTTGAGGCGGAAATCCGCCGCGAGATCGATGATCCGCACGCCGGCGCTGACGAGCGCGCGCGCCTCGGCCATCGCGACGCCGTGGGGTGTCGCAAAGTACACGACGTTGCACGATTTGAGGTCCGCCTCGGCGGGTTCCACGAAGGAGAGCGCACAGACGCCGCGCAGGCTGGGGAACATCTCGGCGACCTTGGTGCCGGCATCCTTGCGCGACGTGATCGCACGAACATCGGCCTCCGGATGCATGGCCAGCAACCGGAGTAGTTCGACGCCGGTGTATCCGGTGCCGCCGACGATGCCGATCTTGATCATCGCTTTATTCCTCGCCTATCGTGAGGTGAATCGATTCTAGCATCCGCGTTTCGCGTCCCTTCCGAGCCGTGGGACCCTATCGGGCGCCTCGCGTTCCCCGGAATGGAAAGGCCGCCTCGCGGGCGGCCTTTGCCGGTGACGCGCCTCGAGGATCAGCGCTTCGAGAACTGCTTGCGCTTGCGCGCCTTGTGGAGGCCGACCTTCTTGCGTTCGACTTCCCGGGCATCGCGAGTCACGAGTCCCGCCTTGGACAGCGTGGGCTTCAACGCTGCGTCGTAATCGATCAGCGCGCGGGTGATGCCGTGACGGACCGCCCCGGCTTGTCCCGACTCGCCGCCGCCTTCGACGTTGATCATGATGTCGAAGGTCGCCTCGTGGTTGGTCAGCTTCAACGGCTGGCGGATCACCATGCGGCCCGTATCCCGCGAGAAAAACTCGTCGGCGGGCTTCTCGTTGACGACGATGTTGCCGGTGCCCTTCTTCAGGAACACGCGGGCAACTGCGCTCTTGCGACGGCCGGTGCCGTAATAGTAGTTGCCGATCATGGCGGGTCAGATGTCCAGTGTCTTGGGCTGCTGTGCGGAATGCGGATGCTCGCCACCGGCGTAGCACTTGAGCTTCTTCAGCATCGCGTAGCCGAGCGGGCCTTTGGGAAGCATGCCCTTGACGGCCTTCTCCAACGCACGACCTGGGAAGCGCGCCTGCATCTTCGAGAAATTCGTCGTCCTGATGCCGCCGGGGTAGCCGCTGTGCCGGTGATAGAGCTTGTCGTCGGCCTTGTTGCCGGTGACGCGGATCTTTTCGACGTTGGTGACGACGATGAAATCGCCGGTATCGACGTGCGGAGTGAAGATCGGCTTGTGCTTGCCGCGCAGTCGCAGGGCGATCTGGCTGGCGAGGCGGCCCAATACCTTGTCCGTGCCGTCGACCACGAACCAGGTCCGCACGATGTCCTGCGGTTTGGCCGAGAAGGTTTTCATGGGGAAATCCGGGGTTGGGTCAATGCAGCAAAGTCTTCCATGGTAATCGATTTTCGGGTTTTTGGTCAACCTGCGCGGTACATGGCCGGGTCGCCGCGGAGCCTGCTTTACGTCCTTGGCGGACAACAAAAAAGAGCGCGGTCGTTTACGGGGACCGCGCTCCAAGGATTCCGCCCTAGGAGGAGGAAGGGAGGAAGTACCCGCGTCGACGAGAGGGGGACTCTTCCAGCGCGGGTCGGTATGATATTGGCATATGGACCCCGGGTCGTGCAAGCTCTTGGTGCATTGCACGGCGCTCCAGTCATGCCAGTGTTTCATCCCGTACGCAGTCAGTGAGCGCCCACACACATAATGGCGCAACGATGGTGACCGGATGAATGCGGGACAATGAGCGCTTTCGGGCATCGGCGCGAGGGGCGGATGAAGACAAGGGTGAAATGGGCCGAGGGGATGAGTTTCGTCGGCGAGTCCGACAGCGGTCACGCGATTGTGATCGACGGGGCGCCCGAGTACGGCGGTCGCAACAGGGGAATGCGGCCGATGGAATTGGTGCTGATGGGCTCGGCGGCATGCACCGCCTTCGACGTCGTGCTGATCCTCAAAAAGGCACGGCAACCGATTTCGGACTGCAGCGTCGAAGCGGATTGCGTGCGCGCCGAAACCGATCCGAAGGTATTCACACGGATCCATCTCAGGTACACGGTCGCCGGGCAGGGACTCGATCCGAAGCAGGTCGAGCGCGCGGTCAAGCTTTCGAAGGACAAATATTGCTCGGCGACGCAGATGCTCGCAAAAACCGCCGAGATCACGTTCGAAATCGCGATCGTCGACGCCGACCGCGTGCCGGCGCCGCAATGAGTTGACGGCGTTTTCGGCGCGCCGCTAACGCGCCTCGCGCAGCACGCGGATCAGGCTCGACGAGTCGAAGCGTCCGCCGCCCTGCGCCTGCACCCGCGCATAGAACTGGTCGACGAGCGCAGTCACCGGCAGCGCGCTCCCCTGCGCGCGGGCCTCGGCGAGGCAAAGGCCGAGGTCCTTGCGCATCCAGTCGACGGCAAAGCCGAAATCGAATTTGTCGGCCAGCATCGTCCGCCCGCGGTTATCCATCTGCCAGGACTGTGCGGCGCCCTTGCCGATCACGTCGAGCGCACGATCGACGTCGAGGCCGGCCTTCTCGGCGAACACGATGCCTTCGGCCAGCGCCTGGACTAAGCCCGCGATGCAGATCTGGTTGAACATCTTGGTCAGCTGGCCGCTCCCGGGCCCACCCATCAACGTGACCGCGCGCGCATAGTGCGAAAGCACGGGCTCGGCGACGGCAAACGCTTCGGCGTCGCCGCCGACCATGATCGTCAGCTTGCCGTTCTCGGCGCCGGCTTGTCCGCCCGAGACCGGCGCGTCGAGAAAGCCGACGCCTCGTGCCTTTGCAATCGCATGGATTTCGCGCGCGATAGTGGCCGACGCGGTGGTGTGATCGACAAGGACGGAACCGGTGCGCATCGCGGCAAGCGCGCCGTCCGCGCCGAGGACGACCGCGCGGACATCGGCGTCGTTGCCGACGCACATCATGACGACGTCGGCGCCGGCCGCGGCCGCCGCAGGTGTCGGTGCCGACGCGCCGCCGTGCTGCGCAACCCAGCGCTGCGCCTTGTCGTGGGAGCGGTTGTAAACGCTCACGCGATGCCCGGCACGCGCAAGGTGGCCGGCCATCGGATGGCCCATGACACCCAGGCCGAGAAAGGCGACGTTCTTTGCATCCATCGGAATCAGGCTTTCGGAGAATTGTCGGGAACGGCGGGGCGCAATCCGCCGGATGCCGCGTCGGGATCGAACTCGGTGAGGAGCGCCGCGCGCGCGGCGACGACGGCGGCTCGCACGGCGACCGGCGCGGTGCCGCCGGGATGGCTGCGGCTTGCGACGGAACCTTCGACGGTCAGCACCGCGAAGACATCGCCGCCGATTTCGGCCGCGAACGACTGGAGCTCGGCAAGGGGCAGGTCGGCCAACTCGGCGCCGCGCGCTTCGGCGTGGCGCACTGCGCGCGCGACAGCCTCGTGCGCATCGCGAAAGGGCAGGCCCTTCCGAACGAGGTAATCGGCGAGATCGGTCGCCGTCGCGAAACCTTCGGCCGCTGCCGCGCGCATTCGAACTGCGTCGACCTCGATGCCGGTGGCGACGAGGTCGGCCAGGATCGCTATCGTTTCGCCAAGCGTATCGACCGTGTCGAACAACGGCTCCTTGTCTTCCTGGTTGTCGCGGTTGTATGCGAGCGGCTGCCCCTTCATCAGCGTGAGGAGCGCCACGAGGTGGCCGTTCACGCGCCCCGTCTTGCCGCGGGCGAGCTCGACGACGTCGGGATTCTTCTTCTGCGGCATGATCGACGAGCCGGTGCAGAACCGGTCGGCGAGCGACACGAAGGCGAAGCGGGGATTCATCCACCACGCGATTTCCTCGGCGAAACGCGAGACGTGGGTCATCGCGAGCGCGGCGGCGGCCGTGAATTCGACGGCGAAATCGCGATCCGAAACGGCGTCGAGCGAATTGGCGCAGAGCGCTTCGAACCCGAGTTCCTTCGCGACGCGGGCTCGGTCGATCGGATAGCTCGTGCCGGCGAGCGCGGCGCTTCCCAGCGGCAGCCGATTGACGCGCCGGCGGCAGTCGCGGAATCGCTCGGCGTCGCGGGCGAACATCGCCTCGTACGCGAGCAGATGATGGCCAAAAGTGACGGGCTGCGCGACCTGCAGGTGCGTATAGCCTGGCATGATGGTCCCGGCATGGGCCTCCGCGAGGTCGATGAACGCGTGCCGCAATGCCGATAGCCCGCGCAGCAGCGCATCGATTTCGGCCCTCAGCCAGAGCCGCAGATCGGTGGCCACCTGGTCGTTGCGGGAGCGCCCGGTATGCAGGCGTTTGCCGGCGTCGCCGACCAGCGCGGTGAGGCGCTTCTCGATGTTGAAATGGACGTCCTCGAGGTCCCGCGACCATGGAAATTCGCCGAGCGCGATCTCCGCGCGGATCGCGTCCATCCCGCGCTCGATCGCCGTCAGGTCGTCGGCCGCCAGCACGCCGACGGCGGCCAGCATCCGCGCGTGGGCGAGCGAGCCTTCGATATCCGCAGCGGCGAGCCGTCGATCGAAGTCCACGGACGCGGTGTACCGCTTGACGCGGTCGGATACGGGTTCGGCGAATCGTCCGGACCACCGGCCGGTGGCCCCGGAATCATACGGCGGCTTCGAGTCGGCCATGGCTTCGAATGGACTTTCCGGCAGGCGTGGAGGCGGGCGTTGCGAACGAAGCCCCGGAACGTTCGATTGGCGCGCGAATCCGGCCCAAGAGTGCGTTTCGGCTTGCTTCGCCGTCGGGGGTTGCCGACAATATCCGGTGATTCCGTTCGCCAGGTTCGACCCGGCGGAGTTCTCCGGCACAATGCTTGCATGCCAGATTCCTAATGCGGTCGATTATAAGGCAAAACGCCATCGCCCTCGAGCTGCCGGACTTCCGCAACCTCGGCACGATCTTGCGTATCGTGCTCGCCGTGAACGCGCTCGCCGCGGTCGCGGCGCTCGTGCGCGAGCCGCAGCTGGACCAGTGGGCGCCGCAATGGCTTGACACGATGGCGGTGGTCGAACCCCACCTCATCGCCGAGCTCGCGATCCTGTACGCGATCGCTCCGTGGCTTGGGCGGCAAACCGCCGCAACCGGTGCGCTGACGGTCGCCGGGCTGACGATCGTCGTCGGCGTCGCGATCCACACGCTCATCGCGCGCGAACTGCCGCAGGCCCCGCTGGCCCTTCTCAGACATCTCATGTTCGCGCTGCTGACCTTCGCGGTGCTCGTCGGGTACTTCGCCCTTCGCGCAAAAGCGCTGTCGCCGGCGATCGCCGAGTCGCGCCTGCAAGCGCTGCAGGCCCGCATTCGCCCGCATTTTCTTTTCAACAGCATCAACGCGGTCCTGTCGCTGGTGCGCAGCGACCCGAAGCAGGCGGAAACCGCGCTGCTCGACATGGCGGACCTCTTCCGCGTGCTGATGAAGGACAACCGCGAGCTCGTGCCGCTCAGGGACGAAATCGAGCTCTGCCGCCAGTACCTCGCGCTGGAGAAGCTGCGCCTCACCGACCGGCTGCAGGTCGAATGGCACTTGAACAGCATGCCGGCGGACGCGCTGGTGCCCCCGCTGGTGCTCCAGCCGCTTTTGGAAAACGCTGTCTACCACGGCATCGAGCCATCGAGCGCGACCGGGGTCGTGTCGATCAACATCTTCTATCGCGGCGGCGAGGTTCATGCGATCCTGCGCAATCCCTACCAGGCCGACGGCGGTCGCCATCACGCCGGCAACAAGATGGCGCTCGGCAACATCCGAGAGCGGCTGAAGCTCCACTTCGACGCCGAGGGCTCGCTCGAGTCGCGCGTGCGCGACGCCATCTACGAGGTCCATATCCGGATGCCGTACCGGACGACGAAACCGGCGCCAAACCAGGAGGCCGACACGGTGACCGGGGAGGAGCGCACCAAGGCGAATCGCGGCGCGGTCGACTCCCGCTCGTCCGGCAACAGGCCGGCGCTCGCCGACGGAAGTGTCGGGGTGACGCGTGGGTGACGCACCGCTGCGCGTGCTGATCGTCGACGACGAGGCGCCGGCGCGCCGGCGGCTGCGCGAGCTCCTCGACGATTGCGCCGGGGCGATGCCGCTCTCGCTCGTCGGCGAAGCCGCCAATGGCCGCGAGGCGCTCGATCTCCTGCATACGGTGAGTGCCGACCTCGTTCTCACGGACATCAACATGCCGGAGATGAGCGGGATCGAGCTCGCGCGCCACGTGCTGAAGCTCCCGCAGCCACCGCTCGTGATCTTCACGACGGCGCACGATGAGCACGCGCTGCAAGCGTTCGAGGTGAACGCTGTCGACTACCTGATGAAGCCGGTGCGCGTGCAGCGACTCGTGGCGGCGCTGCAGAAGGTGCCGCGCTTGAAGCCGCTCACGGCGACCCGGCTCGAGGGCCTGCAGGCATCGGCCCGCCGCTTCCTGTCGGTCACCGAGCGCTCGCGTGTCGTGCTGGTTCCCGTCGATGAAATCGTCTACCTGAAAGCCGAGCTCAAATACATCACGATTCGCACCGTCCAGCGCGAATACCTGCTCGAGGAGTCCCTGACCAAGCTCGAGGAGGAATTCGCGCCGCGCCTCGTTCGTGTCCACCGCAACTGTCTGGTGGCCCGGGACTTCATCCGCGGCTTCGAGCGGCGCGTCGGCGACGAAGGCGACGCTCATTGGGAAGTGCTTCTGAAGGACATCCCGGAAACGCTGCCGGTGTCGCGGCGCCAGCAGTCGATCGTGCGCGACATCGGGCGCGAGAATCAGCGCGGTGGCGAGAGCGAAAAAGAGTAATGCCGCGGCGTCGGACGCACCGCGTTAGACTTCGCACCCGATTCCCTCTTACGCTCCGCGCCCATGTCCCCTCGAACACTGATCTGCGGTTCGCTCGCCTACGACACCATCATGGTGTTTCCCGACCGCTTCGCGCGGCACATCCTGCCCGGCGAAACGCAGATGTTGTCGGTTTCCTTCCAGATCGCGGAGATGCGCCGCGAGTGGGGCGGCTGCGCCGGCAACATCGCCTACAACCTCAAGGGCCTCGGCGGCGAACCGGTGGTGATGGCGACGTTGGGCGACGACGGCGGTCCGTATCGCGACCGGCTCGCGGCGTCCGGAATCGCGAGCGACGGCTTGCGCACGCTGGCCGGCACGTTCACCGCGCAGGCGTTCATCATCACCGATCTCGACGACAACCAGATCACCGCGTTCCACCCGGGAGCGATGAATTCGTCGCACGAGAATCGAGTCGGCGACGTCGGCGACATTGCGCTCGGCATCGTCGCGCCCGACGGCCGCGAGGGCATGCGCGCGCACGTCGAACAATTCGCGGCCGCGAAGATTCCCTTTGTTTTCGATCCAGGTCAGGGTCTGCCGCTTTTTTCGGGCCCCGAGTTGATCGAGATGATCGACGCGGCGACCTACGTTGCGGTCAACGATTACGAGGGACGTCTGCTGACCGAGCGCACGGGTCTCGATCTCACGGCGATCGCGGCACGTGCCGAGGCGCTGATCGTCACCCACGGCGGCGACGGGTCGGTGATCCATACGCACCGCCGCACGCTCGAGCTTCCGGCGGTGAAAGCCGAGGCGCTCGTCGACCCGACGGGTTGCGGCGACGCCTATCGCGCCGGACTCCTCTATGGAATCGCTCACGGCTGGGACTGGGAGCGCACCGGCCGACTGGCGGCCACGCTCGGGTCGATCAAGATCGCGAGCCGCGGCGGGCAGAATCACGCGGTCGGCCGTGATGCGGTCGCGAAGCGGTACCACGATGAATTCGGCGCCTATCCTTGGTGACGCTCTGCCGGTGACGGCGCGCCGGCCCTACCATCGGCCGACGCCACTCACCGCGCGCCTCATGCGCTTTGCCCGCGTGACGGCGCACATTGCGGGTGGGCTCGCGACAACCGTCTTCGTGTTCCCGTGGGTCGATCCGAAGCGAAAGCGGGCGCTGATCCGGCGGTGGTCGCGACAATTGCTGCAGATGCTGGGCATCGAGGTGCGCGTGCACTGGCGGCACGACGACGGGCTTCCGAGGGTCGTGCTGATCGTCGCCAACCATATCTCGTGGCTCGACATCTTCGTGCTGAATTCGGTGCAGCCGGCGCGGTTCATCTCCAAGGCGGAGCTCAAACGCTGGCCGGTCGTCGGACGGCTGGCGACGAATGCCGGCACGCTCTATATCGAGCGCGAACGGCGGCGCGACACGCATACGGTGAATCGCAACACCGTGGAGGCGCTGACGCGCGGCGACGTGGTGGCGGTGTTCCCCGAGGGCACGACGAGCGACGGAACCGGTCTCCTGAAATTTCACAGTTCGCTCTTTCAGCCGATCGTCGATGCCGGAGGGCACGTCCAACCGATCGCGATCCGCTATCGGACGCCCGCGGACGAATACAGCGACGCCCCCGCCTTTGTCGGCGAGTTGACGATGGTGGGATCGTTCTGGCAGTTGACCGGAGAGCGTGCGCTCGTCGCCGAATTGCACCTGATGCCGACACTCGCCGCGAACGAATGCCATCGCCGCGAGCTCTCCAACGCCGCGGCGGAGTCTATCCGAACGGCTTTGGAGTCACCGGTGCGCGAGAGGGCACCTGGTACACGCGTCGATCGTCGAGCCTGATCGCCGTCAACGCACCACCCCACAGGCACCCGGAATCAAGCATCAGCAGGTTCGGAGCGAGCCTGAGTTCGAGCGTCGACCAGTGGCCGCAGACGACGGAGACGCGGGCCGACGCGCGGTGCGCGTGCTCGAACCACGGCAGAAATCCCTCCGGCGCCGCTTCCGGTCCGCGCTTTTCCCTGAATTCCATCTCGCCGGCGGCGTTGCAGAAACGCAGTCGCGTGCACGCGTTGACGACCACGCGCAGCCGATCGAACCCTTCGAGATCGTCGCGCCATGTGCGAGGCTCGTCGCCGTAGAGCTCGCGCAGGAACGCGTCGGCGCGATCGCTCGCGAGCATCGCCTCGACCTCGCGGGACAGCGCCAGCGCGGCGTCCGGTGACCATGCCGGAAGGAGGCCCGCGTGCACGAGCAGGAACTCGCCGTCGACCGCGACCAGCGGCCGGTGCAAAAGCCAATGCAGAAGTTCGTCGCGATCGGACGCGGTCAGGATCGGCCCGATCGTGTCCCTGCGATGAGGCTTCGTGTATCCCGCCGCAACGGTCAGCAGATGGAAGTCGTGGTTGCCGAGAACGGTGACGGCGGACTCGCCGAGCGCCTTGACTTCGCGCAACGCCGCAAGCGATTCGGGGCCGCGGTTGACGAGGTCGCCGACAAGCCAGAGGCGGTCGCTCCCGGGCGAGAAGCCGACGAGTTCGAGGAGCTGGCAGAGCTCCGTATGGCAGCCCTGAATGTCGCCGATCGCGTAGTGGCTCATTGAACGGGGTTGTGCATAGTTGCGATCTGCCAACGTCGAAAGTCGTCATCCCCGCGCACGCGGGGATCCCGTGTCGTCAGCCGAAAGACGCTGGGTTCCCGCGTGCGCGGGAACGACGGCATCAGTACCGACGCTCGCTCACGTTTCGATCGGTATCGAAGGGCACCAGACGCGCCGCGTCGGCCTGCTAGAATCCGCCGAGATACTAACATCCTCCCGCGCCGCCCTCTCCGCATTTCCCGATGTCGTTCCCGCTCAATCCGGCGCAGCGCGAGGCGGTGCGATATCTCGACGGTCCGCTCCTCGTTCTGGCGGGCGCGGGCAGCGGCAAGACGCGCGTCATCACGGCGAAGATCGGGCACTTGATCGAGCAGGGCTTCGATCCGAAGCGGATTGCGGCGATCACGTTCACGAATCGCGCCGCGCGCGAAATGCGCGGACGCGCCGCGCAACTTCTGGCCAACGACGGAAAGCGCGGTCTGGCCGACGACGTCGCCATCTCGACATTTCATGCGCTGGGATTGCGCATCATTCGCAGCGCACCCGCGTCATTGGGGCTCAAACCCGGCTTTTCGATACTCGGCCCCGACGACGTCGAGCCGATCGTCGCCGAATTGATCGCGACGACCGATCGCGCGCGTGCCCGGAAGGCGCAGTGGCGGATCAGCGCGTGGAAGAACGCGCTCGCTTCCCCGTCCGCCGCGGCCAAGTCCGCGCAGAATGATGACGAGGCCGCGGCCGCGCAAGCGTACCAGCGCTACAACGACGCGCTGCGCGCTTATCAGGCGGTGGATTTCGACGATCTGATCGCGCTGCCGATCGACCTGCTCACCGTCGACGAATCGGCGGCGTCGAAGTGGCGGGAGCGCTGCGCGCACCTTCTCGTCGACGAGTACCAGGACACGAACCCGGCGCAATACCGGCTGTTCCGGCTCCTCGTCGGCGACCGCGGCGGGTTCACGGTAGTCGGCGACGACGACCAGGCGATCTACGGGTGGCGGGGGGCATCGCTCGACAACCTCGGCGAGCTCCCGAAGGACTTCCCCGACCTCAAGGTGGTGAAGCTCGAGCAGAACTACCGGTCCACGGTCAGGATCCTTCGATCGGCGAACGCGCTGATCGCGAACAATCCGAAGCTCTTCGAGAAGAGCCTATGGAGCGATCATGGACACGGAGATGCCATCCGCGTGACACCGGCGACCGACGACGAAGCCGAGGCCGAAGGCGTCGTTCGCCGGCTGCAGGCGCATCGATTCGAGCATCGCGGCCGGTTCAGCGACTACGCAATCCTGTATCGCGGGAACCACCAGGCGAAGCTCTTCGAGCAGCAGCTGCGCGAGCAAAGCGTTCCGTACGAGATTTCCGGCGGACAATCATATTTCGATCGCATCGAGATCAGGGACCTGGTCGCGTACCTTCGTCTCATCGCCAACGACGATGACGATCCGGCGTTCATCCGCGCTATCACGACACCGAAGCGCGGTGTCGGCGCGGCGACGCTGGAACGCTTGTCGGCGATCGGCGCCGCGCGGCACGAAAGCCTGTTCGCCTCCGCCTTCGCCGACGAGGAAGGCGGGATCCCGAAGCGGCAGCGCGAGATCCTCAACGCGTTCTGCACGATGATCAACAATCTGCGCTTCCGCGCGGAGCGCGAGCCGGCAGCGCGTCTCCTCGACGAACTCGTGGCCGGTATCGGCTACGAGGCGTTCCTGTTCGACACCTGCGACCGGAAGCTCGCCGAGGCGCGCTGGAAGAGCGTGTGCGACTTCGTCAGGTGGCTGTCGACAAAAGGCGAGGCCGACGGAAAAAACCTGCTCGATCTGACGCAGATGATCGCCCTTATCACGATGCTGGAAGGGCGCGATGAGAAGGAAATCGACGCGGTTCGCCTGTCGACGCTGCACGCCGCGAAAGGACTCGAGTTTCCGCACGTGTTCCTGGTCGGTCTGGAGGAGGGCCTGTTGCCGCACCGCGAGTCGGTCGCGAACGGCAATGTCGACGAGGAGCGCCGCCTCATGTACGTCGGCATCACGCGTGCGCAGAAGAGTCTGCACCTGTCGTATTGCAACAAGCGCAAGCGCGCCGGCGAGACGGTCGAGTGCCAGCCTTCGCGCTTCCTCGGGGAGCTCGCGCAGGACGATCTGCGCTGGGCCGGCGTGGCGCTGCCCGCCGACGAGGCGGCGCGCGAGAAGGTCGCCGGAAGCGCGCGGCTTGCGCAGTTGAAGGCGATGCTCGCCGTCAAATGATGGCGGCGCGCGTGTCATTGACAGCGACGACCGGTCGCGGATAAGCTTCCCATGCGCCGATTTGAGCTTCAGCTTGCGGGCGCGTAAAAAATACCGCTAAAGCGAGGTTGGGCTGTGACTCCGGGTTCTTCCGGGCGCAGCCACCAAACCCGTTCGGCGGATGTCGAACGGGTTTTTGTTTTCGAGGGCCTCATGAGCACAGACAAGCCACGCGGATTCACGACTGCGATCCTGCACTCCGATGCGGACGCGCCGATCGAGCACGGCGCGCTGCACAAGCCGCTGCACCTGTCGGTTGCCTACGGCTATCGCGACGCGCGCGATCTCGCCGCCGTGTTCCAGGGCCGCGCGCAGGGTTACGCGTACGGGCGCCAGGGCAACCCGACGAGCGGCGCGCTCGAAACCAAGGTGACCAGGATGGAAGGCGGCGTCGCGACGGTCTGTTTCGCCACAGGCATGGCGGCGATCGGCGCCGCGATGCTGGCGCTGCTCCGCGAAGGCGATCACGTCGTCGCTAGCCAATTCCTGTTCGGCAATACGGTCAGCATGTTCAACACGATGATCGCGCATGGGACGAAGATGACATTCGTCGACGCGACCGATGTCGCGAACGTGGAAAGCGCATTGACGCCTTCGACGCGAATCGTTTTCGTCGAGACGATCGCCAATCCGCGGACGCAGGTCGCAGACCTCGCGCGGATCGGCAAGCTTTGCGCGGAGCGCGGCATCCTCTATGTCGTCGACAACACGATGACCTCCCCGGTGCTGTTCCAGCCGAAAGCGGTCGGCGCGGGACTCGTGGTCAATGCGCTGACAAAGTACATCGGCGGACACGGCAACGCGCTCGCCGGCGCCATCACCGACACCGGCCTGTTCGACTGGACGCGCTATCCGAACATCGCCGAGAACTACAAGTCGCAGCCGCCGGCGTTGTGGGGCATCCAGCAGATCCGCAAGAAGGGTCTGCGCGATTGGGGCGGCACGCTTTCGGCGACCGATGCGCACCACGTCGCGGTCGGCGCCGAAACGCTCGCGCTGCGTATGGAACGCACCTGCGCGAATGCGCTGGCCGTGGCCAGGTTTCTCGAGGCGCATCCGAAAGTGCGCGCCGTCCACTACCCGGGTCTGCCGTCGCATCCGCAGCATGCGCTCGCGGAGTCGCTGTTCTGCGGGTTTGGTGGGCTCTTCTCGTTCGAGCTCGTCGACGGCATCGATTGCTTCGACTTTCTCAATCAGCTCGACATCGTCGTGTCGTCGTCGAATCTCGGCGACAACCGCACGCTCGCCATTCCGGTCGCGCACACCATCTTCTGGGAGATGGGTCCCGAGCGACGCCGGGAAATGGGTATCGCCGACTCGCTGATCCGCATTTCGGTCGGCATCGAGGATCGCGACGATCTCATCGGCGATTTCGAGCGGGCGCTCGCCTAGCCCGTCGGTAGACCTTTTACACGTCGCGCGTCCGGCCGCCGTCGGCGTCGAATTCCATATAGGTGCCGCGGTCGTACCAGTCGGCGAGCACCCAGCGTTCGCTCTCGCGGCCGTCGACGACGAGGTGATGATGCGCCGGTCGATGCGTGTGCCCGTGGATCATGCGCGCGACGTTTGCCGAACGAAACGCGTCTTCGACGGCGCCTTGATCCACGTCGAGGATCGATTCGGGTTTCGCGGCGGTCGCGGTGCGGCTCTTGCGCCGCAAGAGACCAGCGATTGCGCGACGCAGGAAGTACGGAAAGGCGAGAAAGCGCCGCTGGTACCTGGCATTCCGCATGAACGCCCGATACTTCTGGTAGCCGACGTCACCGGTGCACAGTTCGTCGCCGTGAAGGAGAAGCGTGGGCGTACCGGCGAGGTTGATGACGATCTGCTCGGGGAGCAGGGTTGCACCCGCGACGTCGGCGAATCGCTCGCCGACGAGAAAGTCGCGATTGCCGTTGATCATCCCGACAGGCACGCCGCCATTCGCGATACCGCGCAATCCCAGGGCGACGCGTTCGGCCATCGGTTCGCGCAACTGGTCATCACCGATCCAGGTGTCGAACAGGTCGCCGAGGACATAGACCCCGGCGGCGCCGCGCGCCGGGCCGGCGCAGAACGAATCGAAAGCTTCGACCAGCGCCGGGCGTGCCGGCGACAGATGCAGATCGGAAAGGAACAGCGTGGGCTTTATTGGACTTCCTCGGCGCGCTCGATCACGACGTCCACGTTCGGTACATTCTGATGGCCGCCGCGCGTCGCGGTCGCCACACCTTTGATCTTGTCGACGACGTCCATGCCCGAGGTGACGCGCCCGAACACGCAATACCCCCAACCCTGCGGGCTCGGACCCTTGTGGTCGAGGAAATCGTTGTCGGCGACATTGATGAAGAACTGCGCCGTGGCCGAATGCGGCTCGGACGTGCGCGCCATCGCCACCGTGTAGCGCTTGTTCTTGACGCCGTTGCCGGCTTCGTTGGCGACCGGCGCTCGCACGCCCTTCTGCTTCATCCCGGGTTCCATGCCGCCCCCCTGGACCATGAAGCCGTCGATCACGCGATGAAAGATCGTGTTGTCGAAGTGGCCGTCGCGGACGTATTGCAGGAAGTTCTTGACCGTGGCCGGGGCGTTTTCGGCGTCGAGCTCGAGCGTGATGTCGCCGTGATTCGTGTGGAGGATGACCATGATCGTCCCCTTACTTCGCCGCGTCGACGACGACGGCTTGCTTGATGAGCACGGCTTCCGTGGGAACGTCCTTCGGGAAGGGGCCGCCGGGGCCGGTGGGCGCCTTGGCGATCTTGTCCACGACGTCCATTCCGGAAATGACCTTGCCGAATACCGTGTAGCCGTAGCCTTGCTGGTTCGCCTCGCGGAAGTTCAGGAACTTGTTGTCGGCGACGTTGATGAAGAACTGGGCGGTCGCGGAGTTCGGATCACCCGTGCGTGCCATCGCCAGCGTGCCTGGCACGTTCAGCAGCCCGGCCTTGCTCGACTGCTCGGCCTCGATGGCGATCGGCGCCTTCGTCGGTTTCTGCTTGAAGTCCGGCGTGAATCCGCCGCCCTGAACCATGAAACCGCCGATCACGCGATGGAACTGCGTGCCGTCATAATGCTTGGTCTTCACGTAATCGAGAAAATTCGCGACGGTTTTCGGCGCGGCGTCCGGATAGAGCTCGACGCGGATCTTGCCCGCGGTGGTGTCGAACTCGACCTGTGGGTTGGCGGCGAGCGCGGGCAGGGCAAACGTGGCAGCGAGCGCCGTGGCGGCGATCAGGAAGGGGCGACGCAACATCGGTGTACTCCTCAGGGGATGGATACGGAAAGGTCTGGCTACGATTTCGGTTTGGCAGGAACGCCCGCCGCGAGCAGGCTGCGCACGAGGGTGAGCTTGGCCGGTGCAGATTTGTTGTCCCGGTCGAGCTTTGCGGCGCGCTCGTACTCGTCGGCGGCGAGCCGCGCGTAGATGTCGCCCAGGTTCTCGCGTGCGACGGCCCAGTTGGGGGCGGTGCGAACCGCCGTTTCGAGCGCAACCCGCGCACTGCCGTAGTCACCTCGTTGCGCGTAGAGCACCGCGAGGTTGTTGTAGGGCTCGGGCAGCTCGGGATAGTCCTCGATTAGCGCGCGGAACGTCGCGATGGCGACATCGACATGGCCCTGCTCGGTTTCGACTACGCCCTTGAGGAAACGCGCCTGCGGCTCGCGCGGCCGTTGCACGATGAGCGCGTCGAGGCGGCTCGAAGCGGTCGCGAACTGTCGATCCTTAATCAGCGTGCCCGCCTCCTTCAATCCGGCGCTGTACAGCTTGCGCGCCTCCTCGCTCAAGTCACGGCCGTCCTGGGCGTAGGCCGGCATCCCGCAGACGCACAGGATGATGGCGAGGAAACGAAGGAGTCGGTGCATCATCGGGATTCGCGAACGCCGGGAACGGCAAACGCAATCTGTAATTCTAGCAGCGTCACGACGACTCCTTTGCCAGGCGCGCGATCGTCGCCGTGATCAGCCGGCGCGAGATCGAGACGGACGGCGGCAGATCCGGCACCGCGTTCCAGGGAAACCATCGGGCTTCGGCGATTTCGTTTTCGTCGGGCGTGAGTTCGCCGCCCGCGTATTCGGCGGTGAAGGCGATCATCAGCGAATGGGGAAACGCCCACGACTGGCTGGCGAAGTACCGGATATCCGTGACCTCGATGCCGACTTCCTCGCGCACCTCGCGGCGGACGCAATCCTCGATCGTCTCGCCCGGCTCGACGAAACCGGCGAGGGCGCTGTACATACCGGGAGGAAAGCGCGGCGATCGCGCCAGCAGCAGCTCGCGGCCGCGCGTGACGAGCGCCATCATCGCCGGCGACACGCGCGGATACGCGGTGTGTCCGCAGGCCGGGCACTCCTTCGCGCGTTCGCCGGGCTTGTCGCGCGTCGGCGTCCCGCAACGTCCGCAGTAGCGATGCGTACGATCCCACTCGACCACCTGGTATGCGCGCTGGGCGATCGCGAGCAACGGCTCGGGCAGCCTGAAGAACAGCGAACGCAGGCCGGCGTAGCGCCAGCCGTCGTGTTCGGCGGCGTCGTCGGCAAGGGGCACCGCGACGCAGGCGGTGCCGTCGAGGTCGCCGAGATAATGCACGGCGTGACCGGTGGCGAGTTGCTGCGAAGTCGCGAAATCAGGGATGACAGGGGCGTCTTCGGTACCGCCGACGAGGAGCCGCACGTCGCGGAAAGCGAACGCCAGCGTACGCGCCGGCAGCGCGTCCGGCAGTACGTGTTTCGGAGTGAAGCCTTCCGGCGTGTGCATGGGGATCGGTTGCGTCGCGACCGGCCGCGGTCGATGCGGGCGGCGAAGGAGTCGCCATGATAGGGCAAAGCGTCGCGCGGCCCAAGGTCGAAGGTCAAAAACCCATGATTGGGCAAGGGCTTAGCGCATGGATCGGCTATAATTTCGGTTTGCTGCGAAGGATGCCCCGCAATGGAAGCCGAACGACTCAATCAGATCGCCGCGAAACTCGAGGATCTCCGGGCGCGCACCGCCGATCTGCGGAGGTATCTTTGACTTCGATGTGAAGGCAGTGCGGCTTTCGGAGGTCGAGCGCGAACTCGAGGATCCGAAGATCTGGGACGATCCGAAGCGCGCCCAGGAACTCGGCAAGGAAAAGAAGGCGCTCGAGCGTGTCGTCCACGAGCTCGCCGCCCTCGATGTGGCGCTCAGGGACAGCGCGGAATTGTTCGGCCTCGCGCGCGGCGATCAGGACGACGCGACGCTCGACGCCGTCGCCGTCGATGTCGATGCGATCGAGAAGCGCGTCGCCGGCATGGAGTTTCGCCGGATGTTCAGCAATCCGATGGATCCGGCGTCGTGCTTCATCGACATCCAGGCCGGTTCGGGCGGCACCGAAGCGCAGGATTGGGCGGCGATGCTCGAACGCATGTACCTGCGCTATTGCGAACGCAAGGGCTACAAGACCGAGGTGCTCGAAGAGTCCTCGGGCGAGGTCGCCGGAATCAAGAGCGCGTCGATCAAGGTTGCGGGCGATTACGCCTATGGCTATCTTCGCACCGAGGTCGGCGTGCACCGGCTCGTGCGCAAGAGCCCGTTCGATTCGAACGCCCGCCGGCACACGTCGTTCGCCAGCGTCTTCGTCTACCCGGAAGTGGACGATTCGATCGAGATCGAGATCAATCCGGCCGATCTGCGCGTCGACACGTTCCGGGCATCGGGGGCCGGCGGCCAGCACATCAACAAGACGGACTCGGCCGTGCGGATCACGCACCTGCCGACGAACATCGTCGTCCAGTGCCAGAACGACCGCTCGCAGCACAGGAACCGCGCCGAGGCGATGGCGATGCTGAAGTCGAAACTCTACGAATTGGAGATCAGGAAGCGACAGGAAGAGCAGCAGAAGCTCGAAGACTCGAAGACCGACATCGGCTGGGGTCACCAGATCCGCTCGTACGTGCTCGACCAGTCGCGGATCAAGGACTTGCGGACGAACTATGAGGTCGGCAACACGCAGGCGATCCTCGACGGAGATCTCGACGACTTCATCGCGGCGAGCCTGAAGCAGGGCGTCTGAAATCCTCATGGCGGCCTTCATCTTCGACATCGACGGGACGATCATCGACTCGATGCCCTATCACCAGAAATCCTGGGACGTGTTCCTTGCGCGGCACGGCGCCGTCACGGTGGGCGAGGATTTCTTCCGCCGCACCGCCGGGCGCACCGGCACCGAGGTGATGCGCGAACTCATGGGCCCGCTGTCGGACGAGGATGCGCATGCGCTGGTGCGCGAAAAGGAATCGATCTACCGCGAGCTCTTCGCGCCGGAATTCCGCGAGATCGCCGGCTTTGGCGATTTTGCGCGCGCTGCCAAGAGCGCCGGCGTGCGGCTCGCGTGTGCGACCGCCGGCGACCCCGACAACATCGCCTTCGCGGTGGGCGGTCTCAAGATGCCCGGGTTTTTCGACGCGGTGGTCGGCGCGCACGACGTCGCGCGCGGCAAGCCCGACCCCGACATGTTCCTGCTCGCCGCGGAGCGCCTCGGCGTGCCACCTGCGCAATGCCTGGTGTTCGAGGACGCCCCGCTCGGCATCGAAGGCGCGCGTCGCGCCGGGATGCGCGCGGTGGCCATTGCCTCGACCGTGCCCGCCGCCGAATTGGGCGCGCCTGCGCACGTCGTCGCGCGGGCGCGGGATTTCACCACGCTCGATCCGCTCGAGCTTGCCGCGCATCTGCGCAATTGAACACGACCCGGAGTCACCCGCCCGTCATGGAAAAAACACCAGCGCCTCCACCCGTCGCGGTCGACGAGAACCAGATAATCGCCGAACGTCGCGCCAAGCTCGCCGCGGTGCGCGAGACCGGGAAGGCGTTTCCCAACGATTTCCGCCGCAATTCGCTCGCCGATGACCTTCATGCCCGGCATGGCGCGAAGTCGAACGAAGAGCTCGAGGCGAACCCGATCGCTGTCGCCATTGCCGGTCGGATGATGCTGAAGCGCGTGATGGGCAAGGCGAGCTTCGCGACGCTGCAGGACATGAGCGGGCGCATTCAACTCTACGTGACCGCGGATGCGGTCGGCGCCGACGTTTACGACGCGTTCAAGCACTGGGACCTGGGCGACCTCCTCGGCGCGACCGGTCACGTATTCAAGACGCGCACCGGCGAGCTGTCGGTCAAGGTCGCGTCGATCCGTCTCCTTGCGAAGGCCCTCCGGCCGCTGCCGGAAAAATTTCACGGACTCTCGGACCAGGAGCAGCGGTATCGCCAGCGTTACGTCGACCTGATCACCAATCCGTCCTCCCTCGAGGTGTTCAAGCGCCGCTCGCAGATCGTCCAGTCGATCCGCGAGTTCTTCGTCGCGCGCGGCTACCTCGAAGTCGAGACGCCGATGATGCATCCGATTCCCGGCGGCGCCGCGGCGCGGCCGTTTGCCACGCATCACAACGCGCTCGACATGGAGCTCTTCCTGCGCATCGCGCCCGAGCTCTACCTGAAGCGGCTGGTCGTGGGCGGCATGGAAAAAGTATTCGAGATCAACCGGAATTTCCGGAACGAAGGCATCTCGACGCGCCACAATCCCGAATTCACGATGCTGGAGTTCTACGAGGCGTACCAGGATTATCGCTACCTGATGGACCTCACCGAAACGCTGCTCCGCGAGGTCGCGACGAAGGTCGTCGGGACGACCTCGATCGCCTACCAGGGCGAGGCGATCGACCTGGCCCGGCCGTTCGACCGGCTGACGATGGCCGAAGCGATCCACAAGTACAACCCGATGTACCACCTGGCGGAACTCGCGAAACCCGAGTACCTGAAGGTCGCGCTGGCGCCGCTCGACGTCGAGGTATTCGCGAGCGACGCGGTCGGGATGCTGCAGCTGAAGCTCTTCGAGGCGACCACCGAAGCCAAGCTCGTTCAGCCGACGTTCATCATCGCGCATCCGACCGACGTGTCGCCGCTCGCGCGGGCGAACGATGCGAATCCGGCCGTCACCGATCGCTTCGAGCTCTTCATAACGGGGCGCGAGATCGCCAACGGGTTTTCGGAGTTGAACGATCCGGAGGACCAGGCGGCGCGGTTTCGTGGCCAGGTCGAGGCGCGTGAGGCCGGCGACGAGGAGGCGATGTTTTACGACGCCGACTACATCCGCGCGATGGAGTACGGCCTGCCGCCGACGGCGGGCGAGGGCATCGGCATCGACCGCGTCGTGATGCTTTTGACCGACGCGCCGTCGATCCGCGACGTGATCCTGTTTCCGCAGTTGAAGCGCGAGAGCTGAACCTACCGGCTTGCCGCCACGCGCGGCAGGCGATTGACGGAGACGAAACGATGGCAACCGATTTCCGCAGCGATACCATCACGCGGCCGACCGCCGCGATGCGCGCGGCGATGACCAAAGCCGAGGTCGGCGACGACGTGTTCGGCGACGATCCTTCCGTCAACGCGCTCGAAGCCGAGGTCGCGGAACTGCTGGGTTTCGAGGCGGCGATGTTCGTGCCGTCGGGCACGCAATCGAATCTCATCGGCGTGATGACGCACTGCGCGCGCGGCGACGAGTACATCGTCGGCCAGGAGGCGCACACGTATCGCTACGAGGCCGGCGGCGCCGCGGTGCTCGGCAGCGTGCAGCCGCAGCCGCTCGATAACGCGGCCGACGGCACGATTGCGCTTCCCGGCATCGAGGCCGCGATCAAGCCGGACGACTCGCATTTTGCGAAGACGCGCCTGATCGCCCTCGAAAACACGATCGGCGGCAAGGTCCTCCCGGCCGGGTACTCGGCGGCAGTGCGGGAACTGGCGGATCGGCACCACCTCGCAATGCACCTCGACGGCGCCCGGCTGTGGAACGCCGCGGTCAAGCAGGGGGTCGCCCCGCGCGCGATCGCGGAGCCGTTCGATTCCGTATCGGTGTGCCTGTCGAAAGGGCTCGGCGCGCCGGTCGGGTCGGTGCTTTGCGGGGGCCGCGATTTCATCAAGGCTGCGCGCCGCTGGCGAAAGATGCTGGGCGGGGGCATGCGCCAGGCGGGGATTCTCGCCGCCGCGGGACGTCACGCGCTCGCTCATCACATTCCGCGGCTCGCCGAGGATCATGAAAACGCCGCGCGTCTTGCGGCGGGGCTCGCCAGGCACGCGGCGCTTACCGTCGCCCCGCCCCAGACGAACATGGTGTTCGTCATCGTGCCCGAGGACATCGCGGCTGAATTCGCCGCGCACCTCGCTGCGGCCGGCGTCCGCCCCTACGGGACGACGCGGCAGCGCTGGTGCACCCACCTCGACGTGTCGCGCGCCGACGTCGACGCCGCGATCGCATGCGTCGACGCCTTCTTCGCGGGACGGGGGTCGCGTCGGCACTGACGCTGCACGATCCGCTTGATTTGGAGCAAGACCCCGCGTCTTGCAATCCGCGAGAATCGGAGCAATCTTCAAATCATGCATGCCCGCACGCTCGATCTGCAACTTACCGGAATGACATGCGCGGCCTGTGCTGCGCGGATCGAGAAGGTGCTGAACCGCGTCGACGGCGTCAGCGCGGGTGTCAACTTCGCGACCGAAACGGCGCATGTCGAATTCGACGACGAAAAGGCGACGCCGCAAGCGCTGATCGAGGCCGTTCGCCGGGCAGGCTACGAAGCCGCTCCGGCGGTCGACCCGTTCGCGCAACCCGACCACGACGCCGTTGCGGACGCCGAGCGCTATCGACGCGAGAGGCGGCGTTTCCTGATTTCCGCCGCACTCACGCTGCCGTTCCTCGTGCAGATGGCGACGATATTCACCGGCCGGCACGACATGTTCCTGCCGGTCTGGCTCCAGTTCGCGCTTGCCGCTCCCGTCCAGTTCTGGGCGGGAGCCCGATTCTATTCCGGGTCTTGGAAAGCGCTCCGCGGCGGTGCCGCGAACATGGATGTGCTCATTGCGTTGGGCACCACTGCCGCCTTCGCGTTCAGCGTCGCGGTTTGGCTCGTGCCGTTCCCGGACCAGCACGTGTATTTCGAGGCGGGCGCAATGGTGATCACGCTCGTGCTGCTCGGCAAGCTGCTCGAAGGCCGCGCGAGGGTGAAGACCGCGGGCGCGATTCGCGACTTGCTGAAGCTGCAGCCGCAAACCGTACTGCGCGAACGCAACGGCTCGACCGAGGAGGTCCCCCTGGCGGCGATACGGGTCGGCGACACGATCCTCGTGCGCGCCGGCGCCGGCGTTCCGGTCGATGGGCGAGTGCTCTCCGGTGAATCGGCGGTCAACGAGGCGATGCTGACCGGCGAAAGCGAGCCGGTTCCGAAGGCGGCGGGCGATACCGTGCTTGCCGGCACGATCAACGAGTCGGGTCCGCTGCGCTGCGAGGCGACCGGGGTCGGCCGGGCGACGCTGCTCGCGGCGATCGTACGGCAAGTCGCCGCCGCGCAGGGTTCGAAAGCGCCGGTACAGCGACTCGCCGACCGCGTCTCGGCGCATTTCGTGCCCGCGGTGCTCGCGATCGCCGCCGTGACGTTTGTCGCGAACGGGATTGCAATCGGCGATTGGACCGCCGCGCTGATGCGCGCCACCGCGGTACTCGTCATCGCCTGCCCGTGCGCGCTGGGGCTCGCAACGCCGACGGCGCTGATGGTCGGGGTCGGTCGCGCCGCGCAGGTGGGCATCCTGATCAAGAATGCGGCCGCGCTGGAGCGGGCGCAGAAGATCGACGCGCTCGTCGTCGACAAGACGGGCACGTTGACGCTCGGCGCGCCGGTCGTCGTCGGTGTCCACCCTTGCGATGGATACACCGCCCGTGACCTGATGCGGCTCGCAATGAATCTCGAGCAGGGTGCCACGCATCCGCTCGCCCGCGCGATCGTCGCGTTCGCTGCCACGCTCGACTTGCGGCCGCTGCCGGTCGCTGCGGTGCAGGTTCACGCCGGCAGCGGCGTCAGTGGCGTGAACGGCGGTCAGTCCATCCGCCTGGGCTCGCCCACGTTCCTCGCGGACTCGGGTGTCGCCGTCGACGCCGCGTTACCACCCGACGTCAAGCAGGCGGGCCACACGCTGGTCGGCGTTGCGGAGGACGCGCGCCTCGTCGGATGGATCACGCTCGCGGACGCGCTACGTCCGAATGCCGCGTCGGCGGTTGCGGCGCTCAAGGCGGCCGGCATCAACGTGACGATGCTGACCGGCGATCGTCCGGGACCGGCGGCGGCGGTCGCGGCCGCGCTCGGCATCGACGACTGGCACGCCGCCCAATTGCCGGCGACCAAGCGCGCGGCGATCGTCGCGATGCAGAAGCGAGGGCGCGTCGTCGGAATGGTCGGCGATGGCGTCAACGATGCGCCGGCGCTCGCGCAGGCCGACGTGTCGTTCGCGATGGGCGCGGGCGCCGGCAGCGCGCTGTCCGCCGCGGACGTGACGCTGTTGCGCAACGACCTCTCCGGAGTCGCGACGGCGGTGAACCTGTCCCGGGCGACGCTTTCCAAGGTTCGTCAGAACCTGTTCTTTGCGTTCGCCTTCAACGTTTTCGGGATCCCGCTTGCCGCATTCGGCCTTCTCTCGCCGGTGATCGCAGGCGCCGCGATGGCCGCGAGTTCCATTTCGGTCGTCGGCAACGCGCTGCTGCTGCGGCGATGGCGCCCGCCCCCGGGTGTGCCGGCGCGCCCAAATCCAACGGCGTCGGTTAGGATTCCCCCGCTCTAAACAAGGAGACCCCATGAGCACGATCGTCAAAGGGACATTCGCCGTCGACGGCATGAGCTGCGGCGGATGCGTCGCGAGCGTAACGCGTGCGGTGCAGCGCCTGCCGGGTGTGCAAAAGGTCGACGTATCGCTGCAAGGCAAGACGGCAACGGTCGAATACGACGGGACATCCGTCGATTCCGCGGCCATCGTGACCGCGATCGAAGCAGCGGGATTCGGGGCCTCGGTGCGCTGATTGCACGCACGCGTTGCCGTAGTTTGCCGCCGCGCGCGCCTCAATGGGATAATCGAGCACGTCGGGGTGTAGCGCAGCCCGGTAGCGCGCTTGCTTTGGGAGCAAGATGTCGGAGGTTCAAATCCTCTCACCCCGACCAGAATTACGCCGGAGAACGCGGCTACCCTTTCGGCGCGTCGCGAAGCTCGCGCCGCAGGACTTTCCCGATCGGCGTCTTCGGCAGGGCGTCGCGGAACTCCACGTGGCGCGGTCGCTTGTAGCCCGTCAGTCGGGTCCTGGTGTGTTCGATCACGTCTTCCTTCGTCAGATTCGGATCCTTCCTTACGATCACCACTTTCACCGCCTCGCCCGTTTTCTGGTCGGGCACGCCCACCACCCCGCATTCGAGCACGCCGGGGTGCATCGCCACCACGCTCTCGATTTCGTTCGGATACACGTTGAAGCCGGACACCAGGATCATGTCCTTTTTCCGATCGGTGATCGTGACGTAGCCCTCGGCATTCAGATTGCCGATGTCTCCCGTCTTCAGCCAGCCGTCCTGCATCACCTTGGCGGTTTCTTCCGGCTGGTTCCAGTAGCCCTTCATCACCTGCGGGCCGCGGACGCAGAGCTCACCCGTGTGCTTCTCGATATCGCCCTTGCCGGTCCAGACCGGCAACTCGTTGAAGCTGTCGTCTCGGATCGATACTTCGGTGGAAGAAAACGGCAGGCCGATCGCACCGTTCCAGGGTGTTCCGAGTGGATTGGCGCAGACGCCGGGCGACGCCTCCGTCAGGCCATAGGCTTCCATGATGTTACGTCCGGTCGCCTGCTGCCAGCGTTCGGCCACCGACTTCTGCACCGCGGCGCCGCCGCCGACCGCCAATTTCAGCGCAGAAAAGTCGAGCTGGTCGAATCCGGGCGCATTCAGAAGACCGTTGAACAGCGTGTTGACGCCGGTTATCGCGGTGAATTTCCATCGCCCGAGTTCCTTGACGAGAGCCGGCAGGTCGCGCGGATTGGTGATGAGCACGCTCACGCTGCCCCACATCATGAAGGTCAGCGTCGAGGTCAGGCAGAAGATGTGGTACATCGGCAGCGGCGCGATGACGATTTCGGCACCCTCCTTGAAGCCGGCCGAGATCCACACGCCGGTCTGCTCCACGTTGGCGAGGATATTGCGGTGCGTTAGCATGGCGCCCTTCGAGACGCCGGTCGTGCCGCCGGTGTACTGCAGGAACGCGAGGTCCTCCCGGGCTATATCAGGCGGCTTGAGCGATGCAGCTGCGCCTCGCGCAAGCGCCGCCCGCAACCTGATGGCGCCGTCGATGTGCCAGGCCGGCACCATCTTCTTCACCTTCTTGATGACGAGATTGACGACCCAGCGTTTCGGCGGCGGCAGCAGGTCGCCGATCTGCGTGACGATTACGTGCTCGACCGGCGTGTTGGCGAGCACCCGCTGCAGGGTACTGGCGAAGTTCTCGAGAATCACGATTGCCTTGGCGCCGGAGTCTTTCAGCTGGTGCTCCAGTTCGCGGGGCGTGTACAGTGGATTGACGTTCACCACCGTCATGCCGGCGCGCAGGATGCCGAACAGTACGATCGGGTATTGCAGCAGATTTGGGGCCATGATGGCGACACGCTCGCCCTTCGCCATGCCCGGCAGTCCTTGCAGGAAGGCAGCGAAATCGCGCGAAAGTCGCATAAGCTCGGCATAGCTGACCGTGCGGCCGAGGTTGTGAAAGGCCGGTCGATCGGCAAATTTGCCCGCGGTCTTCTCGAGCATGTCCGGGATGGACGCAAACCGGTCGGCGTCGATCTCGTCGGGCATGCCGACGGGATAGCTCGTGAGCCAGATCTTGTTCACTGAATCTTCACCTCATGCGTTGTGGACTTTGGTCCGCGACTTGAATTGGGCGCCCACCACAACGGCGGCGGTTTGACGCGCGTCAACGAAGGATAATTGGGGAGGCCGTCGCCGGGCCGCGTTCGGGCGCGATACAAGGGGATTCGAATGAGCGTGTCGATCACTGGCGTGCGCCTGGAGCTGGGCCGCGTCCTCGCGCACCAATCGCGGAGATTTCGGCGCGACTCGGTCCATTTCAACCTCTCCGGCCAGCAGGCGAATACCCTGCTGCACGACGGGCACGCGTGGAAGGAGTTTCCCCGCACCGCCGTTGGCGCAACGCGCCGCGCCATCTGCGCCGCACGCACGTCCGGCGCGAGCCTGTTCGTCCACGCCAGCTTTGCCTTCGTGCACGCAGTGGAGCGCGGAGCGAGGCTCGACGAGCCGTTACGGTCGTGCGTCGAAGCAATCCTCGAATGCGAAGCGCTGGCCTTGTCGGGCCCGCTTCCGGCGTGCATCGTGCGCCTGGGGTACCTGTACGGTCCCGAGAGTGCGGATCTCCTCGCCTACCGCAAGGCGTTTCGCCTCGGCCGGCCGTATTGGTCGGGTCGAACGGACGCGCGGCAATATCACGTTCACCAGTTCGATGCCGCATCGGCGCTGCTGGCCGCCGCCCGACCGCGGAACGCGGGGAAAACCTGCTACGCCACCGATGGGCACGTCGTCTCGTTCGAGCATTTCATGGACGCCTTCGCGCAACGCGTTGGCCGACCGCGGCCGTTGCACCTTCCGCTGCTCTCGCATGTACTCGCTCGAGCGATCATTCGCGAGGAGCACATGCAGCAGACCGCACTGTCGATGCCGCCTCGCACGCCGCTACCGCGCGTGCCGGGATGGAATCCGAGGTTTCCCGACTACCGGAAGGGCCGCGATCAAGTCATCAAGGCGTGGAACGATGAACCTGGCGCAAGGTCGGCGTAGAGGAATCGCCGATGTCCGCCAAACCCGGCCCCATACGTCTACAAGCACTGGCAACGCTATTCGAAAATGCGCGTGGGGGCTTGCTACCGTTGCCACCCCGGCTGAAGCGCTTGTACGGAGACCTCCGCCTTCCGCGGCCAGGGACGCAGCCCTACGTCTTCAGCAACTTCGTCACCACGCTGGACGGCGTCGTTTCGCTCAACGTCGAAGGGCACGCCAGTGGCGGCGACATTAGCGGATTCGACACCCAGGATCGCATGGTGATGGGCCTTCTGCGCGCCGTTGCCGACGCCATCGTCATCGGATCCGGAACCTTGCGCGCCGACCGCCGACACGTTTGGACGGCGGCGGCCGTTTTCCCCGCGCTCTCGAGCGAATACCGGCGCCTGCGTACGGCGCTCGGCATGCCCGAAGTTCCGATGAACGTGGTGGTCAGCGGCAGCGGCGATATCGATTTGCGACTGCCGATATTCGCATCAGGCAAGGTTCCGGTGCTGATCTGCACGACCGCCGCCGGTTCGAAGCGCCTGGGTCGGCAACGCGGATCCGCCGCGGTGGAGATCCGAACGATTCGTGGCCGGGCGGGCGCGATTCCGGCGCGCGCCGTCCTCGCGGCCGCCTGCCAGGCAAGCGGCGGCCGACGCATCCTGATCGAGGGCGGCCCGCAACTGCTCGGTGACTTCTACGCGGAGGGCCTGATCGATGACCAGTTCCTGACGCTCGCGCCGCAAATCGCGGGCCGCGAGACGGACGACCGCCGGCGAAGCCTGGTGATGGGCCGATTGTTCGCACCGGGCGACCCCTTGTGGGGACGCCTCGTCGATGCGCGACGCGGGAGCAGCAACCTGTTTCTGCGTTATTCGTTCGCCGGATCGACTCGCCGCCGGTCGCGCGTGGGCGTGTAATCGCATTGCTTCGCCGCTACAATCCGCTCGCGCCGTGGTTCAATAGGACCTGGCTGCCGGGGGAGATCGAACTGCTGCCCTGAAGGTTGCGCTCCGTGGAGCGCGTGTCCGGCCGGCGATCACGCGCCGGCCGCAGTTCTTTCACCCCGTTGAAGGAGATCGCATGAACAAGACGTTGGCAGTTCTTGCCGCAGTGCTGTGCCTCGTCGCGCTGCCCGGCGCGGCGCAGATTTTTTCCTGGGATCCGCTGAAGGACGTCCAGGAGGTGCTGCCCGGAGGCGTCCCGAGCGAGAGCAAGATCATCCAGGGCAGGCAGCAGGTGCGGGAGATGGCGCAGGACGCGTTGGCCTCGCTCTACGAAATCACACCAGGCGCGCGACGGGCTGTCGAGGGCGCGGCCGGCTACGCGGTGTTCAGCACGTTCGGCGTGAAGCTCTTTTTCGCCGGCGGCACGAGCGGCAAGGGCCTGGTCATCAACAAGCGCACCAATCGCCAGACGTTCATGAAGATGGTTCAGGTCCAGGGCGGCCTCGGTTTCGGCGTGAATCAGAATCGCCTTGTTTTCGTGTTCTCGAACGAAAGGGCGCTGAGAAACTTCATCGATCAGGGCTGGGAATTCGGCGGGCAGGTCAACCTTTCGGCGATCGCGAGCGGGCAGGGCGGCATGTTCAGCGGAGCGGCGGCGGTGTCGCCGGGCGTTTACCTCTATCAAATGACGCAGACGGGTCTGTCGGCGACCCTGACCGTCGGCGGCACGAAGTTCTTCAAGGATTCCGAACTGAACTGACGTTCGCGCTGCCTTTCGCGTGCCTACCAGCGATCCCGTCATGCTTTTCGACCCGGCACGCCATGAAGCCCTTTCGACGATTGCCTGGGACGAGAAACGGGTACGCGCGACGATAGCGTCGATCGCAGGCGATATCGAAGCGCGGTACTCGGCCGAAAAGTACTGGCCGTGCCATCCCCTCGACTTCGAGGACGGTGACGATCCGAATCTGCCGCCAACGAGCCTCTACTTCGGCGCATGCGGAGTCATCTGGGCGCTGCACTATCTCGAGGTGGTGGGGGCGGTCGCGCTGACGCGCGGTTATCTCGACGCTCTCGATGTCCTCGTGCAGCGCAACCGTTCCTGGCTCGAATCCTCGGGCCACCGGGAATATGCGTCCTACCTGTCAGGAGATGTCCCGATTCTCATGCTTGCCTTCGGCGATCGGCCGAACGCAGAGCTTGAGGACCGCCTCGCGGGGTTGATCGCCGGAAACTCGGAGCATCCGGCGCGTGAACTCATGTGGGGCTCACCCGGCTCGATGCTGGCCGCACTCTTCCTGCACGAGCGAACCGGGCAGGATCGCTGGGCGGAATTGTTCCGCAGCACCGCGGAGAAACTCTGGACCCAGCTGGAATGGTCGCCCGAATGCGCCTGCCACTACTGGTCGCAGGACCTGCACGGCTACCGATGCGCCTATCTGGACGGCATCCACGGCTTTGTTGCCACGGCCTTGCCGCTCATCCGCGGTCGGCGATTGCTGGACGTCGGAGCCTGGGGCGCGTGGGAGCAATGCATCGCGAACACGGTCGAGCGCACCGCGACCCGTGACGGATCGCTCGTCAATTGGCGGCCGCAGCTCAGTGCGGCAGCCGACCCGAAGATGCTCATGCAGTACTGCCATGGTGCCCCGGGCTTCGTCATCTGCCTGGCGGAGTTTCCGGGAAAGATGCTCGATCCGCTGCTCCTGGCCGCCGGCGAAACGATCTGGGCGGCCGGGCCATTGATCAAGGGCTCGAACCTGTGCCATGGCACGGGCGGCAACGGGTACGCCTTTCTCAAACTGTATCGCCGCACGGGCGAGGCGAAGTGGCTGAACCGCGCGCGAGCGTTCGCCATGCACGCCATCGCCCAGAGCGAGGCCGAGGCGAAACGCCAGGGCCACCTGCGCTATTCGCTGTGGAGCGGAGACGCCGGACTCGCGATCTATCTGTGGGACTGCGTGCAGGGAACGGCGCGCTTTCCCACGCTGGATGTCTACTACGCCAGCCGCGTCGGCATTTGAAAATGTCGGACCGGGCCGGCGACGTAGTTGCCGCTCATAGCCCGGCGAAGAACCCTGCCGGCGATTTGGCGATCGCCACCGAGACGATGTAGCCGAACGTCGCGAGCGCGCCGACGAACGCGGCCAGGCGGATGGAGCGCGTCCGGCCGCGCTTGAGCGCGATGGTGCCGAGCGCGATGTAGACGAGGAGGCCGACGACCTTCGCCGCCAGCCAGCCGCGCGTCGCAGGGTCGATCCCCAGCATCGCGGCGAGCCCGATCGCCGACGCGAGCAGCACGGTGTCGACGATGTGCGGAACAATCCGGACCCAGCGTTGCGCGAGTCGAGTGGGGAAATAGAGCATCCAAACGCCGCGCAGGACGAACAGCGCGAGACTCGTGGCGACGCTGCCGACGTGCAGCCCTTTCAACACTGCGTACGTGGACGACATCGCGGAGGCCTTCTACTCGCCGAGATGCGTCACGAAGCGTTGTCCTTGGCAAGCCGGGCTTCCGCGTGCGCGACCAAAGCCTTGTACCGCGGGTCGTCGCGTATCGGATCGAGGCTCGTGTCGGAAGCGAACCAAAGGAGGTTCTGCCTCTGCGCGCGCGAGAATACCGGCGCGAGAAGCTCGATTGCTCTATCCGTCTCGCGCAGCATCACCATGTTGCAGGCGAGGTTGAAGATGAGGTTCGGGTTGTCCGGCTCGAGCAGCAACGCGCGCGCCGTCCACTCCTTCGCGCGCTCGACCTCGGCGAGTGCGACAAGCGCGGAGACGCCCCAACCGATCGCGAGCCCATGGTCAGGCTCGGCGACGATGAACTTCTCGACGCGCCGGAGGCAACGCAACGACGCTGATTTCAGACCGTCCTCGTCGCCCTCCGCTCCGTAGCATTGGATGGCCATCCCGAGCGCCCAGAAGTCTGTTTCGAGCGCCGTAGCCGCTTTCTCGAGGCATTCGATGGCGTCCCTGTTCCGGCGCATTCCGATGTAGCAGCGTGCCGCCGCCGCGTTGACCTCGTAGCCGTCGGGATCGAGTCGCAGCGCAGCGGCGTGCTCGACCATCGCTTCGTCGTACCGGCCGGCGTCGCCGAGAATGCGTCCTTTGGCCGCGTGCGCCTCGGCCAGGTCGGGTTGCAGCGCCAGCGCGCGCTCCGCCGCCGCCCAACCGGTGTCCCCGAGGTCGATGTTGACCATCCGCTTGTTGGCCTGGCAGATCGCGAGCAGCGCCCACGCGCGGGCGTACTCGGGATCGATCTCGACGGCACGCTGGCACAGCCGGACCGTGATTTCACGATGCCGCGTATTGCCGGTCGCGTTGTACTGCCGGGCCATCAGGTAGTGCTTGTACGCTTCCGGGTTGGTCGTCGAGCGCTGCTCGATCGCCTTCTTCTCGTCGGGCAGGAGCTTCAGCTTCAACGCGCTGACGATCGCCTCCGAGATCTCGTCCTGCAGCGCGAAGATGTCGTTGAGATCGCGGTCGTAGCGCTCGGCCCAGAGGTGGCTGTCGGTGGCGCCCTCGATCAGCTGCGCCGTGATGCGTACGCGGTTGCCCGCCTTGCGCACGCTGCCTTCGAGCACGTGCGTGACCTTCAACTGCCGCGCGACCTGGGCGATTTCGG
>JBDTRG010000005.1:0-55788 GCA_039931775.1 Betaproteobacteria bacterium | reverse complement strand
CATCAGCAATGCCAACGGCCAAGCCGCCGCCGATGCCGTGCGCCTGGTGCTGATCGGTCCGTAGGCACAGCGGGCGACGTGACACCCGCTGACGATCCGGGAGCGGCACCCGCGAAAATCCGGTCAGCGATTGCCTCGGTCGCTTCTGGCGTCGATCTGTGGTGGTTCGGGCTCGCGCGCACGCCCGAGGAAATCGACGAGGCGACGGCCCTCCTCTCGGCGTCCGAACGCGCGCGCGCCGAGCGCTGGGGCACCGACGCGCTCCGTCACCGGTGGATTGCCGGACGCGCCGCATTGCGCACGCTGCTCGGAGACGTGCTCGGCATCGCACCGCCTGCGGTCGCAATCCGCCGCGGCCTGCGGGGCCGGCCGGAACTCGTCGACGCGAGCGCCGGCCTCGATTTCAACGTCTCGCACACACGCGGGGTCGCGCTCGTCGCGATCGCGCGCGATCTCCCCGAAGGCACGCGCATCGGCGTCGACATCGAACACGCCGATCGCGACGTCGGCGCGGACCGGCTTGCGCGCAAATTCCTGACGCCGCACGAGCGGCAAACGCTCGCCGATCTCGACGCCGACGGGCGCAGGCAGCGCTTTCTGCGCTATTGGACCTGCAAGGAAGCGATGAGCAAGGCGACCGGCGACGGTATCGCGGCGCCGTTTCGCCGGCTCGACATCGAACTCGCCCCTTCGCCGCGATTGCAGGACGGCCCTGCCCCCTACCTGCCCGCGCACTGGAAGCTGCATTTCGCGGCACTGCCTCCCGAATGGCTTGCCACCCTCGCGGTCTGGCAACGGCCGTGATTCGGGCGGGTCAGGTCGTCGCCGGCTTCGGATACTTCCATCGCTTCTGCAACCACAGCCAGTCGGCCGGGCTTTCCTGGATCGACCGCTCGAGGTTCCGCGCGAACCCTTCCATCACCGGCGAATAGTCCGGTCGCTCGTCGCCAAAGTCGAAGGGGGGCTCGGCCAGCACGGTGAAATGCGCCGAATAGTGGCCGCGCCTGATGCGCCGCATCCTGATGTACAGGACCCGGGCTTCGAGGAACCGCGCGACCTTTTCCGCGCCGACGAAAAAAGCCGTGTCGCGGTTCACCATGCGGGTCCAGTGCTTTTTTTCCTCGCGCCGCGGCGTCTGGTCGGCGATCAGCGCGTAGCCCTGAAGCGTGGCCCCCCGGTTCATCAATTCGTAGATGAAGTCCTCGCGCGGGATCGGCCTTCCCCCGAAGCGCGAGCGCGCCTCGCGCAGATACCGATCCACCGACGCAAGGCGCACGGTCTGGTAGACGGCGTCGACGGGAAACCCAAACGTCGCGGCACCGGCGCTCAACAGCCACTCCCAGTTGCAGAAATGGGGCGCCAGCAGAACAACCGAGAGGCCTTCGGCTACGCCACGCGCGATGATCTCCGGATTTTCGAAGACCACCCGGCGTTTGAACTCCTCAGCGCTCGCGCCGAATCCCCACAGGGCCTCCACGGCGACATCGGCGAGGTTGCGATAGGAGTCGCGAACGATCTTCGCGCGCTCGACGGCGGACCTTTCCGGAAAGGCCAGCGCGACGTCGCCGCCGACCTGTCCGCGCCGCCAGCGCAGGACATGAAACCCGATGACATACGCCACCCAGCCGTAAACGTAGAGGAGCGGCAGCGGTGTGCGCGCCAGCGCGATAAGCAGCAGGCGCATCGCGACGGTGGGTCAGCTGGGCGAGCGCTGCGCGTGGATCAACCAGAGGCGCGCGAGATCCGCCGTGCCATCGCCCTGCACGCCCTGGAACGCCTGGATGGCTTTCGCCTTCTGGCCGGCCGCGAGGTACGCGATCGCGAGATGCAGCTTCGCCTCGTCGGCCCTGCTGATGCCGCCCTTCTGGATTCCCTGCTCCATCAGCGCAAGGCCGGCCTCGGCCTGGCCGGCGCTGACCATTGCATAGCCGACGTTGACGAGCGCCGATCCATCCTTCGCGGCACCCGCGTCCTTCGCGTTCTGCGCGAACAGCCTTTCGTCGTCGGCGACCTGCTTCGTCGCCGCGTCGCGGAGTTTCCGCTGCGCCTCGGCCTCGGGACCCGTGCCGAGCACGCCCGTCGTGAAGCCCTTGTCGACGATTCGCTTCGCCTCGCCCGGCAAGCCGACCTTCAGCGCGAGCTGCGCCATCGCCGTGTATTGGGCTGCCACGGTCAGGCTGCCCGTCGCCTCCTGCAGACGCAGCACGTCGAGCGTCAACGCTTGCGGGAAGCCGGGCCGGGATTCGACGCGGCGGATGGCGTCGACCCAATAGTCCCGCTTCGGATGGTAGACGAGCAGCTTGTCGAGCACGAACACGTACCCCTGTCCGTCGTTGAGCTTGACGTAGCAGCTCGCGAGCATCTGCAGCCGGTCGAGCGGCGGCGTCACCTTCGCCTTTTCGTCGGCGTCGAGCATTGCGCGGAGGTCGGTTGCGGCGCCGGCGTAGTCTTCGGCGAGGTAGCGGGAGCGCACGAGCTGCATGCGCATTTCGGGATTCGTGCCGCCGTCCTTGAGATAACGCTCGGTCCAGGTGACCGCCTTCGGATAGTCGCCGGCCTTGAAGTACATGACCGCCAGCGCTTCGGCCAACTTCAACTGCTCGCCGATCGGCGAGCGCCCGGACGCGATGACGGCCTCGAACGAACGCGACGCGGTGGCGGAGTCTCCCATGCCGATCGCGGCGATCCCGCGCATCCGGTTGATGATGTAGTTCTCCAGCGGGGTCCGGTCGGGAACCTGCTCGGCCTCGCGGATCTTGAGCTGCGCCTCGCCGAATTTTCCGGCCTTGATGAACTCGTCGGCCGCGCTGAGTGGCTTCGCGACCTCGGGACGGAACAGGTCGGCGTTGGCGTCCGGCGTCTGGGCCGCAGCCGGGAGCAGTACGCCGCCGCCGGCCAGCACCAGTGCAATGAGGAGCGCGCAACGGACGAGCGTGCGCCAGGAATGTCGGATAGGTTTCATCGCTTTGCGGCAGATCGTCGGGTTGGGAAGGCGGTGCGCCATGCGCGCGGGTCCGGGAAACCCGGCATTCTACAATTTTTCCGCCCGGGGCGAGACCCGGGCTACAGCGGCACGCGGCGGCCGCGCGCGCCGCACCCGGCTCAGGTCGCCACGACGCCGCGGCGAATCTGGTCCTGCTCGATCGCCTCGAACAGCGCCTTGAAGTTGCCTTCGCCGAATCCGTCGTTGCCCTTGCGCTGGATGAATTCGAAGAACACCGGGCCGAACTGGTTTTCCGAGAAGATCTGCAACAGGAGCTTTTCCGAATCGCCGTCGATCAGGATGTTGCGCTTCCGGAGCTCCTCGAGCGGTTCGCCGTGACCGGGAATCCTCGCGTCGACCCCCTCGAAGTAGGTGGCGGGCGTGCGCAGCAGTTTCACGCCCGCCGCGGTCAGCGAATCGACGCTCCGGTACAGGTCCGGCGTACCCATCGCAATGTGCTGGACGCCTTCGCCGTGATAGCGATCGAGGTATTCCTGGATCTGCCCCGCCTTCTCCTGGCCCTCCTCGTTGATCGGAATCCGGATCTTGCCGCAGGGGCTCGTCATCGCGCGCGACTTGATGCCGGTCACCTGCCCCTCGAGGTCGAAATAGCGGATCTCGCGGAAATTGAACAGCCGCTCGTAGTAGCCCGACCATTCGTCCATTCGCCCGCGATGCACGTTATGCGTAAGGTGATCGATGTACGCGAGGCCGTGCCCCGCCGGATTCTGCGGCGCGCCGGCGATCGGCTCGAAGTCGACGTCGTAGATGCTGATGTTCCCGATCTCGCCCGGCTGCGCGCCATCCTTGCCGCGCCAGCGATCGACGAGGTAGATCATCGAATCGCCGATTCCCTTGATCGCCGGAATGTTGAGCTCGCCCGGTCCGCCCGTGGAATCGTAGCCCCAGGCTCCGAGCGCGATGGCACGCTTGTAGGCCTGGCCCGCGTCCCTGACGCGGAAGGCGATCGCGCAGATCGACGGGCCGTGGAGGCGTGCGAAGCGCTGCGCGAAACTGTCCGGCTCGCCGTTCAGGATGAAGTTGATTTCGCCCTGGCGATACAGCGTGACCTTCTTCCGGCGATGTTGCGCGACCGCGGTGAATCCGAGGCGCAGGAACATCTTCCCCATCGCATCGGGATCGGGCGCCGCGTATTCGATGAACTCGAAGCCGTCAGTCCCCATCGGGTTGTCCCAGACGGCAACGTTGGTGGGAACTTCGCTCATGCTTCGCTCCTCAGGAGTTCGGTCGGGCCGGCAGGCCCCGATGCCGCAGGCCGGGCCGGTCACGACACCGCCTGCCGAACCGGTGGCAACGCGCGGTCGCGGCGGACACGACCGGAGGTTACCAAAACCCGGCCCATCGTTGCTCCCTACTTCCGGAAGAGGGCATCGGCGATCGTGCGCAGGAAGGATTGGCGCGCATCCAGGTCGGCAAGGACGGGGTCCACCAGCCGCAATGACGGCCGCGATCACGGTGTCGTGACTATCCGCGTCAGCCGCGGGGTTCGCGATACCGGACCGCGACCCGGGCAAGCACGTGCGCCGACGTCGCGGTCGCCAGTTCGTGCTCGCGGATGAAAACCTTGCCCACCTTTTCCGTTTCCAGCAATCGCGCCTCTTCGTCGCTGTGCGTGCGCACGACAACCTCGATCGACGGGTTCAGCGTTCGCGCCGATTCGACCATCCGGCGAACATCGAACGAATCGGGCGTCGCGATGACGAGCATTCCGGCGCGCGCGACGTGCGCCTGGATCAGCGCGTCGATGATGCGCCGTCCGACGCGGCCGTAGCCGACCACGATGACGTGTCCGGTGAGCGCGTCGGCGTCGACCGACATCGGGAGTTCCGCGAGCGGATCGTCGCGATGCTCGAGGTTTCGCACCCATGGTGAGCGCGCGCTCAGCCACGCCTGCAGCGGTTCGATCGCCGCAAAGACCACGGCGTTGAGCGCGATCGAGATCAAGGCGCCGGCGAGGATGAGACTCTGGCCTTCCAGAGGCAGAAGCCCCAGGCCCACGCCGAGACCGGCGAGAATCGAAAACTCGCCAATCTGCGCGAGGCTCGCCCCGACCGTCAGCGCCACGTTGAACGCATCGCGAAAGACAAGGACCAGCGCGACCGCGGCCAGCGTCTTGCCGATGACGATGATCGCGATCACCGCGAGGACTTTGAGCGGCGCGTCAACCAGCACGGGGGACAAGGCCGGCAACAGCACGAGCACCATGCCGCCCAGCAGCTAACCGACGAGCGGTGGCATCGAGAGCTTCGATGCGATGAAACCGAAGATCATCGCGAGGCCGAGCGCCGCGGCGATTGTGGTGATCAGTCCCTTCGTAGGGCGAACGAGGGGAGGCACCATGCCTAGGAAATGGCCGGCTTGCAAGAGTTCGGCTGCTCGATGGTGCCCCGAAGTCCAAATTAATGGGTCGCCGCGATCTCGCTTTAAATCATGGTTTCGATGTCGCAGTTGCGGGGAGCGGTTTTGGGCGATCAACCGGCAAACCTTCCGGGTGGTGGGATTCCTGGTCAGCGTCAACGCAGCCATCGTGGCGGTTGCCGCGATTGTCGTCATCGCCTACATGGACTGACCGCAGATGTTCAGCGCCATTTCGTATATCGGGTGCATGCGAAGGGCGGTGCGAAACAATCGCCCTTTCAGAGGCGCGCCCCCTTGCTGGACTGAACGCCCGGGCAACATGTAGCAGACAGACGGCGCTCATATTTGTCAGCGCGTGCCGCAATTCGGGCTGTGTCCGGACAATTTCGGTCATGTTTGAAGCCTGTGGCCGAGCCTCCGGTGCGGATCGCATCCCCTTTCCCGTGCGTTCGTCTCGGTCCGAAACGCCACTAATCCCCATGCCCCGACCGCCTGGCGGCACCGCCGCCTTGCGGGGTGAGCCACGGCATGCGTATTGCGCCATGGACATCGGCGAGCGCCGGCACGCTTTCCTTTTCAGCACATCGCCGGGTCTCGCATCGACGAACGATCGACCGTCATTGGCACGTGCCTGGTCACTCGATCGTCGACAACGAACTGCAAAGGGGACGAGCTTGGGGACGACCGAATCACCGATAGCCGTGTCACCGACACATCGTCGCAGGTCCGCGCCGTCGGCGCGCGGATTCACGCTGATCGAAATGATGGTCACCGTAGCAACCCTCGGCATCGTCGCGGGGATCGCGCTGCCCAACTATACCGATTACGTCACCCGCAGCAAAATCGTCGAGGCCACGTCGAATCTGGGAGACATGCGCGTTCGGATGGAGCAGTACTACGCGGACAACCGACAATACCCGACGGCATGCGCAGCCTACGCATCCGGTCCGCCCGCGGCGGGAAACATCTACCTCCCCGCCAGCAGCAAATTCTTCGCGGTTACCTGCGCACTGACGGCCACGACGTACACGGTCACCGCCACCGGCGTCGCGAGCAAAGGCATGTCGGGTTTCATTTACACGGTCGACCAGGCCAACAATCGCCGGACGACCGGTCTGCCCAGCGGCTGGTCGGGTGCCAGCGCTTCCAGCACCTGCTGGGTGAATCGGAAAAGTGGGGATTGCTGACATGTCGTCGCGCTCGCGCTGCTTCGGCTTCACCCTGATAGAACTGCTGGTCGCGCTAACGCTGGCCGCATTGCTGCTGCTGTTTGGAGTGCCTTCGTTTACGACATTCCTGCGCAACAGCGAAATTCGCTCCACCGCGGAGTCGATCAGCAACGGCTTGCGCGCGGCCCGCAGCGAGGCGACCCGCCGGAATCTCCCGGTCAGCTTCACGCTTGCCGGTGGGGCGGATCCTGGGTGGGCGATCAACGTCTTCGATCCGGTCGCGGCAACGCTGATTCAACCGCCGATCCAGCAATATTCGAAGAACGAAGCCGGAAGGAGCGCAAAGGTCGTGGTGGCGCCAGCGAATGCCATTGCGGTCACGTTCAACGGCCTGGGACGCGTGATCTCCCCTTCGCCGATTGCAACGTCGAATATTCAGCAGATCGACGTCGCCTCCGTTGTGACCGGCGAAGCTCGCACGCTGCGAATCTATGCGGACGACGTGCATGGCATAAGGACGTGCGACCCAGACACAACGTTCAAGGCTGCGAATCCAACCGATGCGAGGGCTTGCTGAAATGACTGCTCCGAACAACCCAACGTCCCGCAATCGGCAGGCGGGGGTCGCGCTTCTGGAATCGCTGATCGCCATGCTGATCTTCTCCTTCGGCATTCTCGGCCTGATCGGGATTCTGGGCCAATCGATACGCGCGACCAATGACGCCCGTTATCGCGCGGAAGCCGCGAATCTGGCGAACGCCGTCATCGGCGAAATGTGGTCCACGGCTCCGGCAACCCTGGATACGAACTTCGGAACCGGCGGCACGAAATTGACGGCGTGGCGAACGCAAGTCGCAAGCCTTCTGCCGTCAGCCACCGGCGCCAATGTTCCGCTTGTCGACTTGACTCAGGCGGGCCTGTCCTCGCAGAGCCGAAGCGTCGTCGTCACGGTGTTCTGGCAGCTCCCCGGCGAAGCTGCTCGCCACCAGTTCCTGATCACCGCCCAGATCGGGAAAAACACATGAACACGAAAGCTCCGCCTCAACGACTTTTACAGCGAGGCATCGGGCTCATCGAACTGATGGTCGGTATCGTCATCAGCCTGCTGATGGTGCTGATGATCTACCAGGTCTACGAAGTCAACGAAGGTCAGAAGCGCACGATCACCACCGGAAGCGACGCCCAGCAGAACGCGGCCTACGGGATGTACCTGATCGCGCAGGACCTGATGGGCGCCGGACAGGTCGTATCGGCGTCGACGGCGGCATTGAGCGGTTGCGCGATTCTGCGTCCGATTCCGGCGGTCATCGCCGCGGGTGCCACCGACAACGATCCGGACGCGATAACGCTGTTCTACGGCGGCTCGAGCTCGCTGTCGACGCCGACGCCACTGCTGAACAACGCGTCGGTCGCGTCGGGACCGCCGGGACCCTACCTGGTCGCTGCGCCGGTCGGGTTCAGCCCGGGCGACGTCGTCATCGCGGTCCAGGGGACAAACTGCACTCTTTCGACCATCAATGCAGCAGGGGTTACTGTCAACGCGAGTACGGGCATCTCCACGATCAACCATACGCTCACGTCAACGACCGGCAACAACAACACGACGACCTACACCGCGGTCACGACATCGCTCGTCAATCTGGGACAGGCCGCGACTGCCGGACAGGCCGCGCGATTCGGTCAAACCCAATACACCGTCGATCTCGCGACCAACACGCTTCGGACCCAGAGCCTGCTTCCGACGGTCCAGGCCGTGACGCCCGCCGTCAGCAACGTCGTCAACCTGAAGGCTCAGTTCGGCCTCGACACGGACGCCGACGGAACTGTGGATACGTGGCAACCCGCGACCAACAACTGGTCATCGGCGAACCTTCCATTGCAAACCACCGCAACATGGCAGCAGATCCGGTCGGTGCGCGTGGCGATCGTCACGCGTAGCGATCAGTACGAGACGGACGTCGTGACCGTCAGCCCGCTAGGCATGTTCTGTTCCCCTACTCCGTGTGCCTATTCCATGACCCTCACCACCGATCAGCAGCACTACCGCTACAAGGTTCTGGAAACCACCGTCCCGTTTCGCAATGCCGTCTGGAACGCACCATGAACACATCGTCAAAATTCCGCAGGCGGTTCGATGGCCGCGCGCCGTACCGCCATAAACAACAGGGGATCGTGCTGATCATCGCGTTGATCGTGATGCTGGCTCTGGCCCTTGCGGGAATCGCGTTGCTGCGATCCACAGACACTGCGACGATCGTCACCGGCAACCTCGTGCTGAAGCAGGCGGCGGGTTCGGCGGTCGATCGGGGCGTCGAGCGTGCGGTATACACGCTGTGGGAAGCCGCACCCATGCTCGATCGGACCCAACACGACACCTCCAAAAACTACTACGCCTGCATACGCGGTTCCTCGGGCGGCTGCATGGCGGCCAACTCTACGGTTCCGAAGATTCCCGACCTTCTGCGCAGTGCCAACGGTTGCGCCGGCACGGGGCTCACTTCCGGCTTGATCGCCAACGACGCGGCCGGAAACACCAGCTGCTACGTGATCGAGCGCATGTGTCTCAACACCGGGGCGGCCGTCGGAAACAACTGCAATCTGTCGACCGGCGCCTTCGGAGCCGACCTCGGCACGCAGCATTACGTCGGATTGATACGGCCGGGCGATGCCTTCTATCGCGTAACTGTTCGCGTCGAAGGTCCGCGCAATACCGTGACCTATGCACAAGCCGTGCTCAAGTAGGGTGCTCGCAAGCTCTGGATCTTCAGGAGAAACGCAATGACCGCTTTTCGCCGACACGCGTGCAAGAGAATTTGCGCCACCCTCGTGGCTGCTTCACTTGCGTTTCAACCACTGGTCGGCTATGCCGCGACGATCACCGAATCCCTGGCGCAGGTTCCGATCCAGGGCCTCAATCCGGTCAAGCCGAACATCATGTTCACGATGGACGACTCCGGCAGTATGGATTGGGACTGGCTTCCCGATTACACCGCGTATGTCGCCTCGGGAATCTACCATTGTCGAGACAGCCGAAACTGCGGGGTTCCGAATTCCGCGCCGCCCACCAATGGTACGGTCCTGACGCAATGGGACCCGCCGATTCGCAGCAACGCGTACAACCCCGTGTTCTACGATGCGTCGGCAACGTACCGGGCGGGCAAGAAGGCCGACGGCACCAACCTTCCCTGCGAAGGCAGTGACACCACTTGCGCGACTCCGTGGACAAGCGTTTACGTCGACGGCTACTCAGGCTATCCCGGCGCGAACAGCGCGGGCACGATCAACCTCACGACCTCCTATCCGGACACGGCCTGGTGCTGGAAATCGCCCAGCGCTGCCGACAAACTGACAGCGGACAGTGACGGATCGGTGTGTCGTCGAAATGGCCGCGCCTACAGCCTGCTCACCGTAAGCGGGAACACCACGCCGGCGATCGCCGCGGGTTACAACTATCCGAACACCTCGGCGACCTGTTCGGGCTCGCAGAAATGCAAATTCATAACGGCGTCCACCGTCAACGGTGCGCCCTACTACTACACGATCAATCAGGTCCGGTTCTGCTCGGCCAAGGACGCCGCGGGCTGGGGGACAACCGCATCGGGCACCTGCACGAGCCAGTGGGATCCGACGACCTACAAATATGTCCTCTACGGCACCGGCGCGTCGTTCGATCCGTTGGCCTTTACGCGCATCGACATCAAGTCGGCGGGAATTCTCGTCAACGGTGTCTCGGCGTCGAATCCCAGCGGGCGCACCTATGCGCAGGAAATGACCAATTTCGCGATCTGGTATGCGTTCTACCGGACGCGGATCCAGTCGATGAAAGCAGCGGCAGGCATCGCTTTCAGCGCGCTCGACCAGAACTCGCGCGTCGGTTTCCACACGCTCCATGAAAACGCCACGCTGTTCACCAACATCAAGGATTTCACGTCGGCCAACAAGCTGACCTGGCTAACGAACGCGTACAAGGTCAACCCCAACGGTGGCACGGACCTGCCCAACGCCATGTGGCGCATCGGCGAGCTGTTTTCGGGCAACCTCGCCGCCACGACATTGCCGGGCGCAACCGACCCGCTTGACCCGATCACCGGAAAATGCCAGCCGAACTTCCACCTGTTGTCGACCGACGGTTACTGGAATGGCTCCTTTTCCTACACGTCCCGCGGCAACAACGACAAAACCGTACCAGCCCTCGCCAACTTGCCGGGAGCGACCGGATTCACGCCGGGATCGCTCTTCCCCGACCCGTACCGAGAGGGACCGACGACGACCAGCGACAACCTGGCAGACCTCGCCATGTACTACTGGATACGCGACATTCGTCCCACGATTGCCGACAAGGTGAAGGACTCCCTCGCTCCTTGGCAGCACGTCAACCTCTACAGCCTCGCCATTGGCGCAAGAGGCACGATCGCCTATCCGAACGGCATCAGCGCGATCACCGCCGGCACGGTCGACTGGCCGGTCGCCACAGGCTCCGGAAGCGGCGGCCCGCCGGAAATCGACGACCTGTGGCATGCCGCGGTCAACGGGCATGGCAAATATTTCAACGCCAGCAACGCGCAGCAGCTTGCGGAGAGTATCGTCAGCGCCCTCGCGGACTTCACCGACCAATCGGGTACCGGCACGGCCGTCGGGCTCGGCGGGTCCCAGCTCAGCGTCACGAACCAGTATGGGTACAAGACAAGCTACGAAGCCGGCATCTGGGGCGACGTCAAGAAATACGCGATCAATATCACCACCGGCGTGCTCCCAGTTGACGCCAACGGTAATCCGCTGGCCGCACCCATCTGGTCGGCCGCGACGAAGCTCGATACGCAGGCGGCGGTCGTCGGTGCCGTGAACGGTTGGGATACGCAACGCCGGATCGTGACCATCAACGATGCGACGAGCACGGCGGTCCCGTTCCGGCTAGCCAACTTGTCTGCAGCGCAGCAGTCATCCCTTTCCGTGGGTTGGAGCGCAGTCGTGACGCCCCCGCCGACCTCGCAGATGGTTCTGAATTTCCTGCGCGGCGACAAGACGAACGAAGGCATTAACTCCGGCAGCTTCCGTACCCGTTCTCACCTTCTCGGCGACATCGTCTATTCCGGTGCGGTTCCCGTAGCCGCCCCGAACGCGCCATATCTCGACACGGGGGTGACGGGCTCTCCGAATCCCGGGTACAACGCTTTCAAGTCGGCCAAGGCGTCGCGAACCCCTGCGGTTTACGTTGGGAGCAACGACGGCATGCTGCACGCGTTCGACGACTCCGTGACGAACGGTGGCACGGAGACCTGGGCCTTCATCCCCGCCGCGATGTTCAGCGGTGGCGATCCGAACGACACGGCTCACACGAGCGATCCTGCCTACCAGATCGGCGCTCTCGCCTATCGCCGCGGCGGAATCCCGCTTTTCAACCACAAGTTCTACGTGAACGCGACGCCGCGCGTCTGGGACGTCGATTTCGCGTTTACCAACACGACCGTGCAGCCGCAAACCGGAAACGATTGGCGGACCGTCCTCGTGGGCGGGTTGGGTGCCGGAGGGCGTTCGGTCTACGCGCTGGACGTGACCACGCCGGTCGCCGCACCCCCGCCCGTCGTATCGACGGACACGGAAACCACCGCCGCGACGAAGGTGCTCTGGGAGTACACCGAAGCCAACCTGGGTTATGTCTACGACGCACCGACGTTGGTGAAAACGAAGGCCTACGGCTGGGTGGTTCTGGTCGCGTCCGGTTACAACAACCCGGGCGGCAAGGGCTTCCTGTACGTCCTCAACCCGAAAGCGCCCACCAAGGCGGGTCAGCTTCTCAAGAAAATTGCGCTTCCGGGCGACACCGGCACCGACGCCAGTCCGACCGACCTCAACACGATTCGCTCCTTCAACAGTCGCCAGAATCCCTACGTGCTGCAGGCGTACGGTGGAGACATCAAGGGCAACGTGTGGCGTTTCGATCTGTCGGACGCCAACGCGACCAACTGGAAAGCCGAAAAGATTGCCACGCTCAAGGATGGCACCGGCAAGGCGCAGCCGATCACGTCGGGCGTTCGGGTCGAAATCGACCAGAACAACAACGTCGATCGTTATCTCTTCGTAGGTACCGGAAAACTGCTCGATCAGCAGGACCTCCTGGACACCTCCGTCATCAACAGTTTCTATGTGATCAAAGACGGCACGTACACGACACCGGAAGCGGCTCCTGCCATTCCCTACTCGCGATCGAACCTGACCGCCGTGACGGGAACTAGCGTCGCCGGACTGGGCGGGGCGGCCATCGGTCGCGGCTGGTACCAGGATGGAGTCGATGGCGCCGACAAGATCAACTCGGATGTCTACGCGGACGTCAATGTTGCCGTGTTCGGCTTTTCGAAACCGTCGACGGACCCCTGCCTGGCCGTTCTTTCGTCGACGTTGTTCGCTCGGGACCTTACCTCAGGCAACTCGGTGCTCCTGTCGGGCAGCACCGTCGTGGCGAGCGTCGCCATCACCGGCGGCATCGCCGGCGTGACGTTGGTGCAGGCGGATCCGGGCGCGAGTACGGCTACGCCACCCGTCCTGGTTCAGGTGACGACGATGACGGGGCAGGTGGAAAGCATTCCAGTGAACCTGCAGGCGGCAATAACGAGCAAGCACCGCGTGTCCTGGGGGCTGGTGACTCCGTAGCGGAATCCCGGTGACCGCGACGCGCTGACGCAGCGATGAATGTCTGCGTCAGCGCGCCTTGCGTCGCAGTATTTCGTCGCGCAACTCCTGATACTGGCGCCGCGTTTGCGCCTCGATCGCCGCGGGGCTTATCGCCCAGGCGACCCACGCCGCGGCTACGATCGTTCCGTGGGCGGTGACGCGAGTCACCTCGCCTTCATCCGTGATGCGGGTCGTGAAGTCCGATGCCTTGAGGTCGCCCTTCTTGAGATGCGAATGGATTTCCGTGTACGGCGAGAGGTCGACGACGCGCACGCCGTCCACGGAGATCCTGATCGGCCCGGCGTGACCGTGGCTCCGCTGGGCGACCTCGATCCGGTTGCCGTCGCGGCTCATCACCTCGCTCGAGTCGATGTTCGAAACGATCTGCGCCATATGCTCGTAGTCCGTAAGGACGTTCCACGCTTCCAATGCCGTCGCCGAAACCGTGAACTCGACGCTGATCGAGAACGCCGCCTTCTCCTTCGCGACGTGTACCGTCACGTCCGAGTCGACCGCGGGGCTTGCACGGACCGGAAACGGAAACGCCAGCAACGCGATGGCGCAGACGGATCCGATCGCGGCAATGCGCATCGCGGGATGCACGGACGCCGGCCGTGTGCGCATCATGCTCGTTCGATCGTCGCGAACCGGCATCTCAGCCGGGGTCGAGCGTGAACAATTCCTGCGGCCGGGAAACCCCCTTCATCGCGTAGCGGCCCAGACTCACGAGGCGCGAACGGGCCTCGCCGGCGGCTTCGGCGAATGCCGACGACACGATGACGGCCTGGTCCAGGGAAACGCATAGCCCCTCGATCCGCGCCGCTTCGTTCACCGCGGGCCCGAGCACCGTGAAGTCGAGCCGGCGCGGGCTGCCGACGTTGCCGTAGAGAAGTTCGCCAACGTGCAGGGCCAGATGCGTGTCCGTCACGGGCAGGCCGGACGCGGCGCGGCGTTCGTTCAGTTTGGCAATGCGGCGCCGCTGGTCCGCTGCCGCATTCAGCGCGCGCGTGCAAGCCGGCACCGCGCCTTCACTCGGAAAGATCGCGAGCATCCCGTCGCCGATGAACTTGAGGACGTTTCCACCGTTCTCCTCGATAGCGTCGACCTGGGCCTCCGCGTAGTCATTGAGAAGCGCCAGCATGTCCACGGGGCCGACCTTGTCGGAGATCCGGGTGAAGCTCTTGAGGTCGCTGAACCAGACCACTGCATTGATGGGCTCGGCGCGGCCACGCGCAATGTTGCCCGCGAGCACCCGCTGCGCAGCGTCCTTGCCCAGATAGGTGGCGATGAGCGTCCGCGCCGTCCGGCTGTGCGTCAAGAGTACAACGGCAACGGCGAGCGGCGTCATGATCCCGGTGAGAATCTCGATCTGCGCGTCCGTGAATCCACCCGCCGCATCGGTCGTCCACGACGACCTCATCCCCCCGACCGCACCGATGCGCACGCTGTCGCCGACACGAACCATGAATGCGGCATAATCGGTCATGCCCTCGTCCTGAAAGCGGTCGAGCACGGGAAACTCACCCCGGCGATAGGAGGCGTCCAGGCGACGCCGCATCGCCTCGTTGCCGCTTTGCTGGAGGTAGTAGAACGGGCTCTGTATCCAAGCGGTGCTGACGACGGCTCCCGGATTGCGATTGAACTCCTGCTCGGTGGCGCCCTGTCCCTTGTTCCAGCGGACCCCGTAACCGTCGAGCGTCGGGTCGAGGAGGTCGCTTCCGGCGGCCGCACGCACCAGCGAGAACCCAGCGCCATTCAGCAGCTCGCACACACCCGCAAGAAGCGCCACTTCGCCCGTGCCCGCAAGTGACATCCTCAGAATCCACTCGCCGATTTCGAAGCTGAGGTGTTCGTCCATGGCGCCTTGCAGTCCTTCGTTTGGAGGTCGACGTCTTCGAACGTAACATACGCCTGACGTCTCGAAAACATCGGATGCATCGTTGAGCCCTTTCCTGATCGGCGTCACCTGGCTCCTGGTGTTCCAGTGCGCGGGCGAAGGCGCCACGCGGCTGTTCGACCTGCCCGTTCCCGGACCGGTCATCGCCATGCTGGCGCTGTTCGTTGTCCTGCGCTTCCGGAAGCAGGTGCCCGAGTCGCTCGGCGTCGCCGCCGATGGACTCGCGCGACACCTGTCGCTGCTGTTCGTCCCGGCAGGCGTCGGCGTGATGCTCCACTTCGCGCGCCTCGCCGAGAACTGGGTGCCGATCCTCACGGCGTTGTTCGTCAGCACGATTCTGACTATCGCTGCAGCGGGATGGACATTCTCCGCGTTGAAGCGGTGGGCGCTTCGCGATGAAGACGAACTGCCGTCGCGAACGCCATGAACGACGACTCGCTCTTCAAGTTGTGGGTCTACCTGTCGGCGACGCCACTCGCCGGCCTGACGGTCACGCTTGCCGCCTATTGCATCGCCTACGCCATTTACGTTCGCGCGCGGCTGCATCCGTTCGCCAATCCCGTCCTCATCTCGGTCATTATCATCGTGACACTGCTCGAGGCGACGCGCACCAATTACACCGCCTACTTTGACGGTGCGCAGTTCGTCCACTTTCTGCTCGGCCCGGCGGTCGTGGGTCTCGCCGTCCCGCTCGCCCGGGAATGGCCCAACGTCAGGAAGCTGGCGCTGCCCGTTGCCGGCGCGCTCGCCGTCGGCGCCGTGGTCGCGATCGCCAGCGCCGTCGGGTGCGCGTACGCGCTCGGCGCCTCGCCGTCGATCCTGAGCGCGCTGGCGACGAAGTCGGTGACGGCTCCGATCGCCATGGGCATCGCCGAGAACATCGGCGGCGTACCGGCGCTCGCCGCCGTATTCTCGGTCGCTACAGGAATTATCGGGGCGGCGCTCGGGAAGTTCGTGCTCGATGCCGTTGGCGCGCGCGACCGCCGTGCGCGGGGCTTTGCCCTTGGCCTAGCCGCACACGGCATCGGAACGGCGCGCGCCTTTCAGGTGGACGCCGTCGCCGGGGCCTACGCCAGCTTGGCCTTCGGGCTCCATGGCGCGCTGGCAGCGCTTGCCCTCCCCTATGCTTGGCGCTGGGTTGCCGGGCTCAACGGATGACCGCCCGAAGGATTGCGTTATCCGCCTCCATTGCCCTTGGTTGCCTCGCGGGCACGGCGGGACTTGACGACGCTACGGCCTACGTCGGATCGTGCAGCATCGCGAGCAGCCGCTCGAACACATGGTCGCTGGCGCGCAACCCGTTGTGCTCGAATTCGCTGGTGAGCCAGGCCTTCATGCCGGGAATGCGCGCCGCGGTTGCTTCGGAGTGTCCGCGCGGCACATACATGTCCTCGGCGTAGATCGCCGCGGCAGCCGGCACGGTGTTGCGGCCGAGCTGCGCGATGTCGTACAAACGCGGCCAGCGCTCCTCGTTGGCGAGTAGCTCGGCCACGTTGCGCAGCGGCTTCAAATACGGATAGTCGTCGAACATCCAAGGATAGATCATCTCGCCGGTGAACGACGGCTCCTTGCCCGGTGCCCATTCGGTTTCGGGAAACTCGCCACGAACGCGCTGCGCCGACCAGCGCGACGCAGGACCCTGCGTGTAGCACATCTCGTGAAGTACCGCGAAGATCGGGTTGGTCTCGAAGGACTGCGAATTCTCCATCGCGCGCAGGAACGGGTAACCGAGCTCTTCGCCGGACCCGCCCTTGCAAAACGCGGATTCGACCAGGTAGTGAAGATTTTCCATGCCGTCGTCGAACCCGAGCATGAAGCCCACCTGCTGGAATCGCCGGACGGTGAGCCTTCCACCGCCAGGCAGTCTCACGTCGTGCCGGTGCAAATGCTCCAGGATGCGTTCGCAGCGTCCGACGTCCTCGGGGTAGCGCGCGAAATATTTGCGCGTCTTGCGCGCCACCTCCGGATAGGTTTGCCGGTAGTAATCGTCGGCGCTCGCCTCCAGCGGTGGCAATCCGCCGGTGACGAACACCTCGCGAAGGCCGCCCGGATGCGCGGACAGGTAATGGACCGCGCAGAAGCCGCCGTAGCTTTGACCGAGCACGCTCCAGGGCTCGGTGTCGCCAACGAGCTGCCGCCTGATGAGCTCGCAGTCGCCGACGATGCTGTCGGCGCGGAAATGCTTGAGGTAGGCGGCTTGCGCGCGCGCATCGCCGCGCAGCGCGAGCGTTTGCGGCAATACGACACTGCTGAGTCCGTTGCCGCGCGAATCGAGGAGCAAAACCTGGTAGTCGTCGAGCGCGCGCTTCAGCCATCCCGTATTGGCGATCGGGCGCGGGCCGGGAAACCCTGGCCCTCCCTGAAGGAAGACGAGCCAGGGCAACTCGGCGGCTGACGCTTTCGCGCTCCTGACCGCCCGCGCGAACACCGTGATTTTCTCCCCGGACGGCTGTTGATGATCGAGGGGAACGTCGAATTCGTGGTCGGTCAGCACCATGCCGTGATGGCGGGCCTTGGCGAGCGTGCGAAACGTGGGCATCGATATCTCCGTGCAAAGGCAGTCGGAACGCCGGCCGTTTGTGTCCTAACGAACCGTCAGGAGCGATCGAATGATGACAGACTGCGCTGCATTGTGAATAATCGCGGATGTCGGGCGCGCCTTTGCGCCGATACGCCGAAACACCAAGAGGAAAAGCCATGGCCACGCGTCGTACCACCATGAGAAGCAGTACCGGAACCAAGCTTTACGCCGTCCGGGATGAGAGCGGCAAGTTCAAGGACATCCAGACGTACAAACGCGCCCACGCCGCCGATCTTCGCCACAAGTCGAAGGCCGAAGTCGAGGCGGCACAGGGCCCCATCGAGAAGCAGGTCAGGAAAGCGGCAAAAAGTGCCGTCAAGTCGATCAAAGGTTCGGTCAAGGGCGCGGTCGCCGCGGTGACGCGGGCAGCGAAGCGAGCGGTGAAGCAGGTCGCGAGCCCGCCGCCCGAAGGGAAACGGAACCTCAAGAAGGCCGCGACGAAGGCACCCGGGAAGCCGGCGGCGAAAAAGGCCGCCAAGAGGCCCGCCAACAAACCGGCGAAAACCACGGCGAAGAGGAAGTAGCACCCACCGCTCGACAGCGCGCAGTGTGCAATGATGTCGGGCGGATGCGGGGGGCCTCGACCTACGATGAAAACTGTGCAGTGTCTTTTGCTGGCGCTAGGGTTCGCCATTGCCTTGCCGTTGCTCGCGCAATCCGCCGTGCGACCCGCCGTGTCGCGCGGCGCATTGCTTTATGAGACCCATTGCATCGCGTGCCATGACGCCCAGGTCCACTGGCGCGAGGACAGGCTCGCCACGGACTGGGCCAGCCTTTCGGCGCAAGTCCGCCGCTGGCAAGCCAACACCGGCCTGCAATGGACCGACGACGATATCGCCGCGGTCGTCCGCTACCTGAACACGACGATCTACCGTTTTCCGGACCAGGCACCCAAGCGGATCGGTTGACGGAGGACAGCGGGCCAGGTCGGCGCAACGAACGCCGGCGAATGCGCAGGCGCCAGCATGGCTCCGCCAGCCCGCGGCCGCGGAGGCTAACGGTAGCCCGCCGCCTGCAGCTCGAACAGTTCCGCATAGCGCCCGCCCTCCTCGAGCAATCGATCGTGCGTCCCGGCCGCCTCCACGGCGCCGTCGGCGAGGACGACGATGCGGTCGGCCATGCGCACGCTCGAGAAGCGGTGCGAGATCAGCACGGCCGTCTTGCCGCGTGAAAGTTCCTTGAACCGCTGGAACACCTCGAACTCGGAACGGGCATCGAGCGCCGCCGTCGGCTCGTCGAGGATCAGCACCTGTGCGTCGCGCATGTAGGCGCGCGCGATCGCGATCTTCTGCCATTCGCCGCCCGACAGGTCGACGCCGGTGCGAAAGCGCTTGCCGATCAACTGGTCGTATCCCTTCGGCAATTTCGCGATGACTTCATCCGCCAGGCTACGCTGCGCTGCCTCGACGATCCGTGCGCGGTCGTCGCGGGCTTCGATGCGGCCGACCGCGATGTTCTCCGCGGCGGTCATGTGGTAGCGGACGAAATCCTGGAATATGACGCCGGTGTTCGAGCGAAGCGCGAAGAGGTCGTACTCGCGAAGGTCGTGACCGTCGAGCAGGATTCGGCCCTCGTCCGGATCGTACAGTCGTGCGAGCAGCTTAACGAGCGTCGTCTTCCCGGCGCCGTTCTCGCCGACCAGGGCGAGCACCTCGCCGGCATGCAACGTGAAATCGAGATGGCGCACGGCCCAGCGCTCGGCGCCGGGATAGCGAAATCCGACGTCCTGGAAAACAAATCCTTCGCGGATCGGCGACGGGAACAGAAGTGCATCGGGAGGCGACACGATTTCCGGCCGGATCTCGAAGAACGAGAACAGGTCGTCGAGATAGAGCGCCTGCCCGGCGACCTGGGAGAATCCCATCAGCAGATTTTCGAGCAGCGTGCGAAGCCGCCGGAAGGAGCCGGCAAGGAACGTGAGATCGCCGATCGTGAACTCGCCGTGCAGCGTGCGCCAGACGATGTAGGCGTACGCGACGTAGTAGGCGATGGTACCGATCGCCGTCAGCACGCTGCCCACGCCCGCGCGCCTTTGCGCCAGCTTGCGATTCGCCTCGAAAAAGCTCGTGGCCAGCGAGCGATAGCGCTCGATCAGAAACGTGTTGAGGCCGAATATCTTCACTTCCTTCGCCGTTTCGACGCTCGCGCCCGTCTGGCGCACGTAGTCGAGCTCGCGTCGCTCGGGGGTGCGCGCGTAGTTGAGCGAATAGCTCTGTGCGTTGAAGTGAGCCTCTCCGATAAACGCCGGCACCAGCGCGACCGCGAGCAGAACGATCAGCCAGGGTGCGTAGACGATGAGGCCGGCGGCGAAGCTCACGATCGTCACGACGTCCTGCGCCTGCGCGAAGAGCTGCCCCATCAGCGTCATGCGTCCCGACGCCTGCCGGCGCGCGCGATCGAGCCGATCCTGCTGCTCGCTGTCCTCGAAGTCCTCGAGGTCGAGCGTCGCTGCGTGCTCCATCAGCCGCAGGCTGGTCGCGTTCGTGAATTGTTCCGACAGCAACGAATCGATCAGCGACACCGTGCGACCCAGGACGTCCGACAGCACGGCGAGTCCGAATTCGAGTCCGAGCAGCCACGCCATGCGATCGAGAAGCCCCCGGGCGAGCCACTCGCGCACGCCGTCCGGCGCGTTGGGCATCTGCGTCAGCACGACGACTTCGTCGATGATGAGCTTGCCGACGTAGAGCGTGGCGACGGGGAGCAGCGCGCGGATCAAACGCAGCAGGCACTCCGCGAGCGTGAGCCGCGGACTCGTCTGCCAGACGAGCGCGAGGAACGGCGGCAGGTTGCGCAGCGCGCCGAAGCGTTCGCGCAGCGACTTCGGCGCAGGCCCGGGAGGGCTTTCGCCGGAACTCGAGGCGGGTGCTCGTCCGCCCATCGAATAGTTCTTGGGCATGCCGCCATTGTGCCGGTTCGCGCGGTCCACCGGCAGCCAGCGGAATGCGGCTTGCCGAGTCGCCCACGCGCGTCGGAAGGTCGATTCACGTCGTCCTGCAATGCGTTTGCCCGTCGAGAGCCCCGGCCGCGCTGCGTACTTCCCTTACAATCGGCGACATGGCCAGAACGCCCCACGCGCCCGCTGCCGACCTGCGCGGGTTGAGCCGCCTGACCATCGACGCCATTGCGGGCATCGTCGGCCTGGTCGAGGCGATGCATTCCAACATCGCGAGCGTGCCGGGAATGCCCGGCAAGTCAACGGCCGGCCGCACGACCGGGATCACCGGACTCGTCTACCGGAGCATCAACGGCGCGATCGGGTTGGCCGGCCACGGACTGGATCGACTGCTCGCCAAGCTCAATCCCCTGCTCGTCGCGGGAAGCGCATGGCCCGGGCGCGAATCCGTGCTCGCTGCGCTGAACGGCGTGCTGGGCGATTACCTGGCGGCGTCGAACAATCCTCTCGCGATCACCATGTCGCTGCGCCGGGACGGGAATCCGTTGCCGATGGACCGGGAGGCGTTGGTTGGCGCGATCCCGCAAGCGACGGGCAGGGTGGCGATTCTCGTGCACGGCCTGTGCCTGAACGACCTGCAATGGAAACGGCAAGGGCACGACCACGGCGCCGCGCTCGCGCGCGACCTCGGATACACGCCTGTCTATCTCCACTACAACACCGGCCTCCACATTTCCGTCAACGGCCGGGCGTTCGCCGATCTGCTCGAGAGTCTCCTGCGGGTCTGGCCGGTTCTTCCGCTCGAGGTCGTCATCGTCGGACACAGCATGGGCGGGCTCGTCACCCGAAGCGCGTTCCATTACGGCGCCGTCGCGAACCACGATTGGCCGCGGCACGTCGGCAAGGTCGTTTTTCTCGGCACGCCGCATCACGGCGCACCGCTCGAGCGCGGCGGCAATCTGGTCGACATGCTGCTCGGGATCAGTCGCTACACGGCGCCGTTCGCCCGCCTCGGCAAGATTCGCAGCGCCGGGATTACCGACTTGCGGTATGGCAGCCTGGTGGACGAGGACTGGAAGGGGCGCGATCGATTCGAGCGCACGGGCGACGTTCGGCTCGCCGTGCCGCTGCCCGAGGGCGTGGAGTTCTTCACGATCGCCGCGACCGCGGGGAACAAGGCGGGCGGGCTCGGCGATCGATTGATCGGCGACGGCATCGTCCCGCTGGCGAGCGCTCTCGGCCGCCATCGGGATCCCGGGCGCGCGTTGCAGTTTCCCGATTCGCGGCAATGGGTCGGCGCGAGCATGACGCATCTGGAGTTGCTGCACCGGCGCGAAGTCTACGCACGCATGAAGGAATGGCTGGCGCCACCCGAGTGACCGAAGCGCCGCCACTTCGCGCAATCCCGTGACCGGCTCGGGACCGGCTCAGGCGCTGGTGCCGCTATTGCAGGGAGTTGGACCGGCCGGCTTCGCCTGGGTCGCGGCGGGCGGCCTCTTCTACACGATCGGCATCGTCTTCTATGCGCTCGACACCCGGGTCACCCACGCGCACGGCGTCTGGCACCTGTTCGTCATCGCCGGAAGCGCTACCCATTGCTACGCGATCCTGCGCTATGTTTTGTGACCTCATCCGACCGCTGTGCCGAGCAGCGCGCCGATGCCCGCGGTCACCACCATCGCAAGCGCACCCCAGAACGTGACGCGCCAGGCGCCGGCGATGACGGGCGCGCCGCCGGCTCGGGCCGCAAGCGTGCCCAGGACCGCGAGAAAGACGAGCGAGCTCGCCCCCACCACGGCGCTCAGCATCGAGGCGGGCGCCACCGCGGCGACGACCAGCGGCAACGCCGCTCCGGCCGTAAAGCTCGCGGCCGAAGCCAGGGCCGCCTGTACCGGTCGCGCGGCGAGCGCCTCCGATATCCCCAGCTCGTCGCGCGCGTGCGCGCCCAGCGCATCATGCGCCATCAGCTGCAACGCGACCTCCTTGGCGAGCGCCGGCTCCAGCCCGCGCTTCTCGTAGATCGACGCCAGTTCACGCCGTTCCGAACCGACATCGGTCGCCAGTTCGTGGCGTTCGCGCGCGAGATCCCCGGCTTCGGTGTCGGCCTGCGAGCGCACCGAGACGTATTCGCCCGCGGCCATCGACATCGCACCGGCGACCAGTCCGGCCACGCCGGCCACCAGCACGTCGCCGCGCGCCGCGTTCGCCGCGGCCACGCCGAGGATAAGGCTGGCGGTGGACACGATGCCATCGTTGGCGCCTAGCACCGAGGCGCGCAGCCAGCCGATGCGATCGGTACGGTGGATTTCGCGATGAATTCTTGGCAAGCGACCTCGCGTCGGACTGTCCGGCTCTTCAGGCTGCGGCGAGCGCGAAATTACGCCTTGCGCGATGGGCGCCTGCAGCGTCCCGCGTTGGATCGAAGCACCCTACTTCGCAACTACCGATGCATCGACCACAACGCGACCGGCACTCGTCGTTCCGGCACGCAACACCGGCGCGCAAGTGCAAATCGATGCCCTACAACTTGCCCATCAGCAGCAGAATGACAACGATCAGCAGCACGACGCCGAGGGCGCCGCTCGGACCGTAACCCCATCCGCTGCTGTGTGGCCAAGCCGGAACCACACCGACCAGCATCAGCACCAGAACGATCAACAGAATGGTTCCCAAACTCATTTCAGTTCTCCTATCGACGGTTTCGATGATGCGCCACTGCGCGATCGACGGTATTGCGTGAGGTCAATGTTCGTTTGCGCACATTTGTTGACGGTTGCACGCGGTTGACGCCTGCGGGCTCCGACGGAACACCCGCAGTTGTTTCCGGGGCCATTGACACTTGTTTACGCGCTGTTCGGCGAGCCGCTTCGGGCGCAATGCCCGGCCGCTTCGTCGCAGTGCCATCGCGCACGCATCACGCGGGCCTGCCCGGATGCGTTACTTGCTGCGATCTCCGCCCTTCCGCTCGTCCTTGTCGCCGCCCGGGTCCTTTTCCTTGGACGGCTTCGGTTCCTTTGCAGCCTTCGGCGTCTTGGCTTCCTTTTCGGCCCTCGGCGCCTGCTGCTGACGCTGGACTGCCGCCTGCGGCTGTTGCTGCACTTGAACCTGCTTGGGTTCCTTTGATTGCGCCTTGGGTGGCGCCTTCGACTGCGCTTGCCCGTCCTGGCCTTGCGCCTTGGGCGTCTTGTGCTGACGCTCGGGGGCCGCGGCCTGCGGTGGTTGCTGGACCTGCTGGCTCGCGTTTGGTCTACCCGGCCGGGATAGCGTGGGCTGACTCTGCATCCGTTGCGCCTGATAATGCTGCTGGACGACGACGTCGCGCGGCTGGTATCGGTAATGCTCGGTTACGAGGACCTGCTGCTGCGCCACAGCCGGATATCGACTCCCTGAGTACTGCCGCTGATACGCGGGCAGCGGCGCAGGCTGTGGCGCAGAACTGCGATTCCAGTTGTCCCACCCGCGGTGACTTTGCTCCCACGAGCCGCCCCAGTGCTGACCCCATTGCGGCGGCGCATCCGAAACCCACCCGTGGAAATACGCCGGAGGCCTCCGGTAATAGCGCACCGGGACACGCAGAACAAACAGCGGCACCACGTCCGGGGCCACGAGGCCCCAGGGACCGTTGTACCAGGAGCTCGCGTACCAGTTGTCTTCCTGGTAGACCCAGTACATGCCGTCGTAGAAGAAGTAGTTCGAGCTCACCTGCGGGGCGTAGTAGACGGGGTAGTTCGGCACCCGGACGAGCTGTGGATAGACCGGCAGGTTGATTCCGATGCTGACGCCCGGAAGCCCGATGCCGACACTCACCTGGGCTGCAGCCGTAGTGGTGAGGCAAAACATCATCGACAGGACCATCATGACGTTGCGCATCTTGCTCCATCCGTTGATCAATCGCGTCCGATTCATTCAGTAACCACGCCTACGCGGGCGCATAGCGGCGAACAACCGCTTCACCACCTTTGTCCCGGTGTCTTGCGGACAATCGACGTGGAGAAACCCGTTGCAGCAACGCTTGGGAGTGCTCGCCTCCCATAATCTGATCGCAACCAGGGTGCCGGTCGGTTCGGTGCCGCACACATTCGGGACGGCGGGACAGCGGACACAAGGACTGGATGAGGCGATGGATTACGGCACTCGGGCGAAGTTCGGCGCTCCGTTGGCTGTCGCCATCCGGTCGGCATGATATTTGCATTCATTGTCCCGGCGCGACAGTATCCGTAACGCGATCGGGAAAAGGGGGACACGATGAACGTCAGCAAAGCGCTCGTGGTGGACGATTCCAAGGTCGTCCGGGTGATGTTCAAGCGCATGCTCGAAGCCCGCGGGCTGGGTGTCGACACGGCGGCTTCCGGCCAGGAAGCGCTCGACTACCTGAAGACCAGCGTGCCCGACCTCGTCTTCATGGACTACATGATGACCGGAGCGGACGGCTACGAGGTCACCGCCATGATCGCAGGCGACCCGACGACGTCGTCGATTCCGGTGATCATGTGCACGGCCAACGACACGCCGAAGGATCGCGCGCGGGCCGACGCATGCGGTGCCATCGGCTTTCTGACGAAACCGATCGGCGATGGTGCGCTCGATGCGCTGCTCAAGGAACTGCGCGACGGCGTCGCCGCACCGAGACCGTTGGCGGGCAGCGTACCTGCCCCAGCGGCGGCAGTCGCCCCGGCGGTTCCGACCGAAGAGATATTCCGGGCCGCCGAACGCGTCGCGCACGAAGCGGCCGAGAAGTACCTGCGCGAAGCGATCGGCACGTTGTCCGCAACTTCCGAACAGGCATCGCGCAGCATCGCGCGCGACGTTGCGGCGCACGCAGCGCAGGAGGCGCTAGCGTCCTGGCGCATGGAAGCCGCGAAGGTGAACGAGCAAGCGGAGACCGCGGCCATGGCCGCCGCAGAGCGCGTCGCGCAGACCCTCCTGCAACAGGCGGTCGAGGATGTGGAATCGTCGCGGCGCTCGACCGAGACCATCGTCGCCGACAAGCTGAAGGAGGCGCTCGCAACGGTTTCATCGACGGCCGAGCGCGTCGCGCGCGCGACGCTCGACTCGGCGAAGTCGGAAATAGAAGACGCGTCGCGGAAGGTCCTGGATTCGGCGCGCGCCGATCTGCATGAAAACGTCCGCATGGCCGCGGAGGCCGCGGTCAAGCCCGCTGCCGAGACAACGTTGCGCGCGATGGCCGACGATGCGGCGCGCCATTCGCTTGCGGCCACTGGCGAAAGCGACGCCGCACTGCGCAATCAATGGGAACAACATTCGACGCAAGCCTCCGCGCAGATGGCGCAGGCCCTCGCGCAGCATGCCGCGGACACGGCGGCGGCGCGACTGGCCGCGGAAACCGCGATCGACGAGAAGGTTCGAAGGGCCCTCGCCGACGTTTCCGCGACGGCGGAGCGCGTTGCGCGCGAAGCGTTCGGCGCGGCGAGGGCGTCGATCAAGGACGAAGCGCGCGAGGACGTCGCGACGGGCCGCCCCGATTTCGAAGAGAGCGTCCGGGCGGCCGCCGAAGCAGCCGCGAAGCCCGTTGCCGAGGCGGCTGCAACGTCCGTTGCGGAGTCCGCGGCCAGATCGGTTGCGGAATCGACCGCGCGCGCCGTGGCGGAACAGATGGCGAACGCGTCGCTTGCCGCCGCCAGCGAAAACGAAGCCGCGCTGCGCAGTCGGCTGGAGCAAGGCGCTATCGCTGCGGCGGAGCAGGCTGCGCGGTCCTTCGTTCAACGGGCCGGCGTCGAGGCCGATGCGGCGCGCGTGTCGGCGGCGCAAAGCGCCGACGAGAAGCTGCGGCAGGCCCTTGCAACGGTCGAATCGACGGCCGCGACCACGATGCTCAAGACGCTCGAGTCGGCCAAGGCGGAGATCGGCGAAGCGTCCCGCCAGGTGCTCGATTCGGCGCGCGCCGAGCTGGTTGAAAGCGTCCGGGTCGCCGCCGAATCGGCGGCGAAGCCCGTCGCGGAAGCTGCTGCACGCGAGGTGATCGAGCAAGTGGCGCGCGAAACGCTCGCGGCGGCGATGCAGGAAGAAGTCGCGGCGCGAATGAGAGTCGAGCAATCGGCAATCGCCGTCGTGGAACGCGTCGGCCGCGAGTTGGTGCAGTTGGCGTTCAGCGCCGCCGCGAAACAGGCCGCCACTGCCGCGGCACAGGACGGCTCGCCGGCGGCAACTACCGAAGCACGCACCGATGCCATCGCACCGCACCCCGCCCTGGCGTCACCCCGCGCCGAACCGAAGGCACGCTTGGCCGTCGTGCCGTGGCTCGCGGCGTTGACGCTGGCTGTGCTTTACCTGCTCGTCAGAACGTTCCGCTAGTAGCGAAGCGACCGTTCTGTAATTCCAGCAGGGCGCTTACTTCCGCTTGCGCCAACGCGCAACGACCAACGCAATCGCGCCGACGCCGAGAAGCGCGAGCGTTTCGGGTTCGGGGACGGGATTGGGGAAGCCGGCGATGGCGAGCGTGGGCATCGCCAAAATCGTTGCGGCGAGCAGCAGGTGTTTGATCGTCATGATTCCTCCAGAGAATTCACATTCCGGCTCGGGACTGCGGGGACAGCTTGGGACGACCCAGCGTTGCAATTGAAAGGGTTGGCGCGCTTGCCTGGCGCAGCGGCATTCGCAGCAATCGCCACAGCGCGACATCGGCTGGATTTCGCGCCTCGGCAATCCCCAGCTCCATCTTCTCGTGGCCGTGCACGGGTTCGCGCTGGTAACTTCCGAACAGGTGATCCCACCAGGGAAGCCCGTTCGAAAAATTGCGATTGCTTTCGCCGACCACGAGCGAGTGGTGGATGCGGTGCATGTCCGGAGTGACAATGATCCATCGCATCAGGCGGTCCACCGCCTGCGGCAGCCTGACATTGCCGTGGTTGAACACCGAGGCGACGATCGCAAGGCTCGCGGCGAGGATCACGGCGAGCGGGGGCGCGCCGATCGCGGCGACCAGCGCGACGTCGAAGGCGCCGGCGGCGAGCGTCTCGAGCGGATGGTGGCGGATGGCTGTCCCGCAATCGACGTCGAGGTCGGAGTGATGAATCCGATGGAATCGCCACAGCAGCGGGACCGCGTGATACGCGCGATGCTGCGCATAACTGCCGAGGTCGATGGCCAGCACGCCGAGTGCGCAAGCCGCCCACGACGGCATCGTCAATTGATTGAACAGGCCCCAGCCGTGCTGTTCGGCCAGCAGCGCCATTGAAAACGCCGCGACCGGTAGACACAGCCGCGTCACGAGGGACCCGAGCGCCGCCAACGCGATCTGGCTGAACCAGCGGCTGCCGAGCGGTGTCGCGAACTCGCGTCGCGGCAGGAACGTTTCCCAAATCGCGACGAGCGCGAAGCTGCCGACCAGCAGTGTCGACTGCACGGTCGCCTGATGGGCCACCAACCAGTCTGCCATGGATCTCCGGTTTCCCGCGCGGCGCACAACCGCGACCGGCGCCAATCAAGCAAGAATCGTGGCACGGAAAATTGGCGAATGGATTCAGCAGGTTGAATATCGCGATTCTTCGATAGCGAAGCGGTGTGTAAGGTTCTTCGACAGACATTCCCATTCGGGCACGCCGGGTCAGCCGCGGGCGGACTCGCGTTCGCCGACGTGCGCGACGATCCCTGGGCCGATGTCGTCGAGCGTCGCGGCGCCGACGAGCCCCATCGTGCGATCGATTTCGCGACGATATATTTCGAGCACATGTGCGACTCCCGCTTCGCCCGCAACAGCGAGGCCCCAGAGCTGCGGCCGGCCGATGAGCACCGCGCGCGCACCGAGCGCCAGCGCCTTGACGACATCGGCGCCGCGGCGGATGCCGCCGTCGATCAGGATCGCGACGTCAGGATGGGTCGGCCTGACCGCCGCCACGATCGCGGGCAGCGCCTCGACGCTGCTGATCGCGCCGTCCAACTGCCGGCCGCCGTGGTTGGACACGATGATTCCGTCCACACCGAGGCGCGCCGCCTGCCCCGCTTCGTCCGGGTGCAGAATGCCCTTCAACAGCAGCGGTCCTCGCCACCGTTGCCGGACTTCGCGCACATCATCCCAGTTCAGCATCGGGTCGAGCAGCGACGCGAGGCGACCGGCGAGCGTGGCGAAATCGAGATCGGAACCCGGACGCACGTAGTTGCCGAGCGTCAGTCGGGGAAGCGCGCGGCGCATCCGCCACAGCCAGGGCAAATGGCGGGTCATCGCGAGCAGTTGCCGCGCCGTGAAGCGCGGCGGAATGCCGAAGCCGTTGCGCACGTCGCGTTCACGGTTGCCCATCAGCTGGTTGTCGACGGTGAGCACCAGCGCGTCGTACCGTGCGGCCGCCGCACGATCGATCATTTCGCGCGTGAAGGTGCGATCCTTGTAGACGAACACCTGCATCCAGCGCGGCTTCGTCGCGAGTCCCGCGAGCGCTTCGAGCGAGCAGACGGAGCCGTGGCTCAGGCAGTAACCGGTGCCCGCGGCGGCCGCGGCGCGCGCAGCGGCCTCTTCGCCGCCGGGGGCGAACAAGCCGGCGAGGCCCGTGGGACCGATCATCAGCGGCATCGACAAACGACTGCCGAACAGCGTCAGCGAAAAGTCACGCTTGCCGGCCCCCTGCAGCGGCCGTGGCACCAGCGCCACGTCGCCGAACGCCGACTCGTTGCGACGCATCGTCCACTCGGTCTCGGCCCCGCCGTCGGCGAAATCGAAAATGGGACGCGGCAGCGTACGTTTCGCGAGCGCGCGCATCGCCGCAATATTGTGCGCAGCGCGCTGCCAGGCGAGCAGGTCGTTCATCGTGTCCTCGACGCGGGCATCCGGTATCGATAGCATGGATGCCGCATTGTCGCCAACCCCTGCGAGGATTCCCTTGATCGAAGACGCCCCGAAGATCCAGTCGCTCACCCCAATTCGCCGGCCGCGTCCGGAGCAGGTGGCCGCGCTGCAGCGCACACCCACGGGGTACATCGTGGATGCACTCGGCGGAGCCGGCGCGCTCGACTACCGGATCAAGCCCGTCATCCCCGATCAGTGCGTCTTCTGCGGGCCGGCGGTCCCCTGCAACGCCGGCCCGGCCGACATTCTCGCGGTGATCGCCACGCTGGAGGTACTCGTGCCCGGCGATGTGATCGTCGCCGCGACGGCCGGTCACACCAGTTGCGCCGTCGTCGGCGATCTGGTGCTCGGCATGGCGAGGAACTGCGGGGCCGCGGCGTTCGTTACCGACGGCTGCGTGCGCGATGTCCCCGGCATCCGGTCCGTCGGCCTGCCATGTTTCTGCGTCGGCGTGACGCCCAATTCGCCGGCCAAGGAAGGCCCTGGGACCGTCGGCTTCCCGATCGTCGTCGGCGGAGTAACCGTCTGCGCTGGCGACATCGTCATCGGCGATCAGGACGGCGTCGTCGTCGTGCCGTTCGACCGGATCGATGCGGTCATCGCGAAGTTGCCCGAGGTGCGCACATTGGAGGCGGACCTCGACGCGCAGGTCAAGGGTGGACTGCGGGTTCCCGCGTTCCTCCACAAGTAGTCCTGCGCGAGGTTTTCTGAATATCTGCGCCGAGCGAAAGACTGCGCAGCGAGCAATGCTCCGGGCCTGATCTATCGCAAGAATCCCTTCGTACCGTCGTACAGCAACTTGAGTCCGACGCCGAGAAGAGCCCAATAGCTGATCTGGTAGAAGATCTTTTCGTGGAGCTTCCCTTGAATGACGACGCCGAGCTTCACGCCGATCGGAACGAGCGGGAGCAGCGCCAGCGCCGTGACGAGGTTCGTGAGATCGAGTTGCCCGAGGTAGGCGTACGGGACGATCTTCGCGTAGTTGGAAGCGAAGAAGAACCATACCGTCGTTCCGACATAGATCCTCCGATCGAGTCGTTGCGGCAACAGATACGCCATGATCGGAGGGGAACCCGCATGGGCGATGAAGCTCGTGACTCCCGACAGGCTCGACCACACGATACCGCGCGGCCACGACGCCGTCGCCGGCGCACGATTGCGCGCCCAGCCAAGAATGTTGTTCAGCGCAAATACGACGGCAATCGCTCCGATCAGGATGCGCACATAGTCGCCTGAAACCATGGTGAAGACGAGCATGCCGAGAACGATCCCGATGGCGAGTCCGGTGAGCAGGATAGGCATGTTGCGTCGGTCGTAGACGCCCCAGTACGCCCGCAATCCGAAGACGTCGATGAGGCAAAGGATGGGCAGCATCACGGCCGCAGCCTGCTGCGGGGGAATGGTGAGCGCTAGGAGTGGTACCGCCATTCCGCCGAAAAGTCCCGGAATGCCGGTCTTGGAGATTCCGGTAAGCAACACGACCGGAACAGCGATCACGTAGAACAGCGGATCGGAAATGAACATTGCAGAGCGTTGTGGAGATCGTGCAATGGCGCGGTTCGATGAAGCGCGCCCGGAAATCGAGTGATTTCGGTTGCGGCAGGACAGGACCGCGCTTCGACGCCTATTTGGTCGGATCCAGGTACCAGACGTTCCGCCCGTCCGGGCTCTTTCGCTCGAAGTAATGATCCTTGCCGCGAACGAGGGTCACCGAATAATCATTGCATACGGCCGGATTGTTGATGCTTCCCTTGACCGCCAGGACGATCTTCTCGCCGTCGTAGGTTCCCGTCATTGGAAGCTTGTCGGCCTTGGTGCAAAGGTTTTCCGGATTGTTCTGGATTCGCATCCATCGCGAGTAGGTTCCGGTGATCTTTCCGCCATCCTGGCTGACGATCTGCAGTTCCAGCGTGTTGCTGTATTGGAAGTTCTTCGCATTGACTCCGCTGACCTCGCCTTTGAACCCGACGGGAAGCTTGGGGATGTCCGCCTTGTTTGCGGGGGAAGGTTCCGTCGCCGCTTGAGGCGGTGCAACGGGTGGTTGAGGCTGCTGCGCGGAGACCTCCGCGGCCGAGAGTGCAAATGACCACGAAGCCAACGCCAGGACCACCACGGCAGTTTTCATAGGAGTCTCCCCGGGAATACGTGAATTGATGTCAGCGATGCCCACTTGCAGGCACTTTCCGATGGGTCATTGGGCAGCGCGGCCGTGCGCGTAGAAGTTATACATGCCAAGAAAAGTGCCCGGATTTTCCACTTCGAATTGCGTCCAGCAGTTCAAATCGGATTGCGCGAGTTCGCCCGGATATCGCATCGAGTACCGCTGCTGCACGGCCAAGTCTACGTTGAACTTCACGAACACGAGTTCGAGCTCTGCAAGGACTTCCTTGATCCGGGACAGTGTAAACCGGTGCTCCCTGGCATGGAACAGGAGATCACGGCAGCCACTCGTGTCGTAGAAATCCTCCGTAGCCGTCAGGCCTCTGAACGGCCGCCATCGGTCGACCAACTGCAAATCAAGTCGGAACTGACGAATCCCTTCCGTCGTCGGTTCATACCCTTGAGCGACGATAAGGGCTTGAGCCGCAGCGATGTCCCGACGAGCAAGCTCGCTATAGAGACCGATGTGCATGACGCCGCCGGGGCGTAACAGGGATCGAAGTACGCGCCAACCGGCCGCCGGATCCTCGAGATGGTGCAGCACACCGACGCACTGGATGAAATCGAAGGTCTCGCCGATCGTTTCCAGCCTCAGGATGTCGGCCTGTGCGTACTCGATGTTCACGATGCCGAGCTCGCGCGTTTTGCGCTTTGCGTAGGCGAGGCTCGCTGCACTGAGATCGACCGCCAGAATCCTCGCCGCAGGAAATCTTTGCGCCGTCTGGATCGATTGCTGTCCGGTACCGCAACCCGCGATAAGCACATCGACGTTGTCGTCGTGACGCGCGAAGCTGGAGGATTCGAGACCGAGTTCGCTCGCCAGGAAGGCACGAAATGGGACAGCGCCGTCGATCAAAGATGACCTGACCCATCGCGGATACGGATATTCCTCGTACTGGTTGCGCACCAATCTGGAGGTCTCATCGTCGATCGTGGTCAGCTTTTGCAGCGTGGCGCGATAATCATTTTCCTGAAGAGGTTCCTTAACTTGTTGCGAGAACAAACCCGCTAACGCCGGCCCAATCATGACACCCGCCAGGCGCTGGCAGTCTGGAAGCAAAGCCAATGGGGAATAGCTCGCCAATGCGGCGACCCATACGCCAGGCACGGGCTTCCCATCGGCGATGCGCTTGGCGATTGCTTCGCGGAGCCAGGCGACACCATCGTCTTCTTCGGTCGAACTGCAATAGACGTATTCGTTGATGTAACACTGACGCGCAATGGCGCAAAAGAAACGCAATTGCGACGAATCGGCCTTGTCGGGCGATTGCGACGCCAGGACATCGAGAAGCAGGGCTCGCCGCGCCAACGCCAGGAAGTGCTCGAAATCCAGCCCCGCCGCTGGCGCGTTCTCGAGCACGGCGTTCAGCAGATCATCCGAGGCCAATGCCGCGAGGCCCTGCGTGCCGAACAATTCCTCCTTCGATAGCACCGCGGGCCACGAAGCGACGGCTCGTTCGATACAAGGCCCGGCCTCGCGATTGGATTTGATCAGTGCCAGGCTTGCTGGAACAAGTTGACCCGTGCGACACCAAGGGTCAGAGAGCGCGCGAATCAGGTATTGCCGTACAAACCTGTTGTCGTAAATCGTGCTCGTCTTGACCAAACGAACGAACAGCGCTTTCGCTTCCGGTGTCTCTTCGGCCTGCAAGGAACGGATGCAGGCCTTCATCGCGGCCACCAACTTCCCGTCGGCGATGAGCGCCGATGCGAGATCGTTGAGCGCGTCGATCTTGCGCCTGTTCCGTCCCTGAGCTGCCACGATAGATTTCCCTGCCGTCCCAAGAAACAACTGGCCGACCGTGCCGCCTGCCTTGGTGCAAACGTTTCGGCCCGCGTCCGTTTCCGTTCATCCTTTGTGGAAGCCAAGGATCGCGGATTCAACGGGTGGATGCAACACATCAGGCGCCGTCGCGCCCACGACACGCCCGCTACGCTATTGGCCTTTTGCCTACATCAGAATCGGCGAATGGACGACAGCAAGCGCGCGGAGTACAGCCTACAAATATCCCATGGAACGCTCAAGAAGGTTTTGCGGGTTGCTTGCAGTGAGGCGCGCCGGTACAGGTCTGTCAAACAGGTCGCGACGCGCGCGGTGAAATGTCATGATGAACCTGAAATTCCTGGCAATCGGCGCGGTGGTGATGATCGTGCTGATGAGCGGATGCGCGACAACGCCGACGAAATTTCGCGAGCGAAATGGCGATTTCATCCGCAACATTGCGTTGGCTGTGCCGAAGGCCGCCGAGATTCGCGGCTAAAAATCGGCATGTTCATCATTTCGGGCGCGACCGCAGTGGAACCAATTTTGGGCAGAGCATCCTGGCACCCTTTGCGGAGCGCAGTTCTGCTGGTAAGTCGTCACACGCGATCAATCACTGTGCGTAACAGCTCGGCGTTAGCACGACAAATTGTCCGAAATGCTTCGCTGATGCGAGTGTCGGCCGTAGCGATTGTCCAGAACGCGATGGCACCCGCACATGCGAGTAGCCAGGTGTCCCGCTGATGGGGCCTCGGAAATTCGGGAACAAAGGTTCGTAACGGCACTTCTCCACCGGCGAGAGGCGCATACGTCATGGGTAGCATGTCGTAGGCGGGAGCGAGTCGGAATGTGCGGTCAACGTAAAAGCTGATGTTTCCCAAATGCATGTCCGTATTGGCGATTAGCCGGCCGAACCACCACAACCCCTCGACTGCGGCCACACTGTTGCTATCGATGAGCCCGACCGCCGCGAGTTGGCGCATCAGTGGTGGCCATGAAGTCTCCTGGTCACCCAAGAACGTCGGCTGGATGGCATCGAGCCCGCATAACGACAAGCGGCCGTGTACGCCCACGCGGTCGAACCGCTCAACCTCGATGAAGACGCGACCGTCGTGCGAAAGAATCCTTGAGCGCGCTGCGCTGATACCCGGCAGCTTTCTAGCGCATTCGAGTGCCAGGTGTTCGCAGACCAGCAAGTCCCCCCATCGTTGTTCGGATGCTGAACCGCCGGCTCCCGAAAATTTGACCAAGACATGCGGGGTCAATGCGTCATCGAGCTCGCGCATTGCTGCAAACTTCGGAAATTCGCCGGCAGCACTCGAGCCTCCACCACCTAACGCAACGGCCTGTCCGGCAAGTTGCGAGTAGACCTCAGGTAGAGTTTTGTCGGTGTGTGGTTGTGGGTCCTGAAGCTTGTTGCGAAACCAGATGTCGTACGAGGCGCCGCCAAGGAGCAGGTTCCCGGTGACGTCCGGACCGCGACGACTGAGGACCCACACGACGTCGTCATCGCTCCAGGTGTCAGGTTCGTCGGACACTCCGAGTGTGAGGTACTCGGAACGTGCTAGCTGGCGTCCCATATAACCGGTTGGGCGCACTGCGTAGATTGGATAGGGCAGGCCGTCCCACCAACCATCCCTGGATTCAGCCGGGACCGGCCAGACAGTGCTTTGGAGCGGCAGCAGGGACCCTTGAGGCTGTACCAACGAGAGCGGCGCCAGAGGCGCGGCGCGTCCCTGACTGTCTATCGTGTACACGGGGATGTCGTCGGGTTTGCCACGCAACGGCCGCCGGAGCGCGTAGCGGATACGCCGCGTCTGACCAGCCGACAGAAGCGACTCTCCCGGCAGCTCCGCCAATAGGCGTCGGACCGATTGGGCGGTCACCCCAAGGAGGGTAGCGAGTTCAGTGGTGCCGCGCCTTGGTGCGGCACGAAGCGCCCGCTGAAGATGCTCTCGAAGGGTCAAGTTGGCTGTCCGCATGATTGTGTGTTGCTTAAAACGTTGCTAAATGATATAATACTAATATATCAATATCAATTACTTATTGCACAAAATAATTATTATACTGTTGCCAAATAAGTTCTTTATTTTACAAACGATGCATCTGGAGGGAGGCATAAGACTTCAAACGCGTTGCCCGGTTGCCGGCAGACCTCGACCGGTCTGGGGAGCCGCCGCGAGGACGAAAGGACTGCGAGGGTCCCGAGGATGTTAGTGGCTACTCACCTCGCAATGCGGTTCCGGTTACACGCGCGCCATGGTCGCTCGATTTTGTTTCAAGCGAGGCAACCCAGGTCGTAGACAAGGCAGAGCCGGCAATCGTAAACGCCGATGCGGCGGACGCACTCGCGCTCGGTGAGGCGCTCGCCAGCCACGCTGACTTGTTCGTCACCGGCGATGCGGCACTGCTGCGTCTCGCAACCGATGGCGCGCTCAAAATCGTTTCGCCTCGCCAGTTTTTGGAGGTCCTTCGCGTCGCCAATGGGTAGCTTGGTTCCGCACCTACCAGCGCGGCCGTCGCGAAAATACGTTACTTTCTGTGCGCCGCCGAGCAGTCTGCGCCTGGTCTTTCGCACATTCTCCGCAAAGCGAGCGCCAGAAACTTCGTTTGGCCCTCCGGCATCGGTCGCGCGTGGCCGCGATCATATAAAGCGCCGGGGGCGCATCTCCGTCGATTCAAGGTGTCATCGCCAATCACGACCGCGTACGCGCCCTGCGCGATCGGTATCGGGCCGCTGCTGCGTAGGACCACGCCAAAACCGCTAGCATCTCGGCGCTGCGCAACCACACGTTTACGTGACTTCGCGCGTGACCGTGGTTTGGCGCTCGTCTCGCATGTTCAGACCCGAGCGGGGCGACGGCAGGGATGAGGTCGGGAGTTCATCGCTGGAGACCTGAATGAGCAAATTGACGACCAGTACCAGAAAGCACCTACCGAAGTCTGAGTTTGGGCTGCCCGGCAGTGAGAAGTATCCGATGCCCGACCGGCGGCATCCGGCCAATGCCAAGGCACGCGCGAATCGGCAGGAAGCCAAGAGCAACCTGTCGCCAAGTGCAAAGAAAACGATTGACGCGAAGGCCAACAAGATATTGACCAAGAACGCCCGCTAGTCAGGGGGTAGGGTGCAACTGAGCCGCTTCGTCAGTTCGCAGGCGGAGATGCAATCTCACCCGCGACGCGCCGCCTCGATTGCAGCGATGTCGATCTTCTTCATTTGCATCATCGAATCGAACGCGCGCTTGGCAGAATCGGGGTCGGGGTCGGTGATGGCTTTTGTCAGGGCGATCGGCGTAATCTGCCAGGATAATCCCCATTTGTCCTTGCACCAACCGCACGCGCTCTCCTCGCCTCCGTTGCCGACGATCGCGTTCCAGTAGCGATCAGTTTCGGCCTGGTCGGCGGTTGCGACCTGAAACGAGAACGCTTCGTTGTGCTTGAATGCAAGTCCGCCGTTGAGCCCGAGGCACGGAATGCCCATCACGGTAAACTCGACGGTCAGCACGTCCCCCTTCTTGCCCGACGGAAAGTCTCCCGGTGCGCGGTAGACGGCACCGACGGACGAATCAGGAAAGGTCTTTGCATAAAACCGCGCCGCGTCCTCCGCGTCGCGATCGTACCAAAGGCAAATCGTGTTCTTTGCTGGCTTGACCATGTCATTTCTCCATTGAGACGAGCCACCGGAGGGCGACGTCGACGATGTGCTCGTAGCACTACTGCCAGGAAGGCACCTACGATGTTGCTGTTGTGGTCTTGAAATTCGCCTTGCGGAGTTGTCTTATCGATTTCCTTATCGAGGCACCGACCGTTGGGGTCCTCCCAAACGCGGAGCGACCGGTTGCAGATGCTGACCCTGCGACGCCGCTCCTTCGTCTATTACTCCATTTACATCCCGTGTGACTTTAGCTCCATGACTTCGATCGAGGATTGGGGAATGTGAAGGTGGGGATGACTACGGAAAATCTTTGCCGCCGCATCGGGTGACTCCGCATTGACGATCGCATACAACATGATGTCGTTCCGGGTGTCGGTGATGCCATTCGCATCAACCCGCTTGGGCCTGCCTACCCCGGCTCCTTGGTCAGCAAACCTCGAAGCATTCTCGCTGGTCCATTTTTTCCACTCGGCCATCATCTTCTCTTCTTCAGCCTTGCGTTTCTCCGGCGGGGTCCTCATCCATTCGTCGAGGACTGCAACCGGTGCTTCGTATAGAACAAGATATTTTGACATTGATCCTCCAGTGTTTAAAAGTAAGCAACGCGCCAGCGACCGCTGGCGAAGCTTGATTGTCTTCTGGTCAAGTCCGGGCGTATCTCGGTTGCGAGACGGTTTGTTCGTAGGCGATGTCTGACAAGAGATCCACGTCGATGCAACTCATCGCGAGCCGCGCCCCATGAATCTGACGCGCTACAAATGACAGACCAACAGAGTTTCATGGCCAACAACGGAAATTTGGCGATCTTGAAAGCTGTCGTTGATCGCAGCGCTGATGCCGCTGCCGGATCAAGGCAAACTGAACACGCGCTGCTCAATGCGGAAGCGCTCGCCCCCCCTCCACCAGCAGATTGGGATGCACCTGACGCACGTGTTCAGCTTTCGGGGCAAGCCGATTACTCAGCTGAGCACCACAGCCTGGTATGCCGCCTTGGCGCGGGCGGGGATCAGCGATTTCCGCTGGCTGGCACGATCTACGGCTTACCTGGGCGAGCTGGCATGTGCAGGGCGGCGCGCCGTTGTTCGCGCTGAACGAGTTGGGGGCTGGCAGTGCGCGGAGATGGTGCGGCGGTACGCGCATCTCGCCGCGGAACACTTAGCACCCTATGCGAACCGCCTGTGTGCTTTAGTGCTCGGCCGCTGTTCAATCACATCGGACGATGCCCGTCAGGTCAGATACCGAGCAGGACAATTGATGCCATGTAGAGCGGTCGCAATCCTATGGTGCCGGCAACGCCTTCGTAAGCTGGGCGTTGGTAAGACCCTTGTCGGCTAGCGTAAGCGTGTCGCTCGCGTTGATGTCCTTCAGGTAGTTTGCCGCCGTCACGAACTGCGCAACCTGCGCATTCACAAGTCCCAGATCCGCCAGCGTAACTACCCGACTGTTGTTCACATCGCCCGGGAGATAGCCGATGCGGATCGAGCCGCTGCCGGCTTGTCGTACGTGAACACGATCAGATGCTGCACCGCGCTACTGCGTGGCTCAGTCGTCGGATGGGTCGTGACGCTTCTAAGCGGCAGGTTGAATGTACCCGCCGCACCGTGCACCTTCCGCGACGCCGCACTCTGCATCGTTGGTGGTGACACCGCGACGGAGGGCGGCAAAGGGGGCGATACTCGATATGTCAATGGGTCCGTTCAGATACTCGGCGGTAACGGCTTCATGGACAATCATCCCCCCCGTAATAGCTTCGTCCGGGTCATCACCCAGACTCAGCGACACGGGAGATCCACCAGGTTGCAACGGATAACTCAGTCCGGTGACGCCATAGGTCATATCATCGAACAGGGCGATTGCAGAATACTTGGACGTGCCCTGTCGCTTCGGTGTGAACGCCATCGAGAACGGTGCCTCGGTCGCATAGAGAAGCGGGGGGTCGGCCGGATCGACGACAAGCTGAAACAGCATGATCTGCCTGATCGACGTGGTCGCCGACGTCGCAACGACATCACCCGCCGCCAGCTCAACGTCCTCGGTCCGGGACTTGCGCACCACGCCCCAGAAAGAGACGAGCCACACGACCGCCGCCGCGAGCAATGCCAGGACGATCCAGGCGGTCCGTCGCCTGCGATTGCGTGACCCCGATCCGGTTGCCTTGCCCGATGGCGTGCCAACGGTACTCATGCGGCGCTTCGCGGTAGATACCTGGGGTTATCAACGCTGATCGTCGAATTGGAAATGGGCAGGGCCATTGTCCGTCTTGGTGCGCCTTCCCGAGCCGACGAGCTGGCAGGGTCTTTACAGTCAAGCTCGTCACGATCGCAGGTGTGACGACGAGGGCCACCCAATCGCGAAGCTCGCGCCACATCTCGACACCGACGCCCGCGACGTTGAGCCGACGACGGTATCTCATACCGGCTGCAGTTCCCTGCTGTCCTGTTTCTTCCGGTGTCCGCCCAATGTCGGCAAGGCGCTAATCGACTTGCCGGCCTTTCGTTCGGCCACCCGCAGCTCATAAAGCGTTTGCAGGTTGAGCCAGAACTGCGGGCTCGTGCCGAAGAAATGCCCGAGCCGCAGCGCCGTGTCCCCGGTAATGGCGCGCTGCCCGTTCAGGATTTCCGAAATACGGTTGCCCGGCACCTTGAGCCGCCGGCCGAGCTCGGCCGCGCTCATGCCGAGCTCCTTCAGCTGTTCGGCGAGATGCTCGCCGGGATGAATCGCGCTGCGTGCCATGAGGCGCCCCCTAGTGATAGTCCACGATCTCGACATTGGCCGGGCCAGAGGCCCCTTTGGGCCACTGGAAGCAGATCCGCCATTGCTCGTTGATGCGGACGCTGTACTGGCCGTTCCGGTCGACCTTCAGGGCTTTGAGGCGGATTCGGACTATATTCGAACTTTTTAAATCAATAACTTGCAGCGCTTGCCGAACTCGAAATCAGTCTATCCCAGGCACAATCCAGGCACATCCAATCTGGGCGCGTCACAAAAACATCCAGTGACAGGTCAGCGAAAGCGCTGATGGGCAACAAGTCGCGAAGCACCCTGGAAATCCAACTCCGCCGCGCGACTTGCCAGCGGGACTTGCCACCGGATCTATCGGCGATATTCGCCTGCTCGATCCGCTTACCAAGGCCACCCAGGCCATTTCAACGCGGTTGTCGTGACGCGCGTGCGCCATGTTCGCACGTTGTGCTACAATGTCGTACATCATGGAGATAGTGGATGACTACGCTGACCATACGTCTTGACCCAAAGCTGGAGAAGGCCCTCGACCGGGTGGCCAAGAGCACTGGGCGGACCAAGAGTGAGATCGCCCGGGAAGCGCTCAGGCGCCAGGTTGCCGTCGCGCGCTTTCGGGAGCTCAGGAGGAAGGCCTTGCCGTTTGCCGAGGCGCAAGGTCTGGTGACTGACGAGGACCTCTTCCGCCTCGTTTCGTGAGGGTTTTTCTCGATACCAATGTTTTGGTGAGCGCGTTCGCCTCCCGCGGGTTGTGTGCGGAGGTGTTCGAACTGGTGCTTCTGGATCACGACTTGATCCTCGGGCGGAACGTGCTCCGCGAGCTCGAAAAGGCGCTGCGCGAAAAGGTCAAACTTCCCATCGCCCGTTCGGAGGAGATTGTCGATTTCGTTTCAAGCGAGGCAACCCAGGTCGTAACGCAGGCAGAGCCGGCAATCGTAAACGTCGATGCGGCGGACGCACTTGTGCTCGGTGAGGCGCTCGCCGGCCACGCCGAATTGTTCGTCACCGGCGATGCGGCGTTGCTGCGCCTCGCAACCGTTGGCGCGGTCAAGATCGTTTCACCTCGCCGGTTCTGGGAGGTCCTTCGCGCTGGAAACGGCTAGCTTGGTTCCGCACCCGCGAGCGTCTGGGGCACTTGCGTCATTCGGGACGGTTGCGACGCGACCCGAAGCTGGAATGTGGAGAGCTTTGAATGAAAGCACCCGGCGAAGATCAGTCCCGGGATAGCTCACCTTCCGCGCCTCGTGACAAACTCGTCACCGAGCTCGCGAAGGCCGAGTCGGAGCTCCAGGGGCTCGAAGCGCAGCTTACGGCGGCGAGCGCACAAATCGCGGCACTTCGCAACGAGCTCGCGAAGATTGATGCGACCCGGCTCGTGGCTGCCGAGCCACCGTCGCGTCCGGCTCCACGCACGGCAGAGGGTAAGGTGGCGCTTTTCCGTCAGCTCTTCCGCGGTCGTCCGGACCTCTACCCCACGCGCTTCGTCAGCAAGAAGACGGGCAAACCGGGGTATGCCCCGGCGTGCTCGAACAAGTTCGTGCCCGGTGTATGCGAGCTCCCGAAGGTGAAATGTGGTGACTGTGTCCGGCAGGCGTTCAAGCCCGTCGACGACGAAGCCGTGATTGCCCACCTGAAGGGCAAGCACGTAATGGGCGTCTATCCGATGCAAGACGACGAGACCTGCTGGTTTCTGGCCGTCGACTTCGACAAGAGCGCGTGGAGGGACGACGTGCGCGCGTTTGTGCAAACGACCCGTCGACTGGGGCTGCCGGTGGCGGTTGAGCGTTCACGCTCGGGCAACGGAGCGCACGTCTGGTTCTTCTTTGCCACCCCCGTCGCGGCGGCGGCGGCTCGCAAGATGGGTTGCCATCTCATCACCGAGACGATGGCCAGCCGTCACGAGCTTGGCATGGACTCGTACGACCGATTGTTTCCCAGCCAGGACACGATGCCGCGCGGCGGCTTCGGCAACCTGATCGCCCTGCCGCTCCAACATGGACCGAGGCAGGAGGGCAACACGGTCTTTCTCAACGACGATCTCGAAGCGTTCCCCGACGAGCAGCAGTGGGCGCACCTGGCGTCCCTCAAACGCATTGACGCTCTGACGGTGGAGCGGATCGCATCCGACGCGAGTCGCGCGGGAAGCGTCGTCGGCGTTCGGATGGCGGAAGCGCTTGATAACGAGGACGCTGCACCGTGGACGCGACTCCCATCGGGGAAACCACAAACACCGCGCATCACCGGTCCCCTCCCGGATCGAGTATCAGCGGTGCTCTCGCAGCGGCTTTTCGTCGCGAAGGCGGGTCTGCCCTCGCCGCTGCTCAACCGGATCAAGCGCATTGCGGCCTTCCAGAATCCGGAGTTTTACAAGAAACAGACCATGCGACTGTCAACCGCGCTCACCCCGCGAGTGATCTCCTGCGCAGAGGATCTACCTGAGCATGTCGCCCTACCGCGAGGCTGCAAGGCCGATCTTGAGAAAATGCTCTCCGGTCTGGGCGTCGCTCTCGATGTCGTGGACGAGCGCGTCTCCGGTGCGCCGCTTGCGCTGCCCTTTCTCGGAACCCTCACGCCGATTCAGGATCACGCAGCCCGCGCGCTTCTCGGGAGCGACTGCGGCGTTCTGGTCGCTCCTCCCGGCGTCGGCAAGACAGTGATTGGCACGTACCTGGTGGCCGCGCGCGCGTGCAGCACTTTGATCCTGGTGCACCGGAAACCGCTGCTCGACCAGTGGCGCGCGCAACTCACCGTGTTCCTGGGAGTTGACGCCAAGGAGATCGGCCAGATCGGTGCCGGAAAGCGCAACCCCACCGGCAGGATCGACGTCGCGATGATCCAGAGCCTGGTGCGCAAGGAGTCCGTCGCCGATCTCGTAGCTGGCTACGGGCAGATCATCGTCGATGAGTGCCACCATCTCCCGGCGGTCTCGTTCGAGCGCGTGCTGGCGTCGGCGAAGGCACGTTACGTCGTCGGGCTGACCGCCACGCCCCAACGACGCGACGGGCGCCATCCCATCACCCAAATGCAGCTTGGTCCCGTGCGCTTCATGGTGAATGCAAAGGCTAGCCAGCGCCCCTTCGAGCACCGGCTCATCGTGCGCGAGTCCAACTTCCATCCTTCGACCGCTGCCGTCGACGGCGGGATTCAGGGTCTCTACGGTGCGCTTGCGCAGGACGAAGCGCGTAACGTGATGATCCTCAACGATGTCATCGGTGCGCTCGCAGACGGACGCTCCCCGATCCTCCTTACCGAGCGCCGGGACCACCTCGAGTACTTCGCGAGCAAGCTCAGACCGTTTGCGCGGCATCTGGTCGTGCTGCAGGGAGGGATGGGAGTTAAGGCCGCGCGCAACGTACGTGACCGGCTCATGGCGATCCCTGCCACCGAGGAACGGCTCCTGCTCGCCACCGGCCGGTACGTCGGCGAGGGGTTCGACGATGCCCGGCTCGATACGCTCTTCCTGGCGCTGCCCATTTCCTGGAAGGGGACCCTCGTCCAATACACCGGGCGCCTGCATCGCCTTCACCCCGGCAAGCGCGACCTCCGCATCTTCGACTACGTTGACCGTGAAGTCCCGATGCTGCTGCGGATGTTCGAGAAACGCCTTAAAGGCTACCGCGCAATCGGCTACGCGCGAGGTGAAGCGCCGCTCGGTTACGCCGAGCCCGCGACCGAAACAACGGTCGAATACGACGAGGACGTGCTTGCCGAACTCGATCGGCACGATGACTTTGATTGAGAGGGACGCTCACATGCCACTGAAAGAACCCGCCAAAAAGAGTCGCAACACAGCAGGCCGGATCAGCAAGGCCCGGCTGGCCGCCATGATCGAAGAGGCCACGGTCGATGCGTACGGCGAGTCGGAGCAGACCACCGGCTGGTACACGATGCTCGAGGAACACCTCGCATTTCCGTTTGACACCACCGTACTCGGCGTCGCGGTGAAAGTTGCCAGGTTAGACCTTCGTGGCGACAACGGCATCGTCGCCATCTGCACGCGCGGTCGCGAACGACAGTCTGTCCCCATTCTTGATCTGCCGCTTCCATCGCCCAGACCCGAAGGGGCCGAGTGGATCGACGCGTACCGTCACTGGGTCGGCGGTTGACGAGCGTGGCTACGAGACGAGGTGGCTGCACAGATGATTGACAGTACGCCGCGCCAATGTCGGCAGCGCATCGAGGGTTGGACGATCAAGATGTCGACCCTCGGATTCTTCCCCCGATCACCGAAATTGCATTGTTGCTTCAATCGCGACAAGTCATTGATTTGCTAGTCCGCACCGAGGCCGCTGAGTGACGATTTCGTCGGGCGAGATTAAAAATTCTGGGCGCAATTCGGTCACAATCGCCGAAACAAAAACGGCCTGCCCGAAGGCAAGCCGTTGATTGAATTGGTTGCGGGGGCCTGCAACCTAACCTGGAAGCGCGTACGTATCAGGTAGGTAACCGCCCAGTCTAGACGGGCCACCGACCTGCTGCGACTGCCATCGACCGAAACTAATGGAATGGTCGCCCGTACTCGAAACGGACGTTCGACGCGTCAGACGGCATTCACAGACTAAATTTCAACGCGTGTCCCCAGCTCCACCACGCGGTTGGTCGGGATGTTGAAGAAATCCGCCACACCCGCCGTATTTCGCGCCATCGCTGCGAAAATGCGGTCGCGCCATCGCGCCATCCCCTTCTCAGTGACTCCCGGGACGATCTGCTCTCGCGACAGGAAGTAGGTTACCTGCATCGGGTCGACCTGCAGTCCTTGGGGCGCACAGATCTCCAGCGCAAGCGCAGCATCCGGTTGCTCCATGAAGCCGTAACGTGCCTTGACCCGCCAGCAGTTACCGGTCATGTGCTCGCACGTGACGCGTTGTTCCGGATGTACCCACGGAACATCGTGATATTCGACCGTCAAGAATACGTTCTCCTCGTGCAGCACTTTGTAGTGCTTGAGGCTGTGCAGCAGTGCGTTGGGCGTGACTTCCGGCGTCGAGGTGAGAAACACGGCAGTTCCCGGCACCCGATGCAGCGGGCTCGCGAAGAGCGATTTCAGGAACTCCTGCAGCGGTGGCGACGAACCGCGCAACCGTTCGAACAGCAGTTCGCGGCCGCGCCGCCAGGTGACCATAATGGTGAATACGATGCTACCCAGTGCCAGCGGAAACCAGCCGCCCTCGAGCACCTTGTGCATGGCCGCAGAGAAGAATGTGACATCGATCAATATGAAGAACCCCGTCGCGACCACAGTGAGCCACAGCGGGTATCGCCAGTCGTAGCGAAGCACGAAGAAGGTGAGCAATGTTGTCACCATCATGGTGCCCATCACCGCCACGCCGTAGGCCGACGCGAGACGCGTGGAACTGCCAAATCCGACGACCGCCGCCACAACGATGACGAGCAAAGTCCAGTTCACGGCCGGGACATAGATCTGCCCGATCGTGCGCGAAGATGTGTGCCGGATCGTCACCCGCGGCAGATAACCCAGTTGTACTGCTTGCTGCGTCATGGAATACGCGCCCGAAATCGTCGCCTGTGATGCGATGATGGTCGCCGAAGTGGCGAGCACCACCATCGGATAGAGCGCCCAGGCGGGATAGGCCAGATAAAAAGGATTCTCGATCGCACCGGGCTGCGCGATAAGCAAGGCACCCTGTCCGAAATAGTTCAGCAACAAGCCCGGCAGTGCAACGCCGAACCAGGCGATGCGGATCGCGCGCTTGCCAAAGTGGCCCATATCGGCATAGAGCGCCTCCGCGCCGGTGATGGCCAGCAGCACCGATCCCAGAACGATGAATGAAGCATAGCCGTGTCCGGTGACAAATTGCAGTGCGTAGCTCGGGTCGATAGCCTTCAGGATAGTGGGTGCCTTGGCGATGTTCCAGACGCCCACCGCACCCAGGGAAACGAACCACAGCGCGCATATGGGTCCGAAAAACATGCCGATGACGCTGGTTCCGAACCGCTGGACAGCGAACAGCGCGATGATGATCCCCATCACAATCGGCACGATATAAGGTTTGAAGGCGGTGGTGCCTACCTCCAGCCCCTCGACCGCCGAGAGCACGGAGATCGCGGGCGTCAGGACGGCGTCACCATAGAACAGCGACGCGCCGAAGACGCCTATCACGAGAAGCGCCGTACGCAATCGTGGCCGCCCGTGCACGGACGATGCAACAAGCGCCAGCAGCGCCATGATGCCGCCCTCGCCCCGATTGCTGGCGCGCAGCACGAGCGTCACATACTTGAGTGACACAACGATATTCAGCGCCCAGAAAATCGCCGAGATCCCGCCGATGATGTTGTCGGGCGTCAGCGGGATGCCGTGATCTGGGTTGAACGTTTCCTTCACGGCGTAAAGCGGACTGGTGCCGATGTCGCCATAAACCACGCCCAGCGCGAGAAACGCCAGCGCCGCCGTCGTTTGCTGTCGGTGTCCTGGTTGCGTGGGAGCCGCGGATGGACCCAGCACATCGATTGCACTGTTCATCGCAGTAGCGTAGATCGATTAGACGGCAAGCGCGCAAACCGATCTCAAATCTTTATGAAAAATTTACGGTCACCATGCGTTACAGTCACGTCGTGAAGCAACAACGGCAATGGGTAGGCTATGCATGGGCGCTAGCTGCTGTGGCAGCCTGCACCTTCGCCGGATTCGCGATGCAGCGGCGGTTCGACCTGGTGAACATCGCCATGGTGTACCTGGTGGCCGTGGTGATCGTCGCCTTGCGCTTCTCGCGCGGCCCCGCGATCGCCGCATCAGTTCTCTGCGTCGTGGCTTTCGACGTCCTGTTCGTGCCGCCCCGAGGTACGTTCACGATAGACGATGCTCAGTATCTGCTGACGTTTGGGATCATGTTGGCGGTAGCGCTCATCATTTCACGGCTCGTCGAAGACGTTCGTCTCCAAGCGTCAGCGCAGGCGGCGCTAGCAATCGAAGCCGAGACGGAGCGAATTCGCAGTACATTGTTGGCTTCGATATCGCACGATCTGCGCACACCCCTTGCCGTCATGGCGGGTGCGTCATCAAGCCTTGTGGAGAGCGGCGAGCGATTGAGCGTGGCCGAGCGCACCGCGTTGGCCAAAAGCGTGTTCGATCAAGCGCGGGAAATGTCGGAGCATGTGGCGAAGATACTGGAGATGACCCGTCTCGAGGCGGGGCGCATCAAGGTGGAACGGGACTGGGCGGCCCTCAATGAAATCGTCGGCTCGGTATTGAGGCGTCTCGGCCAGCGCCTGGCGACGCACCGCGTCGTCGTGGACCTACCCGATGATTTGCCGCTGGTGCGCGTGGATGCAACGCTGATTGAACAAGCGCTTGGCAACCTCCTGGAGAACTGTGCCAAGCACACGCCGGCGGGAACCGTGGTGACGGTGCGCGCGCAACAGCGCGGACGGGAGCTGATAGTGAGCGTCGAAGACTACGGCGGTGGAGTTTCCGACAGTGAACTGGAGCGTGTTTTCGCGAAATTTCATCACGGTTCGGTCGAAGGTGGCGGCACCGATATGGGCCTGGGGCTGGCCATCTGTCGGGCGATTGTTCATCTGCATGGAGGCAAAGCGTGGGCGGAACGTGTGCCAGCCGGCGGCACCGCGTTTCGTTTCACGATTCCGGCGGAGGACGCGCCGGCGGTTCCGATGGAGCCCGAGTCAGCCTGAAATGGCAGATCTGCGTCCTAGTATTCTCATCATCGAGGACGAGCCCGAAATTCGGCGATTCTTGCGCGCCGCATTCGGAGTCGAGGGCTATCGTGTCGTCGAATCGGTGGCGGGCCGCCGCGGTTCTATCGATGCGGGCACGCATAAGCCGGATCTCGCCATAGTCGATCTTGGACTACCGGACGTTGATGGTGTCGAGGTCATTCGCCGCATCCGCGCGTGGTCGTCTATGCCCATCATCGTGTTATCGGCACGCGTCCAGGAGCGGTCCAAAATCGAAGCGCTTGATGCCGGCGCCAACGATTACGTGACGAAGCCGTTCGGCATCGGCGAACTGCTTGCTCGCGTGCGTGCAGCATTGCGGCATGCCGTTCGCGCCGGTTCGAGCGCGGCAATCCTGCGTTTCGGGAATGCGATGGTGGATCTCGAAAAACGCACGGCAACCCGCGACGCAAAGGAGGTCCATCTTACGCCGATTGAATTCCGACTATTGACAGCCCTGGGCAAGCAGCTCGGGATGGTCGTTACGCATCGGCAGCTTCTGGCGGAGGTGTGGGGGCCGACCCACGAGAGCGATACCCACTATCTACGTATCTACATGAAGCAATTGCGGGAGAAACTCGAAACCGATCCGGTAAGACCGCGACATTTTTTGACGGAGACGGGGATTGGATATCGACTAGTCGCCGATGACTAGCGCAAATGACCGCTTCTGGCCCGGTAGTTCATTGGCCTCCGAAGCAGTCCTCCAGCGGCCGACAGGAATTGCTGGACGCGGACCGTGAACATTTGCCTGCGTTGGACATGCTGGGCGCGATACCCATGCCGGTAACGGCAGATCGCTGACGTTCGTAAGACCTCCGACACAAAGTTACGCTTTTCCGTTGCAGCGGTGCTCGCCGTGGGCGACAGTGCGCACCGAGCCGTCCACATTGAGCGGCGCCTGATTTGGTTTGTTGCAGTACGCTGGCCACGTCCGGCCGGAATGACGCTCCTCACGCGTCGTCCTTTGCCGAGCAATCGGCGCCCAATGCCGTCCTACCTCTGGAAGACGGCGGACCCCAACGGGCCTGAGGTTCAGTCGAAATGCATGCTGCGGTACCCTTGGCATCGCCGCAGCCGCGTTCTGCCCTGGCGCATTCGCAACATGGACTGCGCCGCGCTGTAGCCGTTCCGGGTAGGGCATCGCCCTGCACCCTTGTCCACGAGCGTACCCGCGGCGTTGGGCATGATCGGCGCGATCTGCAGCCGATCGTACGTCGCCGCGTGCGCCCACCTATCGATGGCGGCACCCTGCGCCAACCATCCTGCCCCAGCGCGCGTCGTTACTAGCGGGAACCGCTAGTGACGTACGCACTAAGCCCTTGTGGCGCTGGCGGTAAAACGGCATTTCCTGGCGTGACCAGGCTGCCGCAACCACGTGATGACCTCTGCTGCTGCCATTACGCCCTCTCTCCGACCGGTGCAACTCCGGTCGCCATCGGATCCGCCCAACGGATCGTCCACCGCGCCACCTTCGGCGCCCCGTGAGTCCGGGTTAACGACTCGCGCGCTTGGGCAGTTCCCACCGGAACGCCATCGCGAGCCAACAAAGCGCCGTGCGGCGCTGGCAAGCAACACAACCACTGCACACAACGGGATGTGGTGTCCCGTGCTCGCTTCTACCCACTGGGGTCGCTACGGCGCTCCAGGCGAGCAGTAACACTTACCTGACTGGATTCACCACGGCAGCAAGAACGCGGCGCTCCGGCGCCCTTGGACACCGCCCTGACGATAGGAAATGACATGCGACGAAAGCGATTTAAGGTCCCCAAGCGCTCACTGGCGAGGCACGCGGCCGCGCCCTCCATCGCGGGCCGCGCCGCGCTCGCGCTTGCACGCACTCCCCGGCGCGGGGAGGAGACCCGATGCGCGACCTAAACCACGACTTCAAAGAACTCTGTCGGCATAACCGTGACGGCAGCTACGCCACCCAGGCCGACCGCGAACACATGCTGGACCTCGTCGCCAATCAGCTTCACGAGATGGGCTATCGCGGTTTGCGAGCGCATAATCTCAAGCCCAAGCAGGTGGAGCCGCTGGTCGTCCGGTGGCTCGCCGAGGAACTCGCTTCCGGAACCATCAAGAACCGGATGTCAACGCTGCGCTGGGCACTCCAGAAGCTCGGCAAGGAAAGCATCATCGCGCGCAGCAACGCCGCGTACGGCATCCCGGATCGGGTGTATGTCACCAACATCTCCAAAGCCAAGGAGCTTGGCATGGAGCAACTGGCGCGCATCCGCACCCCCTGTGCCCAAATGTCGCTACGCTTGCAGGCTGCCTTCGGCCTGCGGCGGGCGGAGTCGATCAAGATCGTCCCGGCGTGGGCAGACCGGGGCGAATCGCTCGTACTCCAGGAATCCTGGTGTAAGAGTGGGCGCGAGCGTGAGATTCCCATCCGCACCCCGGAGCAACGGCAGCTCGTCGATGAGGCGAAGGCGCTGGCCAAGCGCAAAAGTCTGGTCGCTCCCGGTTACGCGACCCACCGCGACTGTCTCGAGCACTTTCGCTACGAGTGTGGGCGAGTCGGTATTCACGCTTTCCACGGCTATCGGCATTGCTATGCGCAGTCGCGCTACCAGGAATTGACTGGCTGGGCGTGCCCGGCGCGCGGCGGGCCGCGGTCCAAACAGCTCACGCCGAAGCAGAAGGCCATCGACCGCGAGGCGCGGGAAGTCATCAGCCACGAGATGGGTCACGGCCGCGAACAAGTAGTGGCCGTGTATCTCGGGCGCTAGACCCTTCTGCCGGTACCACCACGCTGGCGCCAATGGATCGCATCTCGGTTCGAACACCGCGACTCTATAACGCCAGCGCAATGTCTCGGAAATCCGCCAGCTGACCTTGCGCCGTCATGATCACTTCGCGCTATCAGCCGCTGTTGCGTTACCTGGCTGAGCTCGTCTCCGCCGACATCGCTGCCGGCAACGTTCTTGACTGCACTCCCGGGCCTCAACACAATGCCAACCATGCTCATCAACGCGATCATCTACGCGCGGTACTCGACCGACAGGCAGCGCGAGACCTCGATCGAGGATCAATCCCGCGTCTGCCGGACTCGCGCTGAAGCGCTTGCGCTCGTGGTCGTCGCTGTCCAGTTGGCGCCGGCCGAATTTTGGGACATTTCGTGGGCGCGTATCCTGATGCGCAACGTGTCCGTCGCACGCGGCGGTGTGTTCCCGTGAGCTACTCGGGAATTTGCCGCGATTTGAGAAAGGCTTCCATTGTCAACGCGCGATCAGGGAACGCCTTAAGTACCGCCTTGTCCCCTGTTACCAGCGGCACCGACAGCGCGACCGCTAGCGCCACGAACTCGGCGTCATAAGCCGTCAGCGTGCTGCTGGCGACAACGTCGAGCACAAGATCGTCGGGAATGATGTGTTCGCGCTCGGCGAACGCCTGGTCCACAACGCCCAGTATTCCGGCAATCTGCGAGCGCGTGAGCAACCCGCGCCGGAGATACGCCGTCAACACATTGCGTAGCTCCGAGCGCCACAGAATGGGCGCGTGCCACTCAGGGTCCTTCTGACGGACCGCTTGGGCGATCTCCGTATTCTGGCCGTGTACCCAACAGTAGTGGATCACGTTGGTGTCGACAACGATCACTTAAGGCCCTTTCGTTTGTAGCGGTTGCCGATCCGATGATCCACGTAGGGAAGCTGATTGGTGAAAGCCTTCAACGCTCGCGCAAGTTTGCCTCGGTCAACCTTCGGCGCTGTTACGTCGCGCTCGAGCCTCGTCAGGATCTCGCTGTTGAGGCTCCGGCGATTCTTCTCAGCGCTTTCCTTGAGGCGGGCGTGCAGGTGAGTCGGAATGTTTTTGAGTGTCAACGTCAGCATAGCTTTCTCCATGGAACCATAATGGAACCATTCTAGAGTAGCACGTCCTTCCTTGTCAATCTACCGAGTCCTGGAACTCCGTGCGGTAATTCGATCAGCGGCGTTTGGCTTGACGAGTCGACCCGCCGCTGCGGCATGATCCAGCGCGTGATCGCCATTGTTCAGATGAACTTGCGGTTGCTCGCCGACTTTCTCTGATTGGCTGCGCTTGCGGTCCGACCTCGGCCATCCCTCAATGCGACAGCCTGGTAGGCCATGGCGACTATCCGTTGCGACTCGCCCCGCCACGAAAATACAGCGCAGTAGATGCCCGCGTTGTCGACCTACTATAAAGATCAAATACACGATGCCACGCGGCCGCATCGTTGCCGAAGGACTTGGGGCAGAGGTTTCGGCTGCCGAGCGCAAACTGGCTGCCCTCGTGCAGAGAGTAGCAAAACCTCTCGCGCCGTTTGGCGTAACGCTTGCCGATATTCAGGGCCTAGTCGAACGGCGGCTTGAGGAACGATATGTGGGCGGTCGTTGACCTGGAATGTCGCCTCCGTCGTTGTGTCCGACACGCTGCATCGCATATCCAGCCGGTCGCCGGATGGTCCGTGACTGATGACCTGATCGAGCAGGCAATTCTTCGGTTAATGGAGTGCGACCCCGACGATGCGCTGAAGCGGATTCAGGGCTACGAGTAGGACGAGGACGGGTCAGCAGAAGTAACCCTTTTCGATGACGCGCTGGATGACTCCGACTCGGCCGAAGATGCGGCCTGGACCATCATTGAACAGATTGGTTGCCAAATTGAATCGCAGCGGCCCTTCCTGAAAGCGACCTGTTCAACGCTGCTTTTGTCGTCCAACGCGAGCCTTCTCGTAAGCAAGGTAATTCTTCGCGGCCTTCATTCCAAGCAAATTCTTTCGCTCGATTTGCGTGCGCAGCCACACGCCTAGCTTGAGAATTTGCTGGAATTCGGCGGCGGTATAGTTCCAGCGATAGTTGTTGCAAAGCGCGTGAGACGGCAAGTAATTGTCGACTGCATGAGCCCCGCCACTGCTGTGGGGCAAAACATGATCGGCGTGCCAGACACCCGCGATGATCCCACCGCAGATGTGGCATCGTCCGGCTGTCTTGCTCAAGATGGATCGTCGCTCAATCGCGGAGAGACTCTGGCGAATGCGAGTGGTTCCCGCGAGTTCCATCTTTCGGCGGCGACGAACGAGCCGCAACTCGCGGAGTAATTTGGAAAATGCTTCCGGATTCGCCGGAGTGGAGTCTTGCGTCATGTTCTGCTCGCAATCGTATCGCGTCCAAGGTGGGCACTACCGGTCGTGGGGGCGCGCCCGATCTAACGTTCCCGGACCGCAGGGAACGGTGGTCATTGCCCGTCCGGCTAGGGTATACCCCAACGCAACGTCAAGCCGACCACGGCATAGCGTCAGAATAGGATCAATAATTAATTGATTGACACAGTTGTACTGCGAGTCTTGACTCTAATCGTACACATGACGAAAACGAGGCAGACTATGGGTAAGGGACAGCGGATCGGCTACGTGCGGGTTTCTTCCGTGGATCAGGCGACCGAGCGGCAGCTTGACGGGGTAGACCTCGATCGAACCTACACGGACAAGGCCAGCGGGAAGGACACGAAACGTCCGCAGTTGGCCTTGGCCCTAGCCCATCTGCGCGACGGGGACACCCTGGTCGTGCACTCCATGGACCGGCTGGCGCGCAACACGGAGGACCTCCTGCGCCTAGTGCGCGAACTCAACGAGCGTGGAGTCGTGGTCGAGTTCAGGAAGGAGAAGCTGACCTTTGCCGGCACTACAGACCCCATCGGCGAGCTGATGATGACGGTGCTCGCCGGGATCGCCAAGTTTGAACGCTCGCTGATCCGTGAGCGCCAGCGGGAGGGGATCGCCATCGCCAAGGCGAAGGGGGTCTACAAAGGGCGCAAGAAGTCGCTGGCCCCGGAGTCGGCACGCGAACTGGTTGAACTAGCTCGCAGCGGCATACCGAAGGCCGATCTTGCGCGAAGCTACGGGATTTCCCGCGAGACCGTCTATGCGTACCTGCGTGGCGGTAACTAAAGGCGGATCGGGCGACTTGCCCGATACCTTCCGCCAGCCCTGGGTGCATGACTGCTATCGAGCGGGTTGAAATTCCGGAGTCGACCCACTGGAGTCGTTGATGTTTCTGGAAAGCGGCCGGTCAAACACGGGGAAGCGGTCTTTCCAGTGACGCATTCCATTGCGGGGTCGCCGCTGAGGCGCGCGACGGTGCCATCGGGCCGCCGGCGGCGGTACGGCATCGGCCCGTTCGCCGTGGCCTACGGCACCGCATCGCGGGCAGGCAGGTGTCGTTGCCCATCGTGCGCCCGACACGCTCGCACAGGTTGCCGGGAAGGAAAATCGATCCGGCGTGTCCAATCAATTTGTCCTTCTGGACTCCTCTTTGTGCTCCCGGAGATCCAACTCGAGGACGGTCCAGTGGTCGCAATCCGTCAGGCCGAAATACGGTGGCTTCTTTTTTCGCGTGCCTACAATGGAATAGCCAAAGTTTTTCACATACCAATGGGCGGTTTCCGGCCTGTCAGTCTCGCTTCTGACCCGCGTGAGGCCTCGGCTCCGAATCTCCTCCAAGCGAGCGCGTTGCAGCAGGTAGCCGATACCGAGACCCAGGCAATCCGGGTCCACGCCCAGTGCGTCCGTTTCGGCCCAGCCGGCATTCCTAACCACATAGCTCGCCACCCCGACCACGCGTCCTTCGATCTCCGCAACGAAGGAATTCGGGAGGACGATGTTGGTCTGATCCGAATCCGACGCGTCGGTGTCCACCAGGCAGGGCTTCATGTTCCAACGGTAAAGGATCGCCATCGAGGCATCCACGTCCGCCGACAGCATTTTGCGGACAACAGGCCGGGTGTCGGGTGTGTTGCGAAGGGTGTGGTTCATGAAGCGCTTCCTACTGGCCTGCCCGAGTCGCGGGGTAGTCGTGGAAGAAATGACAGGTGCATCACATACGCTACCATAGTCGATCCATTGACCGCCGGAACGTAGCTCATGGAGCGACTGGTCGAACGCCTTGGTGAGTACAGGACGTGGATGTCGCTGGTCCGTGAACGGACCGGGAAGGGTCACTTCAACCAGATCAAGGATATTCTGGCGCTCAAGACTAAAGGTGGGCGGTGCGGGATTTCCGATTATTACTGGTATGGTCTCTATCGCAATGACCTGAAAGGTCGTGGCGCGGAGGATTTTCTGGGCTGGCGCCTGAAGGAAGAGTTCAATCGTGCATTGAACCCCAGAATTGCAGTGCTCCCGGCGTGGGACAAGGTCGTGTTTCTTGTCCTGGCCAGTGCCGCGGGACTCCCGGTCGTGCCCGTGAGGGCCTGCTTTCATCGCTCGGCCACGATATATCCGGGATTGGGGAAACACCTTCGCGATATCGAAGCCAGTGCCGGATTTCTGCGGGACCCGTCCATCTACCCGCTGTTTGGCAAGCCAGCCTATTCGCAGCAGGGCTTTGGTTCGGTTTCGATGACGGGCTACGATCCCGACACGGATCGGATATCCCATTTGGACGGCAGTACGCTTTCAGTTCCAGACTTTACGATACGCCTGGAACGCACGGTGGATGCCCGCTTTCACCGTCCGGAGTGCGGCTACCTGTTTCAGGATGCAATTTCCGCGGCATCCGAGATTCAGGCTCTTACCGGCTGGCCCGCCATATCCGGCGTGCGCGTAGTCTGTCTGAACAGTCCCGAGGAAGGAGTGCGACTCATCAGGGCCATCTGGAAAATCGCGGTGCCCCCCAACCATATCGACAATTTCGATTTCGGTGCCAATGGCAATATGTTGGCAAACATCGACCTGACCAGTGGCGAAATCAGCCGGGTCATTGGTCAACGCTGGCCCAAGGCGCGGTATCTTCGTGAACACCCGATCACTGGAAAGCTCCTCGAAGGATTCCATCTGCCGGGCTGGGATCGAATCCTGAATGCATGCCGAGATGGCGGCGCAGTCTTTCCGCTGATGCGGATCCAGCACTGGGACTTCGCACTTACGGAACAGGGTCCCTTGATCCTTGAATTGAACGATATCGGCGGCACGATCTTCCTGCAGTTGCACGGGCGAGGCTTGCTGACCGAGAAGACCCGCGCATTCCTGAAGCGTCATGCCGACCGGATCGCCCACCCATGGGTGGCAAGCCTATAGCGTCACGCGTCGCGTCGTCGTGCGGGTCCTACCACGCGATGCGTTGATCGAATTCATAGGCCGGTAGCGGTATGGCAACGGTCCGCGAGCAGGGACGCTTCGCTCGGCGCAGCGTCGACGGCGGCCCACAGCTGCGGACCACGCGCGGGCGCGATGGCAAGGGGCACCAGGGAGTCAGCGCGACATGGACTTCAATGTCGCGTTTCTGGAAATTTCTGCGCCTTGCTCGAACGACGGGAAATGGCCGACTGGAGCCTATCGAACGACAGTCCCACTTTTGCAAAACTGAGCGGCGCGACCGACCGGCTCCACACGACCCGTTCCTGCCGGCGGCGACTTTCTCGGTGAACGACCGGTCTACTTTGGAC
>JBDTRG010000004.1:0-29914 GCA_039931775.1 Betaproteobacteria bacterium | reverse complement strand
AGATCATCGACGTCGACCTCGACCACAAGCCCGAGGACCTCGCGGTGATGAATCCCTACAACCAGGTCCCGGTGCTGGTCGAGCGCGACCTCGTGCTGCACGAGTCGAACATCATCAACGAGTACATCGACGAACGGTTCCCGCACCCGCAGCTGATGCCCGCGGATCCGGTGATGCGCGCGCGCGCTCGCCTCTTCCTGCACCGCTTCGAGAAGGAGCTCTTCTGCCATATCGATGCGCTGGAGGGGAACAACCAGAAGCAGATCGAAAAGGCGCGCAATCACGTCCGCGACAGCCTGCTGCAGATCGCGCCGGTGTTCGCAAAGCACAAGCACATGCTGGGCGAGGAATACTCGATGCTCGACGTCGCGATCACGCCGCTCCTGTGGCGGCTCGACTACTACGGTGTCGTGATGCCCAAGCAGGCGGCGCCGCTGATGAAGTACGCCGAGCGGCTGTTCGCTCGTCCGGCGTTCTCCGAGGCGATGACCTCCGCCGAGCGCGGCATGCGGAAGTAGCGTCGCCGTCCGGGGAAGGTGACGGGTCCGTTCGAGGGCCGCCGATGCGCGCACCCGCCGCCCTCGATATCCCACTCGGGCTTGGGCCACCCGCATCGGCGGCCCTCGTACCCAACCCCGCGCCCTGACCGGCTGCCAAGGGTGCGTAGTACGTAGTATCCTGACGCCATGTCCGAGCAATCCGCCAAGCCCTACCTGGTCCGCGCGATCTGCGAGTGGTGCGCCGACAACGGCCTGACGCCGTATCTGGCCGTCAAGGTCAACGGCGAAACCCGCGTGCCGATGGCGTACGTCAAGAACGGCGAAATCGTGCTCAACATCGGCGCGTCGGCAACGCGCCGACTCACGATCGACAACGACGGCGTCCGGTTTTCGGCGCGATTCTCGGGCTCCTCGCAGGAGGTCTCGGTTCCGATGCCGGCGGTCTCGGGCATCTTTGCCAAGGAAACGGGCTACGGCTTTGCCTTCACGGTGTCGCAGAACCCCGTCGCCTCGCTCGCGGCCGCCACCGCGCCGCCCGAGCCCGACATCGAAGCCGCGCTCGAATCGGACCTCAAGGAAGCGAGGGAGGCCCGGAATCGCGGCAAAGGCAAGGCGCGGGCACCGCACCTGCAGGTGATCAAGTAGTCGGCCCCCGATCGTCGCGCCCGCCGCACCGGCCGCCGCCGCGCACTTTCCGGAGGGCGCCCAAACCCGAAGTTGTCGTCTACGTTCGATGCGTCGCGCGCGTTTCATGACGTGAGCATGCACATCGCATAGTGCGACGTCGAAATTCGTGACGAGCGACGACGCATCGCCTTTGCATCGATCCTGTAGTGCACCAAATTCGCGATGCGCGCCGCCGCCCTGTTCCGCCAATTTATCCTTTGTTCTTCTCGCGTTGACTGCGACACTTTGCGTTCGATTGTCGCTTCCGCGGGCTCGCGCGCGAGTAAAATCACGAACACGGCCGGCATAGCTCAGTTGGTAGAGCAGCGGTTTTGTAAACCGTTGGTCGTGGGTTCGATTCCTACTGCCGGCACCACGGTCGCGTTCCGCGGGCGGGCGCGACGAATCACTGAGCCCGACGAATTCGAAGATCCACGTGGACGAGCATGCCGTCATCGCAGTGCAGGGTCGAACGCAACATCCGCGGCGCCCCTCTGCCGATGTCACGCTTCGCCAGCGCGACGTGATGGAATAGCGCATGCCGCTTGTCGCATTCAAGCCTGTCAAGGCCCGACTCGTCATCGAGCAGGGCCGCGAGAGCGTCCTGGTGATGAAAGTCCTGGTCGCCAAGGGAGAAACGGTCTTGCTCGCGAGCGGCGGCAAGCTGGAGGCGACGACCGGGTCGCTGCGCATTCGCGAACGCAAGGAGGAACGCGGGCGCAACGAGAACAAGGCGGTCGGGTCGATGGTCTATGTCGATGCCTCCACCCAGGACTCGGATCGCAGCTCGGGCAATTTCCAGATCAACATCTCGCTCTCCTCGGCGAAATTCGAAGCGCTGCTGAAGGTCGCGATCTCCGGACGATTGCCGTCCAAGTTCTACGTACACGCGGGCGAGCGGATTTCCGCCAAGGAAACGCGCGGCATGGGGTATACCGTTCGCTCGGGAGAGCGGATCAAGGTCTGGGACAACAAGCGGTACCGGTCGCTGCCGGTGACGAACTTCTCGGTGATTCTGCCGATCTCGGTGCCGGAGCCGCAGGAGCGGGAGAGTCCGGTTTACGAGGAGGATCGCGCGCTCGTCGAAACGCTCTCCAACAACGACCAGGTGGCCGAGCTCGCCGACGAGTTCGCCGTCTTCCAGGGCGAGACGAAGAACGCGCTGACTGCCGTCGTATCGGTGGTCGCGGTGATCGGCGTCTTGCTGCTCTTCATCAATCTGGTGCTCATCATCAAGTGATGGGCTCCTCGGCGGAGTCCACGCGATGAGTGCAAAGGATTTTCGCGGCCGCACCGCGGTCGTCACCGGAGGGGCCGCCGGCATCGGCTTCGCGGTCGCGCAGCGCCTCGCCGCGAGCGGCGCGACGATCGTGCTCTGGGATCGCGACGAAGCTGCGCTGGCAAAGGCGCAAGCAGCGCTGCCGGCCGGCGCGTCGGTGCACGCCTTCGACGTCGCCAACCCGGACGCTGCCGCGAAGGCCGCAGAAGCCGCGGTGAATGCGACCGGACGGATCGACGTGCTCGTCTGCTCGGCCGGCATCACCGGTCCGAACGTCCCCCTGTGGGAGTACCCGGTCGACGCGTGGCGAAGCGTGATCGACGTCAACCTCAATGGTCTGTTCTATTGCAACCGCGCCGCCGTGCCGGCCATGCTCAAGAACGACTACGGACGCATCGTCAACATCGCGTCGGTCGCGGGCAAGGAGGGCAATCCGAACGCGTCGGCCTACAGCACGTCCAAAGCCGGGGTGATCGGACTCACCAAGTCGCTGGGGAAGGAGCTCGCGAGGACGGGCGTGCGCGTCAACTGCGTGACCCCCGCCGCGGTCCGCACTGCGATCTTCGATCAGATGACGCAGCAGCACATCGATTTCATGCTGTCGAAGATCCCGATGGGGCGCTTCGGCACCGTGGAGGAAATCGCGGCGCTCATCTGCTGGCTCGCGAGCGAGGAGTGCTCGTTCTCGACGGGCGCGGTGTTCGACGCGTCGGGCGGGCGCGCGACGTACTAGAAACCTGTAAGGGTGGATCGTCGGGTCAGGCTACGGCCGCACGGCCAGCATGATCTTGCCGACGTGCTGCGAGGACTCCATCAGCGCATGCGCGGCTGCGGCCTCGGCAAGCGGGAACACGCGGTGGACGACCGGCTTCACCGCGCCGGTTTCGAGGAGCGGCCAGACCGCTGCGCGCAACGATTTCGCGATCTCGGCCTTGCGTTTGAGCGGGCTCGCGCGCATCGTCGACCCGGTGACGGTGAGGCGCTTCATCATGATCGACCGCCACTCGACCTCGACGCGGCTGCCGCGCATGAACGCGATGATCGCGAGGCGACCCTCGAGCGCAAGGCATCGCAGGTTCTTCTCGATGTAATCTCCGCCGACCATGTCGAGCACGACGTCGACGCCGCGCTTGGCCGTGATGCGTGCGACCTCCGCGACGAAATCCTGCGTCCGGTAATTGATCGCGTGATCGGCGCCGAGCGAGCGGCAGTACGCGGCCTTGTCGTCGCTGCCGACGGTAGTGATCACCGCTGCGCCGTTTTGTTTGGCAAGCTGGATCGCCGTGAGGCCGATGCCGCTCGAACCACCGTGGATCAGCGCGGTTTCGCCGTGCTTCAATGCTGCGCGGTCGAAGAGGTTGTTCCAGACGGTGAAGTAGTTTTCGGGCAGGCTTGCCGCTTCGAGCGTCGTGAGCCCGTTCGGAATCGGCAGGCAGCAGACGGCCGGCGTCGCGCAGTACTCGGCATAGCCGCCGCCCGGCGTCAGCGCGCAGACCGCGTCTCCGATCCGCGACGCTGCCACACCCTCGCCGCACGCGACTATCGTGCCCGCGACCTCGAGCCCGATGACGGGCGACGCATCGGGGGGTGGCGGGTACGACCCGGCACGCTGCGCGCAATCGGGGCGATTGACCCCGGCGTAGCTCACCTCGATCAGAACTTCGCCGGCTTTGAGCTGCGGCAGCGGGCCCCGGGCGACACCGAGCACTTCGGGCGGGCCGGGTTCGCGCGCGGCGACGTAGCGCATGGTGGCGGGAAGCGGACGAGAGGTCGTCATTGCAGTTCCTGACTCGGGCAGAGCCCGCAATTCTAACTCGCGCTCGTCGAGGGCAGCCTGCGGCGCGCTTTGATGAGCACGAGCGCCGCCAGCGCGACGCCGATCGCCAGCGCCCAGAGCGCCGGCCGCATTCCGGCGGTTTCCGCCAGCGCGGCGCCGACGAGCGCGCCGGCGGGCGTCAACAGCCCCGCCGCGACCTGCCAGGTTGCGGCCGCGCGGCCAAGCGCTTCCGGCGGCAGCAGGCGCTGGCGCAACGAGGTCTCGTTGACGAAGTACACCGTCAGCGCGCCGTCGCCCAGGACCTGCGCTGCGATCAGGAAGACCATGGCGACCCACGGCAGCGCGGGCGCCAGTGGGATCAGCACTTGCGCACCGGAACCGACGAGAAGCGCGCCGATCAGCACCCGGCGAGGACCCCAGCGCGTCGCCGCGGGTCCGGCAATGGCCGCGCCGGCGAGTCCGCCGATGCCGCCGCAGCCGATCGTGATGCCGAGCTCCGTCGGCGTGAGGCCGAGATAGGACAGCGCGAACAGCGTGTACAGCGACGCCATGAAGCTCATGCAGAGGAAAAGCGTTGCCGTGGCGAGGAACAGCACCCGGATTGCAGGATCGTGCCAGACGACCCGGATGCCTGTTCGGACGTCGTCCGCAAACGAGCGAGTGGTCGGCGCCGGCGCGACGGTCTCGCGCTTGCCGATGCGCCCGACCAGCAGCGCAGAGACCACGAACGTGGCGGCATCGACGGCGATGGCGATCGGGGCGGTGAGGAGCGCGACGAGCGCGCCGCCCAGTGCCGGACCGGAGATTTCGGCGATCGCGTCGACCGCCTCGCGCTTCCCGTTGGCGTCGAGCACGCGCTTCCTTCCGACGAGGTCGATGATGAAGACGTGGTCGGCGAGTTCGAACAGCACCGTCGCGATGCCGGTGACCGTCGCCACGACGTAGAGCAGCGGCAGCGTGACCGCCCCGGCGAACGCGGCGACGGGAATCGACAGCAATGCGACGGCGCGGACGACATCCGCGCCGATCAGGAGCGGCCGGCGGCGATTCCGGTCGACCCAGCCGCCGCCGACCCACGCGAGGAGCGCGCCGGGCAGCGTCAATGCCACGGTGAGCAAGCCGAGGTCGAGCGCGCCGGCCCCCGCGATCAGGATCGCCGCGATCGGCAGCGCAGTGCGCGTGATGCGCGAGCCGACCGCGGAGACGCCCTGCGCACTCCACAGCAGCAGAAAATCGCGATGGCCCCACAGTCCGGCGCGCGGCCGCCCTCGGCGGGCGGGCGCCGTCAGCCGCGGCTCAATACACCACTTTCACGTTTTCTGCGGTCAGCCAATCTCGCAAGCGCGCGAGCAACGGGTCGTCGAGGTTGACGTACCACGCCTCGGAGAGTTCGATTTCGCCACCGACGCCGTGATTGCGGTATTCGACGACGACCGGGCAGGTGCCCTGGCGAAACGGCCCGATGACCTCGGCGAGCCGGGAGGGGTCGGCGCTGCCGTTGCACTTGATGCGAAGGACCTTCGCGTAGCGCTTGCGGATCGCGGCGAGGTCGTGGACCGCTTCGGCGACGACGCGAAGGTCCTGTGCCTGTCCGTCGTCGCCGACGCGCTGCATGATCTTCACCTCGAAGACGACGAGCTGGTCTTCGCGCAACAGGTGGCGCGCGCCGTCGAAGGTCTCGCTGAACACCACGATTTCGGCGGACCCTTCGCCGTCGTCCAGCGTGACGAAGGCCATCTTGCCGCGGCGGGAGGTTTGCGTGCGCATCGCGGTCACGATGCCGGCGACGAGCACGGTTTCCCTCGTCGGCGAGAGGCTGGAAAGTCGATGGCGGACGAGCGGGGCGAGTTCCGCCGCGTACGCGGAATACGGATGCCCGGACAGATAGAACCCGAGCGCCGCCTTTTCGTGGATGAGCCGCTCGGACTCGGTCCACTCGCGCGCTGCGACGAGCGTCAGGCCGGCCATCTCCGCGCCCTCGCCGAAGAGCGACACCTGCGCGGCCGACGCCGCGGCCTTCTCCGCCTCGGAGAGCGCGACGCCGACGGAGGCAAACAGCGTCGCGCGCCGAGGGTCCATCGCGTCGAACGCGCCGCCGCGAATCAGCGCCTCGACCGCGCGGCGATTCACCACGCGCTTGTCGATGCGCCGGCAGAAATCGGCGAGGTCCTTGAACGGCCCGCCGGCGTCGCGCGCGCCGACGATCGCCTCGATCGCCTGCTCGCCGGTTCCCTTGATCCCGCCGAGGCCGTACCGGATGCTCTTGGCGTCGATGGGTTCGAAGCGGTAGTTCGACGCGTTGACGTCCGGGGGGAGGATCGACAATCCGTTCGCCGTCGCGTCGTTGTAGAGCGCGCGAACCTTGTCGGTGTCGTCCATCATCAGCGACAGGTTGGCGGCCATGAACGCGGCAGGATGGTGCGCCTTGAACCACGCGGTCTGATAGGCGATCAGCGCGTAGGCGGCCGAGTGCGACTTGTTGAAACCGTAGCCGGCGAACTTTTCCATCAGGTCGAAAAGCGCGGTGGCCTTGACCTTCGTTACGCCGTTCTTTTCGGCGCCCGCGACGAAGATGTCGCGATGCTTCGCCATCTCCTCCTTGTCCTTCTTGCCCATCGCGCGGCGCAGGAAATCCGCCTTGCCCAGCGTGTAGCCGCCGATCACCTGCGCGATCTGCATCACCTGTTCCTGATACACCATGACGCCGTAGGTGGGACCGAGGATCGGTTCCAGTCGCGGATCGGGATAGTCGAACCGCTCGCGCCCCGTGCGACGCGCGGTGTAGGTCGGGATCAGCTCCATCGGCCCTGGCCGGTACAGGGCAACGAGCGCGATGATGTCCTCGAACCGCGTCGGCGGCGCCTGCTTCATCAGGTCGCGCATGCCACGCGATTCGAACTGGAACACCGCCGCGGTATCGGCCGCCTTGAAGATGTCGTAGGTCGCACGGTCATCGAGCGGCAGCGTCTCGAGCCGAAGATCGCTCGCGGGGTCGAGGCGTCGTACGTAGCGCAGCGTCCAGTCGAGGATCGTCAGCGTGGTGAGGCCGAGGAAGTCGAACTTGACGAGACCCGCCGCCTCCACATCGTCCTTGTCGAACTGCGAGACGAGCGCGTCGGAGCCCGCCTGCGTGTAGAGCGGGCAGAAGTCGGTGAGCTTGCCCGGCGCGATCAGGACGCCGCCGGCATGCATGCCGACATTGCGCGTCAGGCCCTCCAGCGCTTCGGCGAGCGAGAGCAGCTCGCGGACCTCCTCCTCCTTCTGTTCGCGTTCGGCCAGCAGAGGCTCCATCGCGCGCGCGTCCTTGAGCGTGACGAGCTTGCCCGGCTGGAACGGGATCAGCTTGGCGATGCCGTCGCAGAAAAGATAGGGCAGGTCGAGCACGCGTCCGACGTCGCGAACCGCGGCCTTGGCCGCCATCGTGCCGAAGGTCGCGATCTGCGACACCGACTCGGCCCCGTACTTGTGCTTCACGTAATCGATGACGCGGTCGCGCCCGTTCTGGCAGAAGTCGATGTCGAGGTCGGGCATCGAAATGCGCTCCGGATTCAGGAGCCGCTCGAAGACGAGGCCGTAGCGCAACGGATCGAGGTCGGTGATGCCGAGCGCGTAGGCGACGAGCGAGCCGGCGCCGGAGCCGCGGCCGGGCCCGACGGGAACGCCGTTTCGCTTCGCCCAATTGATGAAGTCCGCGACGATCAGGAAGTAGCCGGCGAACCCCATCTGCACGATCGTCTTCGTCTCGAACTCGAGTCGCCCGACGTACTCGGCGCGCCGCTCGTCGCGCACCGCCGCATCCGGATACAGGAGTTCGAGCCGCGTCGCGAGCCCGGCGGCGGCCTCAAAGCGCAGATGCTCGTCGAGCGTGACGCCCGCGGGCGTCGGGAAGTCGGGCAGGAAGTTCTTGCCCAGCGGGATCGTCAGGTTGCACCGCTTCGCGATCGCGACGGAGTTGGCAAGGGCATCCGGAAGATCGGCAAACGCCGATGTCATTTCGGCCTGCGACCGGAAATACTGGTCGGGCGTGTAGTTGCGCGGCCGCCGCGGATCGGCGAGGACGTGGCCCTCGGCGATGCACACGCGCGCTTCGTGAGCCCGAAAGTCCTCGCGCCGCAGAAACTGCACCGGGTGCGTTGCGACCAGGGGAAGTGCCAGATCCGCGGCGAGGCGAACGGTGGCGCAGACCAGCGCATCGTCGCCGGGATGCCCCGCGCGCTGCACCTCGAGATAGTAGCGTTCGCGAAACTGCGTCGCCCAGGATCGCGCGGCTTTTGCGGCGCCCGCGGCATTGCCTTGCGAAAGGGCGCTGCCCACGTCGCCGGCGCGCGCGCCGGAGAGCGCGATCAATCCGTCGGTACCCTCGTCGAACCACTCACGCTTGAGTTCCGCGCGACCGCGGTACTGGTTGGTGCGGTAGGCGCGGGTGAGCCATTCCGCGAGTTTCAGGTAGCCGGCGCGCGACTGCGCGAGCAGCACCGCGCGAAACGGCTGATCGCGCTCGGCATCGTGCGTCAGCCAAACGTCGCAGCCGCAGATCGGTTTGATACCGCGCGCGCGCGCCGCCTTGTAGAACTTGATGAGTGCGAATGCGTTGGCGAGATCGGTAACGGCAAGCGCGGGCATTCCGTCCGCCGCCGCCGCCGCGATCGCGTCGTCGATACGGACCGTGCCGTCGGCGATCGAGAACTCGCTGTGCAGGCGCAGGTGGACGAAGTGGGGCGCAGGCATGTTTTCGAACGGGGAGAGCAGCGATTTTACGCCTAACGACGCGCGTCGTTTCGCGCCGCCAGCCGTCTGGTAAACTCGACCTCGTCGTGCAACATCCGATTCATCGCCTGGCGTCTTCCTCCGGTACGCGTTCTCCTCGTGCGCTGCTGCCGGTCGTGCTCGCGCTCTTCGTCGCGGGTTGCGCGTCGATGGCGGCGATTCCGCCCGGGGGCTTGCCCGGCGACAGCGCAACGCCCGCAGGGCCGACCGCGCCGCCGACGGCGCCGAATGTCGAGCCGCCGCCGCCGGCAGTGAACCTGTCGGGCTTTCCCCTGCCGTATCGGCAGGGGTACGCGGATGGTTGCGCAAGTTCGACGGGTCCCGAACGCAAGGACGCGGTGCGTTTCGCCGCCGACGGAAACTACCGCACGGGCTGGCAGGACGGCCTCGCGCTGTGCCGGAAGAAGTGACCCGGCTCGCGGGCAACGCGGACGCGGGGTCGCATCGCCGTTGCGCCAGTGGCCGAGTTGTCGGTTCCCGATGAAACCGGCCCAATCGCACCACCTCGCGCTGCGAGGCCTCGACGCCCATGTATTGACGTGGGGCGCGCCGTCCGCGCCGAAGCTATTTTTTCTGCACGGCTGGATGGACGTCGCGGCGTCGTTCCAGTTCCTCGTCGATGCGCTCGAGCGCGACTGGTACGTGATCGCACCCGATCTGCGCGGCTATGGCAAGAGCGCCTGGCAGCCGCAAGGCTACTGGTTCGCGGACTACATCGCCGATCTCGACGCGCTGGCGAACGCTTTCGCACCCGGCGAAAAGGTCGAACTCGCCGGTCACAGCCTGGGTGGCAACGTGGTGATGCACTATGCGGGCGCGCGTCCGGCGCGCGTCGCGGCGGCTATTTCGCTCGAGGGCTTCGGCATCCCGGTCGAAGATCCCGCCGCCGCGCCGGCGAGACTCGCCAAGTGGCTGGACGCCCTGCTCGAACCTCAGGAATTCGCGCCCTATGCGAGTTTCGACGCGGTCGCCGACCGATTGCAGAAGAACAATCGGCGCCTGCCGCGCGACAAGGCGATGTTCCTCGCCCGGCAATGGGCCGCCGAATTCCCTGACGGGCGCGTTCGCCTCGTCTGCGATCCGCGCCACCGGCTGCCGTTTCCCTCGGTCTACCGGATCGAGGAGGCCTACGCCGTCTGGCGCAATATCGCCGCGCCCGCGTTGTGGATCGCGGCGGCGGACTCGCACATCCCGAAGTGGCTGGGCGAGCACCCGGAGGGCGAAGGCGCGACCGACGGCCTCGCGGAGGTTCGGCACCGCATGAAGCACATATCGAACAGCCGGCTGGTGACCATCGCCGACGCGGGCCACATGCTGCACCACGATCAACCGCACGCTGTCGCGGCCGCGATGGAGGCCTTTCTGGCCGACGTCCGATGAAATCGCCGAGCGCCGGCGGCGCCTTGGCCGGTCTTTGCACGCTGACGCTCATCTGGGGGCTTAACTGGATCGTGATGAAGATGGCGCTTCAGCACGCCGATCCGTTCGTCTTCAACATTCAGCGCACGTTGCTCGCGATCGCCGCGCTGTTCGCCGTGATCGTCGTGCAACGGCGGCCGTTCTGGCCCGAATCCTGGGTTGCCGCCGCCGTGACGGGGTTGATCCAGATTTCGGTCAATTTCTTTTCGACCTCGATGGCGCTGGTCGAAGGGGGCGCCGGACGCACATCGGTGCTCGTGTTCACGATGCCATTCTGGACGCTGCTCCTCGCTTGGCCGATTCTCGGCGAGCGGATGCGCGGCGCGCAGTGGGCGGCGGTCGTGCTGGCCGGCGCCGGATTGACGATGGTGGTTGCGCCCTGGCACTGGGAAGGGGCGATCGCGTCGAAATTGTGGGCGGTGCTGTCCGGGCTCGGCTGGGCGGCGGCGATCATTTGCACGAAGTGGTTCCAGCGCGATCGCACGTTCGACCCGATCAATTTCACGGCGTGGCTGATGGCGATCGGGCTGCTGCCGTTCTTTCCGTTCGTCGCGTTTCGCGGTGCGCCGGCGGTCACCTGGGATTTTCCCTACGCGCTGGAGCTCTTCTACGTCGGCGTGATCTCGACCGCGCTCGGCTGGATCCTTTGGCTCGCCGTGCTGCGCCGCCTGTCCGCGAATGCCGCGTCCTTCAACATGCTCGCGATCCCGATCGTCGCGCTGACGAGTTCGATGCTCGTCTACGGCGAGGAGCTTACGCGCGACGAGTGGTTCGGCATCGCGCTGATCGGCGCCGGCCTGGTGCTCCTCGGCATGCTCGGCGTTCGCGCCGTCCGCGCCGCGAAAAGGAACGAGCCGCCGCTGCTCGAAACCGGGTAGCCGCGCTTTGCTTCTCCATGCGGTTGAGACGTGCGCCGGGTTAGAATCCGGGCGCGCCGGCCTGCCGCCCGCGTATTCACCGCAACTCTCCGCTCGATCAACCGATGGCAACGACCGCACAACCCGACATCGCCAAGCTCAGGATCGACCGCAGCTTGGCACCGGTGCGGGCGTCGCGCCGCCGCAAGTGGCTGTGGTTCGGGGCCATCGCCGCGGTCGCGCTCGCCGGTGGCGCGTGGTATGCGGCGCAACCGCGCGCCGTCACGGTGCAGACGACGGCCGTCGTCACGTCGTACCCGTCGCAGCAGTTCGTGGTGCTGAATTCGACTGGTTACGTTGTCGCGCAGCGCAAGGCGTCGATCGCCTCGAAGGCGACCGGCCGCCTCGAATGGCTGGGTGTCGCCGAAGGTTCGCGCGTGAAGTCAGGCGAGATCATCGCTCGCCTCGACAGCCGCGACGTCGTCGCGCTGGCGCAAAGCGCCGAAGCCAGTGTGCGCGTGGCGCGTGCGGCGCGGGAGCAGGCCCGGGCGGAGGAGTGGGAGGCCGTGACGTCGTTGAAACGCAGCCAGGACCTTCTCGCCAAGGCCTTCCTCTCGCAGTCCGCGGTCGATACCGCGAAGGCGCGCGCCGACCGCGCGGTGGCCGGCGTCGCCAACGCGAACGCCACGATCGCCGTCGCCGAGGCGAACGCGCGCAATGCCCAGGTCGCCGTCGACTTCACGCAGATCCGCGCGCCGTTCGACGGCGTGATCGTGACGAAGAGCGCGAACGTCGGCGACATGGTGACGCCGTTCTCGTCGGCGGCGGACTCGAAGGGCGCGGTCGTCAGCATGGCCGACATGGGGACCCTCGAGGTGGAGGCCGATGTCTCGGAATCGAGCCTCGCGAAAATCAAGGTCGGACAACCCTGCGAGATCACGCTCGATGCGCTGCCGGACACGCGCTTTCGCGGCAGGGTCAGCCGGATGGTGCCGACGGTCGACCGCGCGAAGGCGACGGTGATGACCAAGGTGCGGTTCGATGCGATCGACCCGCGCATCCTGCCGGAGATGAGCGCGAAGGTGTCGTTCCTGTCGCAGGACGTGACGGAGGTGCAGCAGCGCCCGCTCGTCGCCGTGGTGCCCGACGCGATCGTCACGCGCGGAGGTGCCGATGTGCTCTTCGTCGTCCGGGACGCAATGGCGGTGGAGGTACGCGTTACGCGCGGTGAAAAGCTCGGCGATCTTGTCGCCATTGCCGGGGATGTCCGCAGCGGCGAGAAGGCCGTGCTGAAGCCTTCGGCCGAAATGCAGTCGGGCACGCTCGTGAAAGTCGCGCAGAAGTAGCGCGGGCAACGCGTATCGCATCAAGGCCGATGAGCGACCCGGACACTCTGGCGAGCGCCTTGCCCTCCTCGGGCGCCGCAAAGGAGCCCCTGGTCGCCATCAGTGATCTGACGAAATACTACGTCCGGGGCGGACAGGTGATTCCGGTGCTCGTCGGCATCAATCTCGACGTCTACGAGGGCGACTACATTGCGTTGATGGGCCCGTCGGGCTCCGGAAAGTCCACGCTCCTCAACCTCGTGGCCGGCATCGACAAGCCGAGTTCGGGCCGCATCAAGGTCGCCGGCGTCGATATCGCCGGGCTATCCGACACCGACCTCGCCGCCTGGCGCTCAGCGAACGTTGGATTCATCTTCCAGTTCTACAACCTGATGCCGGTGCTGACCGCATTCGACAACGTCGAACTGCCGCTGTTGCTGACAAGGCTGTCGCGGCGCGATCGGCGCGAGCGGGTCGAAACCGCGCTCGCCCTGGTCGGCCTCACCGATCGGATGGAGCACTATCCGAACGAACTCTCGGGCGGGCAGCAGCAGCGCGTCGCGATAGCGCGGGCACTCATCACCGATCCGACCATCGTGGTCGCGGACGAGCCTACCGGCGACCTCGACCGTTCGACCGCCGAGGAAATCCTCGGCCTGCTCGAACGACTGAACCGCGAGATCGGCAAGACGATCATCATGGTGACGCACGATCCGAAGGCCGCCGAAAAAGCGCACCGCGTGGTGCAACTCGAAAAGGGGGTGCTCGCCGGCTAGCGGATCGGCTTCGTCGCGCGATCGCGGGTTTCCCGGTCTATGTCCTGTTCGAGAGGCAGCGGCTGTTGGGGCGGCGTTGCCGCCGGCCTCGGGTCGAGCGCTCCGGTGCGCGCGAGATCGGAATCGATGTCGATGACCGGGGGCGCGTCGAGAATCTGCAGCAAAAGAAGGATGTCGCTGTACGCGGCGAACGGAAACCCCATTCGCCGGCCTTCGCGGTTGTCGTAGAGCAGGCCCTCGAGATACTCGCGGCACGGCGGCTGCCGCCACATCGCGACGACCTGCCGCAGGATGTGCGGGAACGTTTCGAGCCCGCCTTCGTCGACTTCGGCGGCGCGGAAACCCTCCCACAGCGGCGCCTGAACGTTGCAATGCAGGTGGAATTCCTCGGCGAGCCGCCGGAAGTCCTGCCGGCGGCCGCTCACGTGGTAGAGGTCGAGCAGCATCAGCCAGGCGGCGGGCATCGATCGCGGCACCTGCCGGATGTGCTCGTTCAGCACGTCGATCGCGCGCTCCGGATGGCCGAGGGCCACGTAGACGCGCGCTTCTTCGGTCACGTGCAGCAGTTCGGAAACGGCGAGCGCGTCGGCGCCGTCGCGCGGTACCGGCCGGCGTACGGCCTTTCGAGGGGCGGGCGGGGGGGCGATGGCGGTGATGGTTGCGAGGTCCGCCGCCGGATGCGCCAGGACCGTCGGATCGGAAGGCTTGACCGCGGGTTCCGCACGAATCGCCGCGCCACCCGCCGCTTGCCAATCGGCGCGCTCATCCCCCTGACTCCGGCGGCGCCACAGAAGGCCGGCGGCGAGCAGAACCGGCAGCACGATGATTGCGGCAAAGAGCGGCCAATTGGCATTCCACCAGGAGCCTTCCCACCAGGGAATCGCCTTCGGGGGCGGCGCCGCCTTTGCGACTTCTTCGGCGGCGCGCTGGGCCACTTCGTTGGCGCGAACCTCCTGCTGCATCCGGTCGACGAGCGCCGTCAGCTCGACGATACGCTGCCGCAGCACGACGGTCTCGGCCTCGATCGCGTTCGAGAGCTCCTGCTGGGCGCGGATCTGCTCCGCTTCCGTCGCGGACTGCGTGGTCGCCGCTGCGCTGCCCGCGGGCGCCGCGCTCGAAATCTTCAGTCGCGGTGCTTCCGCGGCGCGTGCCGGACGTTTCGGCGTCACCCTTGCTGCGGGCGCCGATTTGGCAGGTGCCGACTTTTTCGCCGGCCGCGCGGTATCGACCGAGGCGCGCGGGGCTGCGCCGGCGCCCTCCCGCGCGGTGGCGCGCGCTGGCGGCCTGGCCGTGGGCAGCACCTGCGGCGGCGGCGCTGCTTCGGCGACTCCGCCGGGCGTGACCGATTCCGCCGCCACGAGCGGGGCCTCGATCGGCGGCGGATCCATCAGCAGCACGTACTCGCGGCGGATTGCGTTCTCGCAGCCGGCCTGGACCGTCACGCGGAGCGCCGGATCATTCACCGGTCGGGCGTTGGTGATGACGAGTTGGGAGCCCGCGGACGTACGCTCCAGGCTGACCCGGCCGAAAAGTTGCTGTGGAACGCCGTCGCCCTCGCGATCGACCGAGGCGAGCTTGAAGCATTCGGCGGCAATCTCTTCGCCGGGAGACAGCAGTACCGGAATGACGATCCGCAGCGAGCGGCCGAGCTCGGATTGCTGGACGACGGGTCCCAATCCCACGGCCCATCCCGGAACGGCCCAGGAGCCTGAAGCGGCGATCCCCGCGATGACGCTGCAGGCGCACGCGAAGCGTCGGACGACACCGCGGAGCTTCTCCTGCAGTCGCCCTTTTGTCTCGGCGGGAATCATCGACGGGTCAGAGATTCGTGTCGATTGCGGGGCGAGGTCGATGCATGCGGTCGAGGAGCGCCTTCCGCGGCACGCCGCGCGCGCGAAGTCGGGCTCGGGTCGTAGTTTAAACTATTGACTGCATTGCCCGCGTATTCCGATTCGCCTCGCGCAACGTCCTCCGGTCCATCATGTTCCTGCCCTCGCTGGTCATCAAGAACGCTTTCCGGCACAAGCTGCGGTCGGCATTGACGATGACCGGCATCGTCGTTGCGATCACCGCGTTCGGGCTGCTGCGCACGATCGTCGACGCATGGTACGCCGGCGCGAATGCGAGTTCCAGCGCGCGGCTCGTCACGCGGAGTTCGGTCTCGCTCGTGTTCTCGCTTCCGCTGACCTACGCTGAAAAGATCCGCCAGGTGCCGGGCGTGCGTTCGGTGTCGTGGGCCAACTGGTTCGGCGGCGTTTACATCACGGAGCGCAATTTCTTCCCGCAGTTCGCGATCGACGCACCGACGTACCTCGACATGTATCCGGAATTCGTCCTCTCGCCCGACGAGCGGAAGGCCTTTCTCGTCGATCGCCAGGGCGCGATCGTGGGCCGCAAGATCGCCGACCAGTTCGGCTGGAAGGTCGGCGACCAGATCCCGCTGCGCGGGACCATCTACTCCGGAACCTGGACGTTCAACCTGCGCGGCATCTACGACGGCGCCGAGCGGGGCACCGACCAGACGAATATGTTCTTTCACTGGGCTCTTCTGAACGAGACGGTCAGGAAGCTTTACCCGCGCCGCGGCGATCAGACCGGCGTATTCATCGTCCAGCTGCGCGACCCCGCGGAGGCGGCCGAAGTCTCGGCGGCGATCGATTCGACGTTCAAGAATTCGCTGGCCGAAACGCTGACGGAGACCGAGAAGGCGTTCCAGCTTTCGTTCGTCGCGATGACCGAGGCGATCCTGCTGGCGATCCAGGCCGTGTCGTTCGTCGTCGTCGTGATCATCATGGCGGTGATGGCGAACACGATGGCGATGACGGCACGGGAGCGCGGCGCCGAATACGCGACGTTGAAGGTGCTCGGCTTCGGAAACGGTTTCGTCGCGATGCTGATCCTGGCCGAATCGCTCGGCATCGCCGGGCTGGGCGGGTTCATCGCCGTCGCGCTGACGGTGCCGATCGCCGGTGCGTTCGCGGAGCGCATGGGCACGCTTTTCCCGATCTTCTTCGTGAGCCGCGAAACGATGCTGATGCAGCTCGGTGCCTCGGTGATCGTCGGTGTCGTCGCCGCGGCGCTCCCGGCGTGGCGGACCGCGCGCGTAAAGATCGTCGATGGGTTGAGAGCCGTAGCGTGAAGATTCCGTTGAGCTACATCCTGCGCAATGTCGCGGCGCGACGCCTGACGACGGCGCTCACCGCCGGCGGCATGGCGCTGGTCGTCTACGTGTTCGCGACGGTGCTGATGCTCGCCGCGGGGCTCGAGCAGACCCTGGTGGCAACCGGGCAGGACGACAACGTGGTCGTGATCCGCCGCGCTGCGCAGACCGAGGTGCAGAGCGGGATCGACCGCGCGCAGGCCGACATCGTCGAGAGCCTGCCCGATATCGCGATCGGAGAGGATGGCCGGAAGCTCCTGTCGAAGGAGCCGGTCGTCCTGATCAACCTGCCGAAGCGCAATTCGAAGAAGGCGTCCAACGTGGTGATCCGGGGCGTGACCCCGGCGGGACTCACGCTGCGGTCGCAGGTGAAGCTGGTCGAGGGCCGGATGTTCCGGCCCGGGACGTCCGAAATCATCACCGGGCGCTCGATCGCCGATGGGTTCCAGGGGGCGGGTGTGGGCGAGACGCTGCGTTTCGCGTCGCGCGACTGGACGGTCGTCGGCGTGTTCGACGCGGGGCGTACCGGATTCGATTCGGAGATCTGGGGCGATGGCGAGCAGATGCTGCAGGCGTTCCGGCGCCTCGGATTTTCGGCGCTGATTTTCCGCCTGGCCGACACCGAGCGCTTCGATGCGGTGAAGAAGGAGATCGAGTCCGACCCGCGACTGACGCTCGAGGCGAAGCGCGAGACGCGCTTCTACGCCGACCAGTCCGAAATGCTGTCGAAATTCATCAGCTACCTCGGGACGACGATCTCGGTGATCTTCTCGATCGGCGCGATTATCGGGGCGATGATCACGATGTACGCGAGCGTCGCATCGCGCACCGCCGAGATCGGGACGCTGCGCGCGCTGGGCTTCCCGCGCACCGCGATCCTCGGCGCGTTCCTCGTCGAGGCGCTGATGCTGGGACTCCTCGGCGGGGTGATGGGCCTCGTCGCGGCGTCGTTCATGCAGGCGCTGTCGATCTCGACGACCAACTTCCAGACGTTTGCCGAGCTCGCGTTTTCGTTCCGGATGACGCCCGGCATCGTCGTGGCGTCGCTGGCCTTCGCGCTGGCCATGGGCTTCGTCGGCGGGTTTCTGCCGGCGGCCCGCGCGGCACGGATGAAGATCGTCGACGCGTTGCGCGCGACCTAGCTCGCGGGAAGTGCGCGAATAATATTTTTTCGCCCGCCTTGACGATGAATTCGGCCCAGCGCGAGAATGGCTGGCCGGCTTCAGCCGCGGGAGTTTGGTCGCACCACAACAGGGCGAGTCGGTGCGCCGCTCAGTCCTCCCCGTCCTTCGGGACGACATCCACGTTGTCGATCAATCGCGTGCTGCCTATCGTGGCGGCGCCGAGCACAATCAGCAGGTTCGGATGATCGAAGCCTTCGGGGTGGGGGATGCGCAGGCCGAGGCCGTGACGGACGGCAACATAGTCGACTTTCCAGCCGCGCATCGCGAGTTCCATCCTGCCCTCGGCCTCGAGGTTGGCGTAGTCGTGATGTCCGGCGGCGATGCCGTCGGCAATGTCGCGCAACACGCGGTACAGGTTGGGCGCCTCGGCGCGCTCTGCGGGCGACAGGTACGTATTTCGCGACGAGAGCGCAAGGCCGTCGGAGGCGCGGATGGTCTCGGCCGGGACGATCTGGATCGGCAGGTTGAACTGCTGGACCATGCCGCGGACGATCTTCAGCTGCTGGCGGTCCTTCTTGCCGAAAATCGCGACGTCGGGCTGTACGAGGTGGAAGAGCTTGAGGACCACCGTGCATACGCCGTGGAAGAATCCGGGACGCGATGCACCCTCGAGTTCCTCGGCCAAGGGCGGCGGCTGCACGCGGTAGACCTGCGGCGTCGGATACATCTCCTGCTCGCGCGGATTGAAGAGCACGTCGACGCCTTCGCGCTCGAGACCCGCCCGATCCGCGTCCATCGTTCGCGGGTAGCGGTCGAAGTCCTCGTTCGGCCCGAACTGCAGGCGATTGACGAAGATGCTGGTGACGACGGCGTCACCATGCGCTCGCGCGATACGGCACAGCGACAGGTGCCCATCGTGCAGATTTCCCATCGTGGGCACGAAGGCGATCCGCTTCGCGTGCGCGAGGCGCTGCGAGAGCTCGGCGGCGGTGTGGACGATCTCCATGCGGTCTCCGGTGGACGCTCAATAGGGGGTTCGTCGCGCCCGATTCACGACGCGAGATTGAAGAACTCGCGCGGACCGCGCATCGCGCCGATCCGCGCGAGCAGCAGGGCGACATGATCGTGGCTGTCGACGAAGTTGAGCCGCTCGCTGTTGACGATCAACAGCGGCGCCGCGTCGTAGCCGTAGAAGTAGCGGCTGTAGGCGTCGGCGAGGCGGGCAAGATAACTCGCCGAGATCTTCCGCTCGAATTCCACGCCCCGGCGGCGCACGCGCTCGACCAGCGTATCGACCGGCGCCTGCAGGTAGATGACGAGGTCCGGGGTCGGAGTCTGGGGCTTCAGATGCGTGTAGACCTTTTCATACAGATGGAGCTCGGCATCGGACAGGTTGAGCCGCGCGAACAGCGGATCCTTGTCGAGCAGGAAATCGCCGACCGTCGCGCGACGGAACATGTCGAATTGTCCGACGCCCTTCAACTGGTCGGCGCGCTGGAACAGGAACGTCAGCTGGGTCGCGAGCGCAAAGCGCGGCATGTCGCCGTAGAAGCGCTCGAGGAACGGATTCTCGTCAGGCCGCTCGAACAGCTCCTCGCCGCCGACGCGCTGCGCCAGCACCCGAGCGAGGCTCGTCTTGCCGGCGCCGATCGGTCCCTCGACGACGATGTAGCGGCACTTCTCGAGGTCCATCTGATTTCCTGGGTGAGGCGGAGCCGGACCGGAATGCTACCGCAGGAAATGGGTGCGGGTGCGCGCGATGCGTTGGTCGCGAACGGTTCGCAGCAGGCGGCGTGCGAGTCCGACGCCCGGGATGGTCGCGGTCGGCGCGACGTCGGCAAGCGGGCGAAGCACAAACGCGCGCTCGTGCATTCGCGGGTGCGGCAGCGTCAGGCCCGACTGGCGAGCGCGGCGGCGGCCGAAAAGCAGCAGGTCGAGATCTAGGGTCCGGGGCGCATTGCGGCGCGTCTCGGCGTCGCGCCGCCGGCGCTGGCGGCGCTCGATCGCCTGCAATGCGGACAGGAGTGCGCGTGGCGAGAGCGTTGTGCGCAACGCGACGACCGCGTTGACGTAGTCCGGCTGCGGGCCGTCGGCGCCGACGGGGGCGCTTCGATAATTGGGGGACACCTCGATTACGCGTGTTCCCGGCAGGCGGGCGAGCGCGCGTGCGGCACGCGCGAGTTGCCGTCGCGGGTGGGCGAGGTTGCTGCCCAGCGCGACGTGGACGAGCGTGGCGCTCACTCCGGCGCGGGATCGGCAGCGGGCGGCAGGGGCTCGCCCTGGTCGCGCGCCTTCTTTCCGCGGCTGCGCGAGCGCGAGCGCTTCTTCGGACCGGTATCCGGCGTCAACATCGTTTCGCGCCCGTCCTGGCTGGCGTCGGCGAATCGGTCCCACCAGCCGGCGAGGCCCGCGAGCTCGCCCTCGAGTTCGCCGCTCTGACAGCGCAGCTCCAGGAAATCCCAGCCCGCACGAAAACGCGGATGCTCGATGAGCCGGAAAGGCCGTTGTCCCGAGCGCTGCTCGAAGCGCGGCTGCAGCGACCAGATCTCCTTGATCGCGGCTTCGAATCGGCGCGGGACGGCGATCTTCTTCGCCTGCTTCCCCAGCACCTCGTCCATCGCGTCGAAGAGCGCAGGGATCGGCTTGGCGCCGCCGAGCTTCGCGGCCTTCCACGAGGCAAGAACTTCGTGCCACAGGAGCGTTGCAAACAGGAATCCCGGCGACACACCGCGATCCTCGCGGACGCGGGTGTCGGTATCGGCGAGCGCGAGCTCGACGAAGCGCTGCCCGAGCGGTTGCTCGAGGACTACATCGATCAGCGGCAGGAGGCCGTGCGACAGGCCGTGTGCACGTAGGCTCTTGAGGGTTTCCACCGCATGACCGGAGAGCAGCAGCTTTTGCATCTCGTCGAACAGGCGGGCCGGCGGCACGTTCTGGATGAGCGGCGCGAGGTTCGGGATGGGAGCCGCGGTCTTGGGGTCGATCGCGACGCCGAGCTTCGCAGCAAGTCGCACGGCGCGCAGCATTCGCACCGGATCTTCGCGCAGGCGCGTCACCGGCGGGCCGATCAGCTTGAGCCGGCGCACGCGGATGTCCGCGACGCCGCCGACGAAGTCCCAGACTTCCTCCGTCGCCGGGTCGAAATAGAGCGCGTTGATCGTGAAGTCGCGGCGCGCGGCGTCCTCCGCCTGCGAGCCGTAGACGTTGTCGGACAAGAGGCGCCCATGCTCGTCGGTGGCGTCGTCACCGGTCTGCGCGGCGCGAAACGTCGAAACCTCGATCGGTTCCGGTCCGATATGCACGTGCACCAGGCGGAACCGGCGGCCGATGATGAAAGCGCGCCGGAACAGCGGCTTCACCTGCTCCGGTCGGGCGTCCGTGGCGATGTCGAAATCCTTGGGCTCGATGCCGAGCAGCAGATCTCGGACGGCGCCGCCGACGACGAAGGCCTTGAATCCGGCGTCCTGGAGCTTGCGGGTGACCTCGAGCGCGCCGCGGCTCAACTGCGCGCGCCGGATCGGGTGGTCCCCGGACCCGTAGATCTGCGGTTCCCCGGACTTTTTCCGTCCGGGCAGGAAGCGGGCGAACAGTCGGCGAATCGTCACGCGATCGGGGTGGCGCAATGCGCCGGGGCAGGAGGGGAATCCAACGAGTGCAACGGGAGTCGTCGCAGAACGCCGGCGCGGCCGGAGGGCCGGCGCCGCGGAATCATCGAACGCCCAATGATGATAGCACGCGCAAAGCCACCGACTCCTCGCGCCAGGCGCCTGGCGCCAGGCCGTCGATCGTCCAGGGTCCGACGGCGTACCGGACGAGGCGAAGTGTGGGCAATCCGACGGCCGCTGTCATGCGGCGCACCTGGCGGTTCTTACCCTCGGTGAGGGTGAGTTCGAGCCAGAATGTCGGGATGGACTTGCGAAATCGGATGGGGGGATCGCGAGCCCAAAGATCCTCGGGCGCGGGAATCGTGCGCGCCTTCGCCGGCGCCGTGACGAATTCGCGGAGGTCCACCCCCGTTTCGAGCGTGCGCAGCATGCGGGAGGTCGGCTCGCCCTCGACCTCGGCCCAATAGACTTTCGCGAGCTTGCTGCGCGGACTCGCGATCCGCGCCTGCAACGCGCCGTCGGCCGTGAGCACGACGAGCCCTTCGCTGTCCGCGTCCAGGCGTCCGGCCGGATAGACGTCCGGCATCGGCAGGTGATCCGCGAGTGTGCGTCTTGCGCTTCCCCCGTCCGTGAACTGGCACAGCACGGCATACGGCTTGTTGAGCAGGACGACGCGCCGATCGAGCTCGGCGGCAGCGTCCGATTTCGATCGACCGGCGGCGCGGCGCTGCGTGGCGGTAATCACCAAATTCAACGATAATTGTGCGGTTGCTGCGTTCGCATTCGACTCGCGTCACGAACCCTTGTTGCCGGCGAAGGTCATCCGGCGGCTCGCGCGGCGCGCTCCCAAGGAGAACCCATGTATCAGCACGTCAAGGTCCCGGCCGGCGGCCAGAAGATCACGGTCAACAAGGATTTTAGCCTCAACGTCCCGGACAACCCGATCATCCCCTACATCGAAGGCGACGGCACCGGTGTGGACATCACGCCGGTGATGATCAAGGTCGTCGACGCGGCCGTTGCAAAGGCCTACGGCGGCAAGCGGAAGATCCACTGGATGGAGGTGTACGCGGGCGAGAAATCGACCAAGGTCTACGGCCCCGACGTCTGGCTGCCCGACGAAACGCTCGCCATCGTCCGCGACTACGTCGTTTCGATCAAGGGACCGCTGACCACGCCGGTCGGCGGCGGCATCCGCTCGCTCAACGTCGCGCTGCGCCAGCAGCTCGACCTGTACGTCTGCCTCCGGCCGGTGCGCTGGTTCAAGGGCGTGCCTTCCCCCGTCAAGGAACCCGAGAAGACCGACATGGTGATCTTCCGCGAGAATTCCGAGGACATCTACGCGGGCATCGAGTGGGAGGCGGAATCGGCGAGCGCGAAAAAGCTCATCGACTTCCTGATCAACGAGATGGGCGTCAAGAAGATCCGCTTCCCGGCGACCTCCGGGATCGGCATCAAGCCCGTATCGCGCGACGGGACCGAGCGGCTGGTGCGCAAGGCGATCCAGTACGCGATCGACAACGACAAGCCGTCGATGACGCTCGTGCACAAGGGCAACATCATGAAGTTCACCGAAGGCGCGTTCCGCGACTGGGGGTACGCGCTCGCCGAGAAGGAATTCGGCGCAAAGCTGATCGATGGCGGACCTTGGATGTCGATCAAGAACCCGAAGACCGGCCGCGACATCGTCGTCAAGGACGTCATCGCCGATGCGTTCCTGCAGCAGATCCTGCTGCGCCCCGCCGAGTACAGCGTGATCGCCACGCTCAACCTCAACGGCGACTACATCTCCGACGCGCTCGCCGCGCAGGTAGGTGGCATCGGCATCGCGCCGGGGGCCAACCTGTCGGATTCGATAGCGATGTTCGAGGCGACGCACGGGACCGCGCCGAAATACGCGGGCAAGGACTACGTCAACCCCGGGTCCGAGATCCTGTCGGCCGAGATGATGCTGGTCCACATGGGATGGAAGGAGGCCGCGCAGCGCATCGTCGCAAGCCTCGAGAAAGCGGTCGTCGACAAAGTTGTTACCTACGACTTCGCGCGCCTGATGCCGGGGTCCACGCAGCTTTCGTGCTCGGCGTTTGGCAACGCGATGATCGAGCGAATGTAGCCGGGCAGAAGCGGCGCCGCACGCTGCTTGACTCGCGAGGGGCCGATCCCCGGATCGTCGGCAGGGTGTTGTTTTTTTGGTCGGCTCGAAATCGCGGTTGCCGATGCTCGCGCGCCGTCCCGAGGACCGCCACGACAAGTCCCTCCCGGGCGAGGGGAATTGCGTCGCGGCAAAGCCCCGTACGTCGACGGAATGGGGTGCGTGCGTCGGCTTGCCCTTGAAATATCTGTTGTAATCATCAAACATAGACCCATCTAGCAGCAGTCAACCCACAGCGGGAAATGGCCAACCAGCAGCAGGACGGCGGCCTACTCGAGGCCGAGAAAACCCGGGTCAAGCCGCCGCCGCTCTACAAGGTGCTGCTGCTGAACGACGATTACACGCCGATGGACTTTGTCGTTGTCGTGTTGCAGACTGTTTTCGCGATGAGCCGGGAAAAGGCAACGCAAGTGATGCTGCAGGTGCATCGCGAGGGGATGGGGGTGTGCGGTACGTACGTGCGCGAGGTTGCGGCGGCGAAAGTCGACCAGGTTGTTGACCTCGCGCGACAGCACCAGCACCCGTTGCAGTGCACGATGGAGGAGACTTGAGCGTTAAGGACGCAACGGCTCGCAATCGCCGCACTCCGCGGCGCGACGGCTGCGTTCGTGAAAGGCAACCGAGATGATCGCGCAGGAACTGGAAGTTTCCCTCCACATGGCTTTTGTCGAGGCCCGGCAGAAGCAGCACGAGTTCATCACCGTCGAGCACCTGCTGCTCGCGATGCTGGACAATCCGTCCGCTGCCGAAGTGCTGAAGGCCTGTGGTGTGGATCTCGACGAACTACGCGGCGTGCTCACCGACTTCATCAGCGAGCACACGCCCCGGCTGTCGCCGCATTCGGATGCCGACACCCAGCCCACGCAGGGCTTCCAGCGCGTGATCCAGCGTGCAATCCTCCATGTGCAGTCGTCGGGCAAGAAGGAAGTCACCGGCGCCAACGTGCTCGTCGCGATCTTCGGCGAGAAGGAATCGCACGCGGTCTATTTCCTGAATCAGCGCGGCGTGACGCGCCTCGACGTCGTCAACTACATCGCGCACGGCATCACCAAGAATCCGCAGCAGAAGCAGGAGAAGGGCGAGGCGAAGGAGGAGGGCGAGGCCGGCAGCGAAACCCAGGGCGCGCTCGATTCCTACACGATCAACCTCAACACGATGGCTAAGCAGGGCAAGACCGACCCGCTGATCGGCCGGGCCCTTGAGCTCGAGCGCGTCATCCAGGTGCTGTGCCGTCGCCGCAAGAACAATCCGCTGCTGGTCGGCGAGGCGGGTGTGGGCAAGACGGCGATCGCCGAAGGGCTTGCCCGCCGCATCAACGAGCGCGCGGTGCCGGAGCTCCTGTTCGACTACCAGGTCTATTCGCTCGACATGGGGGCGCTCCTCGCCGGGACGAAATACCGCGGTGACTTCGAGCAGCGGCTGAAGGCGGTGCTGAAGCAGCTTGCCGAAAATCCGAAGTCGATCCTGTTCATCGACGAAATACACACGATCATCGGCGCCGGCGCGGCGTCCGGCGGCACGCTCGATGCGTCCAACCTCCTGAAGCCGGCGCTGTCCACCGGCGCGATGAAATGCATCGGCGCCACGACCTACGGCGAGTTCCGCCAGATCTTCGAGAAGGACCACGCGCTGTCGCGGCGCTTCCAGAAGGTCGACGTGCCGGAGCCTTCCATCGCGGAGACGATCGAGATCCTCAAGGGGCTGAAGTCGCGCTTCGAGCAGCACCACGGCGTCAAGTACGCGCCGGCGGCGTTGACCACCGCGGCCGAGCTTTCCGCGCGATTCATCAACGATCGCCATCTGCCCGACAAGGCGATCGACGTGATCGACGAGGCCGGCGCGGCGCAGAAGATCCTGCCCAAGTCGAAGCAGAAAAAGGTGATCAGCAAGACCGAGATCGAGGAAATTGTCGCCAAGATCGCGCGCATCCCGGCGAAGAACGTCACCTCCGACGACCGCAACGCGCTGAAGACGCTCGACCGCGATCTCAAGAACGTCGTGTTCGGCCAGGACAAGGCGATCGACGCACTCGTGGCGGCGATCCGGATGGCCCGTTCGGGCCTCGGCAACCCGCAAAAGCCTATCGGCAATTTCCTGTTCAGCGGACCGACCGGCGTCGGCAAGACCGAGGTCGCGCGGCAGCTCGCGTACTGCCTCGGCATCGAGCTGATCCGCTTCGACATGTCCGAATACATGGAGCGCCATGCCGTCTCGCGCCTGATCGGCGCGCCGCCCGGCTACATCGGCTTCGACCAGGGCGGCCAGCTGACGGAGGCGATCACCAAGCATCCGTACAGCGTGCTGCTGATGGACGAAATCGAGAAGGCGCACCCGGACATCTACAACATCCTGCTGCAGGTGATGGACCACGGCACGCTGACCGACAACAACGGTCGCAAGGCGGATTTCCGCAACGTCACGATCATCATGACGACCAACGCCGGCGCGCACGAACTCGCGAAGGGCACGATGGGTTTCACCAACGCCAAGGAGTCAGGCGACGAAATGGCCGAGATCAAGCGGCTGTTCACGCCCGAGTTCCGCAACCGTCTCGACGCGACGATCTCGTTCGCGCAGCTCGACACCGACGTCATCCTGCGGGTGGTCGACAAGTTCCTGCTCGACCTCGAGAATCAGTTGCACGAGAAGAAGGTCGAGCCGACGTTCACGCCGGCGTTGAAGGCTTTCCTGGCGAAGAAGGGCTTCGACCCGCAGATGGGCGCGCGGCCGATGGCGCGGCTCATCCAGGACACGATCCGCAAGGCGCTCGCCGACGAGCTCCTGTTCGGCAAGCTCGTCAACGGCGGCCACGTGACGATCGACATCGACGATGACGGCAAGCTGCGCCTTGCGTTCGAGGAAGCAAAAGAAGCCGAGCCGGTCGCCTGAAAGTAGGGTCAGACTCGACTTTCTAGGCTCAGCCAAATAAAAACGGCGCCCTCGGACGCCGTTTTCATTGTTGGGATCGCAGCAACGGAAAGTCGAGTCTGACCCTACTTTCACTACTTTCAGGCGAGCGCGTCGGCCCAGATGTTCCTCGCCCAGCTGAACGCGTATTGACCCTCGAGTTCGGTCATGCCCGGCGACAGCCCGCCGGCTCCCTGTACCGGCAGCACCGTCTTTTTCTCCTTGTCGTACTGGTGGACCGAGCACACGTGCACGACGTTTCGGTCGGTGATGAAGCTGTAGCACGTGTTGTTGAGCACCGGCGCCGGATTCGGTGCCTCGCCCGCAAGCAGAGCGACAACCGCGGCCGCGCAGACTTTCGCGTGCTGGTTCGCCATGTGGCCGGACTTGGGCATTCCCGTGGCGATCTGGATCGCGTCGCCGAGCACGTGGACGTGCTTGACCTTGACCGACTCGAAGGTCACGAAGTCGACGTCGCACCAGCGGTCGTTGGACGTGACGACCCCCGCCGACCTCGCGATTGCGCTGGCGCGCTGTGGCGGAATGACGTTGAGCACGTCGGCCTTCACATTGTCCTGCACGTCGAACCTCAAAGTCCGCGTCGCGACGTCCACGTCGGTCAGCACGTAGTTCGGCCGGTACTCGACGATGCCCTTGTACTCCTCGGCCCATGCCTTCTTGAACAGCGGTCCCTTCGACGTGACGTCGCCGTTGCCGTCGAGGATCAGCACCTTCGACTTCGGCTTCGCGCGTTTGAGATACCACGCGACCTGGCAAGCGCGTTCGTAGGGACCCGGCGGGCATCGGTACGGCGCGACCGGGATGGAGATCGCGAAGACCCCGCCGTCCGGCATCGCCGTCAACTGGTTGCGTAGCGCCACCGTCTGCGGGCCTGCCTTCCACGCGTGCAGGATCTTCGTCTGCGCGTCGGCGTTGTTCATCGACGGCACCTTGTCCCACAGGACGTCGACCCCCGGCGACAGGATCAGCCTGTCGTAGGGCAACTCCTGGCCGCCGGCGAGCTTGACGGTCCGCCTTTCGGTATCGACCGCGGTCGCCGTGTCGCGAATCATCTTCACGCCGTGCCGCGCGCCGAGATTGTCGTAGCTCACTGTGATGTCGGCGAGCGATTTGCTGCCGCCGAGCACGAGGTTCGACAGCGGGCACGAAACGAAGGCGGCCTCCGGCTCGACGACCGTTACGCCGACACGCCCGTCGCTCCACATCCGGATGTATTTGGCTGCGGTCGCTCCGCCGTAGCCGCCGCCGATGACCACGACCCTGCCGCCGGTGTTGCCTGCCGTCGTCGCACAGCCGGGGAGGGCCGAGACGGCCGTCGTCGTGACGCCGGCGGCGCCGAGGGCCTTCAGGAAATCGCGTCGTTGCATGCGCATGGCCCTCTCCTCACTTCGCCGGTTTCTGGGCGGCGAACCAGCTCGCGAGGAGCTCGATCTGCTCGTCGGTATAGCCCTTCGCCAACTGGTGCATGATGGTCGCCGGTCGGGCGCCCGATTTGAACTCCTGCATCTTGTGCACGATTTCCTCGCGCGGTTTGCCGGCGAGCGAAGCGACCTCCCCGACGCTGACGCCGCCCGTCCCGTGGCAATTGGCGCAGGTGGCCGCGAGGCTGCGGCCGAGCCGGGGATCGCCACCCTGGGCGGATAGCGGGACCGTACCGAGCAGTGCGGCAGCGGCGCACAGCGCGAGAATGAAGATGCGCACGATATTCTCCTTGGACCGACGGGGCGGTCACGCTTCCTCCGCGGCACGGCAACCGGGCGGGCGCCGATGGCTGACGCGGTGAAAGTTCCGCCAAACCTTTGCATCGTCCATGGTGCGTGTCAAGGGTGACGCGGACCGGCGTCGCCGCGGCCCTGCGACCGGCGCACCCGCCAATTTCGGAAATGCATTCCGAAACCCGTTCGCACAGGGATTTCCACCGCAACGCGACCGGCGACGGAAAGGTTACATTCAATCATGGCATTGCGATCTGGCGTTGGGTTTATCGCGATCGTTGTAGCCCTCAACGGTATCGCGATGCAACAGAAAACAGCACCAAAATCGACATTGAAATTCCGTACAGTGGAATGATTTTTTAAGTGCATGATTTTATTTGATGTTTTTTGTATTGCATTGCGGGAAATCCCTTGTCATCCCGCGATTACTTTGCTAGCTTTCGACCATGTCACGAGCAGCTGTCGGCCCACCTCGGCACCGGCTGCATGTAGGGCCTGGAATCCGCACCCCATCCATGCCCGCCCGACCGACCGAGCGACCCTCGTCGGTCCGTGCAGTGAGGCGATTGGCGGCTGGGCTCGCCTTCCGCCTCACGCTGTGGAAGTCCGGGCGCCGCCATCGGTTGCGCCAAGGGTCCGCTGACCAAGGTTCCGCGCCGCGCGTCAAACGCGCCGTGGATTGGCCACCATGCACCGATGGGAGAAGTGAATGAACTACGATCTCGAAGCGGCAAGGCTCAAGAAGGACTGGGCGGAAAATCCCCGATGGAAGGGCATCCAGCGCGGCTATACCGCCGAGGACGTCGTCCGGCTGCGCGGCTCGGTGCACATCGAGCACACGCTCGCGCGCCGAGGTGCCGAGAAGCTGTGGAAGCTCATTCACGATGAGCCTTTCGTCAACACGCTGGGCGCGCTGACGGGAAACCAGGCGCTGCAACAGGTGAAGGCAGGCCTCAAGGCGATCTACCTGTCGGGCTGGCAGGTCGCGGCCGACGCGAACATTGCCGGTGAGATGTACCCGGATCAGTCGCTCTATCCGGTGAACTCGGTGCCGCTCGTCGTGCGCCGGATCAACAACACGTTCACCCGCGCCGACCAGATCCAGCACATGGAAGGCAAGGGCGACATCGATTTCTTCGCGCCGATCGTCGCCGACGCGGAAGCAGGATTCGGCGGTGTGCTGAACGCGTTCGAGCTGATGAAGGCGATGATCGAGGCGGGTGCGGCGGGCGTGCACTTCGAGGATCAGCTCGCCGCGGTCAAGAAGTGCGGGCACATGGGCGGCAAGGTGCTCGTGCCGACGCGCGAAGCGGTCGAGAAGCTCGTCGCCGCGCGGCTCGCAGCCGACTGCATGGGCGTGCCGACGATCGTGCTCGCGCGCACCGATGCGGAAGCGGCGGACCTGGTGACCTCCGACGTCGACGACAACGACAAGCCGTTCTGCACGGGCGAGCGCACCGTCGAAGGCTTTTACCGGACGCGCGCCGGCGCCGAGCAGGCCATTTCGCGTGGGCTCGCGTATTCTGCCTACGCCGACCTCATCTGGTGCGAGACCGGCAAGCCGGACCTGGCGTTCGCGAAGCAATTCGCCGAGGCGATCCAGGCCAAGTATCCGGGCAAGTTGCTCGCGTACAACTGCTCGCCGTCGTTCAACTGGAAGAAGAATCTCGACGACTCGACGATCGCGCGGTTCCAGCGCGAACTCGGCGCGATGGGCTACAAGTTCCAGTTCATCACGCTCGCGGGTTTCCACAGCCTCAATTACTCGATGTTCAACCTGGCGCACGGCTACGCGCGCGGCAACATGAGCGCGTTCGTCGAGCTGCAGGAGGCCGAGTTCGCTGCCGCCGAGAAGGGCTTCACC
>JBDTRG010000003.1:0-1871 GCA_039931775.1 Betaproteobacteria bacterium | reverse complement strand
ACCACGCGGCCCGCGTACATGACGAGGATCCGGTCGCAGAAGCTCGACACGAGCTTCAAGTCGTGCGACACGAGGATGAGCCCCATGCCCCGCTCGCTGACGAGCGCGTCGAGGATCGACAGCACCTGCAGCTGAACCGTCACGTCCAACGCCGACGTCGGTTCGTCGGCAATCAGCAGGTCGGGATCGGCGATCAGCATCATCGCGATCATCGCCCGCTGGCCCATGCCGCCCGACACCTCGTGCGGGTACAGGCGAAACACGCGCGCGGGATCGTCGATGCGCACGGACTCGAGCGCCTTGATCGCGCGTGCCTTCGCCTCGTCCATCGACACGCGCCGATGCGCGCGCAGGGTCTCGACGATCTGATCGCCGATCGCCATCACCGGATTCAGCGAGAATTTGGGATCCTGCAGCACCATCGCGATGCGACCGCCGCGCAATTCGCGCCGTTGCCGCGGCGGGCAGCGGAGCAAGTCGATCCCGTCGAATTCCAGGCGTTTCGCGGTGACGCGCCCTTCCGGCGCGGTGAGGCCGAGGATCGCGCGACCCGTCTGCGATTTGCCGGACCCGGATTCGCCGACGATGCCGAGGCGCTCGCGGCCGAGCGTGAACGAAACGCCGCGCACGGCCCGGGTGGTGCCTCCGTCGCGATTGGGAAACTCGACAGAGAGGTCTTCGACCGAAAGGAGTGTTTTCGCGACGACGCTGGTGGGCCCCCCCCGAGCGTCGTTGCGCTCCTCTCCCCCCAGGTGGCCAGCGCTTTGGGGCGGCCCGGCAGCGTTCATTTCACCGCCTTCGGATCGAGTGCGTCGCGCAATCCATCGCCCAGCAGATTGAAGCCGAGGCTCACGACGAAGATCGCGGCGCCGGGGGCGGCCGCAACCCACCACTGGTCGAGGACGTAGAGGCGCCCGTTGGCGATCATCGCGCCCCACTCGGGCATCGGCGGCTGGGCACCGAGGCCGAGGAAGCCGAGACCGGCGGCCGTCAGGATGATGCCGGCCATGTCGAGCGTCACGCGGACGATCACCGACGACACGCACAGCGGCATGATGTGGCGCAGGACGATCCGCCACGGCGAGGCCCCCATCAGGTGCACGGCTTCGATGTACTCGCTCCGGCGGATCGTCAGCGTCTCGGCGCGCGCGATCCGCGCGTAGGGCGGCCAGGACGTGATCGCGATGGCAATCACCGCGTTCTCGATGCCGGGTCCGAGCGCTGCGACGAACGCGAGCGCCAGGATGAGCCGCGGAAACGCGAGAAAGATGTCGGTGATGCGCATCAGCGCCGCATCGAGGAGCCCGCCGGAATAGCCGGCCACCGCGCCGACGACGAGGCCGACCGGAGCGGCGAGGAGCGCCACGAGCACGACGACGACGAGCGTGATCCGCGTGCCGAAAATGATCCGCGACAGGATGTCCCGGCCCTGGTCATCGGTGCCGAACCAGTGCGCGGCGGACGGGGACAGGAGGCGCGTCGTGCGCAGGTCGCCGACATAGGGCGAATACGGTGCGAGACGCTCGGCGAAGATCGCGATGAGCACGAGTGCCAGTACGATCAGAAGGCCGACGACCGCGAGGCGGTTGCCGGCGAACGTACGCCACCCGCCGTAGATGCGCCCCATCAGCGCCTGCCGGCGCGAGCGCGGCCGGTCGGAGACGAGCCAAGCGTGCAGGCCCTCGCGGGCGACGCCGTCCATCATCGCTCCCGCGTCCGGGGATCGAGCAGGCGGTAAAGCAGGTCGGAGATGAGGTTGAGGCCGATGAAGATCGATCCGACGACGATCGTGCCGCCGAGCACGGCGTTCATGTCAGCGTTCTGCAGCGAATTGGTGATGTACAGACCGAGCCCGGGCCAGGCGAAAACCG
>JBDTRG010000002.1:0-2716 GCA_039931775.1 Betaproteobacteria bacterium | reverse complement strand
CGCGCCATGCAGACCCGCATGGGGAGCCGCTCGACCTATGCACCGCTGGATCGTGCTGACGACCGCCGCGATGAACTGAGTGCTGACGAAGCCGAGTTCATTCATGGACGAGACGGGTTCTATCAGGCGAGCGTTGGCGAATCCGGGTGGCCGTACGTCCAGTTCCGCGGCGGGCCGACCGGTTTCCTCAAAGTGCTGGACAAGAAAACGATCGGCTACGCGGATTTTCGCGGCAACGTGCAATACATCAGCGTCGGAAATTTGCAGGGCAACGATCGCGTCGCCCTCATCCTGATGGACTACGCGAATCAGCGACGCCTGAAGATCATGGGTCGCGCGCGCCTGGTCGCTCGGCGCGACGACCCGGCGCTGGTCGCGCGCCTTGCGATGCCCGACTACCGCGCCAACGTCGAACGGGCCGTCATTATCACCGTCGAGGGCTTCGACTGGAACTGTCCGCAGCACATCACGCCGCGGTTCACCGTGGCCGAGATCGAAGCGAGCATCGCACCGCTGCACGCCGAAATCGCCCGGCTGCGCGAGGCGCTCGGTTCGACGGAGCAAGCCCGAACTCCCATGGAACTCGGCAACGGCCCGCTTGCGCTGTGCATCAGCGGCGTTCGCCAGCTCACTCCCAGAGCCCGCGCATACGAACTGCGTGCCCTTGATGGTACCGACCTGCCCCCCGTCACGGCTGGCTCGCACATCGACGTGCCCGTGCGGATGACGAATGGCGTCACCAGCAGCCGCCGTTTCTCCATCAGTTCCAGCCCGCTGCGCGTCGACGCCTATGAGGTTGCCGTGCTGCGCGAGGATGCGGGGCACGGTGGCTCAAAAGCTGCGCACGCCGACTTCAAATTGGGCACGACGCTGCATTGCGGATTTCCGGGCAATGACTTCGCCTTGCATAAAGACGAGCGCCCCACCATGCTTATCGCCGGAGGCATCGGCATCACGCCGATCAAGGCCATGGCTCATAAGCTATGCGCCGATGGTCGTCACTTCGAACTGCACTACGCGGTGCGATCCCGCGCCGAGGCCGCGTATGTGGACGATCTCGAATGCAAGCTCGGCACGGCGTTGCACGTCTACGCCGCAGACCATCGCCAGCGCCTCGACCTCGCGAAGCTGATGACGCACGTCGCCAAGGATACCGTGGTCTACGTCTGCGGCCCGGAGCGATTGATCGACGCCGTCGTCCGCGCTGCGCGATCTGCGGGCATCGACGACGACCGGGTCCGGTTCGAGCGCTTCGCACCTGCGCCTGGCGGAACTTCCAATCGGGCCGTAACCGTGACGCTAAAGCGAAGCGGTAAGCGGATCAGCGTTCCGCCCGAGCAGAGCATTCTTGACGCCGTCGAGAGGGCCGGCGTGGAAACGCCGTCCGGCTGCCGCAGCGGAACCTGCGGCACCTGTCGCGTCAAGGTCCTGGATGGGAAACCCGAGCACCGCGACGCATCGTTGAGCGACGAGGAGCGCGGGCCCGGCCGGATGATGTGCATCTGTGTTTCCCGTGCCACCGGCGCGTCGCTGATCCTCGATCTGTAGTCGCTACCGGCTGCGCCTGTCCGCCGGCGCGTCAATTCAGCGCGGGATTCGCGCGCAGACGCTCGATCGCGAGGTCGAGAAATGCCCGCGCCTTCGATGATGCATGTCGGCCTTCGCGATGCAACAACGTTACCGGCAAGGCCACGGGTTCGAATTCGGTCAGGACGGTCTGGAGAATCCCATCGCGCAATTGATCCGCGACCTGGTAGGACAGAAGCCGGGTGAGGCCAAAGCCGCTCACGGCGGCCGCCATCGCCGAGTCATTGGTCGTCGTGATCATCCGGGCGCGCACCTTCACGAGGCGCGTCTCACCGCCCTCCGACAATCGCCATTCGGACGTCGGGGTCACGGCGGACGCGGAGACGACCGTATGTGAGGCCAGATCATCCGGAGTTTGCGGGATGCCGTGCTGTTCCAGATAATTCGGGGCCGCACAGATCACCCGACGAACGGTGCCCACGGGGATGGCCTGCATTGAAGAATCCGGCAGATCCCCGATCCGAACGGCTACGTCGACGCCTTCATCCATCATGTTGACTACTCGGTCCAGGAACCAACACGAGGCGGTTACCTCCGGATAGCGAAGCAGATATTCAGTGACGATCGGTGTCACGAACTTGCACCCGAACAGCACCGGCGCCGTGAGCGTAAGTCGCCCGTGGGGCGAGCCATGCGTGCCGCGGGCTGACTCGTCAGCATCCACCAATTCGGCCAGGATGCGCCGGCAGTCTTCCCCGTAACGTGCGCCGGCCTCCGTGACGCGGACCACGCGTGTGGATCGCGTCAACAGCCGCACACCCAAGTGGCTTTCCAGCTCATTGATGGCGCGCGTAACCGCCGGCGGCGAGATATTGAGCTTGCGCGCCGCGCCGGCGAAGCCGTTCGCGTCCACCACCGCCACGAAGACCTTGACCAGGTGGAGTTGATCCAAATTATTCCTCCGCGCGTAACGGTGTGTTCGATTTTACGCTAATTCCCATCAGCGCGAGGTTCAACGAAACTGCAACCATTCGCTGCGAACGCGGTGAATGCTTCCCAACCGCCCCCAAGGAGAACGACCATGTCCCGTCTCACCATCCCCACCGTCGAAACCGCTCCCGAAACCTCCAAGCCGCTTCTCGCCGCCGTGAAGAAGCAACTGGGCGTCGTCCCCAACCTGATGAAGCTG
>JBDTRG010000001.1:0-10043 GCA_039931775.1 Betaproteobacteria bacterium | reverse complement strand
CAGACGCGCGCGACGCGCAACGCCACGCGGATGAGCCGCTACGGCATCGAGCTCTACTCGTCGCTCGAGAAGGAAACGGGTCTCGCCACCGGCTGGAAGCAGTGCGGCAGCCTCAACGTCGCCAAGACCCCCGACCGGCTGACGCTGGTCAAGCGCCAGATGGCCCGCGCGAAGAGCTTCGGTATCGAATTCGACTTCATTACACCTGCCGAAGCCCGGAAAATGGTGCCGATCCTGCGCACCGACGATCTCGCCGGCGCCGTCTGGATTCCCGGTGACGGCAAGGCGAATCCGACGGACCTGACGCAGTCGCTCGCCAAGGGCGCGCGAATGAATGGCGCGACGATCGTCGAAGACGTCAAGGCGACCGGCGTCACAACGAAGGCGGGACGCGTGGCCGGCGTCACGTGGAAGTCCGGGGACGACGAGGGCGCGATCGCCTGCGAGACCATCGTCAATTGCGGCGGGCAATGGGCGCGCGCGTTCGGCCGGCTCGCCGGCGTCACGGTCCCGCTCTACGCCGCCGAGCACTTCTATCTCGTCACCAAGCCGATTGCCGGCGTGTCGACCGACATGCCGGTCATCCGCGATCCCGACGGCTTTCTCTACTACAAGGAAGAGGTCGGCGGCCTCGTGATGGGCGGCTTCGAACCGAAGGCGAAGCCGTGGAACGTCGACCCGATCCCCGACGGATTCGAGTTCCAGCTGCTGCCCGAGGACTGGGACCATTTCGAAATCCTGATGACCAACGCGATCCACCGCACGCCTTGCCTCGAGACCGCCGAGGTCAAGCTGCTGCTTAACGGTCCGGAGAGCTTCACGCTCGACGGCAACTTCATCCTCGGCGAAGCGCCGGAGCTCGCCGGATTCTTCGTTTGTGCCGGATTCAACTCGGCAGGGATCGCCAACGCGGGTGGCGCAGGCCGGCTCGTCGCCGAATGGATCGTCGGCGGCGACGCCCCGCTCGACCTGTGGGACGTCGACACGCGCCGCTTCGCCCCCTTCCACGCCAACCGGAGGCACTTGGCCGACCGCACGGTCGAGACCCTCGGCCTCCACTACGCGATGCGCTGGCCGCGCGAAGAGTTGGAAACCGTCCGGCCGCTCCGCCGCTCACCGCTCTACGACCGGCTGGCAGCCAAGGGTGCCGTGTTCGGCAGCAAAATGAACTGGGAACGCGCGAATTACCTTCTGCCGCCGGGCGCAACCAAACCGCCCTACACGCTTGGCACGCCTGGCTGGCTGCCTTACGTCCTCGAGGAACAGCGCGCGTGCCGCGAGGATGCGGTCGTTTTCGACCAAACGTCGTTTTCCAAGTTTGTGTTGAAGGGTCGCGATGCGCTGGCTGCATTGCAGCGACTATGCGCCAACGAGATCGACGTGCCGGTCGGAAAGATGGTCTACACCGCGATGCTGAACGCGCGCGGCGGATTCGAGAGCGACCTTACGATCGTTCGGACCGGTCCGGCCGAATTCTTCATCATCACCGGATCGGCGCAGACGACGCGCGACTTCGCCTGGATCGAGCGAGCGATCGGCGCAGACGATCATGCGGCGCTCGTCGACGTCACCAACGCCAATTCGGTCATCTCGGTCATGGGACCGAAGGCCGAAGCGCTGCTCAACCGGATATCGCCGGACGATCTGTCGAAGGCCGGCATGGCTTTCTCGACGACAAAGATGATCGACGTCGGCTACGCCCGCGTTCGCGCCGCGCGGATGAGCTATGTCGGCGGTCCGGGGTACGAGCTTTACGTGTCTTCGGACCAATGCCTGACGCTGTATGACGCGCTGTGGAGCGTCGGCGCGGAGTTCGGCCTGAAGGACGCCGGCTACTACACGATCGATGCGCTGCGCATCGAGGCCGGCCGCCGGGGTTGGGGTGCCGAGCTTGGCCCGGATGAGACTCCGTGGGAAGCGGGCCTCGGCTATGCGGTCAAGATGGACAAGCCGACGGCATTTCTCGGCCGCGACGCGCTCGCGAAGCAGCTTGCGGCCGGTGTCAAGAAGCGCCTTGTCATGTTCACAATCGACGATCCCGCGGCGTTTCCGTGGGGTGGGGAACCGATTCTGATGAACGGGAAGAACGTCGGCGAGCTGACGTCGACGGGATACAGCCGCAAATACGGCCGCGCCGTCGCGATGGGCTATGCGCGCGCAGATGTTGCGCTGACCGACGCCATCGTGCTCGGCGCGAAATACCAGGTCGATATCGCCGGCGACCATTTCGCGGCGACGCCGCACCTGAAGCTCGCCTAACAGGCTACTTCGGCGGCGCCGGGAACGTGACGAAAGGTGGCTTCGGCTCCTGGTTCGGCGGCACGTACGCTGCCGCAGGTGCGCCGCCCGGCCCGAGATGGACGATCAGCCGATAGATCGCGCGAAGGTCGGATTCGGTCATGTCGTGCAATGCGAGCGCGGCGGAACGACAAGGGGATGGCATGGCGAGTCTCCTTGTGTCGAGTTTGAAATGGTCAACGTCGGTGCGTGGCGCCGGCATCGGGATCTTGGCGGCCCCGGCGCACGCCCGGACGCGCCGGCGACATTTTCAGATGGCCGTGCCCTCGGATCAACTGTCTCTGATGGGGTTCTGTGGTAGCGTTCACGATTACCGCACGACCTTGTCCCGCACCTGCGATGCCACACCGGTTTACCACGCCACCCCGCCGCGGCCGCACGCCGTCGAAGCCTGGCGCCGTCACCGGACAAGTCCAGAGCCTGACTCGCGGACTCAATATCCTCGAGGCGCTCGCCAAGGCCGAAGGCGGCATCTCGCTTACCGACGTTGCGCAGCGCGTGGACTTGCCCCCGTCGACGACACATCGGCTGCTCTCGACACTGGAAACGATGGGATACGTCTACCAGGGCGGGGACCTCGGGCTCTGGTACGTGGGACTGCACGCGTTCACCGTCGGTTCGGGATTCCTCGCCAATCGCGATTTCGTCGAGCAAAGCCATGTTCACATGCGCCGCCTGATGGAGCAGTCGGGCGAAACCGCGAACCTCGCAGTGCTCGACGGCACCGAGGCGGTGTTCATCGCGCAGGTGCAGTGCCGCGAGATGATGCGCATCCTCGTCAAGCTGGGCAGTCGCGTGCCGCTGCACGCATCCGGAGTCGGCAAAGCGATCTTCGCCGCCCTCCCCGACGAACAGATCGACGCGATCCTTAAAGTGCGAGGCCTGCCGCGCATCACCGAGCACACGATCGTGTCGTCCGAGACGATGTGGGCGGCACTCAAGGTGATACGCCACCGCGGCTACTCGTTTGACGACGAGGAGCACGCACCGGGCACCCGCTGCGTCGCGGCCACGATCTACGATGAATACGCGGAGCCGCTGGGCGCGATTTCGATCGCCGGCCCGTCGCCGCGACTACCCGATGAGCGGATCCGGCAGCTCGGCCCCCTCGTCGCGCACACTGCCGAGGAACTGACGCGCAAGCTGGGCGGGCGCTGGCCGCATCCGCATTAGCGCCGGTCGCCGCTATTTCCGCGCCGCCATCGTCGCGGCGCGGCGCGCAAGTTCCGGGTTCGGCGAGAGCTTCCAGCGATCGAGCAAGTCATCGGCCGCGGCGAAATCGTTGCAGGTCAACACCATGTCGCAGCCTGCCGCAATTGACGCCTCCGCGCGCGCGACGATGTCGCCGACCCCGATCGCGCCGGCCATGCCGAGGTCATCCGAGAAAATGAGGCCATCGAAGCCCAGGCGTCCGCGCAAGATGTCGCGCAGCCATTTGTTCGAATAGCCTGCGGGCTCCGCGTCGATCGCCGGGTAGATCACGTGCGCAGGCATGATCGCCTCGAGTCCCTGATGGATCAGCGCGCCGAACGGAACGAGATCGGCGGCGGCGATCTCCGCGAACGCGCGCGAATCGATCGGCAGATCGCTGTGCGAGTCGGCGGCGACGAATCCATGTCCCGGGAAGTGCTTGCCGACCCCCGCCACGCCGACCGCGCGCAGACCGCGGTGCAGCGCCACCGCCAGGTGCGCGACCGCATTCGGATTCTGGTGGAATGCCCGGTCGCCGATCACCGAGCTTGCGCCATGGTCGAGGTCGAGAACGGGCGTGAAGCTGAAATCGAGGCCGTGGGCGACGAGTTCGGCGCCGATGGCCGACCCAAGGCGCAGCGCCTCGCGCGCGGCACCGGCCAGGTCGCGATCCCAGAGCTCGCCCAGCGTGCGCATCGCCGGTATCGCCGTGAAGCCTTCGCGAAAACGCTGAACGCGGCCGCCCTCGTGATCGACGGCGATCAGAAGCGCAGGCGCACGCAACGCGCGGATGGCGGCCGTCAACTCACGCAACTGCGCCGGCGACACGAAATTGCGGGCGAACAGGATCACGCCACCGGTCAGCGGGTGGGCGAGCCGCTCCCGGTCGGCGGCGGTGAGAGCGACGCCTTCGACGCCCAGGAAGACCGGGCCGCGGGGAAGGTCAATCAAGACACGCCCTTCACGCGGCGTTCGCGGTCATTGTGCCGCCTCGCGCAGCAACGCCTTCATCTGCCGCACCGCTTCGCGCAATCCGACGAACACCGCGCGCGACACGATCGCGTGGCCGATGTGCAGCTCGCGCACGCCGGGCAATGACGCGACCGGCTGTACGTTGAAGTAATTGAGCGCATGGCCCGCGTTGAAGCGCATTCCGCGCTCGATGACGGCCTCACCCGCCGCGCGGATCTTCGTGAGCTCGGCGACGACCGCCGCACTCTGCGGATCGCGCCCTTTTGCGTGGAACGCCTCCGCATAGGGTCCGGTGTGGATCTCGCAGACCTTGGCGCCCGCGCGCGCCGAGGCGTCGACCTGGCGCAAGTCCGCGTCGATGAACACGCTCGCCTTGATCCCGGCATCGGCGAGTTCCGTGACGGCGTCCCTGATCTTGGCTTCCTGCGCCACGACGTCGAGCCCGCCCTCGGTCGTGATCTCGTGCCGGCCCTCGGGCACGAGCATCGCCATCTCCGGCTTCAGACGAACCGCGATGCCGATCATCTCGGCCGTGGCGGCCATTTCTAGATTGAGCTTGATGTGGACGATTTCGCGCAGACGTCGCACATCGTCGTCGTGGATGTGCCGGCGATCCTCGCGCAAGTGCACGGTGATCCCGTCGGCCCCGCCAAGATGCGCCTCCACGGCGGCCCACAGCGGATCCGGTTCGTAGGTGCGGCGCGCCTGCCGCAGCGTCGCCACGTGGTCGATGTTGACACCGAGTTCAATCACGACGTTCGTCCTCCTCTTCGCGCTTCACGTCGAGCGCCTGCAGATCCTGGACGACGCGACGGCTCTCGACGCCTCGCTGTTCCAGGTAATGGTCGAGCACTTCGCGCATCAAGCGCTTCGCCTCGGCGGCGGTCTCCGCATCCACGTAGCGGTCGCCGGCAAGGGCCAGGAGCGTCGCGCCGCGGACGACGGGCAGCCGTGCGCCCGGTTGCGGCGGTGTGCGGCGCGGACCGCGGTCGAAGGCGTAATGGTACCGCGCGGCGGGATCGATCGGATTGCCGGTGTCCGCTTCGCGCGCGAGCGGCAGCGCGTAACCGAGCTCGGCCAGGAGCGTCAATTCGAACCGGCGCAATACCGGGGCCTGCTGCGCGCCCGTTGCGAGTTCGCCGAGTGCGGTTTCGTAGCTCGCGAAGAGGCCGGGATGCGGATCCTCCCGCGGCAGCAACTTCAGCAGCAGTTCGTTCAAGTAGAAGCCGCACAGGAGCGCTGCACCACCGAGGTGCGGCAGACCGCCGCGCCATTCGCCCTTGAGCAACGTCTTGAGCTCGTGCTGGCCGGCCCACGACAGCAGCAGCGGCTGGAATCCGTGCAGGAGCCCGCGCATCTCCGAGCGCGGCCGCTTGGCCCCGCGCGCGACCATCGCGATGCGCCCATGGTCGGCCGTGAACGCCTCGACGATCAAGCTCGTCTCGCGATACGCGTACGTATGCAGCACGAAGGCCGGCTGATCGTCGCGGCGCTGCGGTTGCGAGCGTGTCGCCATGTCAGGCCGAGGGTTGCGTTGACGCGATCAGTACCCGAGCCGGCTGAGCATCGCCTCGTCGTCGGCCCATCCACGCTTGACGCGCACCCATACCTCCAGAAAGACCGGACCGCCGAACAGCCGCTCCATGTCGACGCGGGCCGCCGACGCGATCTCCTTCATCTGAGCGCCGCCCGCGCCCAGCAGGATCGCCCGCTGGTTGTCGCGATCGACGTAGATCGTCGCGTGGATCTTGCGCAGGGCGCCGTCGAGTTCGAAGCTGTCGATCGCCACCGTCGTCGCATACGGCACCTCCTCGCCCAGCAGCCGGAAGATCTTTTCCCGTACGAATTCGGCGGCGAGGAAGCGCTCGTCCCGGTCGGTGATTTCGTCGTCGCCGAAGACCGGGGCGCCGGCCGGCAACCGCTTGCCGACTTCAGCCAGCAGCGCGTCGAGCCCGCGGTCCTTTTCGGCGCTTACGGGAACGATCGCGGCCGCCGGAACGAGCGCGGCGAGCTCTGCCATCTGCGGCAGCAGCAGGTCGCGATCCTTCTGGCGGTCGATCTTGTTCAACGCGATGACGACGCTCGCACCCTTTGGCAGCAAGCGGATCACCGCACGGTCGGCGTCCGTGGTCCTGCCCGCCTCGATCACGAGTATCGTCGCGTCGACGTCGGCGAGGCTCTGCGTGACCGTCTTGTTCATGCGGTCGTTCAGCCGCGAATGGTGCTTCGTCTGGAATCCCGGCGTATCGACGAAGACGAATTGCGCATCGGGCCGGGTCGCAATCCCGGTGACGCGATGACGGGTGGTCTGCGCTTTCCGCGACGTGATGCTCACCTTCGCACCGACCATGCGATTCATCAGCGTCGACTTGCCGACGTTCGGGCGGCCAACGATTGCGACGTAGCCGCAGCGAAAGCCTGCTTCGTTGCGGGCGTCAATCACCGCGTTCGGTGCCGTGTGCGGACGTCGCGGCTTCGTAAGTCCGCGCCGCCGCGGCCTGCTCAGCGGCGCGCCGGCTCGATCCGCTGCCACTCTCCGCGATACCGAGTGCGGCGATTCGGCATTCGATCGTGAAGGTCTGCGCATGCGCCTCGCCGTCGACGCCGATCACCGCATACTCGGGCAGCGCGATTCGGCGGGCCTGCAGCCACTCCTGAAGGCGGGTCTTCGGATCCTTGCCGAGCGCCGCAGGGTCGAGGGCCACGAGCTCCGACGCGTAGATTCGCAGGATTACCGCGGAAGCCGCGTCGTAGCCCGCATCGACGAAGACCGCGCCGAATATCGCTTCGAGGGTGTTGGCGAGGATCGAGGGTCGCTCGGCACCGCCGCTTTTCACCTCTCCCTCGCCAAGCAGGATCCGGCCCGCGAGTCCCAAGCCCCGCGCGAGTCGCGCGAGCGTGTCGCGATTGACTAGGCTTGCGCGCACTCGCGACAAATCGCCTTCCGGGATCGAAGGAAAGCGGTCGAACAGCGCCGCGCCGATCGCACAATTCAACACGGCGTCGCCGACGAACTCAAGCCGCTCGTTATGGGAAACGCCGTAACTGCGGTGCGTCAGCGCCTGTGCCTCGAGCTCGGGACGGCTGAACACGAATCCGAGTTCGTCAGGAAGGGCGATGGACGGCATCCTCCGGCGGATTCGCTCGGCCGTGGCCCGGGAGGCGCGTCAGCGCGTGGCCGACGCGTCGAACTCGAGCAGGAGGCTCGCGTTGCCGATGAGGTGAAGCTTGCGGGTCCAGCTGATGCTCAGCGTAATCTCGTTCTTGTTCTTCGTGATCTCGATGTCCCTGCCGCCGACCGAATCGATGTAGCCGGCGTCGGCGACCCGCTGGAACTCGTTCCGGATGTCCTTCGCCGAATTCAGGTCCTTGGTCGCCACCAGCGTCTTCTCGAGCGCCTTCGTGACCGAGTAGTACTCGATGAACGCAGGCGTGATCGTAAAGCCCAGCAGGACGGCAATGACCACGACCAGGGTGACGAACAGGAATCCAATCATCGACAACCCGCGCTGACGCATTCGCTGGTACATCGCTTCCTCCTATCGAATTCCGCTGCCGACCCGCTTGAACGACAATCCGGCGATATCGTCCCAATTGAACCAGATGAAGAACGCCCGTCCTCGCAGGTGGTCGTCGGGGACGAAACCCCAGTATCGGCCGTCGTCGCTACGATCGCGATTGTCGCCCATCACGAAGTAGTTGCCTGCAGGAACCTTGCACGTGAAACCGCTGCCATCGGGATTGTAGTCGCAGTTGTCGCGTCCGGGAAATGCGCGCACCTGCCCCGGGCTGACGGACGGCATCGTCGGATCGACCGCCGCAAGGTGCTCCTTCGGTCCCGGCCCGCCGCCGACGGTCTCGGCGAACTGCGCCATCGTTTCGAAGCGCAGGCCCTCGAGGTAGCTGTACGTGCCCTCGGCCTTCTGCGGCCACGGCTCGCCGTTGACGGTGAGCTTCTTGTCCTTGTAGACGACGGTGTCGCCGGGAATCCCGATGACCCTCTTGATGAAGTCCTGCGACGGGTTCAGCGGATACCGGAACACGACGACGTCGCCACGGCGGGGGTCGGACAGCGGGACGATCTTCTGCTCGACGATCGGCAGCCGCAGCCCGTACGCGAACTTGTTGACGAGGATGAAGTCGCCGACCTCGAGCGTGGGCCGCATCGACGACGACGGGATCTTGAACGGCTCCGCGACGAACGAGCGCAGCAGGAAGACGATCAGGAGCACAGGGAAGAAACTCTTCGGATATTCGATCCACCAAGGCTCCGGGGCGCCGGCATCGCGATGCTTGCCGAAGTAGACTTTGTCGGCGAGCGCGATGACGCCGGTGACGACCGTCGCCAGAAACAGGATCAGCGCGAAGTTCATTGTCGTTGTGCCCGTTCGTGTCCGAGATTCATTTGTCGCCGACCTGGAGGATCGCGAGGAAGGCCTCCTGGGGTATCTCGACGCTGCCGACCGCCTTCATCCGCTTTTTGCCGGCCTTCTGCTTCTCGAGAAGTTTCTTCTTGCGCGTGATGTCGCCGCCGTAGCATTTGGCGAGCACGTTCTTGCGCATTGCCTTGATCGTTTCGCGGGCGATGATCTGCGCGCCGATCGACGCCTGGACCGCGACGTCGAACATCTGCCGCGGGATCAGCTTGCGCATCTTCGCGACGACCTCGCGGCCCCGGTAGATCGCCACCGACCGGTGCACCATCACGGACAGCGCATCGACGCGATCGCCGTTGATCAGAATGTCGAGCTTGATGACGTCGGCCGGCCGGAATTCCTTGAACTCGTAGTCGAGCGACGCGTAGCCCCGCGACACCGATTTCAGCTTGTCGAAGAAATCCATCACGACTTCGGCGAGCGGCAGCTCGTAGGTCAGCATCACCTGCCGGCCGAGATACTGCATGTTCTTCTGCGTGCCGCGCCGCTCGGTGCAAAGGGTGATCACCGTCCCCACGTATTCCTGAGGCATAAGGATCGTCGCAGTGATGACCGGCTCGCGGATTTCCTCGACGCGCGACAGGTCGGGGAGCTTGGACGGATTCTCGATCTCCGAGAGCGTCCCGTCGCGCATCAGGACCTGGTAGATGACGGTCGGCGCGGTCGTGATGAGATCCATGTCGTACTCGCGCTCGAGCCGCTCCTGGACGATGTCCATGTGCAGGAGGCCCAGGAAGCCGCAGCGGAACCCGAACCCCAGCGCCTGTGAAACCTCGGGCTCGTAGTGCAGCGAGGCGTCGTTCAGCTTCAGCTTGGCAAGCGCGTCGCGCAGCGCCTCGTACTGATTCGACTCGATCGGATAGAGCCCCGCGAAGACCTGCGGCTTGACGTCCTTGAACCCCGGCAGCGCCGTGGCTGCAGGCCGCGCCGCGAGCGTCACTGTGTCGCCGACCTTGGCGGCGTCGATTTCCTTGATGCCGGCGATGATGAAACCGACACCGCCGGCCGACAGCGAATCGCGTGCGATCGCCTTCGGTGTGAACACGCCGACCTGCTCGCAATTGTAGGCGGCGCCCGCCGCCATCAGCAGGATCTTGTCGCGCGGCTTCAATGTCCCCTGCATGACGCGAACCAGCATCACGACGC